>JABMNI010000022.1 GCA_013204605.1 Ignavibacteria bacterium
AGCTTTCGCCTTCAGCTTTCGCCTTCAGCTTTCGCCTTCATCTTTCGCCTTCAGCTTTCGCCTTCAGCTTTCGCCTTCAGCTTTCGCCTTCAGCTTTCGCCTTCAGAGTCGCCAGCACTTCGGCTGCAGCGTACGTCTGCCTTCCAGGTTGCAAAAACTGTCCCAGGTTAATCAGGTCGTCTCCGGCGGTGAGTAACGGCAGCTCGTGGTAACCGTCTTCTTGCGTTTGGGCGAGACCGATGTTGGCCATCAAGGCGTTGCACAGACACTTCCTGTCGAGCGTTTCTTCGGACTTGCCGCCTTTCTTGACGAAGTCTTCGACCGGCTCGGCCGGACACCGATATGCAATAGATTCATCTTCCAAAACCACCATCTGACGCAGATAACCGAGGTCGCATTTGCGTGGACGCTGATCGTAGATTTCCTTTTCAGAAAGTGTGCCCGGCAGTTTGACAACCTTAAACGGAAAACCAGTGGGAGATGCTTGCAGGTCCGTAAAAACGGGTTCACCGTCGATGCCGCTATTCGTAATCCAATGTTGAATTACCTCGTCGCGCAGGTGCTTTGCCAAACCCGATTCATCACAAAACGCAAACGCAGTTCCAACCTGAATTCCGTTCGCGCCCAACTCCAACGCCTCCACTAACCGCTCGGCCGATCCAAACGATCCCGCCAACCAAAACGGCAAACCCAGCTCGCGAATCTCCTTGATGTTTGCGGCATCGCGTTCCCCGTAAACTGGTTCGCCCCTTTCACTCAACTTCATCGGTCCACGCGGTGGCGCGTTATGTCCGCCAGCCTGCATGCCCTCCACAATGAAGCCCTCAACCGTGCCCGTGGATTTGTGCATGAGGTGGTGCGCGAGTGTGCTCGATGCGACGATGGGAAAAAACTTTGGACGAAACATCGGCTGCGTTTTTACGTGGGCAGAAATTGCTAGGGGGCTAAATGTTGTTTTGTATTTCGACGCATCTGAACAACCAATTACGTTTACAGAAATTGATGCGTCTTCGTGTCGCGCAAACTTGTCTAGTACCCCCGGAATTTCCTTGGGCAAACCCGCACCCATTAACACAACATCAACACCGGCCAACATAGCACCGTATAGCGTGGGCAGATTTGACGTCTGCAGTTTTTCCAGAAAATTAATTCCCACGCTTCCGCTGTGTCCTTCTTTTGCTAACCACACTTCCACAAAGCCCGCTACAACATAAATACGCTGCACCGATACCGGCAATTTGATTGCAGGTAATGCAGTCCGCTTAAAGTGTCGGTTTTCAATTTCGTCCTCTTCGACGAAGAATGTATCGAGAATCTTCTTTGCAATTGACTGGTCGAAGAAATTCGCCAACGCCCTGCGCATGTGGCCTCCAGGGTCGGCAAGCTGCAACCGGCGCACCAGCATGGAGTTCAAGCCCGTGCCCGACACTACACCTAGTTCGCCCTCGAGCGAAACCGCTCGTGCAAGTCTCCAATCCGAAACACCAACTCCCATTCCTCCTTGAATTATCAAAGGCAATTTCAAAACATGTTCCTAACTGGAATGAAAATAACAAAGCAAACTACAGCTAAGACTGTGTAAGAAAGTGTGAGGAATCTCACATTGTTGAGTCTATCGTATCATGGTATTTCGTGCAAAAGATCTATAGGTTTACTACTAGTCAATTATGAATTGCGAATTGCGAATTAATGAAGAACCGATTGAGTGACCAAATGAATTCAAATGCATCGCACGTAGCCACAAGTCAGTGTTCTGTAGCAAAACTGAAAGAGGATATTAGAAAGATTAAGAGGCAGCTTAACGCTACAATATTGGCGCATTATTATCAAGAATCGGACATTCAGGATGTAGCCGATTTTGTTGGCGACAGTTATGGACTTGCACTTACGGCACAAGAAACTGACGCAGAAATAATTGTGTTTGCTGGTGTTAAGTTCATGGCGGAAACAGCGAAGATTCTGAATCCGAGTACGACGGTGCTTCTGCCTGATATGCAGGCAGGCTGCTCGCTTTCGGAATCGTGTCCGGCAGAGGAGTACGCGCAGTTCCGAGCCACCTTACATGATCACGTTGCCATCACCTACATTAACAGCTCGGCCGAAGTAAAGGCGCTTAGCGACATCATTTGCACTTCTTCGAACGCTGAAAAAATTGTGCGTTCAATTCCAACCGACGTTCCAATTCTTTTTGCACCGGACAAACACCTTGGTGAGTATCTGCGCAAACGAACGGGTCGAAAAATTACGTTGTGGGAAGGCGAATGCGTAGTTCACACCGCATTCTCAGCTGAAAAACTTTACGCACTTCGCAACAGATATCCTGATGCAAAATTGGTGGCACATCCCGAGTGTGAATCGTACATGTTGGACCAGGCTGACTTTATAGGTTCTGCAACCGCAATGACGGAGTACGTCCAGAAAGCCCCTTTCAAAATATTTATCATAGCAACTGAAGAGGGAGTGCTTAAGCAAATGCGGTTGCGGTCTCCCGACAAGATTTTCATCCCTGCACCGGCAGCGGAGGACAACGAGTGTGCTTGTAGTGTGTGCGATTACATGAAGGTAAACACGTTGCAGAAATTGTATGACTGTATGCTGAACCGCGCGCCTGAAGTTGAGATTTCCGAATCGATTATGCGTCGGGCAATTATTCCGTTGCAGCGAATGATTCGCATGTCGGTGTGAAAAAAACTGCAGTGCGGATCAAAGTACTACGGAAGTGATTGAAAGTGATTAGTGAGCAACCTGATCAAATGAGAAGTAAAACAATGGTTGGCTTGAAACAGTTAGCCCAGGTAAATACATTATGTGTGGCGAGAATAATCACGCAGCATAAAATTAATAGGGCAGCATAAAATAATGATGAGGAAGAGGTTTATACAGTATGAGTAAAAAAATAATTCGCAGATCATGGGCAGAACCATACAGAATGAAAATGGTGGAGTTGCTGCGTATGACAACGCGTGCGCAGCGTCTCAAGGCAATTCGCGCGGCGGGCTACAACACGTTTTTGTTGAAATCGCAAGATGTGTACATCGACTTGTTAACCGATAGCGGTACCAGTGCAATGAGTAGCGAACAATGGGCAGGCATGATGATGGGCGATGAGGCGTATGCCGGTAGCATGAACTACTATCATCTTGAAGATGCCATACATAAATATTACGGTTACAAATACATCATTCCAACACACCAAGGTAGAGGTGCCGAAAATATACTGTCGCAAATTCTGATTAAGAAGGGCGATATTATTCCGGGTAATATGTACTTCACAACTACGCGACTGCATCAGGAGTTAGCCGGCGGAAAGTTTGTGGATGTGATTATCGACGAAGCGCATGATCCCCAAAGCTTGCATCCGTTTAAAGGAAATGTTGATCTTGATAAACTCGAATCCGTCGTAAAAACGTATGGCGCGAAACGCATACCATACGTATGCATTGCCACTAACGTGAACATGGCGGGAGGTCAGCCGATTAGCATTGCCAATTTGAAGGACCTCCGGGCTGTTACTTCGAGGCATGGAATACGCATCATTCACGACATGACGCGTGTTGCCGAAAACGCGTACTTCATTCAACAACGTGAACGTGGATACAGTAACAAAACCATCGCTCAAATTGTGAAAGAAATTTGCTCTCTAACAGATGGTGCCACCATGAGCGCTAAAAAAGATGCTCTCGTGAATATAGGGGGCTTTCTGGCTACCAATGAGTGGGATGTTTTTGAGGAGGCGAGGAATTTGGTGGTGGTGTACGAAGGACTCCACACGTATGGCGGATTGGCGGGCCGCGACATGGAGGCCATGGCTATCGGCATCGGAGAAAGCGTGAACGATGCGCATCAGGCAGCTCGCGTTGGACAGGTGGAGTACCTGGGAACAAAAATGCAGGAATACGGAGTGCCTATTGTGTTGCCTATTGGCGGCCACGGCGTCTTTGTTGATGCTAAGGCATTTTTGCCGCACGTGCAACAAGAGAATTTTCCGGCGCAAGTGCTTGCTGCTGAAATCTACCTCGACTCGGGCGTGAGAACCATGGAGCGGGGAATTGTATCGGCCGGCCGACGGCCCAACGGTAAAAATTACAATCCAAAACTTGAACTCGTTCGCTTTACTATTCCGCGAAGAGTATACACTCAAGCACATATGGATGTAGTTGCAGAATCGGCTGCAACGGTGTACGAAAAGAGAAAAAAAATCACCGGACTCAACATGGTTTACGAACCGAAATATTTAAGATATTTTCAGTCTAGGTTCGAGCGGTTGTAGATTGCCAGTTATTGACACTGATGCGATTTAGGTGGCTGTACAATGTTCATGGAGATTCGATGAAAAATTTTTCTGAAAAAGTCGCGCTTATAATAACGTACATAGCATGCGCTTGCATTTTTGCCGTGAGTACCATGCACGCCCAGTTTTCAATCAACGGACAACTTGTAACGCGCGCTGAGTTCCGAAATGGTTACGGTGTTCCGCTTTCGCTTGGCGCTGACCCAACGTTCTTTGTGAGTCAGCGGTTGCGCCTAGAAGCTGATTATAAGTTAGATATCCTTAACATTTTTGCGAGTGTTCAAGACATCCGCACGTGGGGTAACACATCGCAACTAAATATTTATGATGCACTATTTTCCGTGCACGAGGCGTGGGGAGAATTGGACATTGATAGTACGTGGAAGGTGAAGATTGGACGACAGGAACTGACCTACGATAATTCACGTTTTTGGGGAAATGTTGACTGGGCTTTGCAAGCGCGTTCGCATGATTTCTTGCTGGTAAAGATGCATTCCGGTAACACGAGCTTGCACTTTGGAGGTGGGTTCAATCAGAATTATGAACCGTTTAGGGGAGTCCCCTTTATATCGAACAATCAGTATAAGACTGCGCAGATGCTGTGGTTGAACCATAACACAAAGTCCTTTAATGCGAGTATGATGTTTTGGAATAATGGGTTGCAGAATATAGTGAAGGACTCAACGGGCTTGATTACCTATTACGACATTCGCTACATGCAAACATTGGGTCTGTCGGATATTAGGTATTCCTTTGATGGCTTCACACTTTCCGGATTCTATTACCATCAGTTTGGTTCCGACCTTGCGAATAGAACCGTAAGTGCATTCGATGCCTCAGCGCAAATAAGCCATGAGTATTCGATCGATGCTGAAGAACTCCAATCTATGAGGGCAACGGCTGGCTTCGAGCTGCTGAGTGGAACCTCGAATACCGACCAAACAAAGAATAGCTCGTACTCGCCATTGTACGGTACAAACCACATGCACAACGGCTACATGGATTTGTTCTATGTTGGTGGACGGCATGAAAACTCCGTTGGACTATTGGATGTTTTTCTGCGTTTACGTTACGACCACAACAAACGATTCTTCTCCTCACTCAACATTCACTCATATAGCAGCGCGGCCGATTTTGTGGTGAACGGCGAAACACTAAACAGAACTCTCGGCACCGAAATAGATGTCACGTTGGGATACGTATTTCACGATGCTGTGTCTGTGCAATTCGGCTACAGCCAACTATTCGCACCAGCACCTTCGATGCCATACAGTCCATGGGTGCAACCAACCCCACACAGAATTGGGCCTATCTAATGCTAGTGCTGCGTCCGAACTCCGCCAAGAAATTCATCGGCTTGCTCTTCTAATTGCCCATTTTCGCGTTTGCATATTGTCATTCTCACATTTCCACATTTTCACATTAGTATTCCCCATTCTCACATTTCCACATTTTCACATTAGTATTCCCCATTCTCACATTTCCACATTTTCACA
This sequence comes from Ignavibacteria bacterium, assembly GCA_013204605.1. GTDB lineage: Bacteria > Bacteroidota > Ignavibacteria > Kapaibacteriales > Kapaibacteriaceae > JABMNI01. Next base: position 5,788 of record JABMNI010000022.1, read on the forward strand.
TTAGTATTC
>JABMNI010000023.1 GCA_013204605.1 Ignavibacteria bacterium
CATCCCCGGCCAAAGTTCCCCGGCCAAAGTTCCCCGGCAGCTTTAAAACCGGAATCGCATGAAGCCGAGGGTGAAGCCGAGAACGGGTTGCGTGTCGGTAACGAAGAGGAGGATGTCGCGTGAGGAGATGCCCATTTCCCAGATGCCATCCAAAATTGAGAAGCCTATACTGAGTGGCATGAACATGCCCATGTTGCCGCCACCACCTATGCCGGAGCCAATGGTTAGCCACTTTAGCGGACGGTACTCTGCGCCTGCTGTAACGATGGCTTGGCCCAATGCGCCGGAGGACGAATTCAACGGGATAACGGCATCTGCTCCGAATTTCCATTTGCTGGAATATCTATACGCGGTGCCCATTCGGATGCGTGTTGGCAATTCACTCGTGGCAGTTTGTAATCCGTCCCACTTGAAATAATTTCCATCGCCAGTAATTTTTGGGGCCTCAACAAAAATGTTGTAACTGTCAAATCCGGTAGATGATAAGCCGTTGAGAATTGTATCCTTGGCTAGAAAAACATTTCCCGTCCAATGAATTGCACCCATATCAATCACGCTGGCGGAGAATGCCCAATTTTCCAATGAAACTGTAACACCCAAATCAAATCCGAATCCCGAACCGACTGATTGAAAATCTGTTCCGGGAATAAAACTTGGAGTGGTTGCAGTGCCGTAGCTAATTCCGAATACGGGCGAAAGTGCAGACTTTGCAACGAGTGCTTTTTCGGATGTGTATGCGTCCAGATAGGCGTAGCCCATCAGATATTTTCCGGTTGCACCAACTTGTATGGAAAAATCGTCCGACTCGATAACGGTGACTCCGTACGATAAACCAACCTCGCGAAACCATAACATGCTAAGGCGGGTTCCATCGAATAACTCGGAAAATTTTTGCGGTTGCGTTGCAAACCCGACCGTGTCACCTTTCCAATCTAACGCTAGTGAATCGAAATAATCGAAGTGGCGTCCTTGAAACGCTAAATTTGATGCACTTTCATTGAACCTGAACGATCCCGAAATTCGCTCGCGCACGGTAAGTGCAAGTCCGCCGAAGTCATCAGTTTGATAACTCACAGCTGCAGTAATCACATCAAAACTAAATCGGATACCCTTATCTGCAAAGGCTTTTGCGGCCTCTATTTTGTCGGCATTTGTGAATTTTATTGAATTGGTTTGCAGTAGCATATCCACCAACCCACTCTTGGGTAATGCGTCGCTGTGAATGGAAGCTCCGCCTTCGGCAAAGGTAAAAGCCAACGGACGCCGGCTGCGTTCTATACCCCATAGTACCGGGGTGGATAGACGGTAAATATCCTTTGTAGGTTCAAACCCAAGATTTGCAGGATTAATTCCCACGCATTGATAGTCAGTAACGTTCGCAGTGAAAAACGCAGCATGACCTATTCGAGAAAAATCAGAGGCCTCGGTTTGCGCCTTCGCACAGTGGCTTGGAATTAAAAGGAACGTGGTGAAAAATGTAAAGAGTAATAAAACTCTCATAGGCATTTAGCAATCAGTTCTGCAACACGCACGGCTTCGGCACCTTCGTTTGCTGTAACTGCAGCAGCAGTACCAGTTTGAATACTCTTAATAAATGAAGCTTGCTCGTCGGCAATTGCATTCACCGAAACAACGGGTGGCGTATCAATCACAATCATTCGGTTGCCATGTTGCGTATCAATTGTTCCAAGTGGAATTTGGTGAGAGACATCGAGTTTTTGCGTTTCAATAAGACTGTACATTTCAACTGATCCTTCAGCAAGGTCTAAACTTATATAACTATCTTTCTGAAAGACCCGCAACTTGCGCATTGGTTTCGCGGAAATTCTTGATGCCGTTAAATTCGCCACACAGCCCGATGCAAACGTCAACCGCGCATTGCAAATGTCCGGACTCTCCGTAAGCACTGCCACACCTGTTGCCTGAATGCCCACAACTTCCGATTTGGTTAACCACAACAACAAATCAATATCATGAATCATCAGGTCGTGAATTACACTCACATCAATTGCCCGCGGTTTAAACTGCGCAAGACGATGTCCTTCTATAAACAACGGCGCTATTTCATATGTATCCAACGCCCGAATTGCAGCGTTAAAACGCTCTACGTGACCCACCTGTACTGTGAGTTTGCTGTTCGATGCAAGCTTGTAAATTTCTAAACATTGTTCGTAGGTGGCGGCAAGGGGCTTTTCAATAAAGCAATGCATTCCCGCATTAATGCAGTACAAGGCGTTGTCATAATGCACAAGCGTTGGCGATGCAATTGTCACTGCATCGCAAATAGGCATTTCCTCAAGAGTGGCATACCACGTTGCGCCGTATTGTTCCGCAACACTTAGCCCCTTAACCTGATCGGGATCTACCACCGCAACCATTTCTACATCGGGGTGTTGTTGCCACAATTTCGCGTGGACGGAGCCTAGGTGACCGGTGCCAATTACGGCTAACTTTATCTTATGCATTATCTTGATGAATTGTCGAACAATCCAATTAAAATACGGATGAATAGAACCATGCTTACCCTGCCGTTGATTTTGCTGCGCTTTTTTGTGATGCCCATTGTGTTGCCCGTTGCGTCTGCTGTGTTCGTTTTGCCAGCGTGTGTTTTGCCAGCGTATAGGCAAAGCACGGGCGCGAGTATCAAACTGCGATATCCAATTGAGGGGAAATTGGGGGTGGATTATTTTTTGGTGAACCATGTTGACCACGATTCTACCGCGCGGATTTGAAGACTACATTTCAATCACAAACAGTAGCGGAAAGGATTAAGGATTGCCATTCTCACTGTCACCCGGAGCGTTGCGAAGGTCAAATTAGCCTTCATCTTCTTCTGCTCTGGGAAACGCCTGCTTATACGCATCTTTCAGCCTTTCCACGCTGACGTGGGTGTATACTTGGGTGGTTGACAGGGACGAATGACCTAACATTTCGCTGACGCTTTTTAGGTCGGCACCATTGTCGAGTAGGTGCGTAGCAAAGGAATGACGAAGCACGTGCGGACTCTTCCTTCGTGCCTCGGTGATGCCTTTTAAAATTGTGTTTACAATTCGGTAGGCCGATGCAGAAATCAAACGTTTACCGGTTTCGCCGATGAACAAAGCTCTTTCTCCCGCAACCGGATTGAGTTGTTTGCGAACAGTAAGGTAGTGGTCAACCGAGCTTATGCAAGATTCGGTAACGGGTACAATTCGTTCTTTATTCCTCTTACCAAGAACTCGAACTGTTCGGGCACTTGCGTTTACGTCGCCAACATTTAGTTGCAAGGCTTCGCTAATCCGCAGACCTGACCCGTACAACAATTCACAAAGCGCATTGTTGCGTGCGCCTTTTGGCGTGGAAACATCAAAGGCAAATTGCAGCGTCTCCGCTTCCTTCATCTGCAAGAAAGAGGGGAGCGTCTGTTCCATTTTTGGCGACACAATAGCATCGGCCGGATTCACCGCAAGCACCTCCGACCTCACATAGAACTTGAACATAGATTTTACAGCGGCCAACTTCATCTTAATCGAGCGTTTGGAAAGCCCCTTATCATGAAGCCATCCCAAAAAAGGTCGGATTTCTTCCGCTGTGACCATTTCAATTTCCGGTACACACTCCCACATCTCCTCGAAAAACTCTGCAAACTGCTGGAGTGCCGTCTGGTACGCCAATAGCGTGTGCTGACTAGCCGATTTTTCGACCGACAACTGAATAAGAAAATTTTTAGTGGCTTCGTGCAGTACCATGTTGCAAGATACAGCATCCCGAGGTTCATAAGGGCTATATTTGCATACAGCATGCTTCACATCAGGAACTACATTAACGGCGGATTTCACAATCCAAATGGCGATCAATGGATCGACAATGTGAATCCCGCTACAGGCGACGTGTATTCGCTTATCGCGCGGAGTACCGAAACGGACGTCGATCTAGCCGTACAGGCCGCCCAGCAGGCGTTCCCGGCGTGGCGAGACATGGGCCACAAGAAGCGTTCCGAGATTTTAATGGCCGTTTCCAAGGGGATTGCAAAGCACCTGCCCGATTTAGCCCTCGCCGAGAGCAATGATCAAGGCAAACCGTTGTGGTTGTCAACTCAGGTGGATATTCCCCGAGCGGTTGATAACATGTCGTTTTTTGCGACCGAAATTTTGCACACCAGCACCGATACATATCAAACCGACAACCACACCCTGAACTACACGCTTCGCACTCCAATTGGGGTGGTTGGCTGCATTTCGCCGTGGAACCTGCCGCTGTATTTGTTCACATGGAAAATCGCACCAGCCTTGGCTGCCGGAAATTGCGTGGTTGCAAAGCCTAGCGAACTCACGCCAATGACGGCGTTTTTGTTTGCTCAGATATGCATCGATGCCGGAATTCCACCCGGAGTTTTGAATATTCTTCATGGGTATGGGGCTGAGTGTGGCGCTGCCATAGTAGCACACCCAGATGTAAAGGCCATTTCGTTTACCGGTGGCACTGTAACAGGAAAACACATTGCAACTGTTGCTGCACCAATGTTCAAAAAACTTTCGCTCGAGCTGGGCGGAAAAAATGCGACCCTAGTTTTTAAAGGCGTTGATATTGCGCACACTGCACGTCATGTTGCGCGCGCCGCTTTTACAAACCAAGGTGAAATTTGTTTGTGTGGCTCACGGATATTAATTGAACAAGATATTTATGATGAGTTCAAAGCAGAATTACTAAAAGAAACTCAACGGTTTGTTGTTGGTGACCCGCTGTTAGAAAGCACTCGCACGGGAGCTCTTGTGAATAAAGCCCACCTTGATAAAGTATTGGGATACGTAGAGTTGGCAAAAGAAGAAGGCGGGACGGTGTTGACGGGTGGAAAAACTGTGGAAATTGGCGGACGCTGTGCCAGTGGATTTTTTATGTCCCCGACGCTCATAGAGGGTCTGCCTGCCAATTGCCGTGTAAACCAAGAAGAAGTATTCGGTCCCGTAGCCACCCTAATGCCGTTTACTACCGAAGCCGAGGCCCTTCAAATAGCCAATTCTACTCAGTATGGGCTGGCTGCCAGTGTTTGGACCCAAAATTTATCCCAAGCACATCGTGTGGCTCAGAATCTCGAAACAGGCATTGTTTGGGTGAATAGTTGGTTGGTACGGGATTTGCGCACACCTTTTGGCGGCGTTAAAGCCTCGGGAGTGGGCAGAGAAGGTGGAACCGAAGCACTCAGATTCTTTACCGAAGTAAAAAATATTTGTATTCAAATCTAATCGCGACGAAATTTTTTAATGGCAAGTCAGACAGAAAAAATAGTTCTCAATTCAAATCGCGCACCCGATCCCGTTGGGGCATATCCGCATGCACGTAGAATTGGCAACATGTTGTATTTGAGCGGAGTGGGTCCGCGTGAAAAAAATCAAAAGGCAATTCCCGGTGTCACACTCGATGATGCAGGCAACATCACCGCGTACGATATCACCGAACAAACTCTTTCTGTTTTTCGAAACGTAAAATTTATTCTGGAAGACGCCGGATCGGCCTGGGAAAACATGGTTGACGTAACGGTTTTTCTGACCGACATGAAACGCGATTTCTCAACATTCAACAAGCTCTACGCCGAGCATTTTGCCGGCATCGATGCTTGCCGAACAACAATTCAAATTGGAGCACTCCCAACTCCAATTGCTATAGAACTGAAAGTGATTGCTACAATATGAATCTATCTTTACGATTAATGCAAACCACGCTTCTCGTCCTTGGTGTACTGATGGCAAGGGGCTTTGTGTTTGCGCAACCTCAAATTTCGTATTTGATTCCGGATATCGGTACAACACGTTTTGGAACGTATGTTGAAATTATTGGACCGGCGGGGAAAAACGGAAACTTCGGACCCGATGGCTTTTACATGAACAACCCTGGCGCAAGTTTTAATGTTCGATGCGCGAGAGCTTCTGATACAGCCAATATCAAAATTGGACCGTGTGTTGTAAGCTGGGATGGCAAACTAATATCAACAACAATTTTCGTTTCGCCATACCTAAAACCTAACTCAGATTCGTGGAGGCTTCTCAACGCGAATTTTAGAATTCCAATTGAAGTTATTCTTAACGGTTCAGCTTCGTTAACAGACACGTTTTACATAGTGAAGCCTTTCGCATTTGGTGACAAACGTTCAGATATATCGCGAGTATTTGGAGAGAATTCTTTGGGAATTCGTTCGCGCAGAGGTGCAATGATTGTTGACAGTATGTATTTGGCCGGAACATCGAAATACACAGTTTCATTAAATGATTGCGATGCCGAAACGCCCGGAAATCAGTCCTACCTACCCTTTGTTTTGTTATCTATCGGAAACGTGACGGGTCAGAGTGGAACTGAAATCCACGTAGGAGCAATCGATGCCGACGGCGGTCCCGGCGGCGGCGGTGGTGGTGGTGGTTATGCAAACTTCAATACGGCGGGAAATCGCGGCACCGATGGTGGAAACGGTTACACCGGTGGAGGCCCAGGTGGATTTAACAACGGCTCCATTCCGTTTGCGCCTGCCAGTGTGAAACGCAAACCTGGAATTGGATCTGGACAAGAGCTTACACCGTCAAATTCTAATATCTATGGCAGTAATTCATTGAACGGTACTAAAGGTGGCGGTTCAACTACTCAGTTTGAAAATGCCGGCGGTGGAACGGGTCATCCGTTTGGAACGGGTGGCGACGGTTGCGATGCAAATTCAAGTTGCACTCCTCTAGGAGGAAATGGTGGCGGTAGTGGCACACGCGAATTAATGCGTGGCGGCGGCGGTGGATTTAGTGAAGATGGAGCGGGAGAAAATTTACAGTTAAACAACGGCGGAAAAGCACACGGAAATATCTGTCTCATTCCATTGGCCGGAGGATCTGGCGGAGCTAGTGGAAATCCTGGTAGAGGAAAAACATATTCTAGTCGAGGCGGCGGTGGCGGCGGTGCCATTGCAATTCATGGTCTTCGATTAGCAGCGTTTGATGTATTTGCCAAAGGTGCATCATCCAGCATTGAAGATGTGGCCGGCGGATCGGGGTCGGGCGGTGGCGTGGTGCTCGGTATGCGTAACGATAATTCCGGATTTGGTTTGCTAGGAGTGCAAGTTGGCTCATCAACAAGTTCAGGCTTTCTGGCCGGTGGACGTGGTAGAACTCGGTTCGATGCGCGTTTAACTTCGCCTACGGCCTACATCGGCCCCCTTACAGATACTATGACGGCGGCGCTCAGAAAAGTCACGATGACCGGAAACGGAAATGGCTCTGATTTGCAGATTCTTGTACGTGGCGAAAACAACGGGTGGGTAATGGGTCCGCTAGTCACGGGATACGGCGGGTATTGGAGGTCAACATTCACATTGCCACTTGGTGATACACTTTATTATGTTGCCGTGGCGCAAAAAATTCCCAGCCCAATAAAGGGATCTGTGATTCACGAACCAGATTGGGCTTTCTCCCAGTCAGCATGGAATATCCTGCGGCTGTTCGGTCCGCCAATTATCGAGGCGCCTCCAGTTGTCGATTTGGGTGTGTTCCGGTGTCCGGGAGAGCCCCTTAGAAAAACAATCTACATCAAGAATTCCGGCGAGTCTCCACTAGAAATTCAAACTCCACTTTGGACGGGGGCAGGGGGCTTTAGGGTTGTTAGTCCGGTGGTATTCCCAGATTCAATTAAGGCGCAAGATTCCAATGCATACGTGATTGAGTTTGTTGCTTTGGCGGGACAAACGGGTCCGGTAAGTGGACGGCTGACGCTGAATAATAACGATACAGCGAAGGTGCGAAATCCGTACGTGATTGATGTAAATACCGACGTACGAATGATTGAGGTGGAATATTCTTGGCGAGGGATTAAGGGCGATACTATTGATGTGGGCACGATATGTCTTGGTAAGCCATTGGTTGACCAGCTTACGGTGAAAAACATTGGGGTCGATCCTGTGAAGCTCACGCAATATGTTTCGGGAGATTTGAGTACACTGTATGTGACAGCAAGTTTACCCGCTACGATAGGCGTAACAATTCCTCGGAATCTTTTGATTAATGTGTTGGCAAGAAAACTTGGACGCGTTTTAACTCCGACCTTGTTGTACATTGAAGGATGTGTGAACCCCGATACGTTATGGCTAAAATATTATGGCGTAAGTCCTCAAATGACGCTGGTTGGTTCGGGTCAATTTGGCACCGTAGCAATTGGAAGCACGCGCCAACTTGCTGTTGAAATTCGAAACGATGGAACATCTGATTTAGACATCCAATCTATTCCCGCTCCTGCTGCTCCTTTTAGATTGGTTTCCGCAACTCCTGCGCCACCATCTATTATAGCCCCGGGTAAAAGCATGATTCTGGTGTATGAGTATGCACCCGTTGCCGCTGGGTCGCATTCGGATGTAGTTGACGTGCTTTCGGTAATTGGCGGAGCAAGCTGTGCCGATTCGGTAGATATTGTGTTGGCTGGAATGTCTCAAACAGTAGATATTGTTGCAGATCCTACAACGCTGGAATTTTTACCAACAAGGGTTTGTGAATTGACTTTCGATACAGTGTTTGTGGTGAACAAAGGGTCGGCAGCGGTCACGCTGAAGTATCCGGCGTTTATTAACGGAGTGAATAGTACCGATTTCTCGATATCCATTCAGCCCCTTTCAGATACATCCTTGCAACCCGGTGGACGCGCCATGTATGTACTAGCGTTCCGTCCTACGGGCGCTTCAACCAGCCTACGTACGGCCGAACTTGCAGTACGAACGTCAAGCACGGTGATTACTCAGGTTAATGTTCCGCTTCAAGGTTTGCGCACCAGTGTAAACCTAACAGGTAGCCGAGTGATTAATCTTGGATTGATTCCGATTGGTGTACCAAGTGGCATAACGGAAGATTACACAAACGCATCAGCTACAAACATCGATGTGGTTTCGATTCTTAGTTCGCGCAGTCCAACCTTGGTTGCCGCACCGCAGACATTCACACTGCTGCCAACTGAGTTTAAGAGTGTCACGGTGACGGTTACTCCAACCGCTGCCGGAAGTTTTCAAGATACATTGCGAATTGTAACTGGCGATCCTTGTGCCGATACGATTATCATACTTGTAAAATATAGCAGCGAGTCAGGCTCGGCCGGAGCGCCAAGCGACGTGACATTTGGAGTACTTTCGAATTGCGAAAGTAAACGCGATTCCATTACGTATTCCAACAATGGAAGTGTGCCGATTGATTTGCTCGACATCACGATAACTGGCGCAGATGCAGGTTTGTTCACTGTGCAAAATCCGGGCGCAGTTACGAACGTAACGCTGGCTCCGGGACAATCCTCAACGGTGTTTATTCTATTCGATCCACGTACTGCGACCGACGGATTAAAAACGGCGCAATGTGTAGAGCGCATTCGCATTAATAATCAGCCAACACAATTTGTAACTCAGTTAACGGGCACTAGAAGAACAACAATTCCAAGTGCTCCTGGCGTTGTGGCATTCGGTGAAATTGATGTAAGCGCATTTTCGGATCAAAGCATAAGTATCGTCAACACTGCCGATGTTGATGTTAGAATTAGATCGATAAAACTCAAAGGAACTGCAGGTGGCGTGTTTACGCTCACGAATTCTGGTCTGCCGATAGTTTTAGCGCCAAAACAACGCACAGATATTGCAGTAAGATTTACACCAACAGACCGACAGTATTATTACGATACAATCGAAGTTGGATTCGATCTACCTTGCCAAGACACCCGTCTAATTCCAGTATCCGGCAAGGGCAGATTGAATGTTGAAATTCTAGTTATAATGCCAAAACTCTATATGGATCCGGCCAACGATGCCGGCGAGATTCCAATTACGGCAAAGATTGTTACCGGTACAGCCGATAGAGTAACAACATCGTTACGAATGATTTTTACGTATGAGTCTTCAACGTTCGTCGTCCAAAAAATTAGCAAGGGCACCATTATTCGCAACTCGGTATTTGGTGGAATGACCGAGGTTGAAATTGATGTTCCTGATATCGAGATTGGATTGGTCGACACAAACGTTGTAACACTCACAGGGCAGGCCACAATTGGCCCTGTTGATTCAACCGTACTCGACATTACATTTGCCAGCATGACAAGCAATACCGTAACTCCAACCGTTCGACAAGATGATGGTTGGTTGGTACTTGGCATTTGCGAAGCTGGCGGCAAACGTCTGGTTCAAAAAATCGGTTCGCTTTCGGTCAAGGCGCAACCAAATCCGGCTTCGGATATATTGGAAATTGTTTCGGAAGTTTTTGAAAGGGGCTTGCACAGCGTGCAGCTCACGTCAATTACTGGACAGACTATCGCAACCGATAATTGGATGCACGAGCCTGGTGGAAGCATTCACACATTAGTACTAAATACAAAAGATATTCCGGCCGGAGTTTACCAACTTCGATTAACAACTCCAACTCGAACTCGGTTTGTTCCAGTTTCTGTAATACACTAACACGATTTAAGAAGAATGCATAGAATTTTATCCGGATTAATATTTGTTGTTGTTGGTGTTTTTACTGTGTTTGAAGTGCAGGCGCAGGAAGTATTACTCCCTTCAGATAGTTCTCAACAAACACAAACGCTGCGCTATATTGTTGGTGTGTACGGAGGACTGGGATTCAACCTGCATAGCGCTTCGTTTGGTCAACTTCCAGGCGTCCCATCCTGTTGCGACCAATACAAAGATGCTACTAGCGTGGGACCTGCCTTTGGACTGATGGGGGAATTCCCTTTATCAAAAAATTTACGTCTGCAAACTAGACTGGGCTACGCCTCTCTGAGTGGTACCCTTACTCGAACCGAGACCATTGGCAATGAACCAGTGTTGGATGATGGTCCTGTTCCCACTCCTGTTCGACGAAATATCAACGTCGAGCATAGTATTAAAGCATCGCTTCCAATGGCTGTGTTCGAACCTACGTTGAGCTATCGACTTTTAGACTTTTTCTGGATTAGCGCTGGTGCCCGGGTTGGGTTCTTACTTTCTAAAGAGTATGAACAAAAAGAAGTGTTGTTTAATCCGGATGGATATGTTTTTACTAGCGGCTCGGCTATAAGAAACGTAAGTGCCGGGCCCATTCCAGATGCAAAATCGCTTCAAATGCACGGAGTATTGGGTCTGGGGTATGAGTTGCTTACACGCTCAAATATTTCCATCATTCCCGAGGTCCGATACTATCTCCCATTTACCAATATAGGATCGGTTGATTGGAACGTTCAAGGTTTTCAGATTGGTCTAACACTTCGCTACGGAATCTACTCACCGATCGATCCAACAATTAAGCGCGACACCATTATCAAACGCGATACGACAGTAGTTCAAAAACCTGGTTTGAGAACGGACATAGTACGTTTGGATGATAAGTCGTACGACGATGAGAGTCGAACCGAGGGAGACTTCGAGTACTACACCACAACAATTACCGAACACTATATTCGCGAAACACCTCGCCCCTTTGCACCAATAGTTGGCGTGAAAATAATTGCTGAAGGATCTGTAAACGGCGATGCCGCCGGACAGCAACTTCGCATAGAAGAGCTGGACGTTCTTGAAAACTATCCGTTGTTACCGCAGATATTTTTCAGCGACAACAGTTCCTCGCTGGATTCAACGACGCAAATGCTGACGGACTTAGAACAAGCGCGTGACTTTAGAAGTAAAGATCTGACACGCAATCAGATTGATGTGTATCGGAATGTGTTGAACGTGATTGGCTACCGCATGAAATCAGATCCGAAACCGACGATTACTGTTACTGGCTGCACCAACAATGCCGATGCTGAACAAAACAATACTGAACTTGCAAAACGACGCGCCGAGAGTGTTAAAAACTATTTGGTTGATGTATGGGGTATTGATCCGTCGCGAGTTAACACAACTCACAGGTTGCTGCCAACTAGTCCAGCCAACCCTGCAACGCTTGATGGTAAACAGGAGAATAGTCGTGCAGAAATTAGTACCTCAGATGTTGCGTTGTTAGAGCCGGTTGAATTCAGGGATAAAGACTTGATTGTAAAACCGCCAAAATTTAAGATTGTTCCGAATATCGAAGAGGGGCGCGATATTACCGATTATGATCTGACGCTAAAACAAAAGAGTGTCGAACTGATCAAGGTACATGAAAAAGGTCAGCCGGAAACGGTTAAGTGGAATGCCGATCAAGACGGAACGCGTCCGAAGAACGATGCACCAATAATTGCAAACCTCACTGTTCATAATGAAATTGGTCAGTCGGCAAGTGCTACCGATACATTGATGGTTGATTACGCCACCGTGCAGTTAATGAAGATGAGTACCGAAGGTGGAAAAATGATCGAACGTTATTCACTTATCGTTTTCGACTTTAATAGTGCGCAATTGAATGCTTCGAACCAGCGCGTAATGCAACGCATCAAAGAACGCATCCAGCCGGAGTCCAAGGTTAAAATATTGGGGTATGCCGACAGACAAGGAAACCCTGAATACAACCGTACGTTGGCGCGCAAGCGATGTGTGGAAGCCCAGCGCGTTCTTGGTTTGGCGGATGACAGGGTGACTATCGAGCCGGTTGGAAACGATAGACTGTTGTTTGATAATGATTTGCCCGAAGGTCGCTCCTACTCGCGTACCGTGCAAATCGAAATTGAAACCCCTGTCCGATGACCGCTATATTCTCTGTTGTAATACAGATGCTCAACCAAACACTGAAGCTTGATAAAACACTGAAGCTCAATAACAACATAAAGTTCTTTTTGGTTTGCGCACTGTGCGTTACTGCGTGTACAAAACACGGTAGACCAGAGGGAACGTTTCGCGAGGCTAAGAGCGGCAAATTTTACGGTGGCATATACCGAGTTAACGAGAACGGTGAGTTGAGCACAATGGATCCGCCGCGCATGAACGATGTTACTTCATCGCATGTTTCTTCGAGCATTTTCGACAATCTCGTTTCATTCGATGAGAGTTTGAACATCGTTCCACAATTGGCAAAGAGTTGGGATGTAAGTTCGGATGGAATAACGTATACATATCACCTTCGCAATAACGCCGTGTTCCACGACAACGAGTGTTTTAAAAATGGAAAGGGGCGAACCCTAACTGCTCATGATGTGAAGTACTCACTTACAAGAGTTTGCGACTTTAGAATTGGCACAAAAAACTTTGCGTACTTCGATAATAAGGTTCTGGGTGCGCACGAATATTTCGATGCAACGAAGGCTGTTTTTGAATCCGGCGCAACTCCCAAAATAAATAAAATCCGAGGCTTCAAAGTAGTCAACGATACAACCTTTGCAATTATTCTCACGCAACCCTTTGCCCCCTTCGAAAATTATCCGGCACTTACCAGCATGGCTATTGTGCCGCACGAAGCGGTTGAGTTTTACGGGAAAGACTTTGCAACGCATCCCGTTGGTTCTGGGCCGTTTGTGTTTATGTCGTGGACGCCTGATCGTCAACTCATTCTTAAACGCAATGATAATTATTGGGCAACCGACGAATTTGGTAATCAACTTCCGTTTCTCGATGGCGTCCGTTATTCCTTTATGAAGGATGACAAATTGCAGCTATTAGAATTTGCTGCGATAAATCTTGAAGAGTCGTACAGAATTCCGAATGAGTTTTTTGGAGACATTGTCGACGCCGACAAGAATCCAATTGGAAAGTGGTCGAAGTTCAAACTTCTCCACGTGCCGGCGCTCTCAACCCAGTTTTACGGAATGCTTACCACCGATCCGTTGTTTAAGGACAAACGCATCAGGCAGGCCTTCAACTACGCTGTTGATCGGCAACGAATTATTCGGTACGTCTTACGAGGTCAGGCAGCCGGAGCAGCACAGCACGGACTTGTTCCATCATCGATGCCCGGTTACGCGCACGATTCGATAGTTGGCTATTCCTTCAATTTGGCTAAGGCAAAAGCCTTACTTGCAGAGGCAGGATATCCTGAGGGAAAGGGGCTTCCAGAAGTAACGCTGCAGTTGAACGCGGGCGGCGGACGCAACGTATCGATAGCCGAAGCAATTCAGGGAATGTTTAAGGAGAATATCAACGTCAACATAAAGTTGATGCAGGTAGAGTTCGCGCAACACTTAGAATCTATCGACGGCGGGAAAGCCCCCTTCTACAGACTTGGATGGGTTGCAGATTATCCCGATCCGGAATCGTTTTTGAATTTGTATTACGGAAAGCTTGTACCAAAGGGTGGGGGAATGAGTCCGATGAATTCAACCCGCTTTGTGAATGCCGAGTACGATGCTGTTTTTGAAAAAGCGATCACCACCACCGATCGTAAAGAGCGCATGCGTTTGTATGCAGTTGCCGAACAAATTGCAATAGACAATGCGCCGATGTTGTTGATAATTCACGACGAAGACTATCGGTTTATACAACCCCACGTGATGGATTATAAAAACAACGCCATGGATAGATTAATTCTCCATGGCGTTTGGATGCAGCCGTCAAAAATGTAACGTCAGCGAGTTATTTGTACCGTTTGCGATACTGAACCAAAAACTCCGCGGACACGAACCAAGTACAATCCTGGTAACAGAGTTTGAGTTGAAAGTGAAATGTGATTGTTTCCGTTTACCACAGCAGCGCCTTGTGAATGCACGATAACACCGGTGAAAGTTGACATTTCAACAACGGCACGCGGGTCGGCAGTTGGAATTGTAACGTCGATTGTAATGTCGGATGTTGCAGGATTCGGACTCACGTTGATTTCTGATTGATGTTGAAATTCAGTTTTCCCACTGAGACCAACATGAGCCTCTTGTCCAAGATGTGCCTCTAGTCCTAGACCAATCGATCCTCCGATACCAATGGTAGCCTTCCTGCTCTCACATCTACGAACAACTGTATAGCACACAATAGTATCGCAGCGCGGACCATCGCATAATTTGAATGAGTACTTAACGCAGATTATTGCTGTGTAGACGCATTTGACAGCTACGTCCGACGGCGGCGGACAATATTCCGGAAGGTCGAACAACACATTGAATTTTCGTTCTGTCATACGAAAACAGTCTTCAAACTTCCAGCTTACAATTTCCGGATTTATGTTTGCAGTGGTGCCGCCAGATAGCTCAGCGCGCACCGGCTTAAGTTTCAAACGTTCCCACTCTGCTGCGTCGGAATTACTGCAGCGCGTAATGTGTTTGGCTTCCGTAACGTTGATAGTAAACCACTCAACACCGGCAGGAATAATTGAAAGCATTCCGCTCAACAACACATCCTCGGTGTTATTGTATGCACCCATCTCACTGCGTAGTTTTTTAAGCGCGTCATCGCAAACCATCATCTATGAGTCTCGCACTGGAACCGATACTGCATTCAAAGCGTTCCACTACGAACATGAACATAGCCTCGGACTTTGTCATCTCGTTTCCCTAAATTGTTGATGACTGGAACCTACTTGCTCAACTCATCCATTCATATAGGTACTTGCTCGGGCGGATACTATTTATCTATCGTGGATGTTATCGCAGTTCTAACTGATCAACCTACCTATCAAGGAGCTAGAAATTACTGGAAGGTGTTAAAACATAGACTTATAAAGGAAGGGAATGAAACGGTTACAAATTGTAACCGGTTGAAATTTGAAGCACCTGATGGCAAAATGGATTTGGTAAAATATCTGATTCAAAATTAATAGTCCTGCAATATGAACGAAAAAACGGAGATAAAAATATTCGAGCAAAAACAAGTGCGTACATTTTGGGATGAAAACTCCGAAAAATGGTACTTATCAGTTATTGACATCATTAGTACCTTAACAGAAAGCACTATTCCTAAAAGATATTGGTCTGACCTTAAAAAGAAACTCCATAAGGAAGGCAGTGAGTTGTACGAAAAAATCGTACAACTGAAATTTGAAGCGGCTGATGGGAAAATGCGAATAACTGGAAATTCCAGGTGATACTGCCCCCCCTGTACCGGAGCATACTGACCCCCCTCCATTGAGTTGTTGGGTCCAGCCATTCCGGCGCATCCAGCCCCCTTCAATCGAATTCAATTTCGCGGCACCAATTTCAGAACCACCGATCTAACCTTGATTATGTTTTGCAAATGCGTCAGGAGCGGTGTGGAAACTGATCGCTACCTCCCCATGTTAACCCTTGCCCTTTGCGCTGAATACTTCTGCACCACATTCAAACAGTGACTCCTTCCGCAAACTGAAGTGGCTCAATTCCAACATTTGCCAGTAAACCCTATTTGCTGTCTTTCGTTTGAGAGCAAACATTTGGAGATTCCGGAGCATACAGTTACCCCTTTGAGTATTTCTATTCAGCCATTCCGTTCCATCCAGCCCCTTTCCATCAAACTCAAAACACAGACCCACCTGCAGTATTGCCAGTCTAGTCTCGATTACGTTTTCGAGTTGCTGTTGGAGTGATGGGGGAATGAAGCTGTGGCGAAATCTCTCCAGTATCCCAACCATCATTTATACGTCTCGCCCTGGAACCGATACTGCATTTAAAGCTTTCCACTACGAAATTGAACATCGGCTCAGACATTGTCATAGCGTTTAACTAAATTGTGAATGACACACGACTACTCACTCATTTCTGCCCTTCATGTATCTCCTTGCTCGGGCAGATAGTATTCACCATTTCGTTGACATCACCGAAATGGCCACCATGACAATTCTATAGACAAATGAAAAAAGAACAAATAGCAGAACTGTTTGAAAAATTTGAAGCAGCTTCTGCACAAATCGATGAATTTCAATACTGGAGCTCAAGAGCGTTGTCAGAACTTTTTGGCTATGCTGACTGGCGTAATTTTATGAATGTGGTTGAAAAAGCAAAAACTGCTTGCAACAATTCAGGTGAGAAAGCCGAAAACCATTTCGTTGACATCACCAAAATGGTCAAGATTGGCTCTGGCTCGGAACGAGAAGTAGTAGACATCGCCTTAACCCGCTACGCCTGTTACCTGGTAGCACAAAATGGCAACCCTGCTAAGGCAGAAGTGGCTTTTGCACAAACATATTTTGCTGTTCAAACAAGAAAACAGGAGATTATTGAGCAGCGAATGCTAGATATTGCTCGCATTTCAGCCAGAGAGAAACTTTCAAGGTCAGAAAATAAACTCTCTGGAATTATTTACGAAAGAGGGGTGGATGAAATGGGGTTTGCTATTATCCGTTCCAAAGGCGACCAAGCGTTATTTGGCGGTTTCACAACCCAGGATATGAAGCGAAAATTGAAAATACCAGCCAGCCGTCCGCTTGCTGATTTTCTGCCAACTCTCATCATAAAAGCAAAAGATTTTGCCACTGAGCTCACAAGTCATAATGTAACCGAGAAAGATTTGAAAGGGCAAGAGGCTATTTCAAAAGAACATATAGACAACAACAAGGCTGTACGAAAAATTCTTCACGAAAGGGGTGTGGAACCAGAAGCATTGCCTCCTGACGAAGATGTGAAAAAAATAAAAAGTAAGTTGGAAAGAGATGACAAAAACGTGCTGAAAGAAGCCAAAAGCCTGAAAAGAAAAAAGAAAGAATAAACTGGAAAGTCCATCATTAAAAGCGGGCCATTCCGGCCCACCCAGCCCCTTTTCATAGAACTCAATCTCGAAAACCCAACTTCTGTAATGCCAGTCTAGTCTCGAATACGTTTTTGAGTTGCTGCTGGAGCGATGGGGGAATGAAGCTGTGGTGAATACACTCGACCAGTTTTCTGCCTTACCGAGCATTGCGAGGAAAATGTTGTGTAGTTGTATATCCGTCAAAACGAACGTGGTGAAAGCGTTCTGGAATTCTATGATTTTCAGGTTGCTTTTTTTTCCGTTGAGCTGCAAGGCGAGTTCCAACATAAACACCGTCGTGCAGTATAGGTGCATGAGCATACGGTGGCTACCATAGAACGACCAGCCAGAGCGATTTTCTTGTGAAAGAATCTGAGCGCAATGTTAAAGCCCCTTACCACCCTTACTCCACTACGATTTCGCGCACATCGAATACTACGTCGGTGCCGAAATAGGTGCCGGGTACGTACCCGGCAGGTACCCGGCACCTATCCACACATTTCCGTATCTTTGTATCTGGATTTAGTCTAAATAAGCATATGACACTCACGCTCCAAAAAGCCCCCTTACATACTCCTTTGCGCATTGTTGCCGTAGAGGGTGCGCCGGGTAGCATTCTTAGGGTGAAGGAGCTGGGGCTGATTGAGGGCGCGGTGATTGTGGTGCGCCGGAGAGCGCTGTTTGGGGGGCCGCTGGATATACAGGTGCGGCAGACGCGGGTTGGGCTGCGAGCGTCCGACGACATACAGATTTCCGTAGAGCTGATCAACGTTCCCGCGGCGGCATGAAGCAGTTTACCGTGGCGCTGGTGGGCACGCCGAATGTGGGGAAGTCGACGCTGTTTAACGGGCTTACCGGACTCCGACAAAAGGTGGGGAATTTTCCGGGGGTGACCGTAGAGCCGATGGTGGGTACGGTGCAGGTGCAGCAGATTAAAACTACGCTGATTGATTTGCCGGGTATTTATGGTCTGACGCCTTCTAGTAAGGACGAAGAGCTCTCCGTAGATGTCCTGCGCGGCACGCATCCGCACATCCCGCAACCCGATGCCATTCTGCTGGTGATGAACGCCAATAATCCTGAAAAATGCCTGGTGCTTTTTTCGCAGCTGGCCGAGCTGGGTCTGCCCATTACCATTGCCGCCACAATGATCGACGCCGTGAAGTTGGAAGGCGGCACCTTCGATGACATTACTCTTATGCACAAACTCGGCGCTTCTGTGCAGTCGGTAGTTGGGAGTAAGGGGCTTGGTGTTGCTGATGTAAAAAATTCGCTGACGCATGTTGAAAGTTGGAAGACCCCGCAGGCACCGCTACCGAAAAATGCAAAAGTGGAGGAGCGGTACAAGTGGGCCGACGAAGTAATTGCCGCCTCGGTGATTCACGGAACACCTAGCCCCCTTACCCAAAAACTCGATGCGATTTTTCTGCATCCCGTGTGGGGATCGGTGGCGTTTGTGATTATTATGACGCTGTTTTTCCAGTCGATTTTTACGTGGGCCGCGCCGCTCATGGACGGTATCGAGGCGAGCGTGAAGTGGCTGCAAGACGCCGCAACGCTGCTGATTGACCAGCCGATGGTGAGGTCGTTTTTTGTGAAGGGGCTTCTTGGTGGCGTTGGAAGTGTGATTGTTTTTCTGCCGCAGATTTTGATTTTGAACCTGCTGATTACGGTGTTGGAAGAGTGCGGATATTTGGCGCGCGCGGCGTTTGTGGTGGACCGGTTTATGGGCTTGTTTGGATTGCAGGGGAGGTCGTTTATTCCGTTGCTGGGTTCGTTCGCCTGTGCAATTCCTGGTATAATGTCGGCACGAATTATTCCGAGTTATACCGACCGCATGGCCACCATTATGGCCACGCCACTTATGACATGTTCGGCGCGACTTCCGGTGTACACGTTGCTCATTGCGGCGGTAATTCCTGCCTCGACCATGTTTGGATTTTTCTCGCTGCAGAGTGTGGTGATGGCATCGTTGTACGTAGTGGGCGCGTTGAGCGGTCTGCTGATTGCGTTGCTGTTAAAGCGGACATTATTTAGGGGCAGCGTGGTTCCGTTCCTTATTGAGTTTCCGCCGTACCGCATGCCGTCGTTGAAAAGTGTTGGCATCACTGTGGTCGGACGCAGCAAAGATTTTTTAAAAATGGCCGGCACGATAATTTTAGCGTTCTCGATTGTGTTGTGGATACTCACCGAATTCCCGCGTACCGATGCGCCCCCTACTGCATCGAAAATCGAAGCTGAGCAAATGCAAATTGAGAATTCGTATGCGGCACAATTTGGCAAGACCATACAACCAGTTTTTGCGCCCATCGGATTCGACTGGAAAATTACGCTAGGTGTGTTGTCATCTTTTGCAGCGCGCGAAACCTTCATCAGCGCCATGGGTCAGATTTATGCGAGCGACGTTACCAACGACGACTCCAACCTCCGCACCGTAATCCGCGCCGCCATGCCGCTCAACGTCGGCCTGTCGATACTCGCGTTCTACGTGTACGCCCTCCAATGCGTCAGCACCATGGCCATCATGAAACGCGAAACCGGCCACTGGCGCTGGCCCGCCCTCGCCTTTGCCATGACCTTCGTGCTTGCGTATACGGCCTCGTTTGTGGTGTATCGAGCGTTCGGCTAGCCCAAGGGCGAAAACTGAAGGCGAAACCGGAGGGCAAAAACTGAAGGCAAAACCGGAGGGCGAAAAACAATGTGAAAATGTTAAAATCTGAGAATGACAATTGCTAATACAAATGTGAAAATGTGAAAATGACAATTGCAAATACAAATGTGAAAATGTGTAAATCTGAGAATGCCAATGAAACAATACACAGCACCCATCTGCAAGTAAGGGCGACGCATGCGTCGCCCGAAAGAAACGGAAGAAAGCGCAAAGTGAAAATGTGGCAAAGCAAATGTGTAAATATGAGAATGCCAATGCCAATGCCAATGACAATGACAATGACAA
>JABMNI010000024.1 GCA_013204605.1 Ignavibacteria bacterium
ATTATTGGCTTACTTTCCGTTAATCTACGACGTAGCTCGAACCTCGTTTTTATTTCAACTAGCTTTTGGACATTCCCCATTGTCATTATCAAATTTTCAAATTTTCACATTTTCACATTTACTCAGAGTAGTCCCGAGCGGATTCGAACCGCTGACTTCCAGCTTCGGAGGCTGGCGTTCTATCCAGCTGAACTACGGGACCAAGAACTGTCAAAATTACGGTATTGTTTGTTATGAATCCATTTGGATGCAACAAACAATATTCATGCAGCCAACCTGAACAATAAAATCTGTACGTTCAGGACTCAAAATTGAGATTAACAAAAACGCCTATTCGGGGAGTTGGTATAGGGTGAGCCCCTTACCCATTAACAGTTCTGTACCGCAAAGAATTTGTGTTGGACTGAAATGCAGCACGGAGTATAGCGGATCGGTACTTACAGGGATCGCTTTTTGAAGATTGCCAGTAATAATTACTGCCGTTGTTTTTGTTAACGCGTTGGGAATTGTAATGAAGGTCCCGTTACGAAGTGAGCGGGCTCCGTGAAGCGGCGGCGTGCCACGGGGGAGCCTATCTACGATCCAGTTTTCTAGGTTGTGCGTAGCTACCGCGTGGTTGGAACCATTGTCCATTGTATGAACAGCCAAGGTTGTACCATCGGGCAACGCCATAATAGTGTTTACCGAACCCGTGTGTCCAGTTTTTATAAATTTCCAAGAGGCACCCGAATCTTGCGTGTAAAGAATTCTGCCGTGACTCATTCCAATGAACATGGTACCTCCAAACATTTCCTGGCAACGATCATTTCTTTCAGCTAACATTTCAATTGGTGGCTCAGGTAAAAGGGGGATAGATGTTTCCCAAGTTTTCCCACCATCTTTAGTTCTGCTAATTACCCACTTGCGTTCGATAGTTCTGCCAACGCTGCCAAGAATAATTCCGTGCGTAGGTGAAAAGAAATTTATGGTTACTATGCGGTCAACGTGTACATCGTCCAGACCCAACAACTTCCATGATTTACCTCCGTTCGTAGTGTGATAAAGCTCGGTAGTATCCATCCGCAAAGTAATTGCATAGGCGGTATTTGCATCCAGCGGCGCAATATCTGAACCCCATCTCCACCAGTTTTGCGTTATAGATGAAGTGTCCCAAGAAAGCCCCCTATCCGTACTTCTAACCGCAAACACACCAGCTACTGTTGGCATTCGCTCAAGCGAGCTCGACGTAATTCCCCATATTGTTCCATCAATTGCATACTCTAGCTGCACAACCGCATTGGTCTCGAAATCTTGTCCGAGGTCCATCACTTGGGCGTTACTATTCGAAAATATTGCTGCCACTAGCAACGCAACAAACAAAAACAATTTAGCTGGATTCATAAATACTCTGTATAGATTTTTCATTTCAGATGATATAGACTTTTCATTATCAAGTTCAGAACCGTGAAGTCAGGCGTCAAAACCTGCCGGCATAGTAACGAATTTCCGCGACACCGCGTGTTTGTCATTTACATTTAGGTTCAACGCTGCAATCCACAGGCTTCCGACAGCAATTCGTACGATTTCACTCTGTCTTCAAAATCTTGCGTAATTGTGACCACCATAAATTCATCCACCGCAAACTTTTTCTTGTATCCTTCCAGCATATCCGCAACAGCTTCCGCCGTGCCAATCAATGCCGTCTGCTTCCGCATTTGCACCACCATTTGCTCCATACTTGAATACTCAGGCGCCGGCATCTCGGAATTCACCAACGGAAACACAACATCCTTTGATCTTAAAAACGAATCAACAAACCAACGCTGCGAGCACTCCGAAATTTGCTCAGCCTTCTCCGCTGTTTCTGCCACAAAGGCAACCAGCGCAATTATTGTGTAGGGGGCTGACCCATTCTTGCTAACAAAAGATGTATGGTAGGTGCGGAGTGCATTGCTCATGTGAGTTGGATCAATAAACGATCCAAATACATATGGCAAGCCCCTTTCGCCAGCATTCTTCGCACTTTCCACGCTGGTGCCCAACACCCACAGTTGAGGTGGCTCCACCAGGTATGGAACGGCAATCGCCTGACGCGAATTTGTGGGAATTGAAGGGTTGTTGAGCAATTGTTGAATTTCATCGAAGGTGTTCCAGGCATCAACCGGATTGTAGTTCAATAGTTTCACAACGCGCTGATCTCCGCCCGGGGCGCGGCCAAAGCCGGCATCTATTCTGCCGTCAGCCAGCACCTGCAGTAGACGCAGTCGTTCCGCTGTCTGCAGTGCATTTGCACTACCTAACAAGATTCCTCCGGTTCCCAGCCGAATACGCGACGTAGATGCAGCAGCACGCGCCACCATCAGTTCGGGAGATGCGCTGGCAAACGAAGCACTTCCGTGATGTTCAGAAAACCAGTACCTATGGTATCCAAATTCCTCTGCTTTGCATACAAGCTGTTGAGTGTCTTTTATTGCTTGAATTGAAGTGCTGCCCTCGATTATAGGCGATTGGTCGAGGATTGAAAGCTTGAGTGTGGTTGTTGACATTTCAAACAAAAATAGCAGGCTTGCAATTGAGGTGTGTTCACTACAAAATATCGGGGTATTTTTGCCACTCATGAAAACGAAACACATAGCCCCCTTTCAAGAAGTTATTCCGCACGACAACTTATGTGCACCATTCAACAACCTATGTGCACCATTCAACAACTTATGTGCACCATTCAACAACTTATGTGCACCATTCAACAACATGAGTGATACCCGCGAAGGAGTAAATGTGCATAAACGTAACCGATCAAATGTATTCGAGAACAGATTTTCGCGGAACCTTTTATGCGCGGTTGTCCTGTTCGCGATTTGTTTGCTTGATGCTGTGGCTCAAGTTGAATCCAAACCTCAAGAAGCACCAAAACCTTATGCGGGGATAGTTGACGCCGATACAATTTGGCTGGAGACGTATTCGAAGGAGGTTGGCCGACGTGTTGCTTACCTGGGTGAGCGCAATAAACAAGGGTCGGCAGACATTTTTCAAGACACCTGGATGGACATGGTTAGGCACTTGGTGTTTGTTCGAGCTGCGCACGATAGAGGAATTGTTGTTAAAGAAAAAGACGTGGACAGTATTCTGTTAAAGTCGACCCCAGATTATGTCAGACGTGGTGTAGTTGATGCTCAGGGTAAATTTGATTTGCCCACCTTGACAGCAATGTTGTTTAACCCTGATTCGGTAGTGAAATCGCGTGCCCCTGATTTGTCGGCCAACGAATTCGCCGAGCAAGTATCAGAACTCAAGAAGTCGATGCAAGGATTGCGTCTGCAGATAAAGATTACCACAACCGAGACTCTGCTACGAAATATACTGCGTAGTGGATTTAATCTCGACACCGCAGCACTTCATGATCAGTTTATTGTTGATGCAACTCAATGCAAGGCCGATGTTGTTTTGATACCGTGCAATACTCGTGTGGCTATGCCGCTGGAGAAGGACATTGAGCGCTATCATGGTGTTAATCAATATGCGTATACAACCGCAGTTCCGTTGCGTAGAGTTGCCACATTAAGTTGGCCAATGGTTGCAGCGCCGGTAGACTCGGCCTTATTGTTGAATAACATTCGAGAATTTATATTGTTGTTGAATAAAGCCAAATCTGCAGTCATCAGAGATTCGCTTTGGAATAGTGTTGCAGCCACTACAAGTTCTGGAGTAGCGCGATTAAATGCAGACTCTTTAGCATCGCGCGAGTTTTACAACGCTGTGAAAGGTAAAAAAGCGGGTGCAGCTGCAGGACCCATCATTACTCAGGCTGGCGTTCACGTGTTGTTAATCGATAGTGTTTTTACACTTCCTAAAACCAAGAACAAACAATATGACATTCGAATTTTAGCCACGCAAATTGAACCAAGCCGAGAAACTATCGACAGTATTCTGCACGAAGTCACAGAGTCGCAGTCTATGTACGATCAGGGGAAGCCCCTTGGCGAAGTAGCAACAAAATTTGGCCGGACCATAGAACTATCAAGATACTTTTCAGCTACCGATAAACTGTTCGGCTCGTACCGCCAAACGGAAGCTGCGTTTTCAACGCAAGTTGCCGCCGGTTGTCCACTGGTTGAAACGCCGGAGAAGGGTGTAGTTCTTGCCGTGGTGATAGATAGCATTGCACCAGGGTCGTTGCCATTAGAGGCAGTGCGTGACCGCGTTATTGCTGACTTACAACGTCAAATTGGATGCACTGATACTGAACGGTATGCGAAGTCTGTTAAGGGGCTTATAATACGCCTTCCAGAGGGAGTGATGATAATTGCAGACAAGATTAATACAGCCGAAATTCATCGCGACGTGAATATTGAAGTGGGTGGAATGATTGGCGATAATTTGTTCGATACCGTGGCTGCCACCGCTGCCACTTCTTCGCGGGGGCCCGGATTAATTGGTCCTTTTCTTGGAGATCTTGGTTGGTATTATATGAACATCATTTCCATTGTACATCCAGACGAAAATGAATTCGACTTGTACGTTAAACTAAAAGTGGCCGAGGCAGTTGAAAGTCAGTTTGAGAAGTACTGGGCAAAATTTCAGAACGATTTGGTTCGGGATGCCTCGATCACCGATAACCGTTGGGTGTACTTCAGGTACTAATGTATGCATGAACTAATAATCTGCGATTTAGGTGGGGTGTTATTCGACATTGATTTCAAATTGACGGTAGATGCATTTCAGAATTTGCGCGGATACCACGGCAAACGAATTGCGTTCGGGGTGGACGATCAGGCTGACGTGTTTATTCGTTATGATAAGGGTCAGATTTCCACAACGGAATTCATTGCTGAATTGCGCACGCTGTACGGTTTTACTGGCGCTGACGGTGACATTGCGAATGCGTGGTGCGCACTGTTGAAATCGCCATTTACTTTTGCTACGCGGACAGTAGCTGCACTGTCAGGTAAAGCAAAGCAGATTGTCCTGTTGAGTAATATCAGCGAACTTCATCTACAGCAAGAATCTAAATCGTGCGGTGAGATATTTGCATTGTTTGACGCACTATACTTTTCGTGTAGAATCAACCTTCGAAAACCCGACCCCAAAGCGTACCTGTATGTTTGCGAATTACACGGAGTAACACCGGAGAACACGTTGTTAGTTGACGATTCTCCGGCAAACTGTTTAAGCGCGGCAACTATAGGAATGAAAACGTACAGAGTGTCTGACCCGTCCAAAACTGAGTTCAGCATTTTGTAGATTGTTTGGTCTTGCATTGTAGTTAGCTGTTTCAAATTTTATAGAAACAAAAACGGGTTCGAGAATATTCTCGAACCCGTTTAAATGTACTTCTATATCTGAAATCAGCCAACCGAATCAGGCTATCTGAATTTATCTTACTACAGATAGCATGGTGCTCAAAACTTGCCCATTGCTAACCAACTGCAAGGTATACGTTCCTGTTGCAAGTTGACCGATTGAAACCTGCACCTGACCATTAGCATTTTGCGCCGGAATAACTGAGCGTAACACCTCAGCCCCTTGACTATTTCTAATGATTATCGACGCGCTTGAATTCAGTTGTGGAATAGTAACGTTAACAAACTCAGAAGCAGGCTGTGGATGAATTGCAAGCAGTTTACCATTCAAAGCTGGATCATCATTTACTCCGTTAGGACCAACTACAATTGAAGCTTCTTCCGTAGTTGAAGTGCCGCAAGCTGATTTAATTACGCACTGGTACTTACCGGCATCGGTCTGACTTACGGATTTTATTGTTATCACAGGAGCTTGAAATTCCGAACCTGGCAACACAGTTCCGTCATGCTTCCATTCAAATCGCATGTCTTGACCACGAGCCTCAACACCCAACACTACATCAACACCGTTTGCAACACTCTGTGATTTTGGTTGAACGGCAATTATTGGCTCGGCGGCCACTTCAACCATTACCGCACTACTAGTTACAGCGGCGCAGTTGTTTGTAATCACTACGTCATAGCTTCCGGCATCGGTAGTTTGTGCGGCAGCAATCGTTAACTCCAGCCCTGTGACACCGCTGATTGGAAGACCATTCTTGCGCCATTGCACAGTAACTGAACTACCAAGTGCATCGAACTTCAACTTGATTTCCTTGTCGGGACAACTTGTGATTGGCTCCGGTGCAGAAACCACTGTGGGCGGTACCAGGATGTTTAGAGCTGTAGCGGTAGACACTTCATGACCATGTGCCGTGCGAACTCTGAATTTACACATCGCATCACCTGGTACTTCAGCTGGAATAATGTAATTAAACGACTTCGATTTGATTTTTGAACCAATTTCCGTCCAGGTAGTACCATTGTCTTGAGAAAAATCGACCGCATACTCTTCAGTACTTGCCAGCTCACTTGTTGACCAGCGCACGGAAACTGATTTTTCACGGCAAATCGGATCTATTGGCGCTGGTCCATTATACGTAACTAAACCTGAAGCCCATTTTGCAACAAAGGCATCGCCAGCTCCCTTAAGGGGAGACCCAGGAAATGAAGATTCAGTTCGTCCTGCAATGAAGTTATCTCCTAAAGCATCTTTCACGATTGACACGGGATAGTCATTACCCAACCATCCAACAAAGGTTGACTGTTTCACCTCTTCTACAGAAAACTTTGTGACAAAGCCATCAAATCCACCAAACTGATTGTAGTTCGCGCCGGCGCCAATAACTGGGAAATCTGAACTATTCGTGTGTCCAGTTGCAACAACTACATTGTTGGCATCAAGAACAGCGGATGTGATAAAATCATCGCCTGTGCCACCCAAATAGGCTGCCCCACGAAGCTTTAAGCCATCTTTGCTCAACACGCCCAAAAACCCATCTGCTCCACCTACATACGGCGAGTTAGGCAGAGTAGCCAAATTTGGGGACCTAGTTTGACCCACAAAGTAAACCGATCCTTCTGCATCCGCAAAAACATCGGTCGCAACGTCATCTTTAGTTCCGCCGAAATACGTGGAGAATACTAACGCGCCAATTGAATTGAATTTCACAACTACAGCATCGGAAGTACCTCCATTGTAGTCTACGTCATATGAATTGACCCCGGTTTCTTCCCAATGGTCATACGTATAGTATCCATCGCCAGGAACAAAAACTGCTGTCTTAACGGGAAAAGTTTCAAATTGATTGGAGTTCGTCGAGCCACATACAAGAATAGCAGAATTCGCATCTAGTGCTACATTCGTGAAGAAGTCATCATCTGGTCCACCAAAAAAAGTGAAGTAGGTGATGTTCAGCATCTTGGCGTGTACGAATACAACAAATCCATCACTCTTGCCATTGTTGGCGTTCTTGTGGCCTGGCACGTTTGTAATTCCACTAGTAGAATTAGTAGAACCTACAATAACTGCTAAATCCGAAGGATTTACTATAACTCCAGTTGGACGGTCTTCTTTATCCCCTGCCAAATACATCCCGGCAATCTCAGTAGATAAATCAGCCGACAATAACAACGCAAAACCATCCACCGTTCCTGAATAAGTCTGGCCCATAGTAGTTCCCTTCACAGGGAAATCAGCCGAATTTGTTTCGCCGACAGCCCAAACCTCACCTTTAGAATTCAATGCGATATCTCGCACCCGCTCATTTTTAGCGCCGGTGATATACGTCCAGTGTTTTACAGTCTTCAAATCCGGTCGAACAACAGCAATAAAACCGTCTTCACCAGCACTGCCAGTGGTGTTCAAGCCGCCGGTTGGCACAACGAAATCAAACGAAGTTGTCCAACCACATACCACAATGTCACCATCTTTATTGATTCGCATTGCCGTAACACCTTCATCGGCACCGCCGCGCAACCCAAGCACAGCAACTACAGGGTCGATTGTAAGGGCCTTGCCCATATCTCGATTTGCTACGTTAAAACCAAACTCATTGGAAACTACAGTACTCGAAGTTTTTCTTGTATTCGATGCCACATCCTGGTACGAAATAATCCCAGTCATAGTAAACTCACCTAGCGAGGTTGTGCATCGTATCCCGTTGGCAGTTGCGTTGACCGTCTTTGCTCCCTTTACCGCGAACAACGGGTTCGGCACGCGCGTCCCTGCATCGGCGTGAACGTTGTACCTAATCTGGTAGCCTTCCCACACGTATTCAACATGGATGCCCTTCAAAACATTTCGCACGGTAACAGTAGATGCTGTTTGTAGGGGGCTTTCCCCGGCGCCCGAAGTAAGAATGCTGACGGTAGGCATATCAGAAGACTTTGTTAGTATAACATCCTCCGACCCTTTCGAGCCAACAACGCTCAAACGAACCTTCTGTGTCATTACCACGCCCGTAGCATCCTTCAGCCTCTGATCGATGATCATTCCCGTTTTCGTAATCCAGATCATGGAATTTGGAGTAGCTGCACCGTATAAAACCTCCGACGGCCACCGTCCATCATTGCCCACAAAAACGTGAGGTTTTGGAGTGCCAAAAGCTGCAATACAAGTTGTTGCAAGTATTGCCATCAAAACGTATAAATGTCTCATGTATGTCGTCCTTCGAATGATAAAATTCAGTTTTTAGTCCCTATCTACGTCGCCTGCAGCAATTCACAAATTTCGTATAATCTTCGTAAAATGGTTTTCGCCGCAATCCAACAGCAACTTGCTTTTGACCAAAAGGTTACAACGAACTAATGGCTTTTCCTTTTAATTCATTCAGGCAAGGGAATTCCGCGGGTTTCCCTGGCCCACCGTAGGGTAAAAAGGCCAATTAAATACGCTGCCGAGAAAACAAACATAGCATTATGGTAGCCATTCAGCAGAGGCACCAATACCCCCATAAAAACCACGGCCACTACCGTTAGGAGTCTTCCCGTATTGAAACTGATTCCGGTAGCGAAAGCTCGGATTGATGTAGGGAATAGCTCCGTAATGTAGGCACTAAGCACGCCCTGATTTAGGCCTATAAAAATGCTGAGTAAAAAAGTAAGGCTGAATAGCAGTAGTCCAGGTTGTAATGGTATCAAGAATACCAACGCTGTAACCGAAAAGCATCCAACGTACCCAATGGAGGCGGCTCGGCGGCGGCCAATTGCGTTCGATACGAAGCCGCTGATAAAGCCCCCTACCACACTTCCTCCACCCAACATCATGTTGGTTATTGAGCGGTTGTGCTGCGCTTGGATTTGGGTTGAAATACTGCCTATCCAGGTTGGCATCCATACAAAAACGGCCCACAAGCCCACTAACATGGAGCCGAATAGCATGGTTGCAATGGCAAGGTCTTTACGATGGTTTTGATCAAACACCGATACCTTGGTGGGAAGTTTAGCTACCGCAACTTTGCCCCAAAGTTCACTTTCCTTAATGAAAAACTGGACCGCGAACACCAGCAGAACCGTTACGCCACCAACCAGATACGCTGTGCGGAAATCGGGCACGTTAGCGCCAATAATCCCCGATAAAATGAATCCAACGGGGAAGGCGTTGATCAAGATTCCAACTACACGCGCGCGATTGCCGTTAGCCCAGGCCTCCGAAACCATTACGGCGGTAAGTAATAGAATGCTGCCGGCACCGGCACCGGTAATTACACGAATGGCGATGAGTTGTTCAACACTTTGCACGAAACTTGTGGCTACAATTCCTAGGGTACACGTTGCCACGCTGAGAAGTAACGCACGTTTGCGTCCAATTTTGTCGCCCAACATTCCTAGCAACACAGCTCCCACTGCCCACCCCAACAAGAATGCTGCGCCGGCGGCCGATCCTACTTGTGCAATAGTTGCTCGCTCTGAACTACCGGTTAGTTCTTTAACGATCAGCGGCAGATATCCGCTAAACAATGTAGCGGCAACTCCGGCACTAACGGTTGAAAGCCAGCTGATTGCGTACAGCACGTAGCGTTGGTTCACTTGATCCTAGAGTAATGAACTGCAAATATAGAATAGTGTATTTTCGTAGCCTATTATTCAATTGTGGTTGCACCATGTGGTGCATTAAAATGGGAAGCAGGTGAAAATCCTGCGCGGTTGCGCCGCCGTAAGGGCAGACGAATTGCACGTGTTCGATTAATCGAACAACCACTGGCTAAAGCTGGGAAGGTAGTGCAAGGAGAATGAAGCCCGAGCCGGAAGACCTGCCACAGTATCCTAACATATTGGTCAAACTCTGACCACCGCGCTGCGCAAACAGCGTCAGAAAGGATTTCGACATGCGTCGCATTGTCGCTATTTTATGCACTTCTATGGTGCTAACATCAATTGGTTTTTCAACCCCCATCACCGCATCGGAAACCGTTGCAACACCCCCGCAAGCCGTTACGGTAGTGCCTCAGGGCGACGTTGTGCATGTGTTCTGTAACCGTACGGATGCGAATTTCGACGACGTACAGGACGCCGGCGATAGTCCTGCCGCCTGGTTGATTGTTGATGCTAAAACTAAGATGGTTTTGAGTTCCATGAATTTTCCGTGGGCTAATGTTGTTGCTTCACGTCCGGCGTTGTTGAAGGATGATTTGTATGTTTTAGTAAATGATTCTGTTCACAATTACAGCGTTTCGAATATGAGTTTGAAACGAACGAAGTTCGTTGGCACCTGTGCGGCGTTGAGCCTTACCATGGACGGCAACTATTTAGTTACGAGCTATCGCCCGAATTTTGTCGACCCAGGAAAACTACGCGGCTACGCTACCTCCGATCTTTCTCGCACTTCCGAATTCGCAGCCGGCATTAACGTTCAACAAACCTTAGAAATTAATTTCAACGATACCTTTTTTTCGTACACATTGAATGAAGGAAGTTTTGGAAGCGAAGATGGTACACTTCAAATGACCCGATCTGATGCTCCAGATGGCAACGACACCGTTATTGCAACGGGCGGATTGTTAAATCACATGTGTCCAAGTTCAGATTCATCTCACGTATATGTAACCATGACGGGCACACACGAAGTTGCAGAAATCGATGTGGCTCTCGGCGTGGTTAGCCGCAGAATCCCAACGCTTACCACCGGATACGATGGACCTCGCGAGTGCTTGGTTCATGACAACCGTTTGTTCGTGTCGACGTTTTCCGGTGACGTACGAATTTTTGATATAGCTGATGGCGCTCTAGTTGGTAAGATTTCCCTGTCAGCAAAACCAGAGGGGATTGCAATCGTGAATAATGAGCTATGGGTAACTAGATCCTTCGAGTTGGATGGGTACGGCGCGGAAATCAATATCGAAATCTACCCGTTGAATTCAACTACTAGCATTTCAGCATCAAATTCTTCTACTCAAAATCGCAGCGGAATTCTTGTAACCAACAATGTAATTTCTGTTCCCGAATTTAGTGGGAACAGCAACGTGCATGCAGTATCCAGCCTAGGCAAGAGTTACAGTTTGAGTATTGATTCTTCCGGATTGATTGATTTAAAGGGGCTAATCCCCGGTGTGTACGTGCTGCAATCCCAAAAGAAAAATCTTACATTGAGTTATCAGCCAATTCATTAATCTTAACTGCTGTTCAGAAGTTTACAGAAGTTTAGTTTTGCAGTATGCTATATATACTTCTCTTGCTAAGTTCAGTCGCGATTAGTACGGCTCAATACTCACCTACTCCAACGTCTCAAAAATTGGCTTTAGATTTCAAGGCTCTACATGCTAGGTGTGTAGGGCCTTTTCGCGCTGGCCGATCACTTGCCGTAGCGGGGCATCCGGATCAGCCCCTTACTTATTATTTCGGAGCCACGGGTGGTGGCGTGTTTAAATCGGAAGATGGGGGCGATACCTGGCGCAGTATAAGCGATTCGAATTTTACTGCGGCGAGTATTGGTGCGATTACCGTTGCGCCTTCCGATCCGAACGTGATTTATGTGGGCACGGGTGAAACTGATATTCGTGGTAATATTTCGCCGGGCGATGGAGTTATGAAAAGCACGGATGCAGGTGTGACGTGGAAGCATTTGGGGCTGAACCAAACGCAGATGATTGCAGACATTGTAGTGCATCCGACCGATCCCAACCTAGTTATGGTTTCGGCCATGGGTCAGATTTTTGGAGCGAACCCCGAGCGTGGCGTGTATCGAAGCACAAATGGTGGTGAGAGTTGGAAACAAGTTTTGTTTCGAAATGATTCTACCGGTGCATTGACGTTAAAAATGGATCCGCTTAATCCGCGCATTATATATGCCTCACTTTGGCAGGCGTACAGAAACGCGTATAGTCTGTCATCGGGCGGTGCCGGTAGCGGCTTATTTAAAAGCACCGATGGTGGCGAAACGTGGAAAGAACTAACAAAACAACCGGGAATGCCAAAAGGTACCATTGGTAAAATTTGCGTTGATGTTTCTCGCGCGCAACGGAACTTGATTTGGGCCATGATTGAAAACGAGAATGGCGGTTTGTTTAAGAGTGTCGATGCCGGAAACTCGTGGAGCCGTGTTAGCTCCAATAACGACATCAAACAGCGTCCGTGGTACTTCTCGCACGTTTACGCCCATCCCACCGATGCTAACGTTGTGTATGTTTTGAATGTGGGTATGCATAAAAGCATCGACGGTGGCGTGAACTTTACGGGAGTGCGCACAAATCACGGTGACCATCACGATTTTTGGATCGATCCAAAAAATCCCTCGCGTATGATTCTGGGCGATGACGGAGGTGCCGTGGTAACTACCGACGACTGCCGGCATTGGACCGAGGATGATATTGCAACCGCGCAATTCTATCACGTAAGTGTAGATTCGCGCTTCCCTTACCGTCTGTACGGCGCTCAGCAAGACAACTCAACGTGTTCCATTCCTAGTAGAATAATTGGTGGTTGGAGCATTGATAAAAACGACTGGTACTCGGTTGCCGGATTTGAAAGTGGTTATGTAATTCCTCACCCTACCGATCCCGACATTACCGTGGGCGGCAACTACTCCGGCTACATCGGCAGAAAAAGTCAGTTACTCAACCAAGAGCGCGATATAAGCGTGTACCCCAACAATCCAATTGGTGAGGGGGCTGGCTTGCGCGGTGAAAGATTTCAATGGACGTTTCCAATACTGTACTCACTTCACGATCCAACCATACTTTATACGGCCTCGCAGCACGTGTGGCGCAGTTCAAACGAAGGGCAAAGCTGGACAAAGATCAGTCCAGATTTAACACGCAACGATTCAACAAAACAGGTTGCCTCCGGCGGACCCATTACGAAGGACAACACCGGAGTTGAAGTTTACAACACCATCTTCACGTTAACAGAATCTCCAACTGAACGCGGAGTGTTGTGGGCCGGCAGTGACTGTGGCAAGGTGCACGTTAGTCGCGATAGCGGTACAACGTGGACCGATATAACACCAAGCGGTTTACCCGAATCCATGATCAGTATCATCGATGCCTCGACGTTCGACAACGGCACCGCCTTCATCGCCGTAAACAGATACAAACACAACGATGCTAAACCATACATTTTCAAAACATCGAACTACGGAGCATCTTGGCAAAAAATCACAAAGGGAATTCCCGACGGTTCGTTTGTTCGCGTAGTCCGCCAAGACCCCTTCCGCAAGGGTCTGTTGTATGCCGGAACCGAACGCGGTCTGTTCATTTCTTTCGATGAGGGGGCTTCGTGGAGCAAGTTTATGCTGGATTTGCCCCTTACTCCAATTCACGATTTGGTGATACATCCTACCGAACGTGATTTAATTGTTTGTACTCATGGTAGGTCGTTTTGGATTGTAGATGATCTTACACCACTGCATCAATATCAACCATCAACAAAATTTTTGACGGCTTATGCGCCGCGTCACACCTACCGCGTTAACGGCGGATCGTGGAGCTCACCTACAATGTCTGTAGGAGAAAATGCTCCCGCTGGCGTGTTGTTGCATTATGCGCTTGCCGATACAACGCAAAGCGAATTGACCATCGCCATTCGCACTGTTGCCCGTGACTCCGTCATTACCTTTTCAAGTAAAAAAGATCTCAAAGGCGAGGCGTACAAGGTTGACAACAACTTTTACAAAGACTCATTGTTCCGTCCAAACAGTCATGCGCCCACTGTGCGAAAGGGGCTTAACCGGTTTGCATGGAACATGGAATATCCGCCGGCCGAAGAAATCGAGAACATGTTATTGTGGGGTGGTGGCGTAGATGGGACACGAGCAATGCCTGGGCTGTACACCGCAACTATTGCTGTTGGCATGGACACGCAAACGGTGAAATTTGAAATACGAATGGATCCACGCTTAAAAGTTTCGATGTCAGACCTGAAAGCTCAATTTGATTTTCATACCATGGCGAACAGACGATTGACTGAAATTCACAAAACCGTGAAACGAATTCGAAACATCAGCAAACAATTATCAGTTGCAACGGACCGATTGAAAGATCTCGATTCGACAACCATAAAGCCCCTTACAAAACTTTCAAAAACTATTACGGATTCGCTGCAGAAAATCGAACAAGAATTGGTGCAAACAAAGGCGAAGGCGTTTCAGGACCTTTTGAATTACCCCGTGAAACTCAACAACAAAATTGCAACGTTGGCGAGTGTTGCGGCGTCGGCCGATGCTCAGCCTACACTGCAGACTATTGAACTGTTCGGAATTTTAGACAAGAAGGCGCGGGCGTATTTGTCGCAGGTCAACGAAGTAGAAGCGACGTTAATCACACAGTTTAACCAACAAATTTCCGAGCTGAAATTACCGGCGGTGTTGCCGGAGAAAAAGTAATATGTCCAGAGCGGCATGGTGGTACGTAGGTGGGTTGTTGTTTTCAATTCCGCTTCTAGTGGCATATGTAGACATACCCGTTGCGCAGTTTATACACGACAACTCCAATTACGGAACCGAATTTTGGGGAAGTTGGTTAGAAGAGATTGGGAAATCTCACTGGGTATTAATTGCGCTGGTGGTAGTTTTTGGATTCACGGTTCGAGGCCGAACGCAAGTTGCGCGAGGAGTGGCAGTGGTTTTTTCGGCCATTGCATTGTCGGGCATTGCGGCGAATGTTGTAAAAGTTTTGGTGTGCAGGTCGCGTCCACCGCTCTACTTTTCCGACCACATTTTCAGCGCCAAGCTACTCGCTTTCGACATCAATTACATTTGGAATTCATTCCCAAGTGGCCATGCTACAACTGGCTTTGCTATTGCCTTGGCGGGTGAATACGTGTTACCCAAGTATCGAGTATTGTACTGGATTATTGGGCTCTTAATAGCGTTTGGCAGAGTGTTGTACAACGTTCACTACGTAAGCGATGTGGTAGGAGGAATTGTTTTAGCAACGCTAGTAACGTTGTTCGTAATTCGGTTAGATCAGCGATATGGCAACCGAATAAACAAACTAGGGAGATCAGCTAAGTAGTACGTGAGTGGTTCGGTAGCATTGAATTGCTTTCCTATTTTACAACAGATTATTTTTCTTCCTCGACTCTTCCGCCAACGCGGTTTTGTAGTCACTAATTTTCGCCTGCAAATCTTCGTTGTAGGTACCCAGAATTTGCACTGCGAGCAACCCGGCATTTCGGCCACCACCAATTGCTACCGTAGCAACAGGCACGCCTGCGGGCATTTGCACAATACTCAATAGCGAATCCATACCGCGAAGATTACGCGTAGGAATAGGTACGCCAATTACTGGCAACGAAGAAAACGATGCTATCATTCCTGGTAAATGGGCGGCTCCACCTGCCCCTGCAATAATCACTTTTATGCCGCGCTGTTGCGCTGAAGTTCCATACTCCATCATTTCGTGAGGCGTACGGTGCGCACTAACCACACGAATTTCGTAGGCAATGCCAAACTCATTGCAAATGTGAGCGGCTTCCTTCATAATGGAAAGATCAGAATCGCTTCCCATTACAATTCCAACCAATGGAGAGTCCGATTTCATATCATTCATTCTTCTTCCTCCGTTGAAAATGCTTTTCTAGCTTTCTTCATGATACCGATTATCGAGGGTCGGCCCAGACCAACCTTCGCCGAAGTTGCAACCACATCTACCACGTTCGCGCACGATGATAACAGCTCATTCATTTGGTCAATCCGCGACTGCACCTGCTTCTCTGAAAGTTTATCACACTTAGTCAGCAACACAACAAACTTTTTCTGAGCAAACTCCAATTCTTCCAGCATAGCCATGTCAAGCGGTTGTGGATCGTGACGGGCATCCACCAACACGCAAATTAGTGCAAGGGGCTCTCTGGTTTCTATGTAGGTGTGGATGAGTTTCGAGAACTGCGAACGTTGTTCCTTACTCACACGGGCATAGCCGTATCCGGGAAGGTCCACCAAAACCATTCCAAGGTCGGTTTCGAAAAAATTAATCTCTTGGGTTTTGCCGGGCGTGTTTGAAACACGGGCAAGGCTTGAGTTACGCGTTATGGCGTTTATCAGCGATGACTTACCAACGTTCGATCTTCCTATCATTGCAACTTCGGGCATGCTATGCGCAGGGAAGTGCTCGGGAGCTGTGGCGCCCTTAATAAACGTGGCTTGTATGTGTTGTGCGACTGCCATAAAAAACGAAAACGCCGAGTGATAATCACTCGGCGTTAAAAAATCGTTTACTACCTAACAGTTAGGCTTTGTCTTCTTGATCAGCTGCTGCGTCAGATCCACCATCTTCTGCTGGTGCGTCAGTTTCAGGCGCATCTGGAGTTGGTGTATCAATGGTTGCTTCCGCAACATCTACTATCTTTTCTTCAATTTCCGGAGCTTCATCAACTGGAGCTGCAACTTCTGCAACTGGTGCTGCTTTTTTAGCAGCACGCGGCTTAGGCTTAACTGTTGTTGGCTTCTTGCGCGTTTTTGCGCTTACTCGGCCGTCTTGCGGGTTAGACCAATCCACCAATTCAATCAATGCTTCTGGGGCGTTATCGCCACGTCTGATACCGAGTTTAACAATTCTCGTATACCCACCATTGCGCTCAGCAACCAATGGAGCAATTGTATCAAATAGTTCTTGAAGTACTGCTTTGTTCTTAATAAATCGTCCAACCATTCTTCGGCTGTGAACATCAAGTACTGCCGAAGCAACACGCTCGCTGTTATGAGCATTGCGTGCGCGAGTAATCAAATGTTCAGCAAAAGGGCGTAGCTCTTTTGCCTTAGCTACGGTTGTAATTAGGCGTTTGTGTTCAAATAACGACGTAGCCATGTTCGACATCATAGCCTTTTTATGGCTTGCTGTTCTTTTTAGCTTACGTCCTGCATATCCGTGTCTCATAGTACCGTTCCTTCAGAATCTTCTGTTATTAGCTAGTGCCTTTTGCTTCTTCTTTCAGCACCCACGATACATCCATACCAAACGTAAGACCGTTCTGATAGACAACATCGGCTAATTCAGCAAGCGATTTTCTTCCAAAATTTCTAAACTTCAAC
Organism: Ignavibacteria bacterium; assembly: GCA_013204605.1. Lineage (GTDB taxonomy): Bacteria > Bacteroidota > Ignavibacteria > Kapaibacteriales > Kapaibacteriaceae > JABMNI01. The sequence goes on from JABMNI010000024.1 coordinate 17,287, forward strand.
AAATCTGATTCTTGTAGCATTACAAGATCTGCAAGAATTTTAATATTTGCTGCTTTCAAACAGTTGTGCGCGCGAACACTCAGTTCAAGTTCATCTACGTTTTTCAACAATAGTTTGCGAACGCGTTGACGCTCACGCTCTGCTTCAGAATTTCCACCCATGCTATCATCAACGTCACCCGGCTTTGCTCCAAGGAACAAAGAAATGTGCTGACGGAAGATATTGGCTGCATGAGCAACAGCATCTTTAGCTGTGATCGATCCATCTGTTACTACTTCTAGCACCAAACGCTCGTAGTCAGTTTTTTGTCCAACGCGAAACGGTTCAACCGTATAGATTGCGTTTCTGATTGGAGTAAAGATTGAATCGATTGGCAACATACCAACTGGGTAATCGGCGGTTGCATGTTCTTCAGAAGGCACGTAGCCTTTGCCACGGCCAAATCTCAATTCAACGTCAAAGTCCGCATCGGCTGCAAGATTGGCAATCATATGCGATGGATCCAACACTTCGATTTCGGGGCTTGCATCAGCAATATCTTTTGCTGTGAATACGCCGCCACCTTTAATACGGAAGTTTACTTTGTTGGCTGCTTTTTTGTCTGCAAGTCTGATTCGAACATCTTTTAAGTTCAGAATAATCTCGCACATGTCTTCAACAACACCCGGTATTGTTTGGAACTCATGTAGCACGTCGCTAATTTTCACTCCGATAATGGCCGTACCCGGAATTGAAGAAAGCAATACTCTACGGAACGAATTTCCTAGAGTAACGCCGTATCCTTCTTCCAATGGGTTGAGGATGAAGCGAGCGTGATACGGGCTTCCGAGTTCTTCAACCACTATATCTTCTGGCATCTGCATCTGCATGTATTTTGACCTTCCTAAGTCGTGTTTTTTCGGTTTACGGATTTCGAGTTTTTTAGACGCGTCTGCGTTTCGGCGGACGACAACCGTTGTGAGGCAACGGGGTACGATCAATGATCGATAATACTTCAAGCCCGGCACCCGTAAGTGCGCGGATAGCTGCTTCGCGACCAGAACCTGGTCCACGCACAACTACTTCAACTTTCCGTAGACCCATTTCATAGGCATCACGAGCGGCTTTATCGGCCGACACCTGCGATGCATATGGAGTGTTCTTTTTCGAACCTCTAAAACCATTCTTTCCGGCCGAAGACCAAGAAAGAGTGTTTCCGTATGTGTCTGTAATGGTTACAATAACGTTGTTGAACGTAGCTCGCACAAACGCCTTACCGTGTACATCGGATACAATTTTGCGTTTAACACGTTTTTTTGGTGCTGCCATAACGTAATAATTCCTTTCGTGTGAAAGCCGGCTACTAGCCGAACTTTACCTTTACTTCTTCGTTGCTTTCTTCTTACCGGCTACTGTCTTGCGCTTGCCCTTACGAGTACGTGCATTAGTACGAGTACGTTGCCCGCGAACTGGCAAGCCCCTTCTATGACGTAATCCACGGAAGCATCCAATATCCATCAATCGCTTGATGTTCAGCTGCACTTCTGATCGAAGGGCACCCTCGGTTTTCAATTCACCAATTACTTGGCGAATCTTAGCAACCTCTTCATCAGTCCAGGTTGAAACACGTTTACTGTGATCCATACCGGCCAGATCTAGGACACGGACACTTAGCTTATCGCCAATGCCGAAAATGTATGTAAGCGCGATAACACCGCGCTTGTTTTTTGGTAAGTCTACTCCAGCTATTCGAGCCACTCTAATTCTCCTGGTTTACCCTTGACGTTGCTTTAAGCGGGGATTCTTCTTGTTAATAATATACACTCTGCCTTTACGACGGACAATTTTGTCGTCGGGGCTGCGCTTTTTAACCGATGCTGTTACTTTCATAATTCACTCCATTCGCTATTTATAGCGATATACAATTCGCCCTTTTGTCAAATCATAGGGCGACATTTCAACTGTTACCTTATCGCCACGATAAATCTTGATAAAGTGCATTCGCATTTTTCCAGATACGTGGGCCAAAATTTTGTGTCCATTGTCAAGCTTCACAATAAACTGCGTATTGGGGAGAGTTTCCTCAATCACACCATCAACGCGTATGGAATCTTGTCTGGACATTATTACCTAATTAGTTCATCAAAGTGAGAATTCTTGGCGTTTTTCCGTCCACTATAACTGTGTGTTCGAAGTGCGCGGATGGTTTTCCATCTGCCGCATACACAGTCCAACCGTCCGAAGACGTGTGAACTTGGAACTGTCCAGAATTAACCATCGGCTCGATTGCAATTGCCATTCCGTTACGGAGTTTAGCATTTGCGAAACGGGCTCTGTGGAGCAATCCAGGAACAAAGTTGGGGATAGGGGGCTCTTCGTGAAGATTCCTTCCAATACCGTGGCCAACCAGTTCTCTAACAACCGAGAATCCCTGTTTTTCAACGTGCGTTTGAACAGCGCGAGAAATGTCGTACACTTTATTTCCTTCAACAACCTGCTCGATGCCCAGCATCAACGCCTGTTGTGTAGCGTCTAACAACCTCTGCTTTTCAGATGATATCTCGCCCACTGCAAATGAGTAAGCGCTATCACCAAAGAATCCATCCAGACAAACTCCGCAATCGACCGAGACAATTTGTCCTTCTTTCAACTTCCTCGTTCCCGGCATACCGTGAACAACTTCTTCATCGATGCTGATACAAAGTGTGTATGGGAATATTTTCCCGTCTACCTCATATCCTTTAAATGCTGGCTCTCCACCCTTAGTGCGGATAAAGTCCTCAGCAATGGCATCTAACTCTTGCGTGGCTACACCAGGTTTAATGTGTGCCTTAACCGTTGCAAATGTATCTGCTACTACTCGACAGGCAGCTTCGATTTTGGAAATCTCTTCAGCTGAATACGTAATAGTATCGATGTCTGAAACCGTCATCATCCCGAAATGGCACCTGCACGTCCGCGAATTTTACCTGTCTTCATAAATCCGTCGTAGTGTCGCATTAGTAAGTGAGATTCAATTTGCTGCAGCGTATCTAGCGCCACTCCAACAATAATCAACAAACTCGTACCGCCAAAGAACGAAGCAAATATTGGAGGCACTTGCATAACTGAACCAACAAACGTTGGCAGAATTGCAACCAGCGCCAAGAATACCGCTCCAGGCAGTGTAATTCGAGTCAATATATTTTCTATGTATTCAGCCGTCGGCCCGCCTGGACGGACGCCAGGAATAAAGCCGCCATTTTTCTTCATGTTATCAGCAACCTCTTTCGGATTGAAAGTAATTGCTGTGTAGAAGTACGTGAAGAACAAAATCATTATACCATACGTTGCTGCATACGTCACACCTTGTTCGCCAAACAATCTGCTAATGTCCTGCCAGAAAATACTTTCTGGGAAAAAACTTGCGATGGTTGCCGGGACAAACAAAATTGACTGAGCAAAAATGATAGGCATTACGCCCGCAGTGTTAACGCGCAAAGGAATGTATTGAGTTGTTCCACCATAAACTTTTCTGCCAACAACTCTTTTTGCGTACTGCACCGGTATCCGCCTAGCCCCTTGCGTAACAAGAATAACTGAAGCAATAATTCCTGCTAACAATAGCAGCAATATTAAGTCAACAACAAAGCTTCGTGAACCTGCCTGTATTAGACTTACTTCTTGCGAAACTGCAGTTGGGAAACGTGCGATAATTCCGATAAAGATGATCAACGAGATTCCGTTACCAAGTCCGCGGTCAGTGATTTGTTCTCCAATCCACATCAGTGAAATGGTTCCTGCGGTGAGGATCATGATAGTAGATAATACCCAGAAGAATCCGGCGTCTGGAACTACTGACATCCCTCCGGCACCTGCGGTTGTACCTGCGATTTTTGTTGCAACACCCCATGACTGCAGTGCGGCTAAGAATACCGTGAGTAGTCTGGTGTATTGATTGATTTTTCTACGACCGTCTTCACCTTCGCGCTGAAGCTTTTGAAGTTCAGGAAGGACCACTCCGCCAATTTGCAGGATAATGCTGGCTGAGATATATGGCATAATACCAAGTGCAAACAGGGCTGCATTGGAGAAAGCTCCACCTACAAACATGTCATACAAACCAAAGATTGTACCGCTGTCACCCATCGCCGATGCCTGCGTCAAAAGATTTACGTCAACACCAGGAATGGTAATGAACGAACCTATTCTAACGCCAAGCAAAGCAATAAGAGTAAAAATCAAGCGCTGACGTAGCTCCTCGATTTTCCAGATGTTGCGTGCTGTGGTAATTATATTAGCCATCGATATTTACCGCTCCTCCGGCCGACTCAATTTTCACTTTTGCCGAGGCCGACACCTTGTTTACGTTAACTGTGAGTTTAGCCGCAAGTTTTCCGTTGCCTAAAATTTTGATAGGTAGGTTACGCTTGCGAATTGCTCCAGCAGCGAATAGTACTTCCATATTTACAATTCCGCCAGGCAGTTTTTGCTCATCAACCAAACGCTGCAATACTGCTACGTTTACTTCTTGGTGTTCGATGCGATTGATGTTCGTGAATCCAAACTTTGGAACTCTACGCTTCAGACTCATCTGTCCACCCTCGAAGCCTGGGCTCTGGCTATAGCCACTAGTTGATTGGTGACCTTTATGTCCACGTGTAGAGGTTCCGCCGTGACCTGAACCTGCGCCTCTACCAATGCGTTTTTTCTTGTGTCTCGAGCCCGGGGCCGGAGATAAATTTCCTATGTGTTTCATCGTTACTTCAGCCTTCCACTTCTTCTACAGTTACCAGATGTCTAACTGTGTTAATCATTCCAAGAATTTGTGCATTCTTAGTCTTGATTGAAACATTGTTAGGACTGCCAAGCCCTAAAGCTTTAATAGTTGCCTTATGATTTTTCAGCGAACCAATTACGCTTTTTACTTGTGTTATTTTCAGTTTCATGTAATTCTCCTGACCTGCCTTAACCGTTCACTACTTTATCAACAGATACACCACGGCGAGCTGCGACACTTGTAATATCTTCAAGCTGCATTAACGCATTCATTGTGGCTTTAACCGTGTTGTGGGGATTTGAGGAGCCCATCGATTTAGTTAATACGTCCTTCACTCCGGCAAGCTCAAGAATTGCGCGTATACCACCGGCAGCAATAACTCCAGTACCAGGTGTAGCTGGACGTATCAATACCTTTGCCGCACCAAATCTTCCGATAACTTCGTGTGGAAGGGTGCCTCTAATTACGCGAACCTTAACGACGGCTTTTTTTGCCGCATCAGTTGCCTTCGTTACTGCAATAGATACTTCACCGGCTTTACCTAGGCCGTATCCTACATGACCATTTTCGTCACCAACAACAACCATGGCTGAAAAGTTGAATCTACGTCCACCTTTTACAACCTTGGCAGTTCTGCCAACGTAAACAATTTTATCCTTGAGATTTAAATCCGATAGCTTATGTTTTGCCACGTGTCGTGTCTCCGTTTTCAGATTCTAATTAGAAGTCTAAACCACTCTCGCGAGCAGCTTCGGCTAAGGCCTTTACACGGCCATGATATAAAAAGCCATTCCTGTCGAACGCAACTTTTTTGACATTGGCAGCAATAGCGCGCTGACCCAATGTGCTGCCTACAATTTTGCTTGCATCTACTTTAGAGATACCTGCTTTTATCTTACCACGAACCTCTGGGTCCATAGTAGAAGCACTCGCAATTGTAGTTGCCGTAACATCATCTATGATTTGAGCATAAATGTGAGCATCCGAACGAAAAACCGTTAGGCGTAATCTTTCCGGTGAACCCACAATACCCTTGCGCGAACGCTTGTTGCGGCGCTCATAGCGGACATGTTTTAATCGAATTTTTTCCATTTCTTTAGACCTTATTTACCTGCCGACTTACCAGTTTTCCTGCGTACATATTCGCCTACATACCTAACACCCTTGCCCTTATAAGGCTCTGGTGGACGTAGCTTGCGAACCTTGGCAGCCACTTCGCCAACAACTTCTTTGTCGTACCCTTTAATCGCCAATAATGTAGGCGACGATACTACAAATTCAATTCCATCAGGCGGAATAAACAAGATTGCATGCGAAAAGCCTAACGAAAGTTGAAGACTCTTTCCACGCATTTCAGCCTTGTATCCAACACCTTCTATTTGAAGATTCTTCGTGAACCCGTTTAGCACACCTTCAATCATCCACGCAATACGCGCACGAGTTAAACCATGCATCGCGCGAACTTTCTTGTCTTCACCATTGCGGTGAAAAGAAAGAGTTTCGCCTTCACGTGTGTGCGTGATTCGACTATCAAGACCGAATGTTAGTTCGCCCTTTGGTCCCTTAACGGTACAAATCTCATTAGCAAATACCACTGATACTGCCGACGGGATTTCAATTACTTTTTTACCTACTCTTGACATGACTTATTAGCTCCTAAATCCTAGCCGTTACCAGATTGTACACAAAACTTCACCACCAACGTGCTCACGGCGCGCTTGCTTATCGGACATAACACCACGAGGAGTTGAAATGATAGCAATGCCTAAGCCGTTTCGAACGCGAGGCAGCTTATCAGCACCCGAATACACTCTTCGCCCAGGTTTACTTACTCTATGAATCTCTCGAATAACAGGCTGTCCAAGATAATATCTCAACTTAATGTTAAGTACGCCTTGTTTGCTGTCATCTTCGGTTTCAAAACCTGCAATGAAACCCTGATCTTTTAGGATTTCTGCAATAGCTACTTTAAGCTTCGAATTCGGTATTGAAACTGTTTTATGTTTTGCTGCCGACGCATTGCGAATGCGTGTTAATAAATCGGCTATGGTATCTGTTACTGGCATAATTATCGTCGTATTTTTTCTGAAGAGTACAGGATTGACTGGACCAATTACCAGCTTGCTTTACGGATGCCCGGAATTTTACCTTCCAGAGCGAGTTGCCTAAACATGTTACGGCATAAACCAAACTTTTTGTAAACTGCTCGGCCCCTTCCAGTAACATTACATCTACTGCGAACGCGAGTTGGCGCACTGTTACGTGGAAGTTTTTGCAAACCTTCCATGTCACCTGCTGCTTTTAATTCAGCACGCTTTGCCGCGTACTTCTCAACAAGTCTTTTGCGTTTTTCGTTACGCGCTATGATGCTTTTCTTGGCCATACGTCTCTCTTATCTTTATTCGTTCTTGCGAAAAGGAAAACCAAATTCCGAAAGAAGCGCGTGCGCTTCTTCATCGGTCTTGGCTGTTGTCACAAATGTGATATCCATACCCGAAATCTTGGTCACTTTTTCAACGTCAATCTCAGGAAAAATAATCTGCTCTTTAATACCTACCGTGTAATTTCCGCGGCCATCAAAACTTTTATCTGAAAAACCTCTGAAGTCACGAATACGCGGAGTTGCAATGTTGATCAATCTGTCAAGAAACTCATACATATGAGCCTTGCGAAGTGTAACGCGGGCGCCAATTGGCATGCCTTCGCGCAATTTGAAATTTGCGATAGACTTACGTGCGCGAGTAACCGACGGACGCTGACCTGCGATAAGCTCAAGCTCATTCACTGCCACATTCAACACCTTTGTATCTGCCGTTGCTTGACCTACACCAATGTTGATCGAAATTTTCTCAATTTTAGGCACTTGCATTACTGAACTGTATCCAAACTTTGTCATCATCGCCGGGATAACCTGTTCAACATATACACCACGCAAACGCGGCGCATTCGGAGTGTCCTTGATGTCCTCCATCCTTGGACCTTCCGGCTTAAAATCGATTTTCTTGACTACTGTCTTTGCCATGATATCTCTATCCCGCTAACCGGTTTCTTACAATACTTCTTGAGTTGTTTTAGCAATGCGCTTTACAACGCTTTTGCCGTTTACCTTACTACGCTCGATTGCTATCCGAGTAGGCTTGCCATTCTTGTCCACTAACATCACTTTTGAATAATGTAAGGGGGCTTCGATATGCGCGATTCCTCCGTTTGGATATTTCTGCGACGGACGCATAGCTTTCGACCTCATGTTGACGCCTTCAACAAGTACCTGCATCTTCTCAGGAGATACCATCAATACGCGTCCAACATCGCCCTTGCTGTTTCCAGCAATTACTTTAACTGTGTCGCCTTTTTTGATTCTTAGTTTCATGATCTACCTCAGATTACCTCTGGTGCCAGAGATACGATCTTCATAAAATTCTTTTCGCGAAGCTCGCGAGCTACCGGTCCGAATATTCTCGTTCCACGCGGATCGTTGTTATTGTTAATTACCACGGCTGCATTTTCATCAAAACGAATAAATGACCCGTCGCGGCGACCAACTTCTTTTTTTGTTCTCACAATTACAGCCTTAACCACTTCGCCTTTTTTAACGGCGGCTTGTGGTAATGCCGCTTTCACGGAACACACCACTATGTCGCCAAGTGAAGCATAACGCTTACCATGGCCACCAAGTACACGGATACAACGCAGCTTACGTGCGCCAGAATTATCCGCTACTACTAGATTGCTTTCTTCTTGAATCATTGTTGTATCTCCTTACTGAGCACGTTCGATTATTTCAACTAAACGCCACCGTTTTCTAGCACTAAGAGGTCTACTCTCAATAACTTTTACAGTGTCTCCGATGTTGCACTCATTGGCCTCATCGTGAGCCATAATTTTCTTTGTTTGCTTATAATACTTGCGGTACAACGGGTGCGCTACTTGACGCTCGATCGTTACCACAATGGTCTTGTTAGATTTATTACTAACTACCTTACCAGTACGGAGCTTTTTACGCCCGGTGGTGTTGGTCTCTTGTATGTTTGTTTCTGCCATGTGTTATCCGTATCTCAATTACCGTTAGTTGCACGTTCAGTCAAAAGTGTTCTCATTCGCGCCACATCTTTACGAAGCGTACGAATGCTGGACGTATCATCCAGTTGACCAAGCGCTGCCTGAAATCGTAGACGAACGATGTTTTCTTCGCTTTCCTTAACAAAAGATTCAAGCTCCTGTGTAGTGAGACCCCGAAGATCCTCAGCTTTCCTTGATTTCATTTCTTATCCTTCTAGATCTACTCGTTGAACAAACTTGCACTTCACAGGCAGCTTGTGCGAAGCCAAACGAACCGCTTCCATAGCGCGCTCCTTCGTCACTCCGTCGATCTCGAACAGAATGCGCCCTGCTTTCACAACCGCCACCCAAAGCTCTGGATTTCCTTTCCCGGAACCCATTCGCGTCTCCGCGGGCTTCTTCGTAACCGGTTTGTCCGGGAAGATTCTAATCCACACTTTACCGTCCCTGCGCAAGTACCTATTAATGGCAATACGAGCAGATTCGATCTGGCGATTTGTGATCCACGCACCCTCGAGCGATTTCAAACCATACGAACCGAACGCTACTAGCGAACCTCTGTATGCTTTTCCGCGACGACGGCCGCGTTGGGTTTTTCTATGTTTTACTCTTTTTGGGATGAGCATGACGCTAACCTAAGCCTGTCTTACTGTTCCTTGTTCTGTTGCTTGCCTATTACGTCACCTCGGCATATCCATACTTTTACACCAATCGAACCGTAAATAGTCTCGGCACGGCCCATGGCATAATCAATGTCAGCGCGAAGTGTGTGCAATGGCACCCGACCTTCTTTATACTGTTCTGTCCGAGACATATCTGCTCCGCCGAGTCGGCCTGAACACATAACACGAACGCCTTCTGCTCCAACACGCATAGTGCTGCTTACTGCATTCTTCATCGCTCTACGGAAAGAAATTCTTCCTTCCAACTGGGACGCAATATTGTCTGCTACCAGTTGAGCATCTAACTCCGGTCGCTTAATTTCACTGATAAGAATTTTAACTTCTTTTTTCGTGATCTTTCGCAATTCTTCTTCTAGCTGTGCTATGTCTTTTCCAGATCGACCAATTATCACTCCCGGTCTAGAAGTATTGATTGTAATTCGCAACTGCTTGGCAGTACGCTCTATAATGATCCGGCTAACACCAGCTTTTTTCAGTCGATTTTTCAAGTAGCTGCGAACCATCAGGTCTTCCTGAAGTTTCTCCGCAACGTTTTTCTCATCAAACCAGTTGGCATCCCATTGGCGGATGATTCCTAAACGTAGCCCGATTGGATTGGTTTTCTGACCCACTTATTGCTCCGATTCCTGTTTAGCTGAAACAATAATTGTAAGATGATGCGAGCGCTTCCTGATGCGATAGGCACGGCCCATCGGGGCTGGCGAAATACGCTTCATTGTTGGACCCGGATCTACAAATATTTCTTTAACCACTATCGAATCTGGATCGATTCCAGAATCTTTAGCACGTAGATTATCAATGGCGGATTTCAACGTTAATACAACATCAGATGCCGCCATCTTGTCCGAAAATTGCAGGATGTTCAATGCTTGTTGAGCATTTTTACCACGAATAAGATCAACAACTAATCGCATCTTACGAGGCGATGATCTTGTATGTCTTTTTATTGCGCGTGCTTCCATTGTTCTTATTTCTTCCCTGTTTTCAGATCTTTTCTGTTACCCGAGTGCCCACGGTACGTACGTGTTGGCGAAAACTCACCCAACTTGTGCCCTACCATGTTATCAGAAACATAGACAGGAATAAACTTATTGCCGTTATGAACCGCGAATGTATGCCCTACAAAGTCCGGGGCAATCGTTGAAGCCCTTGACCAAGTTTTGATCACCGTTTTTTTCGGTGAATCATTCATTGCGATAACCTTTTTAAGCAACTTGTAGCTAATGAAAGGTTCTTTTTTGAGAGAACGTGGCATTTAGAATAACTCCTTCGTCGACTTAAGCGTTTCTACCGCGAATGATCAGTGAATTTGAGGCCTTTTTCTTCTTACGTGTCTTAAGACCCTTAGCCAATTGTCCCCACGGGGAACGTAAATGCTGACGGCCACCACCGGATTTCGAACGTCCTTCACCACCACCATTCGGGTGATCAATCGGGTTCATCGCCATACCACGTGTTTGTGGTCGAACTCCGAACCAACGCATTCTTCCAGCTTTACCATACAAAATATTCTCGTGCATTGCATTACTTACTGTTCCCAGCGTAGCCATGCATACCGACGGCACCATTCTGATCTCGCCCGAAGGCAATTTCAATTGTGCCATCTTACCATCAATACCTACCAATTGCGCCGATGTTCCCGCCGAGCGTACCATCTGACCGCCCTTACCAGGCTTCATTTCAATGTTATGTACCTGTAATCCAACAGGTATTTTGTTAAGGGGTAATGCGTTTCCTTCACGCAATTCTGACCCCTCACCACTCATAAGAGTGTCTCCAACCTTGATCTTGTCTGGCGCCAAGATATAACGCTTCTCTCCATCAGCATACTCAAGTAAAGCTATCCTGCATGTACGATTTGGATCGTACTCGATAGTCATGACCTTCGCTGCCATTCCGACTTTGTTTCGTTTGAAATCAATAATCCTGTACTGACGCTTATGCCCACCACCACGGTGACGTGAGGTTATACGACCAGTGTTATTTCTACCACCAGATTTCTTTATTGGCTCAAGCAACGACTTCTCTGGCCTATTTGTTGTAAGCTCTTCGAAGGTGCTAACGCTGTAAAAGCGAGTACCGGGTGTTATTGGTTTTAAATGTCTAATGCCCATTGATCTTTACTCCATTTACCTTATTCTTCACTGCCTTCGCCCGACACTATATCTATAGTCTGTCCCGGCTTCAGTGTGATATAGGCTTTCTTCTTAAGGTTAGTTCTACCAACCTGCACACCCTTACGAGTCATACGTTGCTTCAACTTGCCCTTAGTTACTACCGTACGAATTGTTAACGGCTCGACGTCGAACATGTGCTTAATAGCAGCACGGATTTCAATTTTATTTGCATGCGGGTCAACTTCGAAAACATACTGATTGATAAATCCAACCTTGGTAGCCTTTTCCGTAACAACGGGTTTTCTTAGTACTGTAATCATAATTCGAATCCTTAGTTGGCGTCACCAAATGTTTGGCGAATTGTGTCAATCGCACTCTTGAAAATCACAAGTTTTCCATGGTTCAAAACATCATATGTAGATATTTTGTCCGCCAAAAATGTTGTAAATCCAGGAACATTACGCGCCGACATTACTATATTCTTGTCAACCTGAGGAATCAACATCAAAACTTTCGAACCTTCAACATTCAAGGATTTCATCAACGCTATAATCGACTTTGTCTTCGCCGTATCTAGCGTGAAATCTTCCACCACAATGATGTTGTTTTCAGTTGCTCTAAGAGACAAAGCAGACTTCCGCGCCAAGCGCTTCATTTTCAGAGGAATATCTACGCTATACGTGCGAGGCACTGGACCATGAATGGTACCCCCGCCCGGCATCAACGGCGATCTGTTGGTTCCACGGCGAGCTCCGCCGGTTCCCTTTTGCTTGAACGGTTTATGACCACCGCCACGCACTTCAGAACGCGTCTTCGTTTTTGCAGTACCCTGTCTGCGGTGTGTTAAGTAAGCTCGAACCGCCATATACATGGCGTGCTCGTTAGGCTCTACTTCGAAGACTGACGCAGGAAGCTCTATCGAGCCTGCCTTCGTTCCATCTTGTTTTAATACATCCAAAGTCATGACAGTTTTCTAATTACAGCTTGACAATTTCAACCATTGAATTCATAGCTCCAGGAATACTACCTTTGATAAGAATCAAGTTCTCATCTGGCACCACCTGAAGGACGACAAGATTACGTACCGTAATACGCGTTCCACCCATTCTACCACCCATGCGCATTCCCTTGAATACACGCGAAGGATATGAAGATGAACCAATTGAACCCGGAGCACGTGGGCGGTCACTCTGTCCGTGCGAAGTCATACCAACACCAGCAAAGTGGTGACGTCTAACTACACCTTGAAAGCCCTTACCCTTACTTGTTGCCGATACTTTGATCTTATCGCCAACCGTAAACGCGTCCACCGTTACAATATCACCAGACTTAACCTTATCAACGAGTTCTTTGAATTCCTTCAAGGTTCGCACGGGTTCAACACCGTGTTTGGCTAAGTGGCCTGCTTTAGGTCTATTAACTTTTCTCTCAGGAATCACTTCGAAACCCAATTGAACAGCTGAATAGCCATCAATTTCTTCTGTTTTTACTTGCACTACTGGGCAGGGACCAGCTTCAATTACGGTACAAGGAACAAATGCTCCGTCTACCGTGTAGATGCTCGTCATGCCGAGTTTGCGTCCAAGAATTGCACTCATGCGTATTATTTTCCTTAGACTTTCACTTCAACATCTACGCCCGCTGGTAGTTCCAGACGCATTAGTGCATCAATCGTCTTCTGCGTAGAGCTGAAGATGTCGATTAAGCGCTTATGCACTCGAGCTTCAAATTGTTCACGTGATTTTTTGTCAACGTGAGGTGACCTAAGTACGGTATATACCGATCGTTCCGTTGGTAATGGAATTGGTCCAGATACCACGGCACCGGTTTGTTTAACCGTCCTTACAATTCGTTCAGCCGATCGATCAATTAAATTGTGATCGTATGAGCGAAGTTTTATGCGAATGCGCTGCGTTGCCACTCGTTCGTTCTCCTGGTTTGAGTATTAATTACTCAATGATTCCTGTCACTACACCTGCGCCTACTGTACGGCCGCCTTCGCGAATTGCGAAACGCAAACCCTCTTCCATAGCAACCGGTGTAATCAGTTCTACTTCAAGATTGTCAATGTTGTCACCAGGCATGATCATCTCAACACCTGCTGGGCAGTTCAATACACCTGTAACGTCTGTAGTACGGAAATAAAACTGTGGACGGTATCCGTTGAAGAATGGAGTGTGACGTCCACCCTCTTCTTTTGTCAATACATAAGCTTGAGCTTTGAACTTGTGGTGAGGTGTAATCGAACCCGGCTTCGAAACAACCATTCCACGCTCTAGTTCTTCTTTATCTACACCGCGAAGTAGCAAACCAACGTTGTCGCCGGCACGACCTTCATCAAGAAGTTTTCTGAACATCTCAATACCAGTAACCGTGCTTTTCTTTTTTAAGCCGAATCCAACGATTTCAACTTCTTCGTTTACTTTTACTATTCCACGCTCAATACGACCTGTTCCAACTGTTCCACGACCTGTGATCGAGAACACGTCCTCAACGGGCATCAAGAATGGCTTATCAATGTCACGAATCGGAGTAGGAATGTACTCATCTACAGCCAACATAAGCTCTAGGATACACTTCATGTCCTCATCATCAGGAGCAGTATCATCACTCGATGCTGCATCAAGTGCTTTAAGTGCTGAACCTTTTACAATTGGGATCTCGTCGCCCGGATATTCGTACTTCGTAAGAAGTTCGCGAATCTCAAGTTCAACTAGGTCAACCAATTCCGGATCGGCAATATCCACTTTGTTCATGAACACAACGATACGTGGCACACCAACCTGGCGAGCTAATAAGATATGCTCGCGAGTTTGTGGCATCGGTCCGTCAGTTGCGGCAACAACAAGAATTGCACCGTCCATCTGAGCTGCGCCTGTGATCATGTTCTTAACATAATCGGCGTGACCCGGGCAATCTACGTGAGCGTAGTGACGATTTACTGTCTCGTACTCAACGTGCGCCGTTGCAATAGTGATCCCTCGTGCTTTTTCTTCTGGTGCGTTGTCGATTGAATCAAACGAGCGCTTCTCTGCTAAACCTTGTTTAGCAAGCGTCATTGTGATTGCCGCTGTAAGAGTTGTCTTACCGTGGTCAACGTGTCCAATAGTGCCCACGTTAACGTGCGGCTTATTGCGGGAAAATTTTTCTTTAGCCATACTGCAAACTCCTCAGGAAGATGAAGTGTTTGTTGATTGAAATGTGAATTGTAAGTCGATCAAATTGTCCTGAACACGTTAACCGATGGTTGTCGGTCGTTGGGTTTGGAACAGAAAACAAAGCTACGGAAAAAAGTTGGAATAAAAAAAAGACACACTACACCTATGCCGTTTCCCTTGTGGGCTCAGCCGGAGCAGTGCGAAATCGTTTGTCAGCAAGTACTGTGCTATTTCTTCACAGCAGGTTCGTATCGAGCAAAATGCATCGAATACGATCCTCTTCCTTGCGTTAGCGATCGCAACTGCGTCACGTAGCCGAACAATTGTGAAAGCGGCACCACCGCCGTCACAACTTGCAGAATATCTCGGGAATGAATTCCCTCAACTCTGCCCATACGCGAACTGAGATCTGCAATGACCTCACCTACGTATTCCTCGGGCGTAACGACCTCGACCTGAAAAAGAGGCTCCATGATAACAGGAGCAGCTTTCCGTGCCGCATCTTGTGCGGCAATCGAGGCGGCAACAGCGTAAGCTGTTTCCGTTGCGTCATCTTCATTATAAGCCGCGTCAGTGAGGACGGCCATGATATCAATCATGGGGTATCCAGAGACGGGTCCAACTCGAAGGGCCTCAATAGCCCCTTTCTCAACACTCTTAATGTACAAATCGGGAAGTGTCTGCGGTGCGAGCTCGTTTCGGAACTCAAGACCTTTTCCCGCTTCATTCGGCCGAACAAGAATGGTTACTTGTCCGAATTGATTCTTACCTGCAGCGCTGCGAATAAACTCTCCATTCGCAGATGCGGTGTTTGTTACAGTTTCTCTGTATGCTACCTGGGGTTTTCCAACACGTACGGGAACGTTAAACTCCCGCTTTAAACGGTCTACGATGATCTCCAAATGAAGCTCACCAACACCGTTGATTATTGTCTGTCCTGTTTCTGCATCCGTATGAAATCTGAACGTCGGATCTTCTTCAGAGAGCCGATGTAGGGATTCCGTCAGTTTTTCCTGATCTGCCTGAGTGCGCGCTTCAATCGATTGATTGATAACGGGCTCAGCAAAGTGGATGTTTTCTAAAAGGATCGGGTATTTTGTATCCGATAATGTGTCGCCAGTTTTTGTGAATTTTAACGCTGGAATTGCCACAATATCGCCGGCAAATGCTTCGCTTAATTCTTCACGTTTGTTGGCACTCATTCGTAGGATTTTTCCTACTCTTTCTTTCTTGTCGCTACCAACGTTGAGTATCTGCTGTCCAACCGTTAGTGTTCCAGAGTATATTCGAATAAAGGTTAATCGTCCAACAAATGGATCGGTAATTACTTTAAAAGCTAATGCCGCTATACTCTCATCGTCGCTAGGTTTTCTCGTTTCTTCTTTATCGGGATTGGCTACGTTGTGTCCGTGGACGTGGCCTACGTCTAGGGGGCTTGGTAGGTAGTGCAACACTCCGTCTAACAACTGCTGAACTCCTTTATTTTTAAAGGCCGTCCCACAAAATACCGGTGTAATTTTAAGGTGAAGAGTTGCGTTTCGTATTCCGCGCATTAGGTCTTCTACACTAATTTCATCACCACCAAGGTATCGCTCCAACAACGTATCATCATGTTCAGCAACAGCTTCTACTAATTCTTGTCTTGCCTTTGTTGCTGCTTCAATCCATTCATCTGGAATGGACGTGAACTCAAAGTTCCCGCCATCGCTTTGTTCGAAAATTATTGCCTTCATTGAAAGAAGATCAATAACACCTTTGAATTTATCTTCAGCGCCATACGGGATTTGCACTGCTACCGGTTTGGCTGCTAATTTCGACCTCATCATATCCAACACTCTGTTGAAGTTGGCTCCTACCCTATCCATTTTGTTCACGAACGCTATGCGCGGAACGAAATATTGGTTGGCTTGGAACCAGACTGTTTCAGACTGAGGCTCAACTCCAGCCACGGCACAGAAAAGTGCTATAGCTCCGTCAAGTACTCGCAAAGATCTCTGAACTTCGGCCGTAAAATCTACGTGGCCGGGAGTATCGATGATGTTGATTGTATGATCGGCCCAACTACATGTTACTGCAGCAGAAGTAATGGTTATTCCCCGTTCCTTCTCCTGGTCCATATAATCCGTGAACGCAGTGCCTTCGTGCACTTCGCCCATTCTATGCAATACACCAGTGTAGTACAGAATGCGTTCGGTGGTTGTAGTCTTACCAGCATCAATGTGTGCCATGATGCCGATGTTCCGAACACGTTCAATTGCCACTTGTCTGGGCATGCTTGTTTTGTTTCTCTTACACTTTCAAAGAACAATTACAGGGAATTACCAGCGGAAATGTGCAAATGCCCTGTTAGCATCGGCCATTCTATGCATTTCATCTCTACGTTTGATTGCTCCACCTTCACCATTGGCTGCTGCCAATAGCTCGGAAGCGATTTTAGATGCCATTGTTTTATCGCGACGTTCTGAAGCGTATTTCTTGATCCACCGGATAGCTAGGGCAACTCTACGGTCATCACGTACTTCCATCGGAACTTGATACGTGGCGCCACCAACTCGGCGGGGACGAATCTCAACTCCTGGCGAAGCATTAGCCATTGCCTTGCGGAATGTTTCCAACGCATCTGTCTCAGTTTTCTTGGCAATTATCTCAAATGCCTCATACACGATGGAACGAGCAACGCTCTTTTTTCCATCTTCCATGATGTTGTTTACAAACCGAGCCACTGTAGCGTCATTATACCTTGGGTCTACAGCTTTTCTTCTATTATCGGATCCTTTTTTACGCATCGCTTTTTACCTTGTTGTTACTTCTTAGCACCAGGAATAACCTTTTTAGCGCCGTACTTCGAACGCCCTTGTTTCCTGTTCGCTACACCCTGTGTATCCGCAGCTCCACGCACGATGTGATATCGTACACCCGGAAGGTCTTTAACCCTACCGCCACGTATCAACACAATTGAGTGTTCCTGTAAATTGTGACCTTCACCCGGAATATAGGCCGTTACCTCAAGCCCGTTGGTTAAACGAACACGAGCAACTTTTCTAAGTGCCGAATTCGGCTTCTTAGGTGTTGTGGTATATACACGAGTACAAACTCCACGCCTCTGCGGACAAGACTGAAGAGCAGGTGATTTACTCTTTACTATAACCTCTACGCGTCCTTTGCGGACTAACTGACTGATGGTAGGCACTTATTCTCCGAAATATAAAAAGCCGAACTCCGGCAACGATCGAGTTACCAGAGCCTGCAAACTTACTGAATTGATTTGAAACCACCAAGATGTCAATGTGGAAATTTGATAATTTGAGAATCCCAATCCCCAATTCTCAATGCCAAATGAACAATTCTCACATTTTCACATTTGAATTTTCATATTGGAATTCTCACATTTCCACATTTCCACATTCTCACATTTACTTGTTTTCTTCGAGGCGTTTCTTCTGATATTCTTTTACCATCTCCTCTTGTAGGTTCTTTGGTATCACAGAATATTTCTTGAATTCCATTGAAAACTCGCCTTTTCCTTGCGTTACGCTGCGAATATCGGTTGAGTAACCGAACATCTCGGAAAGGGGTACTTCGGCTTCGACAGTTACGTATTTCGATAACGCGTCGTTATCGGTTCCCATGATAACGCCCCGACGCTGGTTAATCTGACCGATTACCGTGCCTTGGAATTCTTCCGGTGCCGAAACTTCAAGCTTCATTATAGGCTCAAGAATTACGGGTTTTGCCTTCGCATATGCTTCGCGGAAGGCCATGATAGAAGCTAGTTTAAAGGCCATCTCTGATGAATCGACAGCGTGGAATGAACCATCATCGATGGTAACTCGAATTCCAACTACTTTTTGTCCAATCAACGATCCTTCAACAATGGCTTCGCGGAATCCTTTATCGCAAGCCGGGATGTATTCACGAGGAATTACACCACCCACAATATCATCTACAAATTCGTAGTTCTCAACAGCATCAAGGGGTAGGGGTTCCACAGAGCCCCCTACACGAGCAAATTGACCACTACCACCGGTCTGCTTTTTGTGCGTGTAATTGAAGTTTGCTGGCTGAGAAATTGCCTCGCGGAAGGCCACTTTTGGACGTCCAACAATGATTTCCGTAGCATACTCGCGCTTAATACGCTCGATGTAGATTTCAAGGTGAAGCTCGCCCATTCCTTTGATAATCGTCTCTCCACTTTCGTCGTCGCGGGTTACGCGGAACGTAGGGTCTTCCTTCGTAAAGCGGTTTAGGGCCTTGGAGAAGTTAGAAAGTCCGGTCTTTTCTTTCGGAGATACCGCAAGCTCAATTACCGGCTCAGGAACAAACATGGAGGTCATGGAGTAACGTACCTTACCGTCGGTAAATGTATCGCCAGACGCACAGTCCACGCCAAACATGGCCACAATATCACCGCAACCGGCCGTATCAATCTCGTTCATCTCCGCAGAGTGCATTCGCGCCAAACGCGGAACTTTTACTTTTTTGCCGTTTACAACGTTGATAATGTTGTCGCCCTTGGTAATCGAACCTTGATAGATCCGCATATACGTAAGCTGCCCGTATCGCCCGTCCTCAAGCTTAAATGCAAGCATTACAAGAGGCTTTGTGGAATCGCTTTCCAACATTATCTTGGCTTCGTTATTGTCCTGATCGAGCGCTTCGTTTTGAATATCACTTGGGGATGGCAAGAACAACCCAACACCGTCCAACAAAAGTTGAACACCTTTGTTCTTAATTGCCGAACCGCAGAATACGGGAGTCATTTTTAAATCTAGAGTGCCTTTGCGAATGGCGGAGATAAGTTCTGCCGACTCCACGGGCTGGTCCATCAAGAACTTCTCCATAAGGCTGTCGTTGTAGTCAGCAGCCACTTCGATTAGGCGGTGACGCAATTCTTTTGCCTTATCCATAAGATCGGCAGGAATTTCCTCGCGGCGTAAATCTTCGCCACTCTCACCGTCGAAATACACGGCTTTCATTTCGATTAAATCGATGATGCCGTTTAGTTTTTCTTCTAAGCCGATTGGGTACGTAACGAAGGCCGGGTTGTGTCCAAGCTTGTCAGCCAATTGCTCGGAAACTCTGTCAGGGTTAGCGCCAGCGCGGTCTACCTTGTTGATAAAGGCAACTCGAGGGACGTTATAGCGGCGCATTTGACGGTCAACCGTAATCGACTGCGACTGCACACCAGCTACCGAACACAATACCAATACGGCGCCATCAAGAACGCGCAATGCACGCTCAACCTCTACCGTAAAGTCAACGTGGCCCGGTGTATCAATGAGGTTAATTGATAAATCACCCCACTGGCAAAACGTTGCCGCGGACTGAATTGTAATTCCTTTTTCGCGCTCCAAATCCATGGAGTCCATTTTCGCTCCCACTCCGTCTTTGCCACGCACTTCGTGAATCGCATGGATTCTTCCAGTGTAAAACAAAATACGCTCCGACAACGTGGTTTTGCCGGAATCAATGTGAGCTGAGATTCCAATGTTTCGGACGTTCGTCAAATCGAGCATGATGACTTAGATAGATGTTGGTAAAGACGACAAAGATAAGGAAAAAGGCCCAATGTTTAAATGTGCACTTCGCTACACTCAGGGTGAGAAGATTAATTTGAGAATTTGATGATCTGAGAATGCCAATCCTTAATCCTTAATCCCTAATCCCTAATCCTCCACTTAACTACCCCTACCGTTACCAACGTCATCACCCCGCCAAACACAATACTCGGTACCAACCCAATTAGCTTGGCCGCAACCCCGCTTTCAATGGACCCAATCTCGTTCGACGACGAAACAAACATGGTGTTCGCCGCCGCAACTCTGCCGCGCATTTCATCGGGAGTGTGAATCTGCAACAAGGTGTGGCGGATAACAACGCTCACACTGTCGAAACATCCCACAAAGAACAACATTATCACACTCAACCAAAAGAGCTCACTCAGACCAAAACCAATTGTGGCTATGCCGAATCCTGTAACACTCCACAGGAGAATACGAAATGTGTTTTTGGTAGGTGGACGCACGCTCATAAAGGCCATCACGAGTACCGATCCTATGCTGGGCGCCGCTCGCAGCACCCCGAGTCCCGACGCATCTGTGTGTAGAATCACATCCGCCACCATGGGCAAGATGGCCACCGCACCACCAAATAACACCGCGAACAAATCCAACGATAACGCGCTAAGAATTATCCGATGCCCAAAAATAAAACGCAACCCCTCCAGTACATCATCACGTAGCCCCTTTCCAATAGTTTTCCGCACTAATGCCGGCATGGTGGGCAGTCCGAACACCGCAACTATTCCAATGCACATTGAAATCAACGTGGATACTGCGGCCCAGAAAACACCAAGTTGACCGTAAATAATCCCGCCCAACAGCGGGCCCGATATCATGGCTGCCTGCCACACGCCGCTACCAATTGCCGTTGCCTGCGCCAAATCTTGCCGCGGGGCCACAATGCTGAGCGCTGCAAACATCGCCGGCGAGTACATACTTCGGGCAAATCCATTAAGCACCACCATGCTTAAAAGCAGAAAAATAGTCGTGGACTGTCCCAGATGGTTTATGGCAAGGGGCTGAACCAGATAGCCCGTTCCAATAGCCGAAATAAAAATGAGTGAACACGCAATTTTGACGGCCGATTTTTTGTTCATGCGGTCAACCATGTAGCCAACCGGGAGCGCCGCGCCTATGGCAGGAATGGCCTCCGCCAGACCCACCATTCCTAACATGAGTGGATCCTTCGTAATGGCATACACCGTCCACGCTACTACCAGGGCCTGCATGTGCCATCCACAGGCTAGGAAAAAACGGAGGGTTAGGTAGGCGCGGAATTGTGGTAGCGCAATGAGTTGCTTCATAGGTAGCCGAAAATACTATCTTGCACGCCATGAGCATAGCAATAAAAAAACCTTGGTGGCACCTGTCACTCACAAAACAGATTTTATTAGGCCTTGCAGTTGGTGGCGCGTTCGGCCATTTTGCTCCGCAATATGCCACACAAATTGGATGGTTACGCGACATTTTCATCCACCTTATCAAGGCCATTATTGCGCCGTTGGTTTTTTCGACAGTAGTAGTTGGAATTGCCGGTGGCGGCGATGTGAAAAAACTTGGACGTCTTGGTTTCAGATCGATTCTATACTTTGAAATTGTAACGACAATTGCGTTGTTCTTGGGATTGCTCGTTGTAAACGTTGTGGGTCCGGGATATGGAATTGTTTTGCAGGGCGACACGGGAGCGTTGGGGGCAGTGGTACAGACCCATCCCAAAACGCTCATCGAAACCATTGTTCACATATTCCCATCGAGTATTATTCAGGCAATGGCAACGGGCGATGTGTTGCAAATAGTTGTGTTCTCGGTACTGTTCGGAATTGCACTAAACTCAATTGGTGAAAAGGGTCGGCCCGTACTTCAGTGGTGCGAGAGTCTCAGCCAACTAATGTTCAAGTTCACCAACCTTGTAATGATGTATGCACCTATTGGCGTGGGTGCGGCCATGGCAGCAACTATCGGACACCAAGGCTTAGAAGTGCTAACCAATCTAGGCATGCTGATTGGTTCACTATACATAGCATTAATCTTGTTCACGGTGGTTGTGTTGGGATCCGTAATCTGGATTGCGCGTATCCCGCTTATGCCCTTCATCCATGCCGTACGCGAACCTTTCACGCTGGCCTTTGTAACCACATCAAGCGAAAGTGCGTTACCACTCGCAATGGAAAACATGGAAAAGTTCGGCGTTCCCAAACGCATCGTTTCATTTGTAATGCCTACCGGCTACAGTTTTAATCTCGATGGTACAACACTCTACCTTGCAATGGCTAGCGTGTTTATTGCCCAAGCCGTCTCCACCACCGTCCCCGGCTTTCACCTAGACTTCGCACAACAAGTTGCCATGATGTTAACACTCATGATAACCAGCAAAGGCGTGGCGGCCGTGCCACGCGCTTCGCTAGTAATTTTGTTAGCCTGTGTGAATTCATTTCTACCCGCACCCTACGGCGCCATTGGCGTAGCCATGATTTTCGGAGTCGACGAGATAATGGACATGGCCCGCACCAGCATCAACTTGCTCGGCAACTGCCTTGCAACCGTGGTTATGGCCCGATGGGAAGGTGCCTTCGATTCCGAAATGGCACGGAACTCATTTTAACTTTTACTGATTCTAATTTTTGTTAAGGGGCTTTACAGAACGTAGTCCGGTAATTTGTTCCACCAACATTTACAGATAACGCATAAACTCCGGCTGCCAATTGCGATAGCTCTGATGTTGCAACGCCATATACAAAGTTTGCTCTTGTAATTATTTGACGTCCGTCAGTTCCCGTAATCCGAATTTCATTTTCACCGTTAACGGTGCTAGCAACATTAATAGAAAAAGTATTGTCGTTTACTGGATTTGGCGATACGTGCGCCTTCAACATTTCAAACGCAGATTTGTTCTCCTGAACACCGGCTGGGATATCTGAAAAACGCAGATGGTATCGCTCCCACGTGTCGGAACAGAAGTGCCCAATAACAATGAAGTTATCTCCTAACGGACGGATAATAATTGCATCACCTTCCATCACTTCAGCAGTCGTCACATTGGTGTCGGTCATGAGTGGCACAATTACCGCGTCATGAGTAACTATGGATCTTACACCATTCGTAGGCATCGTGCTAATGTCGGCGGCACGCAACGCCTCATTAGCCGCTCCACCACTGTTGGCCCAATGAGACTTCACCTCGTATTTTCCGTGCATTTTACTATTCGATTCCCAACAACGGCACACAGGGCTTGAAGGTACGTCACCGATTTGAATTCCAAGTGACCGCATATGCTTGCCAACACTTGCAGCTTGATCTCTGCCTTCTAAAATCAGATTGCGTCCGGGAAAGCACTCCGGTGCCGGACCTTTGTCTTTGGAATCCCAATCAGTTTTCATGTGACGGAATAGTAAAACAAGTTTACCTGTTCGAACTTCCTCCATGATGGCCTGATACTGGTCGTGACCCACACGCTGCGTTTCGTACGCGCCCAGATCAATTTTTCGAAACACCAATCTTGCACTACCAATAACATCGGTTTTATGGTGGTTTACAAATCGATCAATTACACCCGCATCGATACCCGTCGAACCTAGCGCGAGTACGAGGCCATCGTCATCAGTTCCAAAATATCCATCAGCACCGAATGGGTCTGATTGATTTGTAAACTGCGGATCGTTTTGATAAAATCCCAAATCAAAATCACGTTCGATAAGATTCGCAGTGCTAGTCAACATTGAGGTGTCGCCAGAATTCAAATTCATTGCCACGTGCTTGGTTGTATCCTCTTCAACGCCATTCCACATAATACTATTTTGAATGTGTCCACCGTTCATAGCGGCAGTCCGGCCCGTGCCACTACTAACCGTATTCATTGAGAACGTGGTGTTGGTCACGTACACAAAGGCATTGCGCGTATCAATCGCACCGCCTGTTGTTCCAGCACTGTTTCCGAAAAAAACGCAAGATGAAATCTGCGGAATTCCAACTACTCCGTCAATAGCTATGGCACCACCGGTAGTTGCTGAAACATTATTCAAGAAACCACATTGGCCAAAGTATATTCCCCAGCCATACTTCTGAGGGTCGACGCCATTCTTTACAGACACTGCGCCACCGGCACCTGTGGTGGAGTTTTTAGAAAACACACAGTATTCAAATTTCACACGGTCTGCACCATCAGCAATAACTGCCGCGCCAAACTCGCCCGTGTTTTCTGTAAAATGACAATTGTAAATTCTTGCCGTACCACCATTAATAACTAGTGCATGCTGGGTAGCCCCCTTCAAATAAAATCCGTCGAGTTGGGCGGTGGTATCGCAATTAGTAGCCTGCACTATCACGCCTAGGTTGCTGGCAATTAGGTTGACGGGATGGCGGAACCAATCTCTTTTTTCACGCACGTTTTCCAAGCCATAAAAGCCGCCGAAAATTTTAACACCAATTTTCAGTTGAAAGGTTTCAGTAATTAAATATGAGCCTCGAGCCACCCAAATTTCATCGCCGGCAGTTGCTTTATCAAGCGCAATTGCAATGGTGCGAAGTGGTGTTTCCCAACTCTGACCATCGTTCCCTAATTCGGCAACGGGATGCACGTACAAGGTGTCGGCCTTGGAAATTGCAACACCAAGTGTCAACATGAACAGGGTAAGAAAAATTTTAATCATAGTATTCCTAGCGAATATTGAAAAGAAGGGACGTGGCAGTGGTACGTTCAAACCTACGTAACACTATGAAAAACCCATTAACGATATGTGATTTTATCTGCGGAAAAGGAAGGTCGATTTGCGAAGTACAAACTTCTCGACCCGTTACGTCAACAACCGTGAGTTCGCGGAAAGCGCCATACGCCTCTGAATAATTCGAATTATTTTCTGCTGCGTGATCTGCATGCTCGTGATGTTGTTCGTCGTTGAACACTGACGTTACAGTTCTAGGAACTCTAAACAATCCGCTCCAAGTACTGAATGTAAAATAACTATCAGAGGCAAAAGTGGCTAACACTTCCGTGTTATGATCAACCTCGACCGGCTGCATTACCCACGTGTTACCGTTATTGCCGCTAATGCACACGCCCTGTCGCACCTGGTCTGAACACCACACACACAGCACAGAATCAGCACTAGAAATTTTTCCTGAAAACCTATATGGTGTGAAAATCTGCACCCACGTCAGACCACCATCGGTCGACTTTCGAAGTGAGGTGGACAAATTAATCAGCAAGCCATCGCGCGTCTTGGTCGTTCCAAGATATCTACCATCGGCTATATCCGACGTTACAACCCTCAACTCAGCCAACGCAAATCCCTCGGGATCAAACACGGTATTAATAATCTGCACTTGCAATGGCGCAGGTCCAAATTCAAACCTTAGCATGTGTATCGAATCATTCTTCACGGCCATATCAAAGTAATCGCCACTTATCGTAATCGCCTGCCACGCCGCCGCATCATTCGCACGCTGCATCACGGCATCGGCACGCCATAGGTAGGTGCGCGGTCCGTCTTTGTCCACGCCATGCACCTCACGCGATGATTCAATCTGACTCACAATTGTGTTGCTTGGCAAATCATACTTCCACGCGCCATCTCCCAACAACCAAAACTCATCCCCTACCGAAAATATCTTTTCTGTATTGCTAATGTTGGGTACTCGATTTATTGAAAGGGGCTTTGTGGCATTTGCATCCCAACGTGCAACAACGCGCTGAAGGCCCAGCCAATCACCTGCGTGAAGTAACACATTGTTCGCACCTGCAATACTCTTCCCACCGGGTCCGAATAAACCATCATTCCATGCCGTGATGCTGCCGTTCTTCGTGGCACAACGGGCTAGGCTAGGACCCTGTAAGAACACCATCAAACTTCCTTGGCTATCAATCCCGTAGCAACGCTCGGCGGGAGTTTTTCCAAGATTGATTACAAATGAAAACGTACCATGTAGCGGCAATCTTACTATCCCGTTTTTAAATGGGAAATATGAAGTGTCGTTCCAAACCACGAAGTCTTCCATTACTCCCAATTCGGAGGTTTTAAACGGAAGCACGTATTCAACTTCGGTAGTTTGCGTACGTACAATCATTGTTGAGTCGAATAAGAATCCTACATTGCCCCTACTGCAATTGAAAATATTTTTTACGTTCGGGATTGATTTTAAAGTCCAGCCCAATGCATCTGCAGCGTCAACAGAAATAGCAAATGCCGCTACACCATTCGCAGACACAAACAAGGAGTCGGCACTATGCATCCAACTATAGGCGTAGTTCTCACATGGCAACGCCACATTAATCTGACGTGTTGTACTTCCCAAAATATCGACCAGTGTAAACACAAGCTCAGATCCATAATAATCGCACGTATCAGCGTACACGGTTATCCCATTCGCGAAGCCTGCTACACTGAATGATGCCGGAACTTCGTGAGCTTGCAACCACGTAGCCCCCTTATCAGAAGAAACAAACAGAACACGTTTGCTAGCTAATCCGGTTCTCACCAGCACACTGGCAATTATCGTATCGGCTGAGACGTAAAGCGGGGTGATGCCTGCGGCGCCGGGGATTTCGGCGCATCTTGTCCATGGTGTTGTTACGGACTCGTTGCGGTATATAGCATCGAAGGCACAAGCATAATACATGCGAGTGCCTTCGGCGATAAGTTCGATATGTGCCGATCCCGTGGGGACCGGAATACGTTCCGGCGTTTGGGCCGTAACTGAGACTACTACCAGTGTTAAAAGTAAGATGGTCAGGAGATTCTTCAATGTCTCTCGAGGTCCCATTTACAGCAACACCGTTTCATTATGCTTCCGTTGTTGCTTTTTTCCTGGAAGGCTTTCTTACCGGAGGAGCATCTTCTTCTTCGACTGTAGGAAGAATAGCGTCGGCTCCAAAAATATTGCCGATATCAGAAGTAACAACCATTCCATGATAAGCGCGCAAGCCCGTTCCTGCAGGGATTAGCTGACCGAGAATGATATTCTCTTTCAAGCCCTGAAGTTTGTCAACCTTAGCGGCCGCAGATGCATCTGCAAGTACGCGGGTTGTTTCCTGGAACGAAGCTGCCGACAACCATGATTCAGTTGTTAATGATGCTTGCGTGATTCCTAGCAATAATGGCTCTCCAATTGCAGGATCGGCGGTTGCACTCTTAACGGCTTCTTTTTCTTTTTTCTTAAGCTCAGCGTTGATTTCACGAAGCATTTTCTTCTCAACAATCTGACCAACCTTAAGTTTAGAATCGCCTTTGTCAAGAATTACAACGCACGACTTTAAGCGCTCATTCTCATCGTTAAATCTGATACGATCAATGTTGTCGCCTTCAAGGAATTGCGAGTGTCCCGCATCAGAAATCTTAACTTTTTGAAGCATCTGGCGAACGATAACTTCGATGTGCTTATCGTTGATTTTCACACCCTGCATACGGTAAACTTCTTGAATCTCGTTTACCAAATACGCTTGAACTTCGTTAATACCTTTGATGTGTAGGATGTCATGCGGATTGATAGCTCCCTCTGCAAGTCTATCACCGGCACGAACCAAGTCGCCATCTTGTACAAGTACGTGCTTACCAATTGGCACACCGTACTCGCGCTTCAATTCACCATCCAACGATGTTACGTTAAGAATACGTGATCCACGCTTTGGCTTGTCGATCGAAACAATACCATCAATTTCCGTAACCGAAGCTGGGCTTTGAGGTGAACGTGCTTCGAACAATTCAGTAACACGTGGCAAACCTCCCGTGATGTCACGCAAACGTCCAAGGTCACGCGGCATCTTAACAAGCTTAGTACCAATTGCAACCGGCTCACCATCATCAACCACGATTTGAGCGCGTGTTGGAATGATGTACGATTGAATCAAGTTACCTTCTTCGTCTACGATCTCAATTGCAGGACTCTTGGTACGGTCACGAGAATCGATAACGATTTTCGTAGTGTGACCAGTCTGCTCATCAATTGCTTCTTTGAACGTTAGGTTAGAATACAAGTCACGGTAACGGACCCTACCAGCCTTCTCAGTAATGATAACTGAGTTATATGGATCCCATTCGTAAAGTGTATCGCCTTTTTTAACTTTTTGCTTGTCTTTAACTGTCAATTCCGATGCGTAAACCACATCGTACTTCGTAACAACACGATTCGTACCCGGCTCAACAATGTTGATTACACCAGATCTCGATACAACAATGTTCACATCATCTGTGTCGCCGATGGTTGTTACCTGACGGATATTCTCGAACTGCACAATACCATCAAACTTCGCTTGAGCAGCATTCTGCGACAAGCTTAACGATGCCGTACCACCTGTGTGGAACGTACGTAGCGTAAGCTGTGTACCCGGCTCACCGATAGACTGCGAAGCGATTGTACCAACTGCTTCTCCAGTGTCAACCATTCTGCCCGTGGCCATGTTACGTCCGTAACAATTAGCACACACACCTCTGCGCGATTCACATGTAAGTACGCTTCGAATAAGTACTGACTCTATTGGCGATTCTTCGATCTTTTCAGAAATTTCTTCAGAAATCACTTCTGCACTTCTGCAGTAAACTTCTTCAGAAATAGGATCAACTACATCCACCAAACTAACACGACCAAGGATGCGCTCCTTAAGTGGCTCTTTAATATCCTCGCCATCTTTCAGTGCGCGCATTTCCATTCCACGAATTGTTCCACAGTCCAAGCCCGCAATAACAACATCTTGCGCTACATCATGCAGCCTACGTGTTAGGTACCCGGCATCGGCCGTCTTCAACGCCGTATCGGCCAGACCCTTACGAGCACCGTGTGTAGAGATGAAGTACTCAAGTACACTCAATCCCTCTTTAAAGTTCGAGATAATCGGATTCTCAATCAATTCCGAGCTGGATGAGGCAGCAGATTTTTGTGGCTTAGCCATCAAACCGCGCATACCGGCCAGCTGACGGATTTGCTCCTTTGAGCCCCTTGCCTGTGAATCCATCATCATAAAGAATGTATTGAAACCTTGCTGGTGCGATGCCATCTCGCTGTACAGCTTATCGGCAACCTTATTCGTTGCCGTACTCCACGTGTCGATAATCTTGTTGTAACGCTCACCCTCGGTAATTACACCCGAGTGGTAGTAGTCTTCAATCTTATCAACTTCGCGTTGTGCTTTTTCAATAATTACTACTTTTGCGTCGGGAATTACCACGTCGGAAATCGAAACCGACAAGCCACCGCGCGTTGCAGTAATAAAGCCCGCCTCTTTCAATTTGTCCAAAAATTCCACCGTCTTAGCCGGACCAGCTTTGCGGAAACAATCAGCAATTACTTGGCGTAAACGCTTCTTGCCTAAGGTCTCGTTCAAATACCCAAGCTCTGTAGGAACGATATAATTCAGTAGAATTCGGCCGGTCGACGTTTCAATAATCTCGCCTTTAATGCGCACCTTAATCTTGGCGTGCAATGCAATGCGATTGTTGTTATGTGCAACAACCACTTCATCCGGCGATCCAAATATTTTACCTTCGCCTTTTTGTCCGTCGCGCATTTTCGTGAGGTAGTACACCCCAAGAACCATGTCCTGCGATGGTACCGTGATAGGCTCGCCATTCTGAGTGTGCATGATGTTGTGACTACTAAGCATAAGTAGTAACGACTCAAGCTGGGCTTCGTGACTAAGCGGCACGTGAACGGCCATTTGGTCACCATCAAAGTCAGCGTTAAATGCCGTTGTCACCAACGGGTGCAACTGAATAGCCTTGCCCTCAATCAAACGCGGCTGAAACGCCTGGATACCCAAACGGTGCAACGTTGGTGCACGGTTTAATAGTACCGGATGGCCATCAATTACGGTGTCGAGAATATCCCAAACTTCCGTAGTTTTTTTCTCAACTTGTTTTTTCGCACTCTTAACTGTTTTACAATGTCCACGCTCGATCAGTTTTCTGATGATAAGGGGCTTAAACAATTCAACCGCCATGTCCTTTGGCAAACCACACTCGTGGATTTTCAATTCAGGACCTACCACAATTACTGAACGACCAGAATAGTCAACGCGTTTACCGAGTAGGTTTTGACGGAAACGACCAGTCTTGCCCTTAAGGGTGTCGGCTAGTGATTTCAGTGCGCGTTGAGAATCCGATCTGATTGATCTGCGCGAATTGTCGAACAATGCATCTACAGCCTCTTGAAGCATACGCTTCTCATTGCGAAGAATAACTTCGGGAGCTTTGATATCGATTAGACGCTTTAAGCGGTTGTTACGAATAATAACACGACGATAAAGATCGTTCAAATCACTCGTTGCAAATCGTCCACCTTCTAGAGGCACCAACGGACGCAGGTCCGGAGGAATCACGGGAATAATATCCAA
The DNA here is from genome assembly GCA_013204605.1 of Ignavibacteria bacterium. GTDB lineage: Bacteria > Bacteroidota > Ignavibacteria > Kapaibacteriales > Kapaibacteriaceae > JABMNI01. Next base: position 47,921 of record JABMNI010000024.1, read on the forward strand.
TACCATCCACTCGGGGCGATTTGGTTCTTTACCTTCGGTATGACGGAAAGCGTCGAGGATTCGCAGACGCTTTAACACGTCGGCTTTTTTCTGCTGCGACATGTCTTCGCGAGCAATCTCACGAAGTGCATAATATTCCTCGTCGGGAGTTACCCGAGTCAAACATTCCTTGATTGCTTCGCCACCAATTAAGGCGATAAACTTTCTAGGATCATCATCATCTAGGCTACGTTCTTCCGAGCTAAGATTTGCCAATACCTCTAGGTATTGATCTTCTGTCAGCAAATCTTTTGGCTGAAGACCAGTGGAGCCTGGCTGAACAACTACGTATGATTCGTAATAAACAATTCGCTCGATATCTTTTGTAGGCATTCCAATAGCGCCAGATATCTTGCTTGGTAACGAACGTAAGAACCAGATGTGAACAACCGGCACGGCCAACATAATGTGACCCATGCGCTCGCGACGAACGCTCTTTTGTGTTACTTCAACACCGCAACGCTCGCAAACAATTCCTTTGTACCGAATACGCTTGTACTTACCGCACGCGCATTCCCAGTCGCGAATTGGACCGAAGATTTTTTCGCAGAATAAGCCATCTTTTTCGGGTCTGAATGACCTATAGTTGATAGTCTCCGGTTTTGTTACTTCACCGTGCGAACGGTTCAGTATATCATCCGGCGATGAAATGCGAATAGTGATTTGCGAGTAGCCTCGCTTTGGTATGTTATGATACTGCATCGTGTCTCCGAAGAGTCAGGGTTTCGATCAAAATATTTTTAGATATAGCCATCAGGTCTTGTGCGCTTGTGAAAGGATCACTCCATCTTCACATCTAAACACAAGCCTTGAAGCTCTCGAACAAGAACGTTGAATGATTCAGGAATGTTTGGCGTCGGAAGATTATCACCCTTCACCAAAGCCTCGTACATTTTTGCACGGCCCTGAACATCATCACTCTTGACTGTTATCATTTCTTGTAATGTATGCGCTGCACCATATGCCTCAAGTGCCCATACCTCCATCTCACCCAATCGCTGACCACCGAATTGTGCCTTACCACCTAGCGGCTGCTGCGTGATAAGCGAGTATGGTCCGATTGACCTAGCGTGAATCTTATCTTCAACCAAGTGGGATAGCTTCATCATATAAATGATACCAACGGTCACTTCATTGTCGAAAGCATCACCAGTTCTACCATCAAACAACACAGCTTTTCCCGAAGTAGGAAGGCCTGCTTTAGTTAGATACTCACCCACTTCACTCCATGATGCGCCATCAAAGATTGGAGTTGCAAAGTGAATTCCTAGTTTCTTGCCGGCCCATCCTAATGCTGTCTCGTACAGCTGACCCAGGTTCATACGCGATGGTACGCCAAGTGGGTTCAGTACAATATCAACAGGAGTTCCATCAGGAAGAAACGGCATATCCTCGATAGGTACAATTTTCGAAACAATACCCTTGTTACCGTGCCTACCGGCCATCTTGTCACCAACCTGAAGCTTACGCTTCTTAGCAACATAAACCTTGGCCATCTGCAAAATTCCCGGCTGTAATTCATCACCGGCGGCAATCTTGTTACGTTCAATTCTTCCGTCGAGCATTAGTTGCTGGCGTCGCACTTCGTAATTATCGAGCAACGTTTTAAGCATCACCATTTTCTTCCTATCGGCAACCCAATCCTGTTCGAAGTTCATTGCCGAAGGAATAAATGTTCCACCTTCAAATTTGGCAACGAATTCTTTATCAGAAAGCTTTGCACCGGAACGGAAAACGATAGTATCGTTTACAGACCTAATACCAAGACTTGTTTCGCCATGAAGAAGTTGTCCAATACGCTCAACACAATTTGCATCCAACGCACGCAGTGATTGCTGCTCGCGTTTTGTAATCAAGTCCTGGCGTTTCTTTTCTTCTTGTCTGAACTCGCTATCGCTGGTAAGCACCCTTCTAGCAAAAAGTTTTGTGTTAATCACAATACCTTTAAGTCCGGGAGGCGCCTTAAGCGAAACATCTTTTACATCGCCGGCCTTGTCACCAAAGATTGCACGTAGCAACTTCTCTTCGGGAGTAGGATCAGTTTCACCTTTCGGTGTGATTTTACCAATTAGAATATCACCTTCGCGTACCGTAGCCCCCTGCCGCACAATACCGCGATCATCGAGGTCTTTCGTAGCTTCTTCACTTACGTTAGGAATCTCGCGAGTAAATTCTTCTTCGCCGCGTTTTGTATCACGAACTTGAAGTGTGTACTCTTCGATGTGCACAGATGTAAATACGTCCTCCGCAACTAGACGCTCACTAATTACAATTGCATCCTCAAAGTTATAACCTCTCCAAGGCATGAAGGCAACAAATACGTTGCGGCCTAATGCGAGTTCACCCATGTCGGTAGATGCTCCATCAATGATGGGCTGTCCACGTTTAACACGTGTACCTGCATGAACCACCGGACGCTGATTGATTGAAGTGTCTTGGTTTGTACGATAAAACTTTAGCAAGTCATATCGCATTACTCTATCATCACTAAAATCAACGAGTTTTTCATCGTCGGTACGTTTGTCATCGTAGCGCACTTGAACATAGTCGCCGCATACGTATTCTACAATACCATCATCTTCGGCCAAGATTAGCGCACGAGAATCGCGAGCAACCTTAGCTTCCATTCCTGTACCAACAAGCGGAGCATCAGGGCGCAACAAAGGCACACCCTGGCGTTGCATATTCGAGCCCATGAGTGCACGGTTTGCATCATCATGCTCGAGGAACGGAATTAAAGATGCAGCTGGAGATGTGATTTGATCTGTAGTGATCTCCATGAAATTGATTTCACTTGGATGCAGAACTTTAAAGTCACCACTTACTCGGGCCTTAACACGCTCACCTGATAGTCGTTGCTTACTATCAACAGCAGTCGAGGCAGGAACAATAATCATGTCCTCCTCTTTATCCGCAGATAGGTACTCAATCTCCGATGTAACTACACCGTTTACTACTTTGAAATACGGTGTCTCGATAAAACCAAATTTGTTCACGCGAGCATGGATAGCTAGCGATGAAATCAAACCGATGTTCGGACCTTCCGGAGTCTCAATCGGACACAAGCGTCCGTAGTGCGTATAGTGAACGTCACGTACCTCGAAGCCTGCGCGCTCACGCGTCAAACCACCGGGTCCTAGAGCAGACGTACGACGTTTGTGAGTTATCTCGCTCAATGGATTTGTTTGATCCATGAACTGCGATAACTGATTTGTTCCGAAGAACTGATTAATAACACTGGTAATTGTACGGGCGTTAACCAATTCAGAAGGAGTAATGTTCTCGCTATCGCGAACACTTAGTCGTTCCTTAATGGTACGAGCCATACGGGTCAGGCCAAGATTGAACGTCGACTCAAGCTGCTCACCAACTGTACGAACACGTCGGTTTGCAAGGTGATCGATATCATCAACAGGCACCTTGCTGTCGCGTACTTCAATCAAGTATTTAACGATAGCCACAATGTCATCTACGGTCAACGTAGTAACATCCAACGGCACCGTCATATTTAATTTTTCGTTAATGCGGTAACGACCTACAATACCTAAATCGTAACGTTTTGGATTGAAGAACAACTTCTCTAGCAAGCCCCATGCAGTTTCAAGATCGGGTGGATCGCTTGAACGAAGTTGACGGTAGATTGTCTCTAGCGCATCTTCACGAGAGCGGGCAGTATCTTTTGCCAATGTCTTAGCAATGATAGGCTCATCGTTAGGGTTTTCATATTTGTACAAACGCACGGTTTCAACATCGGCTTGCGTTAGCTGCTCAACCAATTCTGGAGTCAGAATAAAGTCGCGCTGCGCAATGATTTCCCCTGTCGAGCTGTCAACCACATCCGCTGCTATTCTTCTACCCAAAATCTCGTCGGTCATTGTAGCTGTTGCAACGTCCTCGGTCAATTCGAACAAATTGAGCAAGTCATCATCACTCGAATATCCAAGTGCACGCAACAACGTTGTTACCGGAAATTTTTTCTTTCTGTCTATATACGCGTACATCACATCATGGATGTCGGTAGTAAACTCAACCCATGATCCCTTGAAAGGAATAATGCGAGCCGAGAAAATCTTCGTACCATTCGGGTGAACGGCTTCATCAAAGAAACAGCCCGGAGACCGGTGGAGCTGGGCTACAACAACTCGTTCTGCGCCGTTTATGATAAAGGTGCCTCGAGGCGTCATAGCAGGAATCTGACCGAGGTATACCTCTTGGTCGATTGCTTCTATATAATCTTCTGAATTAGGGTCGGCTTTCGAAGATAGGCGCAGGCGAGCTTTCAGCGTTTTCGCATGTGTAAGCTCACGTTCGCGGCATTCTTCTTCGCTGTACTTTGGCTTCTCAACAAAGTAGTCCAAGAAGCTCAATTCGTACACGCCTGAATTATCTTCGATCGGAAAGTTATTCTGAAATGCACGCTGCAATCCAAGCAGTCGGCGCTCGGAGGGGGCTGTGTTTTCCTGAATAAATTCATCGAACGAATCTATTTGTATACCCAATAGATCCGGGTACATAGATGGTCTCTGCAAATGACCAAACGTTACGCGTTCGCGCAAGCGGTGCATAGGCAGAGTATAAAGCGATGTATCTTGATTACTGTGCATTAGATGGGGCTCCCATGCCTTTTTTCAAGGCGAATTCTGCAGGTTGTTGTAAAGACAAGAATGCCCGGGACAGCACAAAAGTCCATCCCGGGTGTTTAAACCGTCGATTTGATTTACTTCAATGTTACCTTAGCACCGGCATCTTCAAGTTTCTTCTTAAGAGCTTCTGCTTCGGCTTTAGGTGCTGCTTCTTTAACGATTTTTGGAGCGCCTTCTACAAGGTCTTTAGCTTCTTTCAAGCCCAGACCAGTGATCTCGCGAACTGCCTTAATAACGTTCAATTTCTGAGCGCCACCTTCGGTCAATTCAACATCGAACTCTGTTTTCTCTTCTTCAACAGGTCCGGCAGCAGGTCCGGCAGCCATCATTACAGGGGCTGCAGCAGTTACGCCGAATTTTTCTTCCAATGCTTTTTTAAGATCAGCAGCTTGTACAAGTGTAAGAGCGCCAATTTTTTCTACTAAGTCTTCTACTACGTTCGCCATGTGAATATCTCCGTGTTATATCTGTTTTTTGATTTTGTTTAATTACTTACGCTGCTTGTTTTTTAGCAACTTCTTCAACAAGCATTGCTACGTCGCGCATTACTGCACCAACGCTACCAACAATACCTGAGATCGGCGCATGAATGCTACCGATGATTTGTGAAATCAGTTCTTCGCGCGTTGGCAATGCTGCTACTAGCTTAAGCTGAGAACCATCATACATCTGACCTTCAATTATGGCAACCTTCAACTTCGGCTTTTCACCTTTGTCGAAGTACTGCTTGATAATTTTGGCAGGTGCAATAGGATCTGCAGCACCAAAAATCACGGCTGTTTGTCCAAACAGCTGACTCTCCTCTACTTCATAGCCTCCAACTTCGGCAAGTGCACGTAAAATCAAGGTGTTTTTAGCAACCTGAATTGTAACGTCCTTACCTTTAAGTTCGCCTCTGAATTTTTGATCCAGTGCTACACTCATACCGGTGAAGTCCACAAAGTATAAGCTGGTCGCCTTGCTGATTTTCTCAACTAGGGTAGCTACTACTTCGCGCTTTTTTTCCTTCGTTATCATAAGCTCCGGTTATCCATTTTGTTAGTGTTCCAAATTCAACACGTTTTTCAACGGTTAGAAGCGTGAATTCGAAACATGCGTAATAGTCAAATTGTTATTAATGATCGGCACCAACACTATGCTCGTCTACACGAACACTTGGTCCCATTGTAGATGTAAAGTGTAAACTCTTTACATACTTTCCTTTTGCAGTTGTAGGCTTTGCGCGCATAACCGTAGCAACAAACGTCTGAACGTTTTCATTAAGCTTCTCAGCGCTAAACGAACACTTGCCAACGGCAGCGTGTACGTTACCCGCCTTATCAACACGAAACTCAATCTTACCGGCTTTCACTTCGGCAACAGCTTTAGCAATATCAAATGTTACGGTTCCACTCTTCGGATTAGGCATCAAACCACGTGGTCCAAGAATCCTACCAAGTTTTCCTAGCTCACCCATTGAGTCGGGCGTAGCTATAATGATATCAATATCCGACCAGCCCCCTTGCAGCTTCTCCAAATACTCAGAGAAACCCGCAAAATCAGCGCCGGCCTCGAGGGCCTCTTTGTCCTTAGGCGACTTAGCAATAACCAACACGCGTACACTTTTACCCGTTCCGTGTGGAAGAGCAACTGTGCCACGTACAAGCTGGTCAGCCTTACGAGGATCAACACCTAGGTGCATAGAAATTTCGAATGACTCATCGAATTTTGCAGTTGCGGCCCCTTTTACTAACTCAACTGCCTTCGTGAATTCGTACGCCTGCGTTCTATCTACAGACTTCAACGCCTTTACGTACCTCTTGCCTTGTTTTGGCATATAAACTCCAGTTTGTTGTGCGAACGGCTTGCTAAGCAAACCTCCAACAGTGTGAAAAAATTATCCTTCTACAGTAATACCCATCGAGCGTGCGGTGCCAGCAATCATGCTAACTGCACTGTCCATCGATTGAGCATTTAAGTCTTGCATCTTAATAGTTGCAATTTCTTCCAGTTGCGCGCGCGTTACGCTGGCAACTTTTTTGCGGTTCGGCTCGGCCGACCCTTTAGCGATTCCCGTTGCCTTGATAAGCAATACAGGAGCAGGTGGGCTCTTGATTTCGAACGTGAAGCTTTTATCACTAAAGTATGTAACCAAGATCGGCAAAATCATGCCGGCTTGCTTTGCGCTCTTAGCGTTAAACTGCTTTACAAACTCCATACCAGGCAATCCGCGCTGTCCAAATGCCGGACCAACTGGCGGTGCCATCGTTGCTTCGCCTGCCTTGATTTGCAGTTTAAACGTGCCTATTACTTTTTTAGCCATCTTACGTACTCGCTAGTTTTGATTTCGTTTTAATGATTCGCTGACTCAATGATTGTCAGACTCAAAGATTCTCTGACTCAATGATTCTCTGACTCAACCTGATTAAAGTCTAATTCAATCGGAGTTTTGCGCCCAAGAATACCAACTTCAACCTTCAGCTTTTGCTTCTCGTTATTTACTTCTTTAACCGTGCCGTTAAAATTTGCAAACGGTCCATCAATCACTTTTACCGGATCGCCTTCACGGAACGTAATTACCGCCGTTGCGATATCCTTACGCTCTTCAACTCTACCTAAAATTCTATCTACTTCATCTTTCTGCAATGCCTGTGGTTCAGTTTTTGTTCCAACAAAACTGATTATTGACTGCAATGAAAGTATTATCTCTTTTAATCGCTTATCAAGCGAACACTCAATAAGAATGTACCCAGGCAAAAAGTTTTTTACCTTGGTACGGCGCTTTCCGTTGCGCACTTCAAATACCGTTTCTTGAGGAATCACAATGCTAGTAACACGGTTCTCCATGCTTAAACGCACCATTTCTTGCTCAATGGCGGTTTTTACCTTGCCCTCGTGACTCGTAAAGGTTCGTATTGCGAACCATTTTAATTCAAGGGGCTGAACCTGAGTTGCATCAATCATTTATAAGTATCCAATTATCCGTATATCAGTTTCATGATCTGAGCCATAGCCTGATCAATTACAAATACTACAGATGTAATAAACAAGCACACCACAATAACTACCATGGTGCTTTCACGCAGCTGCTCGCGGGTTGGCCACGATACCTTGCGCATCTCCTTGTTCACCTCAGTGAAAAAGTTTTTCGTTATACCCAGCATGTCTTCTCCTGTGGTCGAAATTTTCGTCGTCAGCACGGGCGGTAGGACTTGAACCCACAGCCTGCGGTTTTGGAGACATCTGCTCTACCAGTTGAGCTACACC
>JABMNI010000025.1 GCA_013204605.1 Ignavibacteria bacterium
AATCAGCCAAGAAACAACCCATTCCGCAGTACCGCAGCTGGTTAGAGCATCTGACTGGTAATCATAGGGTCCGGGGTGCAAATCCCTGCTGCGGAGCCCTTCAAGGCCGTAATCACGACTCGTGGTTGCGGTTTTTGTCGTTTAGGGGCTGTTACGCGGTAAGCTGCCGTGGTTGCGGCTGAGCCGTTAGTACCATTTTCCCTGTTCGGCGATATCAAAACTACTTCGGCGGACCCATAAGCCCGTTTCAATATTCCAAAGCAGGGGATTGGTGTGATTGAAGTGAATGAAGTGGATTGCGCCCTTTTTGAAAAGGGGCTGAGTGGAAAATTGCTGGATGGATTCGGTGACCAGCGGATGCGGGACTTCCTTGATGCTGCGATTTGGAAGCTCATCCATGGTGTAAAATGTAGCGTCAATGAAGGCGATGTCTGCGTTGAGAATTCGCTGCTGGATTTCCTCAGTACCTGCCCACCACTTATCAATGTCCGGGAGAAAAACATAGTGTTTATTTTCCACGTGAATTTCAAAGCCAATAGTTTCGGAGAACTCATCGCGGTGCGGAACAAGAAATGGCGTGATAGAAATTGCGGAATCGAGCGCAGTAGCTATTGCGTTGGCTAGTGGACGGAGTGAAATGTTGTTGAGTGAAACTAACTGACTCCACGGACCATTCTCGGTGAGAAACTTTTGCATTCGAGGCATAACATACACGGGAATATTCTTGGTGCCCATCACTTCACGACTCAATTGCATTAGCCCGGTGTAGTGTCCGATGTGCGCATGTGTTATCAAAATCCCCGAGGGTAAAAAATCAAATTCATGGTTTGTTAGTTCCGCAAACAACTGCAGCTGTTCGCGAATATCTGGAGTGGCCTCTACTAACCACCACTTTTTCGTTCTCGCATTCACCACCGCGACCGACGTCACATTGCGTCGATATGCGGCCTCACCCCACGCCCGCTCACAACACGCCCGCTTGCAGCCCATGTGCGGATACCCGCCATCTTGCGCAACGCCTAAAACCACCACATGAGTGCTGGAAGTTTTTTGTGCGGCTAAGGGGCTTGCCCAGGCTACCCCCGTAATGGCCAAGGATATGCAGATAATGGTTCGTATCATTGTCAAGTCGGTAATGGGACAAGAATAGGCACAAATTAAAGACTACTCTGGTGGGATTTTTGAGTAGGCTTTTGCAGAAGTTGCAGCGTGCTTTGGATAGAATGGAGGAAATGAATGAATGCAAGACTTGCTTTAGTTGGTTTCGTGGTCGGGATTATAGGAATCGTTTCTGTATCAGCACAAGAGGACAGTCTACTCGCAGTTTTACAAAGGACGACCAAAAATTCGGTCAAGGCTCGAATACTTATTGAGTTGAGTAAAGTGGCTAGCGCAGATAATTTGCCTAGATCTGAAGTGGAATGGTTCAGTAAATGTGGACACTTATTTTGTTGACAACTTAGTGTTAAAATAGTTTGCTTCAAATTCTTCTGGTGAAACATTACCCAATGTTGAGTGTGGTCTTATTCGGTTGTAGTACGCGTCGATGTACTCCCAAAGTCCTAGCTTAAATTGTTTGAGCGATGAAAAATTCCAGTGATTGAGATATTCAAGCTTAAGTGTGCTAAAGAATGATTCCATTACAGCATTGTCCCAACAGTTGCCTTTTCTGCTCATGCTCTGTACTGCCTGCATCCGTGTTTCAATGAGTTCTTCGGCACTTCGAGCTGAGTATTGACTACCTCGATCACTGTGTACAAGTACATTCCTCGGACAACCACGTGCAATCCATGCTTGCTCTATTGCCTCTAGAACCAGCTCCGTATGCATCGATTGTGCTACGCTATAGCCTATAACTCTACGAGCGAAAAGATCAAGAACTACAGCGAGGTAAAGAAAACTTCCTCGGTAGTTAATGTAGGTTATGTCTGTTGCCCAAACAGTATTTGGTGTGGCAACATCGAATTCTCGATTCAGGGTATTGGGTTTGGCCGATCGAGTTTGGCTAGAATCCGTTGTCTGTGTTCTTTGCCTGCTCGTACGCAGACAAACCAGCTCAAGTTCTCGCATTCGCTTACGCACCCGGTATATGCCAACTTGAAATCCTTTCTTTGCGAGTTCTGATTGCATTCTGCGAGCTCCTAATCTACGCTCATGAAGTTTGTGAAGGCTTTTCAACTCTATGGTCAATGGATCCTCTGACATTGCCACAGAGGCGTGGGCTTGTCGATCCCTCCATGCATAGTAGCCAGAGGCTGAAACACGTAGCACACTGCATTGTAGACGCACAGGCCATCGTTGTTGATTGTCTTGGATGAACATATACGCTAATCGTTTCTTGTGGGGTGACTGAAAATCGAAACCGCTTTTTTTAAAATATCACGCTCCATCTCCGCACGAGATGCACGCTTTGTAGCTGCGGCCAACAACACACGCAATTCCGCAGCAGAATGACTCCCCGGCTCTTCTTCTACCCGCTCTTGCTGATTCCACCTGCTAATTAGCTGCTTACTTATCTGTAACTCGTCGGCCACAGATTGCAGCGTACGCCCTGAACGCACCAGACTTATTGCATTACGCTTAAATGATTCATCAAACGTTCGTTTTGCTCTTCGCATTGACTTACTCCAGTATATGTTTGTAAATTACTGAAGTGTCCATTTATACTAAACCAGCCCACTATTCGGATGACAAAAAAAAGAGATAATTCTCTCGAATTATCTCTTTTAAATTTGCCCCGCAATTGATCACATTATCAAATTGGCATTCTCACATTTACTTCACCATCATCATCGGCTTCGTATCCGTAAACCCAGCCGTGGATAACACGTAATAGTACATCGAGCTGCTCATGTTGTAGTCTCTAGTATTCATGGTTACTTCGTGAGTTCCTGCAGGTAACACATCGTTAACCAGAGTTGCAATAACGTTTCCGTTCAAATCCACAACCTTTAACATAACGTGTCCGTTTGCGCCAGTTGAGAAATTAATAGTAGCCCGGTCAGTAACCGGGTTTGGCTGACAAGCTTGAAGCTCATACACAGCCCCTTCAACATCATTCAATCCGGCAACACCATCTTGAATTGTTGGAATACGAGTATTTATTTGGAACCCGCGACGCTCAACCACAACCTGAATCGGCTTACTGTTTACAGTGGCGCAAGGGCTGGCCATTGTGACGTTGTATACGCCATTCATGTCGCCGGTGGCAATATCTTTACGCAGCTCTTGGCCAGTTTCGCCCGGAATAAGTTGTCCGTTTTTGAACCACTGGATGGTGTAAAAACTAACGTCTTGACCCTTATTCACCGTCAGCGAAAACACTCCGCCTTCGGGCATGCGTTTCACTGTAAGTTCTGTAGAGCCATCCACTTCCGCCGTGCGCGGCGTAGGAATTACACGAACGGTTACTCCCGCAATGGAAGTTCCAACTAACAGGGCAAAAGCCACTATATATGGTATGAGTTTCATGTTGTTCACTTCAATTTTGTAATTCAATGGTTCTAATATAGCTAGTTTGTGTTTAGCACTAAGTGTGCCACTCGGGAATTGTGCCACTCAATGTGTGCCACTCGCAATCCGAGCCACTCACGATTTGTATGGTAATCTATTGGACGTAACGCCTTGACCGTATTTATAACTGCCGGAGATCCTTCTGCCGACATCCACGCTGCCCGCCTGATGGCGGAAATTCGGGCGCGAGTGCCGGAGGTGGTGTTTGAAGGCTTCGGCGGACCCAACATGGAGCTGCAGGGTCTGCGCACGGTTGCCCACCTTGCCGATCTGGCCGTTTCCGGTTTCTGGGAAGTAGCCAAGCGCTACCGCTATTTCTCTCAGCTTCTTAATAAATGTAAGGGGCTTTTGGGTTCCCGCAAACCAGATGTGTTTATTCCCGTGGACTACCCGGGCTTCAACCTGCGTCTGGCAACTCACGCCAAAAAATTACACATTCCCGTGGCCTGGTACATTGCACCTCAACTATGGGCGTGGGGCGAAAATCGTGCTGTAAAACTTGCCAACGCCGTCGATAAACTCTTGGTAGTTTTTCCGTTCGAAGTTGAATTTTTTGCAAAGCACAACATCAAAACGGAGTATGTTGGACATCCAGTGTTAGATGAGATACGCGACGTAAATGATGTCTCAAAAACCGGAGGAACCATTATCAGTGGAATGAATATCAGTGGAATGAATACTGGTGGTCCCATTATAATGATGCCCGGCTCGAGAAAACAAGAGCTGCATCACCACGTGCCAATTCTTGCACAAACCATTGGTTTGTTACATCAATCGGGTATAAAAAACTCGGTTGTTATTCCTATGGCGGCAGGTGTTGACGAGCGGCTGGTAAAGCCCCTTACCAATTTGGGAGCAACCATTGTGAAGGATGCCCGAGAGCACATGAATACAGCGTCGGCGGGCTTGATAAAGGCCGGAACGTCAACCCTGGAGGCGTCGTTGGCGGGTCTGCCGTTTGCCACCTACTACCGCACTTCCACCCTGTCGTACCAGTTGAGCAAAAGATTAGTGACGGTAGATTCGATAACAATGATGAACTTGCTGCTTAAACGGAATGTGATTAATGAGTTTGTTCAACATCGCGCTACACCGCAACTGCTGGTTAATGAATTGAAAAGTCTGATTTCAAATGCGGAAAGACGGTCTGAAATTTCAAATGCTGCTGCGGAACTGCGCACATTATTGGGCGGAGCTGGGGCTGCACGCCGAGCTGCCGAAGTTGTTTGCGGGATGGTGAAAAAATGATTTCCGCACTTGCTTCTTTTTTGATTCGCGTTTTGGGAAAAACGTGGAACGTTGACGTGCAGGGTAGGCTGCCAACGGGACCGTGCATAGTGGCGTTTTGGCACGATGAAATGCTACCCGTGTGGTTTGCCTTTCGTGCGCTGCGTCCGGTGGCGTTAGTGAGCGCCAGCTCCGACGGACAAATTCTCAGCCAGTTATTGCGTGACTGGTGCTACGATGTAGTTACGGGCTCGTCATCGAGCGGAGGCAAGGAAGCCCTAGATGAACTCGTGACTCACGCGTCCAGCCGTGTAGTTCTCATCACGCCCGACGGACCCCGAGGTCCACGTCACGTATGCAAACCCGGCGTAGTTGTAGCCGCGCACCGCGCCGGCATCCCACTCATCATGGTCCGCGCCTCGAGCGGTTTTAGCAAACGCTTCAAAGGCTCGTGGGATTCCTTCATGCTACCACTTCCTTTTGCGGGAGTAAAACTCACCATCTCGGCCCCCTTGCACATCCCCTCGAACGCCACCCGCGAAGAAATCGATGCCTTCATCCAAGCTGTCACAAATTCGATGGAGACGCTCGGCTCTGAAATCGTGATATGAAAACGAATTCACAACGCGAATTCACAATGCGAACTCACAACGCGAACTCACAAAACGAATTCACAACGCGAATTCACAAAACGAATTCACAATTGAATTTACAACGCGAACTCACTTCCTAATTCGCAAAGCAAACTCACAACTGGAATCACAACCGGATTTAAAATCGGAGTTTCAAAAGTAAAATGCTTGGCCTTCTCTCAAAAATATACGGTCGATTTGTCGCCAACCGCAACACCGAGTTCGACAACGGAATGCGCAAGTCCATCAAGGTCACCGCGCCAGTAATTAGCGTTGGTAACATCGTAACGGGCGGCACGGGAAAAACCCCGATGGTGCAATTCATTGTGCGTCAGTTGCAACTCGCCGGGTATTCACCGGCCGTAATTCTGCGCGGTTATCGGAGAAATAGTAGGGGGCTTCGTGTTGTCCACGATGGAAGTGAAGTAGTGTGTTCGGTTGCCGAGAGTGGCGACGAAGCAATGCTACACGCAATTAGTTTGAACGTTCCTGTAATTGTGTGCAACCACAAAGTTGATGCCGCAGTTTTTGCTGCTGGACAAATAAACGCTGATGTGATTATTGCCGACGACGCATTTCAACACCGCGCACTTCACCGAGATGCAGATATTGTGCTGGTAAACCACGCAACCTACACCGACGCATTAATTCCAAAAGGACATTTACGCGAACCTGTTGCAGCGCTACTTCGCGCCAACGTAATTGTAAACACTGATACCGATATTATTTTCAATTACACCTGGCACCATTTGGGAAAAAGCGAACGTACAGGAGTTGATCTACGAGACACAACATCAAATGGTAGCAACAATCAAAACGATGATATTTGGGGCGAACAAGTGGGAAAACCCCTTACAAAAGTGATTGTGGTGAGCGCTATTGCAAATCCATTGCGGTTTGTGAACAGTGTTAGGGAGCAAGAAGTTGCAGTTGCGGATGCGATGTTGCTGCCTGATCACGCGAAGTTTACGTCGGCCGTGGTTGCAAAAATGATTCAAGTTGCCAAGGAAAATAGTGCGGAAATTGTTACTACAGCCAAAGATGCGGTCAAACTTATTGAGCACGTTGCTGAGTTTAAAAGCAGCGACGTGAATGTGTTTGTTTTGAATTTGGAGTTTTCCGATTCGGAAGTTTTGCGTAACGTTATGGAAGTTATAACATCTAAAATTAATTTGTTCAAGCAGGAAAACAATGAAGATCGCAGTGAGTAAAGCATCGGGAAACGAAAACTATGGCAAGTATGAAGAGTGGCTGAAAGCGGCTGACGACTCTGTGGAAGTAGTTGACCTAAGCACGTGTGCAAGCGTAGAAGATGCGAAGGAAAAATTGAAAGAGTGTAGTGGAATAGTTTTTTCGGGTGGACCCGATGTGCATCCATCGCGCTACAACATGCCCGAGTTATTGGAGCTCTGCACCGGTTTAGATGAGAAGCGCGACGAACTAGAATTTGCTCTTGTAGAAGAGGCCCGCGAATTACAAATGCCTGTGTTAGGAATTTGTAGAGGCGCACAGTTATTGAACGTTGCGTACGGTGGAACGTTATATGCCGATATTCGAACGCAAGTTCCGGAAGTCCAAAAACACGACCGCGTAGACGGCTACGATTCGCAACACCCAATCGCAGTCGAACCCGGCTCCATGATAAAACGCGTCTGCCGAGTTCTTGACGACGTTGTCAACTCCGCCCACCACCAATCCGTCAAAAACATCGCCGGCATTTTCTCCCCTGCCGCCTATTCCGATGACGGAATCATAGAAGCATTCGAATGGGGCGACGCCACCATGGGTGGCAAACCATTCCTCCTCGCCGTACAGTGGCACCCCGAACGCATGAGTTATTCCAGTGCAATGTCGGGTCCCATTGCCGAACACTTCGTGTTAGAAGCGCAAGCGTATGAGTCGTTGATGAAAGCGTGAATTTGATGATTTGATGATGTGGGCATGACAATGCCAATGACAATGTGGAAATGTGTTAGGGCACAGACGTTGTAGAGGCGTCCAACTTAAATTTAGAGATCAGTTGAAGTAGCTACCGCGCGGTAAACAGCGACATCAACTGGACTAGTAAAGAGTGGCCCAATGCAGGAAATCAGAAGTTGGCTGCCAAACAATTGTAGAGGGCAGTTAACTCCAATGAGCAAGCCATAACGAGGATTTGGAGAAACGGCAGTAATCAGTTAGCTTAACTCAATTTACCTCTCAAAATGATCATACGGCAGAGGGATTGGAGTAGTTTAGATGATTGGAATAGCACAAAGCCGGAGTTAGCGGTCAGGCTATTACGACACACCAACATAATGACAAAGACGAAAAAAAATCACAATCGCTGGACTGGCATTAACGACAATTACAATATTGACTATGGGACTATTCGGCTTTTTCAAAAAATCACCCGTACAGATGACTCTCTGAGGAAAAAACGGTAATTTTGTCATACATTAATTCCGCCTAACATCGGCTATTTGACAAGGGGGTCAATATGCGCCGGTACGGGGGGTAGCATCACCGGAATTTCCATATGGAGTTTTGGCCTGTTGTTTTTAAGCGGTTTTGGTTTGAAATTATTGAGTAATTTATCAAGTTGGAAAATTGGTTTAACAACAATGCCAATTTTCCCAATAATGGCAGTTATTGAAATGTTTGTTGATTCATCATCGCACAGTTTGTTTCCATTTGAATTCATTCTCTATGCTGTATATACTATTCCTGTAATAATTGGGGCATACATTCCACAAGGAATTCAAAAGTATTTTGTGAAAGCTTAATCTTCCTCTCCGGGGTTCATTTTGGCTGGAAGTGAAGCAAAACAAGGAAATTGCAGAATAAACGCCCTATAACAGGCGGTTTGGCAATATGGCTAGAAATTCCGTTGATGCTGCGGGGGGGGGGGGGGGGGGGGGGGGGGGGGGGGGGGGGGGGGGGGGGGGGGGGGGGGGGCG
>JABMNI010000026.1 GCA_013204605.1 Ignavibacteria bacterium
GCTAATTGCTAATTGCTAATTGCTAATTGCTAATTAATAATTGTCGATCTGCGCCCTCTGCAACGTCCCACTATAATCCACATACACCGTTTTCCACTCGGTGAAAATGTCGAATACTGTCCAGCCCCCTTCACGATGACCGTTGCCGGTGCCTTTTACGCCACCAAAGGGCATGTGGGCTTCGGCGCCAATGGTGGGAGCGTTGATGTAGGTGATGCCGGCTTGAATGTCGCGGATGGCGCGGAAGGCGGCGTTGACGTCGCGGGTGTAGAGGCTGCTGCTCAGACCGTAGTCGCAATCGTTGGCAGTGGCGATGCCTTCGTCGAAGCTGCTGACTTTTGAAATGCTGAGTACTGGACCGAATATTTCTTCACGGAAAATTCGGTGTTTGGGAGTGATGCCTGTAAAAGCCGTTGGTTGAATGAAGTGTCCGGCGGAACATTCGTTGCGTGTTTCAACTTCGCCACCAAAAATGCACGTGCCTTCAGTTTTTCCAATTTCGATGTAGGTAAGAATTTTATCAAACTGACGCTTGTTCACAACTGGTCCAACCTGGGCTTGCGGATTGGTAAGCCCGTTACCAAGAATTAATTTCTGAGCGGCGGCTTTTAAGTTCTCTACAAATTTGTCGTGGATATCGGCGTGCAAAATTAGACGCGACGTTGCAGTGCATCGCTGTCCGGTAGTTCCAAACGCACCCCACAACACGCCATCGAGCGCCAAATCCATGTCGGCATCGGGCATAACGATCTGCGCATTTTTTCCGCCCATTTCTAACGACACTCTTTTATTCAGCTCGCCACAGCGCGCAGCAATGGCCTTACCTGTTGCCGTAGATCCCGTAAAACCAATCACGCGAACGTGCGGGTGATCAACAATGGCGGCACCGGCTTCGGCGGTACCGTGAATAACGTTAAACACGCCCGACGGAATTCCCGCTTCCATTAAAATCTCGGCAAAAATATTTGCACTGTGCGGCGAATCATCGCTCGGCTTGAACACCACAGTATTGCCACACGCCAGTGCCGGAATAATTTTCCACGACGGCACCGCGATAGGAAAGTTCCACGCCGTAATAATTCCACACACACCAATCGGCATGCGAAACGACATGTTCATTTTGTTATGCATTTCACTCGGCGCATTATACCCAAACAACCGACGCGTTTCCGTGGCGGCGTAGTAACACGTGTCGATAGCTTCCTGAATATCGCCCTTCGTTTCGGTAAGGGTCTTTCCCATTTCTCGAGTCATAACCGCGGCCAGCTCGTACTTGCGTCGGGCAAAAATATCCCCCGCAACTCGCAACATATCTCCACGTTTCGGTGCCGGCATAAGACGCCAAGCATCGAACGCATCGTTAGCAGCTTTGACCGCCGCATCAACATCCGCAGCATCACTCAACGGGAACGCTCCAATAACATCAGAGTTATCGGCTGGATTAATGTTGTTGAAAGTGCGTCCGGTAGTTGAAGGAAGCCAAGAGTTGGAGATGAAGTTGAACATGTGTAAAGTCTAATGTGGAAATGTGGAAATCTGAGAATGACAATGAGCAATTACTAATGTGTAAATGTGGAAATGTGAGAATGACAATGCCAATTGATCAATGGCTAAAATAGGGGATATAAAATTGCTGTCATTTTTGAGGTTTGCAGGAATGGCAAAACCCAACCTCGTCCCTCGTCGCGCTCGGGACTCCTAATTCTTAATTCTTAATTCTTAATTCTCAATTCTTAATTCTCAATTCTTAATTCTTAATTGTAAGGTACTCCGCCTCGTAGTCTCCCCTCCCAATCCGATACAGCTTCCCCTTGGCCAACGTCCTACGCAGCGGCGTGAGCCGCTCGAAAAAGTAGATGCCGTTTAGGTGATCTACTTCGTGTTGAATTACTCGTGCAAGAAGATCGTCAGTTTCAAGGACGTGTTCGTGCATTTCAAGGTCCCAGTAGCGCACTTGAATTGCCGACGGACGCACCACTTGATCACGGAAATCCGGCAAACTTAAACACCCTTCTTCAAGCTGAACAGTTTCATCCGAGAACGATTCAATAATAGGATTAATCAGTGTGAGCGGCTTCATCGGATCGTCTTCACGTTGCGTATCGATCACTGTAACAGATAGCCCCTTGCCAACCTGATTCGCCGCCAACCCAACCCCATCAGCCTGGTACATGGTCTCGAACATATTCCGCACCAGCGCGTCGATCGCCTCCGTTATCTCAGCAATGGGCGTGGTTTTCTGTTTAAGAATTGGATGGTTGTATATCGTAACTGGTAAAATCATTCCGCGAAAATCTCAATGGTAGTTCTGCAAATGTTCAGTTTTTGCACTGAAAAGGGGCATTGTGTTTGTCTACAAAACTAAGACTAAGCCGCACTTATCGATAATGTTAGCTGGTTTGCACAATATCTATTAGTTGTTTGATATCATCGAGCACGAAGTCGACATCGGTTAACACTTGGTTGCCAAACGAATCTCCATATTTCGCAAATGCGGTTTTCATACCAACGTTTCGTGCACCAACCATATCGCGTTCGGCCCAATCGCCAACCATGATTGTTTCGTGCGGTTCAACTTGCAACTTGTTCAATGCCATGAGAAATGGTTTTGGAGAAGGTTTGCGTTCACCCGTGTCATCGAACGTTACCACCACATCAAAGAAATGATGAAAGTTGATAAAACACAAACGCAACCACGCTTCGCGAGTAGGTGCATCAGAGAGCACCGCCATGCGAATGCCGAGTCGGTTGAGTTTCATTAGCGTTGCAGTTACGTGAGGATACGGTTTCAGCGCAGCCTCGCGTGCCCGACGGTAGGCAATAATGCCGGCGCTAATGATACGCGGATCTACATGACCCAGCACATCGGTCAGCAATCTGTCGAACACCTGCTGGTACTCTATTCCCAGCTCACGATAAATCTCGTCGATGTGTTCCTTAACCTGATCGTAGGTGAGCTTCAAACCCGCGTCCATCATAGCATCAATGGCCGCATCGACCGCCTGACGCTTCATGGCCATAAAGTCGACAAGGGTGTTGTCGAGATCGAAAACGACGGCTTTGATTGTACTCATACTACAAAACTAATGCGGAAATGTGAAAATGTGAGAATGACAATGCTGAATACCAATGTGAAAATGTGGAAATGTGAGAATGACAATGCGGAAATACCAATTCTAAAATGTATGGCCAAAACTGAATTGAAGGGGGGTTGCCATGAAGTATGTGTAGCTCGCGTCATCCGTTGAGGTAGGTTGCCAACAAGAGCAACAGTGTGCTTACTAATCTTTGTGCAGCAATTATCATTCTATTAAAATCACCAGATTGGACATAAGCAATATGCTGTAAATTTACAGCCAAACAGCCAAACAGCCAAACAGCCGAATCGAACAGCAACTCTGGCGTGTTTATTTTTTCAATCTCAAAACGAATCGATTAATTTTCATAGCAGAGGATATTTTATGCGAAGTCTTTTTACGATTATTTCAATTTTGATCGGGATGCAGGCTTACGGTCAAGTTACCATTACCCAGTCGAATTTTCCACGAACTCCCAATTATTTAGATGTAGGAGCGGGAGTCGGAACGGATGGTATGGCTGTTCCGGAACATGGAAACGGAATCACTTGGAACTACTCGGGTAATGGTTTGGAAATCTTAACCTCCACAACGTGGACTTCGGCATTGGGTGATGCAGACTTTCCGGATGCGTTGAATTCACGAGCCCAGACGCTATTGTTCAACGTCTTCCAGATTAGTAGCAGACTGTATGAGTCAGTTGATGCCAAAGGTTGGTTTGAGCCCGGACGCATTATTACAGAGGTAACGCACTCCATAACTAACTTTACCGGTGGACCCGAAGATGTTCTAACCTTTCCTAGTCAGATTCAACATTATTTGGGTCGAGTAAACACTCTTGAATTTCCCGTCAGTTATCAAAAATCCTGGACCCAGTCACGTGATGAGATCATTAAGTTCGAACTTACAGTAATGGCCTATGGACTGAATAAAACGCCAGGAGAGAACAGAACGAAACATTCACAATTTCGCGAAGTTGTTGGTGAAGGAAAACTTATCATTCCAGATATCAATGGCAACCCCACCAGTCCGATGGATGCTCTCGTTATTAGGCTAAAGCAATTTGTAGTAGACAGTTTCTTTTTAGGGGGCTCGCCAGCACCCGCACCCTTGCTGGCTGCGTTTAATTTATCGCAAGGTTCAACAGACTCTTTAGTTTCGTACATGTTCTACGTACCCAACTTTGCTGCGCCAGCCTTCTCCCTCCAGTTGGATCCAAATGGCAACGTGTTCTCAGCTTTTGCTCGTCCAGGGGCGGCTGACGTAACCAGTTCAGTTGCCGAATCAGCATTCCCATTCGCCACAAGTACGTTTCCAAATCCTGTTAACGCAGGTGAGATACTTACAATCGATGTCGGTGTATCAACCGGTAATATAATCGACGTTGTAGATCTTACTGGAAGAGTTGTAGTTACAACATCGGTTGCACACACAAACAACAATCAAGTGCAATTGCGTCTCCCAACTGGCATTGCACCCGGACTGTACACAGTAACCGTCCGCAGTGCCGATGCAAAACTGCTATCTGCTTCGCAAGTCATCGTACGCTAATTGATATCGGCCTTTACTCTAACGCGCTGCATTAACCCGCAGCGCGTTTTCTGTTAGCGCAACACATTGCCATTCTCACTGTCACCCTGAGCATAGCGAAGGGCACATTTGTATTTAGGCCTTGACATGGGCATTCCCACATCATCAAATCATCAAATTGAATGGTCGTATTTTTGTTCTCTATGCAAGAAACTCCATCTCACTTACACAAACCCACATGTCACTTACAGAAACCATTAACGCACACATTAAAGAAGCTATGTTGGCCGGCGAAAAACTACGGCTGGAAACGCTGAGGTCGATACGCGCATTGATTATTGAGTTTGAGAAAAGCGGCGTGGGACGCGATATGAACCCCGATGATGAGTTGTCATTGTTGAACAGTGCCGCAAAAAAACGCAAAGACGCTATCTCACAGTACAACGAAGTTGGCAGGCTTGAAGCGGCACAAAAAGAACGCGAAGAACTGGTAATCATCCAGCAGTACTTGCCCGAACAATTGTCGGAAGCCGATATTCGAAAAGCTATCCAAGATGTTATTTCTACCATAGGCGCAACCGGCCCGGCCGATATGGGCAAGGTGATGGGCGGCGCTATGAAGCAACTCAAAGGCAAAGCCGACGGCACACTAATTCAAACGTTGGTTAAAGAACTTTTGAGTTCTTTGTAAGGGGCTATGCAGAACACAGAAGAACAGGTTCTTGAGTTATCAATTCAGGAGTTAGAATTACAAAAGGTGTTGCAATACATAGCTGGCAAATGCACCACCGAAATGGGAAAAGAATACACGTTAGCGTTGCGTCCGCACGAGCATCGCACGTTACTCCAGGCCGAGCTGGAGCGTGTTGACGAGTGTCTGACGTTGCACATGCGGAACGAACCGGTGCCGTTTGAAGCGTTGAACGACGTCCGACCGCTTCTTAGAAAGTCAATGATCGAAGGTGCATTTCTATCAGCGCCTCAGTTACTCGAAGTTTTCGATGCACTGCAATCTGCCCGTCAGGTTAAGCGATTCATTGAACAGCGTTCGGAGGAATTGCCGTGGTTGTGGGATTTGGTGCAGGATGTTGCCGATAACCGGTTGCTCGAAAAACATATCACCGATGCAATTGATGATACGGGGCTGGTGCGTGATAATGCCTCGCGAGAACTGCAACAAATCCGACGCGATATTCACCAAGTCAGCGCTCGCCTCAGAAGCCGTCTGCAGAAAATTCTAAAGCAGTATGGCGAAGAAGAATTGTTGCAAGAAGATTTTATTACGCAACGCGAAGGACGCTTTGTACTGCCACTCAGAGTAGGGAACAAGCGTGCAGTTAATGGTGTAATTCATGGCATGTCGGCATCGGGTAACACCGTGTTTCTCGAACCAGCCGAAACGTTCGAGATGAACAATGAGTTGTCGATTCTCCACGGACGCGAGAACCGCGAGCTGATAAAGATTCTTACAACATTGACAATCGAAGTGGGCGCAATGGCAAGCCCCCTTCAACACACTGTAACCACACTTACAATTATCGACAGTACAATTGCGCGTGCCACGTTTGCCGCTGATCATTCGGCAATGAAGCCAATCATTAGTGCAGATGGGGGAATAGAGCTCAGTAAGGTGCGTCACCCAATGCTTGCGATTACTGCCGCGCAAAGTATTCCCGCGAACGCGAGTTCGGTGATTCCGCTCAGCGTAATGCTTACTACCACTCAACGTGGGCTACTAATAAGCGGACCCAATGCCGGCGGAAAAACGGTTGCGATGAAAACAATTGGCATTAGTATTACCATGGCGATGTGCGGAATATTTCCACTGGGTGCGTGTACAACGGCGATGTATAAAGTTTTCACGGCCATCGGCGATCATCAGAGTATCAGTTCCAACCTCAGTACGTTTTCGTCGCAGATAATTCGACTGCGCGACATTCTTTCGTACTGCAATGCTAACGTGTTGGTGTTAGTTGATGAAATCTGCGCGGGTACAGATCCAGCCGAAGGTGGAGCACTTGCATCGGGAATTCTTGATTCGCTTATCGAGCGCACTGCGTTGTTTGTGGTTACCACGCACCAGTCTTCGCTCAAGCAATATGCGCTTGCCAAGGACAACATTACAAACGCATCGTTGGCATTCGATGAACAAAACATGCAGCCAACTTTTCACTTTCTCCCAAATGTTCCTGGCAATAGTTACGCCTTTGTGTTGGCTAAAAATGTTGGCCTACCCGATGTAGTTATTGAGCGCGCAAGGGGCTATATGGGTGACCGGCATACCGAGCTTGAAGAGAGTATTAGTATCATGCAGAAGTACCGTCAGCAGGCGGAAGATCAAGCCCTTAAAGCGTCGGCAGAATTTGGACGCGCTGAAAAGTTACGCATAGATTACGAACACCGAATGTCGGAAGTACGCCTTCGCAAACAAACCATCATCGACGAAGCGCGTGGTCACGCAGCCGATGTGTTGCAGCGTTCACAAAGTTTAGTTGAGAACACCATTCGTGAAATTCGCGAACAACAACGAAGTGTTCAGGATGTAAAAACAGAATACGAAAACGAGAAGCAGAATCTTCAACGCGAAATTGCGAAAGCAAAAGTAGTTGACGCAGCAGCCGTTGAAACTGCATTCGAAAATGGGATGAACGTAGTTGTAAAAGGTTCGACAAACGTAGGCAGCGTAATCGCTGTCAACCACGACAACCGTCACGTTGTTGTGGACGTAAACGGAATAAAGTTTTCGTTACCATTCGAGCAAGTGGAACCGACAAACAAAAAGCCCGTTTCAAAAAGTTCACCTACCAGCGTCTCCGATAGAATTGTACTCAGCGACTCGCACACCTCGTGCGACATCCGAGGGATGCGCGTACACGAGGCGCTACAAAAAATAGAAGAGTTTCTCGACAACGCCATCGTGAGCGGTCTGCACTCCGTAACCGTCATCCACGGCAAAGGCACAGGCGCATTGCGCAAGGTAGTACGAGACTACGCAAAGGACCACCATGGGGTGCGGAGTTATGCCGATGCGCATGCAGATTCGGGAGGAGCGGGAGTAACTATTTTGGAATTATGAGAAAACAATTAGTAATTAGCAATTAACAATTAGCATTCCCGAGCGCGACGAGGGACGAACTGGACAATTAGTAATTAGTAATTAGCACTTATCTGGCAATTACCAATGAGACTCTTTGACCAGTCGGTGTGATAATTGCATAGTAGGGTCCTGTGGGTAGCGTATGGACGTCGAGCGAAACGATGCCATTCATAACTGACACCGGTTGATCAACAACTACTACGCCAAGTGAATTCACGATGCGAATTGTGGTTGGTTCAACTGAGTTAACGCCGGAGATGTTAATGACATCGTGGCTGGGAGTTGGGTACACAGTGGTAGTAATGGGATGTGAGACCTCTTGAACGCTAACGGTCTGCTCACCAGTTTCGATGATACTTATACCGCTGCGAATCGGTCGTTCCAAACCATCTAGTCTCAATCCAATTGCAATCGACCCCAGTTCGAATGGCTCGATTGTTTCCACGCCGGTGGGTGATTGGTTGATGAAGCCCAGTCCGAATGAAACGAATAGTCGACCGTTGTCGGTTACAACGGCGTCAAACACCTCGGGTTCCATTCCATTTGGGAAAGTTTCAGTAGAAGAATTCCAAGTATTCCCACCATCGAGGGTAATTTCCATTTCCAATAAACCAACATTTTCGTTTCCACCAACAACACCGAAAACCTGTGCATTTGATAAAGCAGTAACGGCAATATGAGCCCAATGTAAAAGTTGTTTAACAAGAGTAATTCCGTTGTTTTCTATTCTATAAAGCCCCTTACCAGCAGCTACTAACAGCGATTCATCTTGGGTTTCAACAACGCTTCTGAAACTGATGGTATCACCATCAGAGATAATTTTGGTCCATGACATTCCTTGGTCGGACGACTGATGCAAGCCTTGTTCTGAGCAAACGACTATGTTACCATTACGCATTTTGCTAAGATTTCCTTGAAACCTAACGCCCTCGGTACCCGAAACAATGCTCCAAGTAATGCCATCGTCGGCAGAACGAAGAATACCCTTCGTCGTGTTTATCAAAAATGTGTTCGGCGCAACCGCAGCAACATCTTGAAACGGGAAATCACCATACATTCTTAAGCCAGTGGGGACATGATCCCAAGTTTGACCATCAACTGCCCCACGGTATACATCTCCTGATACAGAAACTGCAATTATTCTGGTTCCTTGAACTACAAATCTCCAAATCGGTATCCAGTAAATTCCATTGGCGCGAAGTTCCCATTGCTCGCCCTGTGTATCTGAAAATATGGGTCCAGTCCTGTCGATAAAAATAATGTTGTTTGTTCCAAAACTGATAGGGCTTCTAAATCGCATTTGAAGCGAATCTTGTCTTGTAGACCAGGCGGTAGCATCGCCATTTAAATGAAAAACTGCAGAATAATCATTGCTGTACTCGAAAAAAAGTACTGCACTTCCGTCGGAGAGTCCGATGATTTTTTTTGAATAGTTGCTTGTCTGTCCAGCCTCAAATGTTGTTGACGTCCAATTTTCTCCATTGGTAGTTGTGAAATACACTGAATCTTCGGCAATCATGTAAAGTCTTGAGCCAGCCGTACAAATCTTGAGAATGGATGTGTTTACAGTAGGCAAACGAACTTTGTTCCAAGCCCCTTCAATAGAGCGTCTATACAAAAATGTGTTGTCCGTAACAAAGGTCACACCACCAGAATACGCATGTATATCAGCGGGCATGTCTGCGAGTTGAAATTCTGTTTTCCAAGTAAAACCACCATCCGTAGAAGAATACGCCTTTGTTGTGTCTGCCACACGGACAAACGCAAGTCCACCTCCGTTTTTAAGTCCTGACAGATAAATATCAGCCCCTTGAAATGCCGTCGGCAATGGCGCAGTATTCCAAGTCACACCTTCATCGTTGGAAACATAAATAAAGTTAATGTCTCCACTGGTAGGGTACAATGTGACAACCTTAGCGCCTCCTGGACCTGAAATTATTGCCACTCGCAGATCGGCAACCTGGTCTGCCAAGGTAAGGGGTGTTTTTGGCGTTAGAGTACTCCAAGTAACACCATTGTTTGTTGACTTAACAACATACAATCCGATATTCCCATACAGAATGCCGTCATTATCCGCGACAATGTCATTCAATTCACCACCATCTATCGGCGCGCTAATCGGAGTCCATTCTTGCGAATACGTACCTGGAACAAAACACATTGATATGAAAAGCACAACTACAAGTAAAAAGTATCGCATTATCAATCCAATAAAACGTGCACAAAGTTTGTTTACAAATAGACTGCAAAACTAGTTTAATTCCAGAAATCTCCGCCTCACAACCTCGACGCATGTTTTGGAGACCGATAGGAGGAGTGTATTCTCTTTTGAAAGGGGCTTAACGGCACGCGTGCAGAAAACATTGAGCAGAAGAAACTCACCGAACAAAATGCTCCAATTTCGAGGTCACATCAATCACCAACTCCTCATCCGGTTGAAACATCTCACTAAATGAGACATACTGGATAGCCCCCTATGAATTCAAAAATAACAGTGCCGGTGTTTTTTGAACTTCATATTTACCAAAAATGCCACCGAGATAATACTCGAGCCTGTCTTGTTTTCCACTTGCAATATCAAAAACCGCGTTCGGCGTGGCAACTAGCTTGATAAATCTTTGAATGGTTTCGTGTTTAGAATGAATTGTTAAGGGGGCTGGCGGTGCAGTAAGTATATTTTACACTGCGGACGCAATTTGATGAGCGACTTTTCGAGCATTGCAAAACACTCCGAACAAGCGTAGCCACCTGCAAGAATGAAGAAGACGTTTTCCAAGTTTCTGATTCAAGAAATAGCTTTGCAAGCAGGACTTCACTTTGCTATGGTAGGGCAAACAGTGTTCACATTAATGTGAAAATGCACCCTTCGCTATGCTCAGGGTGACAGTGAGAATGACAATTTACTTGAAGAAAGTGTTTAGAATCCACATGATTTCTTAAGCTATTTCTCTATTTTGATAGCAACCAATTATTACGAGGCTACGATGCGAGTTCATATACTACTAATCGTGTTTTTACTAGGTTGTTCGGACGTTCTAGCTCAACCTGAATGGAAGCCAGCCATACGGTTTTCTAAGTCGCTTGGTCGTGCCACCTACATACCAAACTTAGGCCCTGCCGGGGCCGTGCAGTTCGACCACGGACCAGATGGGGTTGCAGATGGTATTTATGATGTGGCAACGCTATCGGATACATCAAAAGTTTTAGAGCAACTAGCGGGAACAATTAGTCAAGTAGGAGGGATAAACTACATACGAGATTTTGATAACAACGGCCTGTTTGATGCGGTTACGGACTTTGAACTCTACGTTGATGTTGGACATCCTTCGCAACGTAAGATAGCGTTGACGAATGGAATGGGGTTTTCCATTGGTTATTCTGATATTGATGGTGATGGTGTTAATGAGACTACAGGTGATTATGCCTATGGTGGCGGAGTAGTAACAAAATTCTCTACCGACTTCACATCGTTTCGTAACTATGGATTGCCTTACACCCCACAATACCTCGGCACTTTATCAGGCAGACCACGATTCTTGCACTACCATAAAGTGGATTGGAGCCCACCCTTCATGCGTCTTAGCCTTGACTCATTAGATCCGGCAACGCTCCACCCTGATAGCACCATTCGCATGCACACGGTGACATACATTGATTACAAACCAAATGTCGACGTGTTGCCTCAGCGAATATTCACATTTAACGATGTTTGGTACGTAGACAAAGGACCAGAGATGTGTGTAGTGACGAACGATACGATCCGCACTATTCCTCTGGATACAAGTCTGGGCTTATCGCCAGGAAATCACTGGGGGCGCTTTAGAGGGAGGGGCGTTACATACGAATTTGTAGATGGAGAGAAAACGGGACTTTACTTGCATGGTACGCCAACAAGACTCGCGTATGTAAGGTATCGCGGTGAAAACGACCGATTCCGAGCTGAAGAGGTGGCATCGATGTACGTCACACTTACGAATGGAAGTACTGCTGGTGCCTGTGAGGCGACAGTAATCCTTGGCGATATTGACCACGACGGCCTCGACGACATTTATGTCAATTATGGTGAGGATGGGAAATACGAGTCTATGCTTTATCTTACAACCGGCCGCACGGCCTCAGCGGTTCAAGAGAATGGCGCCCCTCCGCTTGTGATTGCACGCCGCACACAGAGCGGCTGGGAAATCCCGGCGGTAACGCAGGTGCCACTGCCAAATCAAGCGTACGTGTATAATGTACGCGGTGAACTTGTGGGAACCACACTGGTACAGCCACTTTCACCCTCCAAATTTCTAATTCGAGAATTGCCGTTGCCGGCCGGATTACATATTGCAGTTATCGGTCAATCCACATACAGATTACAGTAACCAAAAAGAAACTGGGATTGTTATGAACATTAAGTTATCTGGATTAATTGCGTGGTTTATGTTCCTGTTTTCTTTGACCGCTTATTCGCAAAACTTGGACACAAAGCTCACTAGCAACTCAACTCTGCTGGGTTACCTGCGTGATACCACAAAATTTGACCGCACCAAGCGTTGGGAAATGGGCGGAAACTGGGGAGCGCTCCATTCACATA
>JABMNI010000027.1 GCA_013204605.1 Ignavibacteria bacterium
AATTCGTAATTGAATGTTCGTCCCTCGTCGCGATCGGGACTCGTAATTCGTAATTCGTAATTGATAAAAATATGGGTAGAGCATTTGAATTCAGGCGAGCACGTAAAGAAAAACGTTGGGGCAACATGTCGCGAACGTTTACGAAGCTCGGAAAAGAAATATCGGTTGCGGTTAAGCAGGGCGGACCTGATCCGGATTTGAATCCGCGGTTGCGCGTTGTTATACAAAACGCAAAGCATGCAAACATGCCGAAGGACAACGTGGAGAACGCCATTAAAAAGGCTTCCGCGAAAGACTCTGCAGATCTTGCCGAGGTAAATTTTGAGGGCTACGGTCCGCACGGTATAGCGGTATGGGTTGAAACCACTACCGATAACAACACGCGCTCGGTTGCCAATGTACGGAGTCATTTCAATAAGTGCCATGGAGCCATGGGTACTGCCGGATCGTTGGAATTCATTTTCGACCGAAAGGGAGTGTTTATAATTCCATTGGAGGGGGCTAATCGGGACGAACTTGAGTTGAAGTTGATTGAACTTGGAGCCGAAGATATTGTTGAGCAGGATGATGAGCTGATGGTGTACACAACTTTCGAAGATTTTATTACCATGCAGCGCGCACTCGAGGCAGCGGAAGTTGGTGTGTCGTCGGCCGAGCTACGGCGCATCCCAAACAATTTTGTAACGCTAACAGACGAGCAGGCTGAGGACGTGATAAAGTTGATCGAACGTTTGGAAGAAGATGACGATGTTCAGAATGTGTTTCACAATATGAACGAGAACGACTGATCTCGAGAGCGAGTAACACCTTTAGGAAGAAGATTGTATGTGTGGAATTGTTGGAGTTTTTAATCACCCGCAGGCGGCAGCACTTACATATTATTCGCTGCATGCGTTACAGCACCGCGGGCAAGAGGCTTCGGGTATTGTAACAATGTACCACGATGAAATGACCAAACGTCCGCGCTTCGGCGTTCACAAGGGTGAGGGTCATGTATTGGATGTGTTTGGTGCGCCAGGAATTTTCGAGAAGAAACTGGTAGGTCGAAACGCTATCGGACACAACCGGTACTCCACTACAGGCAGCAACTCACTAGCAAACATCCAACCATTTCACTTCAATTACTCGCAAGGAAATTTTGCGTTAGCGCATAATGGCAACCTGACCAACACAAGAGAATTACGAGGTAAATTAAAGAGCGACGGTGCTATTTTCCAGACAACAACTGATAGTGAAATCTTTTTGCACCTTATTGCAAGGAGCAAACAGAAGACTCAACTAGAACAGGTACGCGAGGCAGTTACCACATCGCAAGGAGCATACTCATTAGTAATGCTGGGTGAGAATACGTTGTACGCTGCACGTGACCCACATGGCTTTCGCCCCCTTTGCATAGGTAGGTTAAAGCATGATGATGGGTACGCATATATTGTTGCATCGGAATCGAATGCGCTCGACATTATTAGCGCCGAATATTTGCGCGATGTAGAGCACAACGAGATAATTGTGATGAACGAGCACACGGCTAGGACCGGCGAGTTTGAATCGCATTACATTAACGATTCGATGGAAGAGAGTACGCATTGCATATTTGAGTACGTGTATTTTTCCCGACCCGACTCGAAAATATTTGGACACAGTGTTGACAAGGTGCGAAGAAAACTTGGAAAGAATTTAGCTGAGGAGCGTCCCGTTCCCGGGTCCGACGACGACAAAACCGTGGTGATAGCCGTGCCCGATTCTGGCAACACTGCCACACTTGGATACGCCCGCGTAAACGAAAAAGAATCTCCAACACGTTTTGAAATTGGGTTGATTCGGAGTCACTATGTTGGCCGCACGTTCATTGCGCCTGGTCAGGACAAACGCGAGTTCAAAGTAAAAACAAAATTTAATGTTGTGCGCGGTGTTATTGAAAACCATCGCGTTGTTGTTGTAGACGATTCAATTGTACGCGGCACAACCTCCCGCTCACTAGTTAACCTCATACGCGAGGCCAATCCTCGCGAAGTTCATTTACGAATCACATCGCCCCCTGTAAGATTTCCTTGTATGTATGGAATGGATTTCCCGAGCAGGGACGAGTTGATTGCAAATTCGTACAACAACGAAGAAGAAATTGCCGAAGCTTTGGGAGCTGATTCTCTTGGCTATTTGAGTGTAGGGGGCTTGCTGGACGCTGTCCCTCACGCACCTGGAGTGGGATATTGCATGGCTTGCTTTACTGGAAATTATCCGGTGCCAATTGATGAGCAAGCGTCGAAACTATTGAAAGAAGATTGATGAAAGAATCTGAGTTACCACCAGCAAGAAAGAACGGCTGGAAATACATCTATCTCGGTTATTTTCTATTAGCAGCCTTAGGGCTCACTCTGGCAACGTTGTACCGCGATGCTCCAAAGTCTGGGGAGGTAATTAACAAGCAACAGAAAAAGGGCGCAGACAGAATTGTGTACGCCGTTATTTTTTCGAGTGTTGCTCCAGAAGTTGCCGACACAATTATTGACGGAATTGTTGCAGATATCGGCGCAGATTCTGCAAAGACTAATTTGATAATTGGCTCTGTAGTTACAGATCCGTGGTGCGCAAACATCGGCGAGTTTAAACGAGTGCTTCGTAAGGCAATGAGCAACACAAAGCCCCTTCACATTGGCAAGCAGACGTATATACTGTCGATGGTAACAGGGCTGATTGTTAAGGAGCAACTTCCCGCACGCGTATACCTGATTGGTAAACTGGATACCACGGTCGATGTGAAGATCACGAACAGAACGGCGCAAACTGTGAATGCACTGCAATTGCGTCACGAAACCATGGCGCCTATAAACGTTATATCGTACCTGCGCCCCACCACCAGCCCCATCCAAGTAGCTTATTTGCGACAGTTTGAAGACAAGGTCTTTCCGCTAGAAATCAAGTAAGGTTCAGATTCGAAGGTATGATTGAGGGGAATTGGTAGAAACAACTTTGTTGTTACGGGCACAGTTATTCAATCAGCAGATGTCTAACGAGAACAATTATTATGAAATGCAATTCCAGAAGCTAACACTGGATTTGCTTTGTTCGCATTTATACAGCATCAGTAGTAGTTGTTCTTGCTACCATAATGATGTGTTAACCACCGGACCTAGGTTCAGATATGGAAACTGAGTAGGTGGTGTGCCTGGGGTATTACTTGTATTATGGCAGTCTAGAACTGTCTTGCAAGTTCCACCTTGTTGGTTATCTGATTCGTCGCACATGTCGGAACCAGGAACTTTTTTACCACCCTCATCGCACCAGAAGCAACCGCAAACCACGGGTCCTGGTTGCCCAAGTTGACAGGTGACGGGACCTTCATACCAAAAAGCGTTCAGATTCACTGTGGACAATATCAGCGCGCAAATTGCCAATGTTATCAGTTGTTTCATTTGAGCGGGCTCCATTCTTTGTATGATGTTTAGTTACTGTACTAGAAGTTTTTTAGTGCAAATGACGTTACCATTTGAAACACCAACAACTATGTATAATCCAGATTGCAAAGAAACCCAAGTAGGATTTGTACTTAACGGTAAACTTGAACTCCAAATTTGGTCCCCATAAATATTCCGAACACTAATTTCAGAGATACTTGTTGGCCAATTGTGCGAAATTTCTAAACCAGTTGGACTGGAACTAACTATCGCTGTGAAGTGACAAACTTGTGGGGCAACGCAAGATATATTTGTTTCAACACTATCTACATAATTCAACCAATAGGAATTAGTTAAATGTGCTGTTGAAAGCATCCTGCCATAGTTATCATAACGTACAAACGGGACGGGGTCTGCACCTAGAGTACCAACATTTACACGGATAAAAACATCAGTTGAATCCTCTTCAGCCGGTATAACGGTACGAACTCTCGCCATCATTGGATACCAAGAGTAAATGCATGGCTTGTGAGTAGATGTAGTTGACTCAATACGAAACGAATCAAGTAGAATCATTCGTTGATTGTTGTTGGCTCTGACTAACTCAACAGAGAACGTTAGTCCATTACGATTTACATAGTTGTTGAAAGACGTGGCTAATGTGCTTCTGTCAACCCAAGACAATTCCCTATAAAATTGAACGGTGTCTAATCCACTAATAGGAAACACCCTTGTTGTGCTACGCTGTCTTAGTTGCTCTTCACTCCAATCCAGTACGGGTGCAGATGTGCTATCGGACCAATTTACAGTTCGGTCCTTACACCAGTTAGATAGGTATAACTTCTGTCGATTCAAGAGGAACTCAGAAAACGTCCAAACGGTCTGGCTTGAATCAGCGTAATAGATAAATCTAAACTTCGCTCCAAACATGTCCGGATTCAATACATTTACCGTGTCAGGCATGCCATTTTCTAAACGACTTAGAATCCTGTACCCAGCCTGTTCATTTACGACCTGTAGCAATGAATCGCACTGCGCAGCTACATCACCAACAGTGAAAATGATAGTCCAAATCAGGATCAGAATGCGCATGATTCCTCCAACGTAGAGTAAAAGCATAGTGTAACTCGAGGCAAGTTACACACACACACACACACACACACACAAGAGA
>JABMNI010000028.1 GCA_013204605.1 Ignavibacteria bacterium
CCCAATGCGCAAGAGTGGCGGAATTGGCAGATGCACTGGACTCAAAATCCAGCGGGGTCAAACCCGTGCGGGTTCGACTCCCGCCTCTTGTACACGATAAAAAGCCTCTTACCAATCGGTAAGGGGCTTTTTTTTTTTTTGATATTACGGCCAATTCTATTTCGATAACAACTGTCGGGTTTTGATTTGGAGCGAGGTATAAACGCTAGCGTCTAGTCTATAAAGACAGGTACACTAACACCCGGTACAATCTACCCGGTACAATCTACCCGGTACTGGTGGGGTACATCTGTTCCCGATTATTTGGAAACTAGAGTTAGGTATGATGCTGAACCCAGTGTTGTATTTACTTGTACAACATAGGCGCCATGTGTAAAGATTGCAGTGGAGATTGCAACTTGTTTGCCAAAACCAGATAGCCCCTTACCGGGAAAAAATTCCTGAACAGACTCACCCAACAGCGAGCTTACTTGCATGGTGAGAATTTCGTTCGATGCGTCAACCAAGCATACTTGGAGACAGTTGGAAGTGGCATCGTAAAATACAGTGGCGATTGATTGAGCGGATAGGCTGGAGGACTGAAACACTGAGGTTAACACGTTTGGAAAATTAACGAGCGGGCCTCCGGTTGGTGGTGCCGTAAGCACTGATAAACTAGGGCCATTGTTATTGAATTGTGGTTGGTCAAAACCATACAACACCGTTACAAATGATCCACCAGCAAACTGAGGGAACCGAAATACAAATCTACCGTGGCTTTTCGAATCGGCTGTTGTATTTATTTCAAAAACAGTTTCTGAGGCAACAATTGTCTGTTTGCCGGTGACTTGGCCATATGAGATTTCGGGCAGCATAGTTGGACCGGTGAGTGATGCTCGTTGAAGATCAGCGGTAGCATGAAAAATCTGAAAATCAACGTCGGTTGGCGAATCTGCAGACGGGGAGATGTCTGCAAGGTGGTACGCCGAGAGTTTCATACTGGCAGCCTGAGAGTCAGGATTCGGAGGATATTTGGTTGGATCGCCAACTCCGGCAATAATTATGGAATGTCGTCCGGCAGTGAGGCTGACGCTAACGTTTGAGAACGCATCGGCACTGCTGGTGCTCGAGGCTGGAGCTACTGCCACATTTGAATTCTGCAACTGGTAATAATCGTAATAAGGTGTTGACATTCTGGTATCGAGATTATCAATTACCAATTCATCGTTCCAATAAATATCGACGGATTTGACATCGGGATCGGCACTGGCATTAATAAACTGAACCTTGCATAACGGAGGTACGGAGCCGGGAATCAGTGGTTTAAATGTTCCACCAGTTTGAGGCACAATAAACAAACTGAGCAATGGACCAGATTGATTTGCCGCTGGGCTAATAAAACCGCAAGCTACCAGCACAACAGACTGATTTGCATATTCTTTTAAGTCCCCGCCATAGGCAGAAAAAGGTTGACTGCCTGATACGGCTAGACCAAACTGAACAACCGCAGCTTTTGCTGTAAAATATGGTCCTATTGAGCCAAAGGAGATTCCGCCGGCAGCTTTAGAGATGGCTTGGTATATGTCCATTTTGGGAGCGTCGAAGCCAGCGTTATAAAAGAAAACATTAAAGTAGTCAGGCTTACTGCTTTTGTCGAGTATATCAGGGACATCAAACAACGTGAATTCATGAGCCGCCGATTCAGGATCGGGATTTGGACTGTACTCGGCTGGATTCAACGCACCCTGTGTAAACAAAATGTGGCGCGATCCCGTGGCAAAATTCACAGTAGTGGTATAGAAACTTTGCACAACAGACGTGCTAGCCTCTGGTGCGATTGAGATTGATTGGTCTTTTCCCGCATCTAGGGGGATGAAATTGGTAGCTGACTTAAAAGAAAGGTTGTCGAACATTAGCACTGAGTTAACGTACACATCCACCTTTGGAATGGCAATGTCGGCACTAGCATGCGCAATTTGCAATAGTGCTTTATTCTGTCCGAACAGTGAACCACATGCACACATCAGTACGAGTAGTTCAAAAACTAAACGCATTACAGTAGTTTCCTGTGAACGCTCGTAACAACTCCTAATACTCTCACTTCATCGTGTTCCGAAACGATAATAGGGGCGTACTTAGAATTCTCTGGGACCAGCATCATTACACCATTTGAGTCATGAGCTAGTCTTTTCACTGTCAGTTCGCCGTTCAACCAGGCCACTATAATTAGCCCATCCCGCGTTTCCATACCAGCATCGATTACCAACATATCGCCAGCAAAAATATGGGCGCTCTCCATGCTATCACCCGTGGCAATTACACTGTAAGAATCCTTTGGGTTGCTTAGCCAATACTTCGAAAAGTGAAGTTCAGTGCCTTCGTCTTCCGACACAAAGGGGGCTGAACCACAATTTGCGCCACCAAGGAAGAATCGAATAGGTACTTCGTCTGATTCGACAATTTTTTTAATCATTTGAGTATCCTAGATATTACAGGAACATAGAGACTAAATTTTCAATTCACCACGATTTTCTGTTCAACGCCATTCACTTAACAATCTAGTTGCCACTTATCTAACAATCTAGTTACCACTTATCTAACAATGGCGTTTGCCAAAAGTGAATCCGCATTCAAGTTGTTGTACTCACTATCTTTTATAGTTGCAGAAATATTGGCACCTTGAAAGAAGTAAATAGCGGGAAGATCTGTCAATTGAATCATAGATTGATAGGGGTGTTTATCCGAGGCACCACGCATGGACCAGATTTCAACCCTGCTCATGTCGATTTTAGCTTCGACCATAGTTTTAATCAATTGAGGAAACAACCTTTTGGTACCGGAACAAGCGCAAGAAGGCTTAACGAAGATGCATATTTTTTTTACAGGATCTACAAAATTTGCCATTACGATGTTGACCATGTCCGGGTTTGGTGTATAGGCACTCATTTCTGCAGGAAACCATGCATAGCCCGGTATTGTAGTTAGTTCCGTAAGTGTAAGTTGCTCCGCAGGTAAATCCGTTGTCTCCGTTGAACAACTTCCTAATACCAGTGCGCAAATGAGTAGAATCGGTAGAAAAGTCTTCATAATAATCACCACTTCATTAAATTAACTTCGTCAACATAAACTGTCTGTTTATTTCTGAATAGACTTAATACAATGGCAAGTCCAACAGCAGCCTCGGCGGCCGCAACGGCCATAATGAAAAACACAAACATCTGTCCGGCAATATCGCCAGAGTATGCTGAAAATGCCACCATTGACAGATTAACAGCATTCAGCATTAGCTCAATCGACATAAAAATTACTATCGCATTACGGCGCGTTATCACACCAACAACACCAGTTACGAATAGTACGGCAGATAAAATCAGATAGTAGTCTAAAGGTATACTAGTAGGCATAGGAATCAAGCCCCTTCCTGTACATGTCGCTTGGCAAGAATAACTGCTCCTATAAGTGCAGCCAACAGTAATAGTGACACAGCCTCGAAAGGGAATAAATATTGAGTGAATAAACTCTGGCCAATAGACTCGGTAGTCCCAATTTCAACAGCTTTACTCGAAAGTTGATTAGCCCCGCTTGGATTTGAAGTAATAGCTAAAGCCAACAGTATCACGAACAATGCTGCAAAAAGAGTGCCCAGCGTACCTCTTAAATAACTCGATCTTTCCGCCAGCTGCTGCTCAGTTCCAAGGTTCAACAGCATTATCACAAATACTACTAATACCATGATGGCCCCTGCGTACACCAGCACTTGAACTGCTGCAACGAATTGTGCCTCTAAGGTGAGATACAATCCGGACAACATAAAGAAGTGCCCCACCAATGCCATGGCAGATGCAACAGGATTCTTGCGTGTGACTGTAACGATTGCACTTCCAATTGCACCCACCGCAAAAATTGCAAATAAAATTACCTGTACTTCCAATTATTTGTCCCTGATTCTTGTAAACAAACTCGAGGCAAATATACCGTTTAACCTTCGAACCGCTCAACAGTTTTTACACCCTTGATGCGCCTTAATTTTTCAAAAATCTTATCTAAGTGTTCGGTATTGGTCACGTATACGGTCAAAATTCCCTCAAACATCGAGTCGAATGCGTCAATATTAATACCTCGGATATTCGTATCCTGGACCGACATCACTGACGTCGTTATATCGTTTAACATTCCCGACCTATCATCGCCAGTAATTTTTACGGCCGAAAGGAAGGAGGTTGTTTGCTTCTTGCTCCAGGCTAGTTCCACCAAGCGATCGCGAAGTTTATCCTGTAGTTCCACCACATTGTTGCACGATTTTCTGTGCACTTTTATTCCACTGCCAATGGTCACGATTCCTACCACATTGTCTCCAGGAACAGGGTTGCAGCACCTTGCATACGAGAACATTACCTTGGCACTTGGGATATTGTCACCAACCAAGTAAATCCCGTTAGAATTATCCCTAGCGGCTTCAGAAAATTTGTTGAAAGTAAACGAAGGGGTTTGCTCGACCGGCACCAAAGATTTTGGAGAAGCTTGTTCGATGATCAAGTCACTAGCGGCCTCTGGTGTGAGGCTTGCCGACCCCAAAGCCAAGTAAAAGTCTGATTTGTTCTCGTACTTAAGACTAACGAGAATTTTCTCCAGATCATCTTCGTTTAGATGCAACCCTATCTTTTTCGTACGCCTTTCCCAGAGGTCCCGTCCTGCAACTATCTGACTCCGTCGATCCTCGTTCAATATCCGTCGTATATGCGTTTTTGCCTTGTGCGTAATGGCAATACGTTCCCAAGCTCGATTTGGAGTCTGATTTTTTGAAGTTAAAATCTCCACCTGATCACCCGTTTGCAATGTGTGGTCTAATGGCACAATCCGACCGTTCACCTTTGCTCCTATGCAGCGTGCCCCGACCATCGAATGGATATCAAAAGCAAAATCTATCGGTGTGGCACTTCTAGGGAGTATTCTTAACTCGCCCTTGGGGGTGAATACATATATCTCATCTTGATACAGGTTCAGCTTGAAGCTCTCAAGTAGTTGCTCGGCCGCCTCCTCACCTGCATTGTCAAAAATATCTCTCACCCAATTTGCCCATTCTTCCAAATCTGTACTATCAATCCATGAGGCCGTTGCTCCGGCTTGGGCCTTGTAGCGGAAGTGTGCTGCGACCCCTTTTTCGGCATAATCGTGCATCGACCTTGTACGGATTTGAACTTCAACTCGTTTTCCGTCGTTCGAGATGACCGTCGTGTGCAGTGACTGGTACCCGTTCTTTTTTGCAAGACTTATGTAATTTTTAAATCGCTCCGGAACAGGATGATAAATTTCACTCACTATTCCGTACGCCAAGAAACAGTCATTATTATCCGCCGTATCTAAGATAATACGGACGGCAAACAAATCATATAAATCTTCGAGGGTTTTGCCTTGAGCAACCATTTTCTTGTAAATGGAAAACAAGTGTTTCGGGCGACCATTCACCTCAAACTTAAGCCCGTGTTCAGTTAGTTTCGCGGCTATTGGAGTAGAAAATCTTTCAATGAATTCCTCACGCTCCTCCCGCGTTAAGTTCAATTTTTGCTTTATGTCGTTGTATGCCTCTGCATTAAGCACCTTAAACGACAAATCCTCCAATTCCCACTTAATATCCCCCAGCCCAAATCTGTGCGCAAAGGGAGCGTAAATCTCCATTGTCTCCCGCGCCATTCTGGCTTGTTTCTCAGGACTCAAACCATCTATCGTGCGCATATTGTGAAGACGATCGGCAAACTTGATTAGGATAACTCGCACGTCATTCACTAATGAAAGAAGCAGCTTTCGGTAATTCTCAGCTGCGCTGATCTCTCTTGACTTGAATACATCACTTATCTTAGTCGCGCCGTCTACTATGTCGGCCACCTCTGATCCAAATTCCATGTGGATATCATGCAATGAGTAGGAGGTATCCTCGACTACGTCGTGCAACAAAGCTGCAATCACGCTGATATCATCTAACGGAATTTCCCGAATTACTATCAGAGCTACCTGTAAAGGGTGCGTATAGTAAGGCTCGCCAGTTGCGCGAACGTCTTTCTCATGAGCTTCAACGCAAAACCTGAAAGCTCTTTCAACTAGCTCTGAATTGAATTTTGGTAACCGCTCAGCCCCCTCACGTAAAAGTATGGCAAGATCGGCATCGATGTTTTTACCAAATACGTAATCATCGTAGTTGGAAATGGTAGATTTACGAGTACCGTTACGAGGCATACTTACTGTTTGCTAACTGATAAATGTTTAACCTCATCGGCGCTTCTGGCAACGATGAAATACATACCTACCGCAAGGCGACTAAAGTCGACTTGAACGTTCGTATTCATGGAAGTTCCGTTGTAAATTGTAGCTACTCTTTGTCCTGTCGACGTAAACATTTCAACTGTCAAAAGTTTCGAAGAATAATCCGAACGAATTGTTAGCTCGCCGTCCGTGCGAACAGGATTCGCATTAATTGAGATAGAGAACGAGCCTGTGTTTTCGACAAACTCCAATACATTGGTGGTGGATGTTGTATCTATCGGATCCGGATTTGCCGCAGCCTCGAGCCAAACAATCGATTTGTCGAGCAATTGAGTGCGCTGCACGCCATCTAGAAATCTTGCCACATTCAATCCCAAGATTACTGATCGATATTTTGGAGCGTCGTACTTCACA
The DNA here is from genome assembly GCA_013204605.1 of Ignavibacteria bacterium. Taxonomy (GTDB): domain Bacteria; phylum Bacteroidota; class Ignavibacteria; order Kapaibacteriales; family Kapaibacteriaceae; genus JABMNI01. The sequence goes on from JABMNI010000028.1 coordinate 6,652, forward strand.
GCTACCTTTTTAGTAGAATTCTTAACTACTAAAATCGACGAGCTATTAGGTCGGGATAGTTCGAACGTGACGTTCGTGTTGTACTTGCCTCCACGAGGATTGTCCATTCGCGTTAACTGGCAGTCGATAGTGTTCATACCGGCGGTTATCGTGTCTGCGATTACACCGTCTAAGATCCGCTGACCTTTATCATTTGGTGGGACATCGGCTCCCAAAAACCGTACCCCAAATTGATTAAAGAAACCAGCGCTATTGTTTAGGTCCGTGCGAAGCGAGAAAGGATCATCTCCAATAAGCAAAACATCGACACCTCTTTCTAAAACGCTTGACATAATAGCATCTTCGACCTCATTAAATTCACCGAACGTCCCACTGTTCCAAACCATTGTTTTTAAGCTCATCAAACTATCCGCAACCTGAACAAAAATGTCGACCGGAATATTCACATATCCGGTTCGTGATGTTTGAGCCACAGCTGCAGCAAAGTTGTATGTTTCGGTGGTAGCATCGTCAATCAATACTCGTCTGAGGTCCTTTCCTACAAGAACCGTTTGTGCACCAACTCCAACAATCCCGGAGGATTGGAGTTTTTCCTGAACACTAACAACAGTTGGAGCGGACATTGAATCCAACTCAATCGGAATGCTAAATTCTGTTTCGGCGTTTTCATTTAAACTGATCGGACCAAATGAAAAGGACTTTGATGGAACTGTTTCGCCCATGCGGTGAATATGTACATCGAACTCTGCACTCTTCACCGAATTCGACGGATTCATATACGTAAATCGCGCGCTGTCGGTTCTATTTGCAGAACGTACTCTCGCCTCTGATTTCAATGATGGTTCTTGGCTCGACTTAATGCAATTCACAGTACCGTTTGCCCTGTCAACATAATATATGTTCTCGTCCGGACCCACCGTAATGCCTAAAATTTCCGTCGCACCTGTACTAATTGCTCCTATCTCCACAACAGGGGATTCATTGACTGCATATACGTGAATTTTCCCTGTAGCTCTATCAGAAACGAGTAATCGATCTTCATAAACTGCCATTCCAACTGGACTCTGCAAGCCCGTTTCCACAACAGTTTCAACCGTTGCATTATCCACCGCGATATATTCAGCAATATTCTCGGCAGATTCAGGTGGCATGGATAGAGTTGCGCCAGGAGTGCCTGACTTAGTCTGCAACCTGTGAATTGATCCCTTACTTGGATCGATGAAATACAGCCAGCCTGTTTTTCTATCTAAATCAATATGCGAAGGCATTCCTCGCGCCGGCGGTGGAATGGAAAGCCCCGTATATCGTCGGATTATTCCGTCACGATGATCTTCGCCTCCAATTTCGTGCGGGTCGTGAAAATCATACCGGACAATATCCTTGTAATATCCATCAACAACCCAGTATACGTTTGCAGTGTCATGTACAATGCCTAGGCATTGCGGACTCTGGTGTAACATATCTAAATGAGAGGCTAAAACCGTATTGCTGCCTTGAAAACGTGAAGCGAAAATCGCAGTGTCTGCAGACCACAACGTCGGCCCCATAAACATGTACGTCCCAAAACCGCCACCTTCTTGCCCATTTTGTCCAGTTGCAAACGATCCGTTCTCACCCATATCTAAAGCCATAGTTCGCCACATAAAATGCGATGCTCTGGAGTCTTTCTTAAGTCTTACTTGCTGACTCGTTGTACCCACTTCATGTACAATTGCAATACCGTTGCCGTACGTATCTGTGGTTACTACCCATAAGTCTCTGGGGTGAAGTGGACTTGGATTAAAATCCAAATCTAACGGAGCATTTACTCCGTCACCCGGACCGGCAATTTCACTAATCGCTACAGCCTTTGTGAAAAATCTATCGAAGTAACTAGGCTTAATCTCGAGCAATGCAATTTGCGGCACAGCAGGTTTTTCTCCTGCAACGCCCACTGCAACTAGATGTTCAATATCCATGTAGGGGGCTTCACCAAAATTTGAAAATCGAATTTCGCCCTTATTTATTACGATGGTTGAGTGGAGGTCGAAAACAGTATCAGAAATGGTGCGTACTGCCCCGATTTTTTTTGCAAAAACGTCCTTTTTATCCGAAAACACATGTATTAGGTCTCGGTTGTAGCCCATTTTTCGCATCATTTGAGCTATTGTTTCATCATCATCCGAACTAATCGCTATTACTTTGAAACCCAATGGAATGAGTCGTTCTGAATAGCTATTCAAATAGGTCAGCTGCTCTACGCAATGCGAACACGAATATCCCAAATATCGAACTAGGATCACTTTATCATGATTTAACTCCTGTCCCCATGAAATTGCGCTGTTCGTTGGCGCATCAATAAGAGTGCTGATGTTGTCCGTGGGTTTCAGATCTGACGGAAACACCCGTGCGTGTGTAAAATGGTCTTGGGCGTTAACAACTACCGGACCCATCCAACAATATCCAATTGTAACGGCCAACAATGCGCAAATTGCTGCTAACGTTTTTGATTTTATCATCAGATTTTGAGTAAAAGTCTTCATGTTTTATACTTAGCCTGTATGAGTTATGGTAATTCGTAGCTTCGACTATCCAGCATCGACTAAGCGACGTGTTGGTCGGTTACTCCGGTTTGCAAAATGCAATACCAATAAGTCTGTTGAAATCAAGAGTTTAGATATCCAGGTCAAAAATAGCATTTCGATGTTGTTTAACATCAGATTTTATTGAATTTTCATAAAGAAGTCAACGTACACATATCACAGTGCTTTTGATGTCAACTTTTTGAAGGTCCCTTGAAAACGGCCAAACTGATCACATTACTTCTGGCAGCTACTTTTGGCGTTCATGTGGTGGCAAGGTTGACGAAGCTTCGCAAGGGTTGAATAACCCCAAAAACGCAGCTTCTTCAGCTGAGGATGTTCAAAAAGGGTCAAGATGCCCTGGAAAAACGCAGAGCTGATCGGAGCAGTAATGGCGATACACTTACACTATCTGGTGTCGAGCTGAAAAAATTCCTTCCGGGTGATATTTCCGATTATACAGCATCAGAACCTGAGACTTCAAGTATGGAGATGGAGGACACGTCTTAGAGGCAGGTTCGTACTGCAGATTGAAGCCAACAATCAAACTAGTTCTGATTGGGCAAAATCCATTGCACAAAAGATGGATCTTACAAAACTGGCTTCGATATAATGCTAATCAAAACTCGGGTTTAACAGCACTGAAAGAAATACGGTCTCAGGCTGCTCTAAGTTAACCCCTACATAGACCTCAAGTGAATAGTTGCCGCATTCAGAGGTGCCTTCTTGAAGTTGCGTCGAATCTCAAACGAATTCCGTCGAATCTCGTTCGAATCTTACATTTTGCTTAACTAAGGCGCTACGAATTTCATATAACAAGGTGCTTCGTTCTTTTTCAGTAGCGCCTGTATACGTCCATGAAGCCCCCTGCAATTTGCCTTTACCATCAAAAACAAACTCAATTCGAACTGGCTGGGCGGAGTCGCACACCACATACGAAAGCGAAGCGGATGTTACCGACCCTACGTACGTTGGCTTCAATTCGGTTTTTTTGGCCAAAGCCTTTAACACGGCTAAGGATGAACTTCTCCATGGCACCAGTACCCCCGAGCATGGATTCCACGTTTGTGGATGCCACACTTCCTCGAAATTCTGCGCTAGACAGATAACAGGAACGAATAGGAGGATGAAAGGTAGGCAGATTGATCTGGAGAGTTTGATTTTCTGTCCTAAAGTCAGAGCATGCATGATCGTGAGAAAAAAGTGGCGGCAACCATCTCTTCAGCATGTGTGTGTTGTCGGGGTGGCAGGATTCGAACCTGCGACCTTCTGCTCCCAAAGCAGACGCGCTAACCGGGCTACGCTACACCCCGAAGACGCAAAGATCGGGAATATTCAGACGCCAGCCAATAGAAAGTTGTGCCAGCCGGTAGAAAGTTTCCCACAAATCCATTTTAAAATCCTAATTGACCGTTGCGTCGGAATGAAAATAGGAGTATCTTGCACCCTAGATTCAATGGTGACCACCTGATTTGCCGTTAGATGATTTTGGAAATACATTCCAGCAAAAATGGTAAAGAAAGGTGAGAAGGGGAGTGCCCCTAGACGCGTGGTGACGTCTAGGGGTATCTCACATATATAAGGTGGGAGAGTCACAAGGTAAAATGTAGGGGTCACAAATTAGGTTGTGTGCACTACCCCGTATCTTTGCAGCCGAAAACATAATCTGTGGATTTGCACGTGGCCAAACTAAATTTTTTGAGTAAATACTTCTTCAACTCCTTGCTGTGGAGTTCATTGTTTGTTTGTTGTTGTTGCGCACTAACAGCAGGTGAAGAAGTGCCTGGGAAGAAACAAACTCAACCCATTGTAATTCGAAATGCGACTGTTCACACAGTTACAAAAGGGACGTTAGTTAGTGCCTCGGTAGTTTTTGAAAATGGCATAATCACTCAAGTTGGAACTACAGTCGAAATTCCGGCAGGAAGTAAGGAAATTGACGGTCGCGGGAAACACGTATACCCAGGATTTATATCCGCAATTTCTCAAATCGGTCTTACCGAGATTGATGCTGTGAGGTCAACACGCGATGCATCAGAGGTTGGTCAGTTTAATCCTAATGTAAGGGGCGAAACAGCATACAATCCAGATAGTGAAATTATTCCAACAATTCGTCATAATGGTGTTTTGATTGCAAATTCCTGCCCCAATGGTGGAATGGTTTCGGGTATGGCCTCGTTAATGCGATTAGACGGCTGGACGAGAGAAGACATTGCCATATTGCCGATGTCGGCATTAGTTGTGGAATGGCCACGAATGGATGTCATTAAAGCTTGGTGGATGAAAAAGCCTGAAGAAGAACAACGAAAAGAAATCAATGCGAGTTTACAATCGTTTAGGAACTTTTTTCGTGAGGCTCAGGCTTACCATAAACTGGTGAGTAGCATTGCAGATTCATCGAGAAAAGACATCCGATTTGAAGCTATGCGCAACGTATTTACAAAAGAAATTCCTGTAATTATTCATGCCAATTCGCGTGCACAAATCGAAGCAATACTAGATTTTGCTACAGAATATGAATTGAGAATTATTTTAGCCGCCGGTGACGAAGTCCGAACCTGTATTCAGCAGATCAAGAAAGCAAACGTACCGGTTATTGTGCAACGTGTGCACTCACTTCCCAATCACGATGAAGATCCGTACGATGCATCATATACGTTGCCTTCAGCTTTAGAAAAGGCAGGAATATTGTTTGCAATTTCAGATAATGGTGCGTGGCAACAAAGAAACCTTCCATTTCTGGCCGGTACTGCTATAGCGTATGGCTTATCCGAGAATGCTGCAGAAAAATCGCTCACCATTAACGTTGCAGAAATGTTCGGAGTCGCCAAAAAATATGGTTCGTTGGAAGTGGGCAAAAGTGCAACGCTGTTTGTATCAAATGGGATTGCATTAGACGGTCTAACCAATAACGTCCAAAACGCATTTATCGATGGCAGAGAAGTTGATTTAAGTGCAAAACACATTCGCCTAAGTAAAAAATATAATGAGAGACTCAAAAGGTGACCAACAACGGAACACTAGTAAACAGTGTTCAAGTTGCCGTGCCTGCCTCGGCCGTGTCCATGGCAAAGCGAAATCTTTCAACACTTGATTTTCAAAGATTTAGCGCAGTAACGCTTCATGCCATTACGTATATGTCCGACGGTCTAAAAATCAATGGCTGGCTGACGCTACCTCCGGCCTCGGCGGAATTGTTTCCTGCGATTGTTTTTAACAGAGGCGGTAGTGGCCCTCGCGCGGCACTTACTGCCGAGGGTGCCATGGCGTTCATCGGACTTTATGCCGCATGGGGCTATGTGGGAGTTGCAACTAATTACCGGGGTGTAGGGGGCTCAGAAGGCGCCGAAGAATCTTGGGGTGAGTTGGATGTTCAAGATGCTCTAAACTTGATTCCATTGTTGGATTCTTTCCCGTATGTGGATAAGGATAGGCTAGGCGTTGTTGGTGGATCACGTGGTGGTATGGTTACCTACCTAATGTTGAAAGAAACAAATAGATTTAGAGCCGCGGTGAGTATTGGGGCACCGGCATCGTTGCATTCAGATGAACACGGTACATACATCCGAAAAACAATGACGAAACATTTACCTCCTAACTCAGTCGAGCAAACAGAAGCCGAAAAACGCAGTGCCGAACTATGGGTGGCCGATTTACCAACAAGTACTCCTTTGTTAGTTCTACATGGAACCGGTGACAGAAGAGTTTCGCCAGCGCATTCACTTCAACTCGCATCTGCGCTTCAAAAAATTCATTTCCCGTATAAACTCGTGATGTATGATAACGCAGATCATGTTTTGGCCGGCAGAAGAAAAGAATCAAATGGTGATATTCGATGGTGGCTTGATCATTACGTATCGAACAAAGCCCCCTTACCCAAATCAGGTCCACACGGGGCCTGAATAATTTTTAAAAGCAAACCTTTTACTGAATCCAAATGAACAAACTAGTCCCCATTATTCTTGCACTTTCTTGTAGCGTGATGTACGCTCAAAACTATGAGCAAAAGCAGGGTATGCATGAATGGTTGATTCAAGATTCGAAAATGTTGGAGACCATGCATCCAAAGCATCCAAAGCCGGCGGCTCTTGTGTTCCCTGAGAAAGGTATCGCAGAGGAAATCGACGTTCTTTGGTATGATGTAAAAATGGATTGGGTTAATGCGTTGCTAACCGACGCTGCAAATAGACCTAAGCGTAAAACTGTAGGAAGTGTGTTTCTGAGCGCAGTGGTAGGAAGTAGCATGGACACGTTTTTGCTTTACAGCGTTGCTCAGCAAATTGATTCTGTGAAAGTAAACGACGTGGTTCGACCCAATGCTGTACAGAGTGGACGATTACGAATTGCATTGTCTAAGTCAGCGGTAAAGGGTGATACACTCGACGTGAAGATATGGTATGCAAACCTTAGCGATAACCGTGGATTTTATGCGTTTTCTCAGGCTGATGCCGTAGCAGAAAAGCTACCTGAAGCAATAGCTTTTACTTTTTCACAACCTGAAAATGCTAGGTATTGGTTTCCGTGTAACGACGTCCCTTCGGACAAGGCACTGTTTACGGGTGTGGTCAGAGTACCAAAAGATTTTACCGTTGTTTCGAACGGAACAAAAACCTTGGATGTTGCAGATACAGACAGCACCCATTGGGTTACCTGGCATCACCCTATGCCAATGCCTACATATTTGTTTTGCTTAAATGCCTCAAAGTTTACGGAATTGAATCAGACATATTATCGATCTCCAACGGATACGGTGCCTATTCAAAATTTTCATTGGGCAGTGGACGATACAGGCGGTGTGTACCAGGCAGAGTTCGCACTTAGTACAATCCCAAAAATGTTTGAAGCTTTTGAGGCGAGTTTTGGAAGGTATCCTTTTCCCACGTATGGGCATGTAACTGTAGCACCGATTCCGTTTGGAGGTATGGAGCATCAGTCAATGTCTACAATTAATCGACGTTGGCTTATTGGTGACATCGAACTTGGATATGCTCACGAGCTTGCGCATCAATGGATTGGGGATTTGGTAACGTGTGCCACATGGGGCGACATCTGGCTAAATGAAGGTGGTGCATCTTTTGGCGAGGCCGTTTATTCCGAATTCAAAGAAGGTGTGGCTGGTTACAAGAATGTCATGGATCGGCGACGAAAAAAATATTTAGAGAAGGGGCTGAACGAGCCTCCAGTTTATGACATTCCACTGAGTAATATTTTCAACGAAGCAACTACATATGCGAAGTCATCGTGGGTTTATCATATGATGCGATTCCACGTAGGTGACGCAAACTTCTTCCCAACTTTGCGAAAATATTTGCAACGGTTCGCAGGTAAGTCCGTGCAAACTTCGCAGATGCTTGATATGTGGAAAGTGGAATTGCCAAGTAGCCCGGTTAGTTGGGACATATTCTTTGAGCAATGGCTGGAGAAGGCCGGGCACCCAGTTCTGGTTGCCAGCGTTCAGGCTAACTCGCTGCCAGACGGCGTTGGAAAATACTCCAACTATGTTGTAGTGCAACAAACGCAGAAACACGATGGGGTTCCAGACGTCTTTGTTATTCCACTGACTGTGAGACTGCACGGCAATGGGCTATTGCAAGATTTCAAATTCGTAATGGATTCAAGAAGTACTTCGTTGGTGTTGCAAACGGACTTCGAAATAGATAGTATTGAGCTGGATCCTGACAAACAAATTCTATGCGAAAAGGAAGGCACAACTACCACTGGTGTGAATGAGAACACGGTTGAAGGTCTTTTTAGAATTCGAGGTCAAATTCCCGTTACTATTGGCTCCAACATTTTCGTAGAGTCGCCAATTGGTTCAATGCTATTTGTTCGCGATTCAAGAGGCGTGTTGCTTAAAACAATCACAACTACCGATGTTATTACTCCGCTTCAATTCACAGAAAACGCAATAGGAATCTATTTCGCTACGGTCTCGCACAATGGCGTTGTAAAACATTTTGCCATTCCAGTAATTAAGTAACTATGAATTCCTCTGACTTATCGAAAATCCGCACAGAGTATTCTGGAAAGCCCCTTACAAAAGACAGCGTGGCCGGCGATCCGCTAACACAGTTCAACATCTGGATGAACGAAGCGCTGGCTGCTAATGCAAATGAACCCACAGCTATGGTGGTTTCGACGGTTTCAGAACGTTATACACCTTCGAGTAGAGTGGTGCTGTTAAAAGGAGTTGATGAAACGGGCTTTGTGTTTTTCACGAATTATGAAAGTCTAAAAGGGAAGCAAGTTTCGCAGAATAGAAATGTTGCACTGTTGTTTTTTTGGCCAGAATTAGAGCGTCAAGTTCGAATTGAAGGACAAATTGATAAAGTAACCGAAGCTGAATCGTATGAGTATTTTTCGAGTCGGCCGTATGAAAGTCAGATTGGTGCATGGGCTAGCAAACAAAGTACGCCGTTGCGAGACCGCGATGAACTGATAGAAAAGTTTGTCGAATTCCTTCAGATGTATCCCGAAGGAGCGGTACCGTTGCCGCCACAATGGGGTGGCTATAGAGTGAAGCCCATTTCTGTTGAGTTTTGGCAAGGACGCGAATCTAGATTGCATGACCGGATTAAATACACGCTTGATGATTCAAGTTGGAAGACGGAAATACTATCACCGTAGGTAAACGTATTGATCATTCGACCTTACCAGACATCGGATTCGATTTCTGAAATCACCGGCCTTCTGCACAGGGCATACGCGCCACTATTGAATGAGGGAATGCGATACGTTGCTAGTTATCAGGATGATAAGATGACAAGGTCGAGGCTAACCGATGGTTTTGGATTTGTTGCGTATGTAGATAGCACTTTGGTGGGGACCATTACTGTTTACAACAGTTATGATGGAGCGCAATGTGAATGGTATAGCCGCAAAAAAGTCTGGCATTTTGGTCAGTTTGCCGTTGAGCCAAGCCAACAGGGCACAGGCTTTGGAAGGTTGTTAATGCAGCATGTTGAAGAGTTTTGCAAGCAACACGGAGCCACCGAACTGGCTTTAGATACATCGGTCAACGCGCATAGTTTGATTGACCTGTACCAAAAACTTGGCTATAGAAAAGTAGGAAATGTGAATTGGGAAGTGACAAATTATTTGAGCGTAGTGCTCAGCAAGACGATGTAATGTTATTCAAAATAGCATTAGTGAATTGATAGCATTAGTGATTTGTTAGATACCGCCAGAAAATAATTACGACCGCAATCTCGGATCGGTAGCATCTCTAAGAGCGTCACCTATAAGATTGAACGCACTTACGGTGAGAAAAATCATAAAGCCGGGAAATACGGCCAACCACCACGAATACGTAGAACTGCGGGCTTTAAACAGCACTGAACCCCACGTTACAACGGTAGGGGGCACACCAAAACCTAAAAACGACAATGCACTTTCGAATAAGATTGCGCTAACAATACCGAATGCAGCGTAAATCAAAACTGGTGCAATTGAGTTTGGAAGAACGTGACGAAAAAGAATGCGCCGGGTGGAAAATCCAAATGATGTAGCGGCACTTATATAGTCGAGATTTCTCACACGCAATACTTCACCTCGCATAAATCTCGCAATGCTCGTCCACCCAGTTAGTCCAATCATTGCCATTATCAACCATAGCGAGCCTTGTTCGACCATTGCTACAATCGTAATTATCAGAAAAAATCTAGGAAAGGTGATAACTATCTCAATCAAGCGGGATATCACAATGTCGGTCATGCCACCAAAGTATCCCGCAACAGCTCCAAGAATAATTCCAATTAGTAACGCTATACTCATAGCCACGAAACCTATCGACAGTGCATAACGAGAACCATGAATCAAGCCCGCCATTACATCTCTGCCAATATCATCTGTACCCAACCAATGCTTTGCAGATGGTGCCCGTTCTTTAAGGCTAACCAAATTTTTATCTGTCGAAGAAGGAGCAAAAGGGACTGGCGGGAACACAGCCCAATCGAACGCAATGTCCTTCCAGGTTGACGTTACGTATTCACTTCCCCATTCAGCAATTCCCATCATCACCCCGTACTCTTTAATAACAGGGAAGACTATCTCCCCTTTGTTACTTGCAATCAAAGGTTTGTCATTAGCCAAAAAATCTGCAAAAACGGCTACAAATCCAATCACAGTTACGATGTAAAGACTTATCACACCAAACGTACTCTTGCGGAATTGACGCTTCACAAATTTGATATAACTTTCGCCCGAATTTGCTTCGATTTCTTTTAGTTGATCTTTTTTGATTTGGTCAGCCATTACGAACTTTTCTTTCCGTATGAAATCCTTGGATCTGCCAAACTGTATAACAAATCACTAATCAAAATTCCAAACAACGTTAGCGTAGCACTAATGGTAAACACCGCCATAATCATTGGGTAGTCGCGAGCGATTAATGCCTTGTACGACAACTCACCCATTCCGGGAATACTAAAAATGGTTTCAATAATTACTGAGCCCCCTATCAAATTTGGAATTATAGCGGCAATAATTGTGATGAGCGGAATCAGAGCGTTGCGTAGCGCATGCTTGTAAATAACTGTTCGTTCTGAAAGACCCTTTGCACGGGCCGTGCGAACGTAGTCTTGACGTATTACTTCCAGCATCGACGACCGCATTTGGCGCGAAATAAATGCAAAGTCGGCATACACATACACTATCATTGGCAGGGTTAAATGCCAGGCATAATCTGAAAACTGTTTTGTCCAACTCCAGTTGGCATTGTAACCGGACGAATGGAGTCCGACCGACGGAAACCACGCTAGAAACTCAGGGTTGGCTAAAAAAGTAACCGCCAGCGTACCCACCCAAAAGACGGGTAAAGAGTACAGCGCAAACAAGGTGAACGTAGAAAGTTGCTCCGTGAAAGTACCAGAGTGGGTTGAACTATACACTCCCATTGGAACTGCTATAGAGTATGCCAGGATTATCGCTAATAGGTTCATGGTGAGCGTTATAGGCACTCGTTCTAGCATTTTATCAAATACTGGGCGACTGTCCTGGAACGAGGTGCCGAAATCCGGCTTTCCCACATATGTAACCGCACTCCAATCCAGTGACCCGCTGTTGAACATCGTAGCTGTTTTAAAGCCCAGCAAGCCCCCTGTCCAAATAACATATTGCTGCCACACCGGCTTATCTAAGTGCCATTGCTCTCGAATTAACTTGATAGTCCGTTCATTAATGGTAGACCTGCCAGACATGCCGCCCTCGGATCCCTGGCCAACCTTAGCGGCGGCTGGGTCGCCGGGAGCCAGCCTGCTAACCCCAAACGAGATTACCGTGATGATAAACAGCGTTGGGATGAAAAGTAGAATTCGCTTAACTACATATTGCCACATGTGGCAAAGATACATCGGTAACGAAACGTGAAAAAAATGCAAAGCAATGCGTTGGTTGCTCAGAATGCATTTATGAGATGCCGGATTTCGGGTGCTCCCTCGTGAAGATCTATGGCTATAACATCGAATCGGATTTCAATGTTTTTTGTTCGCGTGCAAATAAGCCAAGCTTCGGCCGTGCGCCGGATGCGGTGCAACTTGATCCTACTCAGTGTGCTTTCTGGCGGACCATAGAACGGGTTTGATCTGTAGCGTACCTCCACAAACACAAGGGTGCTGGCAATACGCGTTACAATGTCAATCTCGCCAACTTTCTTGTAGAAGAAGTTACGTTCAATAATCACGTATCCGAGCTCCAATAAATAGTCTACAGCAAGTTGTTCGGCATACGCTCCAATTTCGTGTGTTGATAGGTTTGAATTTCGGTTCATGACTAGCCTATGTATTTTTGAATATGATTGCACAATTAAAAGGCACTATTGCTGTAAAAGATGGTATGGAAGTCGTTATCGACTGCGGCGGTGTAGGCTATCTGGTTAGCGTTCCACTGTCTACCACAGAACGCGTGCCCGGCATAGGTGAAAACGTGACTTTATTTACCATCTTGAATGTGCGCGAGGATGCCATGCAGTTGTTTGGCTTTATCACTGAGTCAGAGCGAAACATGTTTAAACTGCTGACTTCAATCCAAGGTATAGGCGGAAGAATTGCGTTAGGAATATTATCGTCGTCAACAATTCCTCAGCTGGTCAAGTCAATTTCTGCCAGCGATCTCATTTCTCTTCAACGACTTCCCGGCATTGGAAAAAAAACCGCTGAGCGGATGGTTGTGGAGTTAAAAGACAGAATTCTGAAACTAGGTGGAACTGAGAATTCCGGCGCAACCTTAGGAAATACCATTACACAAGATGCTGTTAGCGCACTGCAGGCACTCGGGTACAGCAGGTTGGCCGCAGAGAAAGCAGTGACGAATGTATTGAGCGCCGAGCCGGACCAATCACATTCAAGCGACGTTCTCATTCGCAAGGCACTTAAGTTTGCAACCCAATGAACAAGCGCCTACTAATAATTCCATCTATTGATTTAGTTGACGGACACTGCGCCAGATGCATAGTAGGGGAGCCAGGCACGGAACAATTGTATTCCGAAATATCAGGCCACCCGGTGGAATTGGCCCAGCTTTGGCGTAGAGAAAACGCGAAGTGTATTCACGTGACGGATATAGATTCGTTTATGAATCGAGATTCGGCGGCAAACATTGCGGTAGTTGGCCTAATGCAACAGGCGGTAGATGTTCCAATTGAATTTGTTTCTTTCCAAACTTCCACAGAGCCCCTTATCAAGTTGCTTGAAAGTGGGGTGTATCGCGTAGCCATCAATGCTAGCCTGTATACCGAACCAGATGCTGTCCGCCAAATGCTCGAAACGTATGGAGTTAGTCGTATTGTTTTTGGAGTGAGGGCGCATGGTGGTCAGGTTGACCTAGGACCGGAAGTGGGATTGGTTTCCGATGAAGAATTTATTTCTCGGGCACATAAAATTGGCGGCACCCGAATTATATACACGGAACGTGATTGGGAGGGGACGCTGTCGGGCGAAGATTTTGAGACAATTAAACGCATAGCTGATGTTGCTCCAATGCGGATTACCATGGCCGGCGGAATTGCCTCGCCGCAGCACCTTTGGGAACTTCAGGATAACGCTCCGAAAAATGTGGACAGTGTAGTAATCGGCCGCGCAATGTTCGAAAACAGATTTCCGTGTCAGAAAATTTGGAGAATGGTAGAGGCCAAACTTGAGCCGGATATCCACAAAAATGCTTCAACTATAACCGAGCAAAGCTCCATTTCGCTCCTATCGCGCAAGGATTAGCTGGTAGGGGGCTTTCCAGCCATTGGGGGGAGTAGGCGGGCTTCCCAGCCGCATTATTTTGGTAGGACATAAACGATGCCCAAGTGGCCCGACAACGATTGTAACACCGGCGTTATATACGTTGTTGAATACCGAGCATAAATATCCAAGTTTAGCCTGTCACTCAATGGAATTTCAACACCGGCGCTAGCGCCAAGATTTATTTTTACTGCGGTTAGTCCTTCGATTTTTAAATTGTTGTCGAGTGTTTTGTCCTCAAACACATACCCCATCCCCCCATCAATTCTTACATACGGACTCCAACCATGCTTTGCAAACCTGTATTTGATACTCGCGATAAGCCCAACGTTGGTCAGGCCAAAACTCGAGTAATCGGCCGTATCGGTTTTACCTAAACCCATTCTGGTCCATGTGCCGTGAACTCCAAACAACAAATGACGGTTTTCGGTGAATTCAAAACCGAGCGAGAAGCCGAGCGATGGTTTTGTGCCATACAACGTTGAAAAGCCACCAAGTGGCTGAGAAAAGCTAAGAGAAGCGGGGATAAAAAGGTGGGCGTCGCTTTTGGCGTCGGTTTGCGCACTCAACAATGCAACAAAGACCATCACCACCCAACATTTACGACAATGTAATGTGTTCAACATCCCCCAAACATAGTAAATGTATGATTTGAAGCTCTATGGACGACCCTCACAACCTAAGAAAATCGTATGTTTGCGCGGTTGATGAGCGTGTAAATGCGTCTGACAACTTCAATCGCAAGGACATAAAATAGATGCCACAGTTAATAATTGACGGTAGAGTTCTAGAGGTAGAACCAGGAAAGACAATCATAGAAGCCGCCTTCGAAAACGGGATTACTATTCCGCATTTTTGCTGGCATCCGGCTCTTTCGCCCGATGGTAATTGCAGGATGTGCCTGGTAACTGTTGGAGCTCATAAAAAAGACAGCGACGGGGCTCTTTTGTACGGTGATGATGGAAATCCTGAAGTAAGTTGGTTCCCGAAAAAGCAAATCGCATGTGCAACTCCGGTCACGGATGGGATGATTGTTGATTCGATTAGCAAAGAAACCGTCGAGACTCAAAACGCAGTGATGGAGTTTTTGTTAATCAACCACCCGTTGGACTGCCCGATATGCGACGAAGCCGGACAATGTAAGCTCCAAGAATATGCCTTGGTGCATTCAAAAGGCAAGAGTCGATTTGATGAAGAAAAAGTAGCCAAGGACAAACGGGTTCAGCTTGGACCCAATATAATTTTTGACGGCGAACGGTGCATTTCGTGTTCGCGATGTATCCGGTTTGCTGATGAGGTTGCCAAACAACCGGTGTTAACATTTGTTGGTAGGGGAGACAAGGTTACAATTACAACCTTCCCGGATACAACGTTTGATAGCCCGTATTCGATGAACGTGATAGACATTTGCCCGGTAGGTGCGCTAACGAGCATGGACTTTAGATTTAAAGCTAGAGTTTGGGAAATGTCGTTCACCGATTCCGTTTGCCCGGGCTGTGCCAGAGGTTGCAATATTTCAATCGGCGTAATGAATAATGAAGTGTTGCGGACAGAGCCAGTAACCAATATGCACGTCAATAACTACTGGATGTGCGATCATGGACGATTGGCTGTACCAACAATCGTAAACAACAACAGGACAAGCGGACCTATGATTCGCCGCGATGGCGTTTTAGAGTCTGTTACTTGGGACGAGGCAATTGCTGCAACGGTCGAAAGATTGAAATCTTTCAAGCCGCAGGAGATCACGATTCTAGGATCGTCACTTGCATCAAATGAGGACAACTACCTACTTGCAAAACTTGCAAAAGAGCAATTACAGACTTCGAACATTGATTATATCCAGCACCTGAGTCATGATTTTGGCGATGATATGTTGAGAGTTAATGAGACGGCTCCTAACGCCATAGGTGCACATACGGCAGGAATTGCTGTTGGCACAAATGGTCATGGGGTTGCAAAACTTGTAGACCGAATTAAACACGGCGACGTTAAAGTTCTTGTTGTGCTTGAAGATTCGTTGGATGATTTTTCCGATGAATTGGCAGAAGCAAGTGCTGGTGTAG
This sequence comes from Ignavibacteria bacterium, assembly GCA_013204605.1. Lineage (GTDB taxonomy): Bacteria > Bacteroidota > Ignavibacteria > Kapaibacteriales > Kapaibacteriaceae > JABMNI01. The sequence continues at coordinate 22,504 of JABMNI010000028.1, forward strand.
AAGCACTTATTGTTTTAACATCACACACCAACTTGACCGCAAAACAAGCATCGATTCTTTTACCTACGACGGTGTTTGCTGAAACAGAAGGAACGTTTACTAATATTCATCATCGGGTACAGCATTTTTCTCCTGCCGTGGTTACAAAGGATAATGAGCGCCTGATGACGATGAAGCAAAGTAGGTGGGACAAGTTTGGTGCGCCCAACGACAGATGGAGCAGCGGTGAGAAAAGAGACGCTAGACCGGCATGGAAGATTATTCAAGCGTTGTGTGTTGGCTTAGGAGCCAACTACGCATTTGGTAGTTCAGGCGATGTATTTAACGACATGGCACATCACCTGAGTGGATTCAAGGACATGTCGTACCCCTCACTCAAGAAACACCAAGGTTTGATTCTTGGCAAAGGCAATTCGCCCGAAAAAGAAGAAGAAGTGTATCAATCACACGTTATGAAACCGGCTTAATCACAGAACACTCGCAGATTGATTATGGATCCAATTCAATTGTTGATTATTTGCGCACAGGCGGGCATGCTTGTCAACTTGATGCTTATTGCTGCCGCCTACATGGTACTAGCTGAGCGAAAGGTTGCCGCTTGGATACAAGGTAGAGTAGGGCCTAACAGGGTGGGTCCGTGGGGTTTGTTTCAGTCATTTGCAGATGTGTTTAAACTGTATCTCAAAGAAGACGTTGTCCCAGCTGCCGCCGATTACAAATTCCATGCGCTTGCTCCTATCATTTCAATTGCCGTAGCCATAACTATATATGCTGTGATACCTTGGAGTGGCCCACTGGTCACTATTGATGGTCATAGCTATGGTCTGGCAATGGCTCCACAAATGAATGTAGCCATTCTAATTATCCTAGCAATGACGTCGGTTGGCGTTTACGGAGTTGCGTTGGCCGGTTGGTCTTCGAACAACAAATACTCATTAATGGGCGGACTACGATCGGCCGCTCAGATGATCTCGTACGAACTTTCGATGGGCTTAGCTGTAATTGGTGTTGTGCTCATTTCAGGTTCGCTAAACCTTGTTGAGATCATTAATTCTCAGATTGCTAACGGCTGGAACATTATGTATCAGCCCGTTGCATTCTTGATATTTTTTGTGACCTCGTTAGCTGAGACCAATCGTGCACCATTCGACCTGCCCGAGGCTGAGCCTGAGCTTGTAGGTGGATACCATACGGAGTACACAGGTATGAAGTTTGGTCTTCTGTACCTCGCCGAGTATGCTAGTATGTTGGCTGCCGGCGCGATTATGGCAACGTTGTTTTTGGGTGGGTGGGATATGATTCCATTTGTCGACGAAGCCGCGCTTCTGGGTCTTGCGCCAGATTCTATCCCGATGGTGGTACTCGGACACATAACGTTTGTTTCGAAAGCGTTGTTAATGGTGTTCGTGTTTATCTGGATTAGATGGTCGCTACCAAGATTTAGATATGATCAGTTGATGAATCTTGGCTGGAAGGTTTTGTTGCCTCTGGCATTAGCCAATATTGCTGTAACAGGTATTTGTCTGTTACTCTTCGGATAATTTCACATTAGTTGAAACTTGCATAAATAGAACTATGGCAAACGTAAAAACGAATACTGAAGCTCAGCGACTAACGTTTTGGGAGCGGATCTACCTTCCTGAAATCGCAAGGGGCATGGGGTTAACCTTCAAACAGATGTTGCAACCAACGTTCACTCGGCAATACCCCGAAGAACGATGGGAACCGGAAGGTTCGTATCGTGGCAGACCCGTGCTTGTTCTTGAGGACGGCAAGGAAAGATGCGTGGCGTGCGGACTTTGTTCAAGGGTGTGTCCGGCTCTAGCCATAGAAGTCCGAGCAGCAGAAACCACCGATGACAAAGAGCGCTATCCAGAAAAGTTCGAGATAAACATGCTTCGCTGCATTTATTGCGGATTTTGCGAGGAAGTTTGCCCCGAAGAAGCTATTGTAATGAGCAAGGATTACGAACTCGTGTTTGGATCGCAAGAAGAAGGAATTCTAGGCAAAGAAAAGTTACTGGTTCCGGTAGCACAACTTCGCGACCGACTGGAATTTCTCCGTCAGTGGAAATAAAAATATTTCCAACTTATCCGCTTGACTAACCCCGTAGTGGAAGTAGGGATGAACTTTGCGTAACGGTTATTTGATTGATGAGTTGTTTGCATAAATTAAAGATGAAAAAATCTATGCATTTGATGTATCAACTTGTCAAACCGTTTGCAGCATATGCTCTAGTTGTAATTTTTTTTGCTTTTGTTTATAAATGTGAGTATAGTTCAAATTCAAGGTATTTTGTAACCAGCGAATCTATTCAGCGGGCACTGAATAATGAAGATTCATTAAATATAATGGCGCAGTTGTCGAACGCGCACCTGTAAATTATCTCCAAGAGAAATGAACTTGAAACGATGAAGAATGTGGCTAAAGTAGTCGAGTCATCCACATCAATTTTTGATATCGCATGGAATGGAAAACGCGCTGATTTGATCGTTGTAGACTCGGCAAAAAGCAGTCCTGGAATTGTATCCGTTACTTTTCTGATTGCTCCGTTCGACTTTACACACACATCAGGGATACTCAATGTTTTTTTGGAAGACACCGTCGTCTTAAAGACTAGACTTCGAATTGACTATGCATGGAAAATCAATGCACGTCGAAAGTATCGAGTATTTGACAAAGAGGGCTTCGTGCGTCGTGTTAAGAGTAAAGTACAGTCTGTCATTAAAGACCTGGATATTGGAGCGAGTTCATTAATAAATGACAGTCTAAGGATTGCAAGAAAATTCCAAAGCATTGTTTCTCCCAAGCGTGAATTCCAACTAAAATGGCCAGACTTCCTTTATTTTAGTTTTGGTGCTATGTCACTAGGTGGATACGGTGACATTGCACCTGTAGGAACTAGAGTTCGAATGTTTGTGTTAATTCAACATGTCATTTTGACCTGCACCCCAAATATACTACCAACAGAAATGATAGTTTGGTAGTCAAAAGGAGAGCAATATGGGCAGGAAACATCACACGGAAGAGCAGATTATCGGCATCTTGCGAGGTGCGGAGGTAGTCGTATCGAAGGGAGGCACGGTAGAGGCCTTCTGCAGGGATCAGAAGATTACGGAAGCGACGTACTATCGATGGCGAAAGATCTACGGTGGTGTAGGTCTTGAGCAGGTAAAGAAGCTGAGAGATCTTGAGGCAGAGAACCGACGATTGCGAAGGGCCGTTTCTGATTTGACGGTAGACAATCAGATTCTCAAGGAGGTAGCCCGGGGAAACTTCTGAGCCCGGCCAGGCGCCGTGAGGCAGTCCATCATGTGATGGGCGCCTTAGCGGTAAGCCAGCGCCGGGCGTGCAAGACACTGGGGCAGGTACGTTCATCA
>JABMNI010000029.1 GCA_013204605.1 Ignavibacteria bacterium
CCCAATCCGTGCTCTTCCACCTCTTTTAGGATGATACGTTTCTCATCTTCTGTATACCGTCGATGATCCATCTTTTACCTCTACTTTAATGGTTATTCAAAAGTAGAATTATCAGTCCAGTTATTTAGGGGTCTAGAACGGGTGAGGTATAGGTTGTTTAGGGTAGTCGAACGGTTTAAAGACAGCAACCACAAGGGCTTTTGCAAAAAATGAAGGGTCGCCCTCGGTGTTTACTCGGTCTGAAGGAGCAACAAGTTGATCATCACTTCTCAAAAATGCCACAATGCTATGTAGGTCATAGTCACTCATGTGAACAAATTTTGGCATCCAAGGTGGTATGTACTTTCCTGTGTGGGGATGGATTCCGGTACGTAAAAGCCATACTATCTCACCATCGGTCCATTTGGCAATTCCATGCTCCTTGCTATTGGTGATATTCTTTGAATACGCCGTCCCAAACTCCGGCGGCATATCAAGCATCTGCTGACCTGTTAAGGCCATCGTTTCGGCATTCATGTGACACAGTTTGCACAAATTGATTACAAGAGCTCGTCCGTGAGCCACCCGCTCGGGACTCTTGTCTACTACAAGGTCAATCTTGGTTACATCATACCCGGGCATTCCAGAAAACTAAATATAGAGCGCTAACGCGCCTAAAATGACAATCAGGCCGGCTACAACTATGCCAAGCCACTTCAACACTTTCTTCACATCCGCTCCCACTTAAGTGATTGTATTTGGTGTATCACACAATCTTACAAAAAATTGTGATTGAGTATATACCGTAGTTTTGCATTTCTTATGCCGAACCGATTCCTACTACTATTAATTCTCGCGTTGCAGACCTCTGCGCTTTGGTGCGCAGAGGGAGTGCTACCAGATACAGTGAATTCACCAGTTGTGCACGTTGTGAGTTCGCGTTTCCCGCTGCTCTTGAATGATAAGGCTGTGCCAAGCACATTTGTCCCATCCGAATTGATCAAGTCTATTCACCCAATTCAGATCTCAGAGATACTGCAATTAGTACCCGGCGTATTTGTAAAAGATTATGGTGGAATTGGTGGAGTAAAGAGTATTTCAGTACGGGGTGGATCAGCCTCGCAGGCGCTAGTGCTAATTGATGGAATTCCCCTTAATACTGCGCAGAACGGTCAGGTCGACCTTAGCATGATTCCCGCGAGCTTTGTACGGTCAGCCGAAGTTCAAAGAGGCGGTTCGTCCGCAACTGAAGGGGCTAACGCACTTTCGGGAGTGGTAAAATTCTCGTTGTTGCTGCCAGACACAACGCAGGCGCAAATACAGGCGAGTGGAGGTTCGTTTAATGAGTGGCGCTTTAACGGATCTGCATCAACACCCTTAGGAAATGATTTCACTTTAGGGGGCTCTGTTGAATTGTTAGGAACCTCCGGTTCATATCCAATCGAGGTTTCAGATGGAACAACCGGTACGTTGGTGAACCGCACAAATAGTGACGTGAGAAACACCGGCGTGATGCTACGATTGCAGAATGCTACGGGGTTCTCGGTTGATGTAATAGGCAGAGATGTTTCGCGAGGTGTCCCCGGTGCCATCGTGCAAGGAAGCTTGGGAACGCCCCAGGCACGACTTACCGAAACTGATGTGCTTTCAGCGGTTAACTACGCTGTTGCGGTTGATTCAATGTGGAATGTAAAGTTTATTGGTACCGCCAGATTCTTGAAACAACATTACTCCGATCCTTCAGCCTTGTGGGCCGGATCAACTGGGATTAATGATACGTACGCCACTCGCGATGTTTCGGTGACGTCCGTTGCACAATATTCGAATACGGATTTTCTTTGGGCAAATACTATTCGTGGTGGGTATATCGATTTGCGCGGAAACAATTTGATAGATGCCAACATTAACACGGTTCATCGAAGTACGATTAGTTTTGCTAGCGCAATCGAGCAGACTGATGGGAACGTTGGAGAAGTTCGTGGAAGCGCTAGTGTTCGAGCCGACGTTTTGTCTGATGTAGGTACTGCGTTGTCGGCGTCGATTGGTTTGCGTGATCGCCTTTCACCACCCATCGTTATCCGCTCAAATTGGAGCTACAACTTTCGTCCACCATCTTTTAATGAACTGTATTATTTGAATTACGGTACCAAAAATCTTCTGCCCGAACGCTCACATACCATAAATGTAGGTGCAAGTATTAACGCGCTTTCATGGATCGTACTCGATGCAGATGTATTTGGAATGTTCACGAAAAATTTGATTGTAAGTGTACCAATCAATCCAGTTGTTACCAGCGCTCAAAATGTTGGTACAGCCCGAACCTTGGGTGTTGAACTAAAGGCCAGTGCAAATCTTTTGCCTAGCAATGCGTTGCATTTTGTTTGGAGCTATACACTGCAAAATGCCCGAGATGCTACCGGCCGTCAGTATGTTGACGGCACGCCCATTCCCTATGTACCGCAAGAGTTGATAAATATTTCGCTTTTTTACGACGACAATTTTCTATTCGGAAACGTCCGTTGGAATTATGCCGGATACCGGTACTCGCAGTTGGGTGGCGAGTTCACAAGTTTACTCGACTCATATCATATCGTAAGCGCATCGGTTGGAGTGCACGCAAATAGTACCAAGTCGAAAACAGATGTTCGCCTTCAGGTAGATAATCTTCTTAACCAGCATTTTGATATTGTAAGGGGCTTTCCCATGCCGGGTATTAGCGGCCGAGTTGTAGTGGGGATTTCCTTGTGAAAAGTATTGCAACGCATGTAATGTATTTTTTCCTACTCACAGTAAGTTCGATTGCGCAATACCAAAATGTTGCAATTGATACAGTGAGAAAATTTACTCCAGGCACAGGACAAAACTCCGGACAAGGTCCCGCCTTTTTTCCAGCGAATATTTTCGGTCAGCCAGATCCTACTGCGTCAGACTCGGTGCCTTCGACTAATCCGCGTCAAGTCTGCTCGATAGGCCTCGACGGACTAATCGAAGTTGGTTTTAAGAATTTCATAATTGTCGATGGACCCGGTGCTGACTTCACCGTGTTCGAGAATGCATTCCGGGTAGGCAAGAATAGAGTGTACATGGAACCCGGTGTTGTTGAAGTATCGAAAGATGGAATAGTTTGGATAGCATTTCCATACGATACGACAACGTACAAGGGCTGCGCCGGATTGACACCATCGTCAGGATCCGATCCTTTCGATCCGGAAAAATCTGGTGGCGATATTTATGATCTTGCTACTATTGGTGCTGATAGCATACGCTGGATAAGAATTACGGATATCACGAAGTCAATACTTAGCAAGCCGAAAAGCCCCCTATATGATCCAACACTAACGGGTTTCGATTTGGATGCGATTGTATCGCGTCACGCAATATCGCAACCGTTAAAAAATGATTTGATTGAATTGTTGCCACAAGGAAACGCACTGGCCTATGTTACAAAACGAGCGGCTGAATTGCATGTGGTAGATGTTTCCGGAAAGTTAATCGATGTGTTGAAAATTCCTATAGGAGTGAATGAGATTTCGCTTGATCCATATCCGCGCGGCGCTATGTTGTTCACGTTGTTTTCGAGCGATGGCGTTTTCACGTTAAAGGTGTTGAAGTGAAAAAGAAAGAGAATGTGAATGTGGTGGTCTGGACGATCCTAGTTGTAGCCGGTGCATTTGTTGGTTGTGTTCCAAAACCATCACCTACATCAGTGGGTCCGGGCGAAATTATTCCTGGGGGTACGTTTGTTGTATGTGAGGGCTTGTGGCGTCAGAACAATTCTGTGCTATCGTACATCAATCCGGTAGGCGTGACAATGCGTGACGTGGTATCGGTGGTCAACGCGGGTCAGATTCTGGGCGATAATGCTTCCGATGCGATTGCCGTAGGCGACACCGTGTTCGTCGTTGTTAGTACCTCCGCAAGTATTGAGCGGTTCCACAGAGTAACGGGAAAATGGATTGACAGATTGCGCATTCCAAACGGAAAACAACCATATCGAATTTGCTACGATGGCATTAGAAAAATATATTGCTCGCTGTTGAATGACGATGCCATAATGGAAATCGATGCGCGAACTTTGCATGTGACAGTGGCATTGGCTTCGGTTGGACCCGCACCCGAGGGTATAGCGTCGATAGGTGGATTTGTGTACGTAGCCCTTAGCGGCCTTGGCGACGTGCGTGTTCGTGAAGCAGGTTCAGGCACCATTACAATTCTGCGAACTGAAGATCTTCGCCAAGTTTCCCAAATTGTTGACGTTCCAAACTGCTCAATTGTGCGGGCAGATCCGGGCAATGACAATGTGTGGGCAGCGTTCAGAAATCTTCCATCCAAACCGGATTCTGCCGGTGGAGTAGTAAAAATTTCAGCCTCAACGCAAAAAGTAATTGCACGTTTTAGTTTTTTCGAGGTTAGGGGGCTTGCCGTGGATTCGAAAACAGGCGACGCATTCGTACTACATCGAAAAGGCATAGATAAAATTTCTGCAACCGACAACAGCATTCGAAACATAGTAAAACACGAATCAACAAACGGTGCAGATGTTTGGTACAGTTTGTTTTTCGACGCGCGAGCCGACAGACTTCTCATTGGAAATGCTAGGCAATACGTTACCGATGGGGAAGTGCTAGTTGTTGATCAAGCGGGAGTAATCGAGAGCCGCCATCAAGTGGGATTGAATCCCACCGCGTTCATACAATAGCGCTGCTTAAAACAGATTTGTACACGGCAGCTAATTGCTCGGCTACTTCAGCCCAAGACTTTAGCCACGTTGGCTTTCGCTCCCTGTACGTAGGCTTACTATCCCATGCATCATTGATCACCGTTGCAAAAGAATCAACGGACCCCGGCATCGCATACCACGCGTCAGTGCCAAAAATTTCGCGAAGGTTTGGTAGGTCAGACATTACAACAATACTACCTGCAGCTGCAGCTTCTAAGCTTACAATGCCTTGTGCTTCGGTGAGAGTTGGTAGCACATGCATCCTACTGGCGGCATACGCCGATGCCAACAACGGATCCGAATGGTCAAGCCCCTTTACCCAAATAACACTATCGGATTCGGAAACCATGCGTTCAATTTTTGCTGTGTAATCTGTGGCCGCCTGAGTGTCAACTTGTTTAGGAGTGCCTATCAGTACTAGCGGACGATTAGCTTTTCTACAGGCTTCAATTACAATGTGTTGTTGTTTTAAGGGTTCAACTGATCCAACGCATAAAACAAAATCTTTCACGTTGAATGTACTTTGAGCCAGGTCTGGAGTGGCCGTAAAAAAGTGATTGTCAACCCCGTTTGCAATAACGTGAATTCGGTCGCGTGGCACCCCAAACCAACGGTTCACGTCCCGGGCTTCGTATTCGGATATGCAAATCACGGCATCGGCTCGTTTAAGTACAGACTTTCGTAGGCCGAACGTTGTTGAAATTGGGAAGAATTTATCTGCTAAGCTCCAGGCATCGTAACTGAACTTACTGGATGTTCGAACAAACATCGACGTTATTACCAGTGGTATTTGTCGTCCTGCAGCCCGCAGCACTAGTTCAATCTGGTTAAAACTTCCTCCAAAAAGATGCAGCAAGTCAACCTGTAATGTTTCGTTCCAATATTCAAACTTTTCTACACGCACGCCGTTTGCGATGAGCGCATCCATTGATCGAATCATTTGTAATTCAAGTCCACCTAATCCGAACGACAATGGGACATTCGGAATAAAGGAAACTACTGGCTGCCTTTCGTTATCATCGGACAGTTCAATTACCAAGGGTGTAACCTTCGGTTTTTAGAAGTTGCTTAATGCGGTCAACATGATCGCCCTGAATTTCAATTTGCTTGTCCAATATCTGACCTCCCGCACCCAACTTTTTTTTGAACACATCTAACAACCGAATCATTTCAACCGGATGCGTTGAAAATCCCCAAACAATGGTCAATGTTTTTCCGCGCCTCTTCTCCATCCGCACCTTAATCCGCATTACGTTACCATTGTATCCGCGTTTCTTCTCCGGTTCAGGTTGCGATGCGAATTCGGTCAAATTGAGCAATGAACCAAGATCCTTTAAACCAGCCATATTATTTAGCGAATGTGGTACATGAGCTGCAATTGCGGCAATGGAAGCACAGTTGGAGCATTATCGCCAAGGAAAAAAGTGAACGGTAATTCTCCCGCTATCGATACATTTGGTAAGAAATACCATTCGTATCCCAATCCAATTCCAAAACGGCTGGGACCATTCAATGTATTCTGATTAAATGATCCACCATTGTAATAGTACGAAACGCCACCCACTACATAAAACTTCTCTATTTCAGAGTGAGACAGCGCATATTGCGCCTCAAAGCCTATGTTCCAAATTGGTTTACCCGTCGAAAAATAGAACATTGTTGTCTCAAGCGCCAATCCGAAATCCATTGTGTACCGAACCGAAACTCCCGATCCGGTGGCAAGACCAAGTTGGGCCCCTACAGCGAATTGGTTTTGTTTCTTAATATTTGCCTGCGTGCTATCTTGTTCAGCTAAGGCAGAAATTGATAAAAGCGCGAAAATACTGAATACAGCAAGTGTTTTTCTGATTGATGTGATTATTGACTTCATTATATGATTTTACCTTTCAAACAAAAATACGTCTTCCGTGTTACTCGAGGTGTGCCAACAGGTGCGTGGACCCTTCGGGTTAAATTTCGACTGGAAAGTTGTCTGTAATGCGCAAATACCTCATCATCGGTCTGGTTTTCATAGTCACGTTCCTTTACAGCATTGCCGCGATGGTACACATGGGGCTTTTCAGGGATAAAGATGTGTTCTTTCTGTACGCTAGGTGGTGGTCCCGATTTCTACTCAAACTGTGTGGTATCAAGGTGCAGGTTCACGGTATGGAAAACGTTCGCGCCGGAGAACGGTACGTTTACGTGGCCAACCATGCAAGTCTGTTCGACATCCCAATTGTAATTGCTACTGTGCCGGATAATATTCGGATTATGTATAAAAAGGAATTGGAGAAGATTCCAGTATTCGGGTGGTGTCTAAAATTCGGACCCTATGTAGCCGTACGCCGAGAACGAAGCAGGGAGGCTAGCAAGGCAATTACATCCGTTGTTGAATCAATGAAGAGTGGTTCATCAATGCTGGTCTTCCCCGAAGGCACACGCAGCGCCGATGGCACCGTTGGACAATTCAAACGGGGCGCCTTTTCAATTGCAATACTAAGCGGAAAACCACTAATCGCAGTATCCATTTCAGGCAGCGCAAAAATTCTTCCAGCTCGTTCAAATAGTTTGAAACGGGGCTTAGTACGCGTATATATTGACCCGTCAATAACGCCGTCGGACACCTTATCCCGTGCCGAAGAATTGGAACTTGTGGTATCAATCCACACAACCATTTCCAATAACGTAAATTTGCAATTATGAATCCTGATGAACTACAAAAATTGGCTGCGTTGTCGCGGTTAAAATTTACAGATGAGCAGTTGGAGTCTTTCGCTGAACAGTTCAACAACGTTGTTGAATTTGTTGGTAAGGTGTCGGCCGAAGACTTAGGGGATGTTGAACCAATGCTTTCTGTAAACGAATCCGTAAACGTATTCCGAGAAGACGTGGTGGGTGAGTGTCTGACCACGGAAGAAGCGTTACGAAACGCACCGAAAAAGAACGAAGCATTCTTTAAAGTGCCTAAGGTACTCTAAATGGTTGTCGCCATTATTCCCGCGCGATACGGATCAACGCGGTTTCCGGGAAAGCCCCTTGCCAAAATTGCCGGGCAATCCATGATTGAACGAGTATGGCGGGCTACCTGCAATGCGAGTGGGATAGATCGAGTTGTTATTGCCACCGAGAGCGAGTTGGTGGCGAACGAAGCAATGAGGATTAGTGCGGAGTTTTGTCTGACTTCACCAGATCTGGTGTCGGGCACGGACCGATGTGCAGCTGCGGTGAAAGAACTTCAACTTAATGCATCAGTAATATTGAATGTGCAAGGCGACGAGCCGTTGCTCGATCCGGAAATACTTTCGAAGTTAGTGAGCGAACTCAAGGGCTCGGATGCAGATGTAACGACGCCCGTGATACGAGTTACGGACGTGGAGGATTTATCAAATCCAAATTACGTTACTGTTGCGTGCACTTCGGAAATGCAGGCCTTGTATTTTTCAAGGTCGGCAATTCCAAACGTACGCGGTGTTGAAATGGAACAATGGTTGCAACATGCAACGTACTGGAAGCACGTTGGCTTGTACTGCTACCGCACAGCGGCAATTTTGAGGCATGTGGAGCTGCCGCCCACGGCGTTAGAATTAGCAGAACAGTTGGAACAGTTACGATTGCTTGAGGATGGTAAAAAATTCTTGTGCGTTCCTATTACGCAGCATTTGGTTGCAGTTGACGTGCCGAGTGATGTTCAGAAAGTTGAGGCCATCCTCGCTGAATCACGCCCGAATTAAACTGCTCGCCGCGTTGAATGCCTGGTCCACCGTAATAGCGCTCATATTATCTGCGGCGTCCGATTCTAACACCACTGCGTTCTTTGTGTAGGGTCCCCAGCGCCGTGCGCTCACAGCCGGTGTAACCGGGAAAAACGTAACAATCGGAATATCAAACGAAGCAGCAATATGCAGCGTACCCGTTGAATTCGACACGAACAACGAGGCCCCCTTTATAACACTCATAAGCTCGCTCAACGAGAGCTGACCACCTAAACTTATCGCGGCAGGGTTACTGCTGATAATTTTTTGGTGAAGGGGCTTTTCGGATTCTATTCCGGTAAGTACAACCGGCAGCTGTGATTCTTCGCTAATGCGTCCGACCAACGAACTAAGACTTTCCAACGGCCAATCGCGAGCGCTGCCTTGCGAGCCAGGGTGGACAATGGCGTATCGTGGTGGGAGTTGTGTGGCAATTCGTGCAGGAATAGCGTTGGTTTGCAGCGTGGCAAGCTGGACCAAATCGTTTGCCGATCCAAAGGCAGTGCTGATCATTCGGACATTGCATTCGGCTTCGTGAAATTGGGCTGTGCTGCGATGATCTTTGACTTGACAATTAAACAGGGGGCTGTACAAACGGTAAGCCGATCCTATGCGGGTTGGGATGGCCGCCTTAAAGGCAGTCCAAGCCTCGCTCAACCGTGGACGTGGAAAAAAAATAGCGTCGATTTGGTGGCTACGAAGCCCCTTTTCAAAAGAATCTGGAGAATCATCTGCGAACACGGCGGCGTCGAGACCTGCTACGCTTTGGAGCAAATCCTGGGTATAGCGTCGGGCAAACATCACAATCTGCGCGTTAGGAAACCTAGATTTCAATGGCTCGATCATAGGAAGTGTGAGAATCATGTCACCCAGACGATCGGTGCGAACGATGGCGATGTTTTGTGGTGCGTTTGTCAAGTTTCTAATGTCGAACTTTCAGAGTCGAACAGTCCTGTTGCGCGGCTAATGTGTTCGGTGGTTAAGAGTGTGGATGATGGGAGCACGTATAGTGTGAAATAGAAAGTTACTTTGAGATAGAAGTGCAGTTTGAGGTGGTTTGAAAAAAAATGGTGTCATGTCGCAAGGGACACAACGCCACGGAAATTTCAACTACTCAACATCTTATTCGAAGAACCACTCAATGCCCACATATGGAGAAAGTAGGCCAATAAGTGTTCGAGATGGTGTTGGGGATAACCCAAGCGATAAAACGCTCAAGCCGCCAAACAGACCAAAATTTGGAGTGATAAAGTATTCGCCACCACCTCCAATGTTAAGGGAAACGCTTGTAGAAGACTCGGTTGTTTGAGTTCCGCCACCATTCATAATTGGAACATTAACCATTAAATATGGTTTGAATTCTTTTGTGCCTTTAAGAAGTAACTTAAAATATGGAGCGAAATACACAACATTGTTGTTCGACTCCAGTTGTATCCCTACTCCCGTTCCAACGTGAATAGCCGCAGTAATAGCATACGCTATATGTGCACCTAACGGCTGTCCAGCCGTAAATCCAAGACCAAGCTGATTTTCTGGGCTCTGGGGGCTCATCCCAGCAGAACCTTGAGCCACGCAAATTGACGTAGAGGCGATTATGCCTAAAACCAGTATACCAATCTTTTTCATACTACTTCCTCAAAAATGGTGTAAAATGCTTTCGCAAATATAACGGACTTATTCTCCAACCCCTTACATCCATTTAAATATTTCTTTCCGAAATTTGTAGTCCACCCGCGAGACAGCATGAGCCTCAACGTAACAGTAAAACAGTATACAGATGACCACCGAGAGGTTTGGGACAGTTTTGTCGCAAAATCGAATAATGGAACAATGTTTCATATGCATCGCTTTTTGGACTACCACCCAAACGGTAAATGGAAGTTCCATCATTTGATGTTTTATGAGGGCGACACTTTAGTGGCGGTTCTGCCAGCCGGGCTGACCAACGCAACAACGTTGTGGTCACCGGTAGGCGCGTCGTACGGATCCATAGTAACGCTAGACACTTCGTTCGAGCGCTGTTTGAATATTGTTGATGCCTTTATCGATTATTGCAAATCAGCTGGGATAACGGACGCTTACCTCATTCCGCCGCCGTTGATTTATACGATCAATTACGACCAGCATATCGAATACGCCATGCTTTTTAGGAAAGCAGATTTCGAGTTGCACTACATCTCTCATGCCATCGAACTCAAACACGGAGCCGACTTTCTGGAACATTTCGATGCCACAGCACGAAAGACTATCCACAAAATATTGCGTGAACAAAATATTTGGATTGAAGAAAGTACTGACTACGCAACGTTTCATGAAATCTTGGTTGAAAATAAGGCGCGGCACAATACCACTCCAACGCATACTCTGGCCGACCTTGAACGTTTAGCGCAACTCATGCCCGACAGGCTGAAATTGTTGATGGTGTACAAGGAAGAGGTGGCTATTGCTGGATCGTTACTGTTTTTAACCAACAACAAGGTGGTACTCTGCTTTTACAATATGCTGAAATACGAGTATGAGCACGAAAAACCCATCTACTTGATCATGTACGAAACATGCCGCTGGGCCCAGGAAAACGGCTACCAGTGGGTGGATATCGGGGTATCGCAAGACACTAAAGCAGAAGATCCCATGACGCCGTCGTTAGGCTTGATAACATTCAAAGAGCGCTTCAACTCGAGGGGTATTCTGCGAAATACCTACCACCTTTCCATCAAAACGTAACTGGTAATGGCATGAAACTCTACGATGTAGTGTTGATAGCTCTTGCTGATGTGCGCCAGGACGCTCGTACGTTGAATCTTGCCCGCACACTTTCGAAAAAATTCAAGGTTGCGGTGGTAAGTATGGACAGCGCTCCCGAGGAGAACAATGAGCCATTTGAAATACATCGAGTAACCATAGAAAATGGAAGCGTTTTATCACGAGCGCTCCAATTACGCGCCTACATTAACTCGGGAGTGGACCTTAGCTGCAAAGTAGTTGGCGCCATGGACCTTTTCGCTGGACCCGCATCAATTACGCTATCAAAAAAACACAAAGCAAATTTGGTATACGATGCGCGAGAATTCTATTTCGCATTGGCAAGTCTTGCAAAACGTCCGGTCAAACAATTCTTGGTTTCGACGTTTGAAAAATTTCTCATGGCAAGAACTTCAGCCGTGACAGTATCTGGTCACCTCGACGCAGGCATCATTGCAGAACGATACGGTCTGCAAGAGCAGCCAGCGGTTATCCTGAACACCCCTCCTTTCGCTACACCCGTTGCATCGTCGAGAATTCGCGATCAATTTTCTATTCCACCAAGCACCACCATTTGCCTATACCAGGGCCTGGTAGCCCACGGACGCGGCATAGAACCCATGATGCGCGCCCTAGCACTTTTGGACAACGTTGCACTTTGCGTTATTGGTAACGGTCCACACACAGAGCAGTTCAAGTTGTTGGCTACTGAACTAAACGTAACTGAAAGAGTTTTTTGGAAAGGGGCTATACCATATTCGCAACTGCATACGTGGACATGCAGCGCCGATATTGGGGTATGTCTCATTGAGCCCATTTCGTTGAGTTATGAATATGCGCTACCCAACAAATTGTTTGAATTTATGATGGCAGGCATTCCCAGTCTGGTTACAGATTTGCCTGCTTTGCACCAACACATTGCAGAGTTTCCCGTGGGAATGTTGGTTGGCCGAGAGTTGCAGCCGCAAGAAATAGCTGATGCCGTAGTTTCAATACGGAATCCGTACACCTATGCTGCAATGGTTGAACAATGCAAGCACGTCGAGCAGTTTAGTTACGAACGGCAGCAGTCAGTTGCGGTTGATGTGTATTATCACGCCATGCTATGACGTTCGCACTACTGGTGCTGCAGCAAATTATTGCCGCATCAACGCATTTGATTGCAAAAAGCGTTACTCACGACTTTCATCCTGCCACCGTTGTATTATGGCGGGGAATTTTTACCTGTCTAGCCTTTGCGGCTTGGATGTTTGTGCGTAGGAGTAAAACTCGAAAAATAGAAAGAGTTGACTACTCCAAATTTTTGATACTCGGATTGATTAACATTCCATTGAATCAAATTCTATTTGTTTGGGGCGTGAAATTTACGACAGCTCCGAATGCCGCCTTAGCCTATGCCTTAACACCGGCCTTTGTGCTATTGATTGGATTCATTTTTTACAAAGAGAAATTTGAAAAGTTCAAAACTATTGGCGTGACAGTTGCCATGTTTGGCGCTTTTGTTGTACTTATTGACAAAGGTGCGTCTTTCGCTCCTACACACACGTTGGGGAACATAATGGTGCTCATGGCTAGCGCTTCTTGGGCGGCGTATACCGTTTTTGGGAAGCCCCTTGTAATAAAATATGGTGCTGTTTTTACAACTGCCATTTCATTTTTTTTGGGTCTGTTGTTTTTCATTCCCGTGTACTTTGTGCTCCCTCTATTCACCGAAATTGGAAGCGTTGTTGCCGAAGGTGCACCGTTTGATTGGTGGTTGAAAGTTTTATACTTAGGCGTCATTACCTCGGGTGTTGGTTATGGCTTGTGGTACTATGCGCTGAGTAGATTGGAGTCGGCAAAAGTTGCCGTATTTAATAACTTGCAACCCATTCTAACAACAATTATGGCTCTAATCATATTTGGAACCCACCCAACACCACTATTTTTGATTGGTGGCAGTATTGCGCTCACGGGAGTGATAATTACACAAGCGAAAGGATTATTCAAATGAGAGTGGATGTTAATCATACAACTGCGTTAGTAGTTGACATGCAAGAGAAATTGTTTCCGCATATCTACAACAATCAAGCAATCCAAGAAAAGTGTGTGATGCTGATAAAGGGTATGCAGCTCCTTAAAGTGCAAATTCTGTTAACGCAGCAATACACGAAGGGGCTTGGCCCCACTATTACACCAATAATGGAAGTCTTAGGCAACATAGAAATTCACGAAAAAATGACCTTCAGTTGCTGCGGGAATAGCGACGTAGAATCTGTAGTGATTGGAGCGCGCGGACATTCCGTAATAATAATGGGTGTCGAAGCCCACGTATGTATTCAGCAAACTGTTCTTGATCTGCTGGCGCAAGGTAGAATGGCTGTGGTAGTAGAAGACTGCGTTTCATCAAGAAACTCCAACGACAAAGAAATTGCGATAAAACGTATGAGAAATGCCGGCGCTATTGTTACAACGGCTGAATCGTTATTGTTTGAGTTGGCACAAAGTGCCGAACATCCCATGTTTAAACAATTATCCGCCTTAGTCAAATAATCAAAATTCCGCATGCCAAAACCACAAAGCCCGTTGCCAATAAATTTTGACCGTGTGGGCTATAAACCATCTAAAGAATTTGCAAAGCAAGCTCACATAGGTAGCGCGTCGGAACTCGTCAAAATAAATTCCGCTGCTGCGAAGAACATCGAAAAGTTTTGGGCTGCTCAGGCTGACACTTTGGTATGGCAGAAACCATATCGTGAAATTTTGCGGTGGAAACATCCGAGAGCCGAGTGGTTTGTGGGTGGCAAATTGAATGTCTCTGAAAATTGCCTTGACGTGCATTTGCAAACGTGGAGAAAAAATAAGGCGGCAATAATTTGGGAATCGGAGGACGGAAATGTTAGAACGCTTACGTATCAGCAGTTACACTCAGAAGTTTGTAAGGCTGCGAATGCGTTAAAGGGGCTAGGTGTTAAACCGAATGATGTGGTTGCTATTTATATGGGGATGGTGCCCGAGGCCATTATTGCAATGCAGGCGTGTGCGCGCATTGGAGCTATTCACAACGTGGTATTTGGTGGGTTCAGTTCGGAGGCGTTGCGAGAAAGAATTAATGATTCTAAAGCAACTGTTTTGATTACCCAAGATGGTGCGTTGCGCCGGAACGAGATTTTACCACTGAAAAAAACTGCCGATGAAGCTATTAAAAAGTGCCCGAGCATTCAGCACGTACTTGTAGTTCAACGCACGGGCTTGCCAACTTCATTGGCGAGGGGTAGAGACATCTGGTGGCACGAGGCACTAGCTGCAGCTTCAACTGAATGCGCCCCCACTTCTTTGCCTAGCGAACATCCACTTTTCATTTTGTACACCAGCGGTTCTACTGGCAAACCAAAGGGAATCTTGCATACAAGTGCGGGATACATAACGCAAGTGAAATACACTACGAATGTAGTGTTCGATATGAAGGACACCGACGTGTATTTCTGCACGGCCGATGTTGGCTGGATTACCGGACACTCGTACGTTGCATACGGTCCGCTTGCCTGCGGGGCAACGATACTCTTGTACGAAGGCGGCCCTATGTGCCCAACGCCGGGACGTTTTTGGGAGCTCATTGACAAGCATAGGGTCACAATTTTCTATACCGCTCCCACGGCCATCCGTGCATTTATGAAGGCCGGCGATTCGTGGCCGCTGCGGCATAAGCTCGACTCGTTGCGATTGCTTGGAACGGTAGGCGAACCCATTAACCCAGAGGCCTGGCGCTGGTACCATTCGCTAATTGGCCGAGAACGTTGTCCGATAGTTGATACCTGGTGGCAAACTGAAACAGGTTCCATCATGATTTCGCCTATTCCCGGAGCCACCACCACCTTCCCGGGTACAGCCACAAAGCCCCTTCCCGGATTAATGATTGATGTTGTTAGAAAAGATGGTTCGAGCTGTAAGGTTGGCGAAGGGGGCTTATTGGTTATCAAGCATCCTTGGCCGTCCATGGCGCGAACTATTTTTGGCGACTTTTCGAGATACGTGAAAACGTACTGGTCGGAATTTCCTAAAACAAAGGATTGCAGCGGCTGGTACTTTACCGGCGATGGCGCAAAAAAAGATAAACTTGGAAACATCTGGATAATAGGTAGGGTTGATGATGTTGTTAATGTGAGCGGTCACCGGCTAGGAACGGCGGAAATTGAAAGTGCGTTAGTGGGGCATAAAACAGTGGCAGAGGCGGCCGTGGTGGCGCGTCGGGACGACATAAAAGGCAACGTCCTTGTGGCCTTCGTTACCCTCCGCAACACCTCCAAAAAATTGGATTTGAAAAAGCTGCAAAAAGAGTTAAAGGATCATGTGGGCGAAGAAATTGGACGTTTTGCCGCGCCTAATGAGATACGATTTGCCGAGGCGCTACCAAAAACGCGAAGTGGGAAAATTATGCGTCGGTTGCTCCGAGAAATTGTTTCGGGGAACACTATTACAGGCGATACCTCCACCTTAGAAGATTTCTCGGTGTTGGAGCATTTGAGGTTCGATGAAGAGTAAGTGATTTTCAGAATGAGAGATTTTCAGTATGGGTGATATGCGGTAATAATACGTACTCCTACCGCTCAGAACTCATCCTATTTTTGCCGTTATAAGTCGATTAGCCGACAAAAAAATATATAGTGGGAACGGCAAGTTGTCATTTCGGCATTTCAGATAACAGGCATAGATATATGAAAAAGCTTATTGTACTTCTCCTTCTCTGGGTTTTGATTTATGGCGTGGCGTGCGAAAAAAAGGCGCAAGAGCCGGCAAGCTCGCCGGGTGTTTCGACCGGGTTAATTATCGATACGGTAGTTACAAGTGATGACAGCACCAAGCCAAATCCTAGCACGATGTTCGCCGATGTTGTGGCTACAGGAGATACCAGAAGTCTTCCTAGCGGTTCTGCCTCGGCCGTAGATACGACCATGGGCAAAGGAGGCTTGCCAGATTTTACTGATGACGGTCTTTCATGGTTTATCTCTAACGGCGGAGCTCCAAATTCGGGAATCGTGACCAATTGCGTAATTCCGCGCTTAAACCAATTTTTTGCTGATGCTGCAAACTGGCCGGGAACGTGGTTCACATTTACTGCGCCAGATATCAGTGTTCCTATAGGTCCGCAATGCATAACTGGAACCTATGTTGATTGGAACGTGACAACTAACCAGAGGTTTGCATGGAAATGCACTTCGCCTAGTGTAAATGCGGATGTGATTAATGTACTCACGCAGTATAGTGCGGCTCTTGTTACGCAACCGGCAGCCCCTTTCCAACTAATAATTCAAAATCTTGATTTTGGAAGTATGAACTATGCTCCGTACGTGGGCGTAGTGCTAACCAAGTATATGCATACGGATGGCACTTCCTACTTATGGATGGTAAACCTGACTAGAAATCCGCCTGGTCCAATTTGTCCGTAGTAATACTGAGTTTGAATAATTATCAAGGACTTGAACTTGTAAATGAAAAATTAGTGGTTAGCTTTTAGATTCACATCGAGGGGAGACCATGAGAAGTTTACTACAATTTAGAGTATTGACGTTGATAGTTTTGGGCGTTTTATTCGTGCCTTTGTATGCGCAAGGTCAGGATGAAACGGCGGTCACCTATTCCACCACAACAGAGGTGATATCGAATTCAGAGATCTTGTCTGGTGAGTCAGCTCGCGTACAAGCGAGGGTACAAATTGAAAACAATATTCCGCCGCAGATGTTCACGGGAGGGTTGCCAGACTTTACGGATGATGGGCTTTCTTGGTTGGTATCACGTGCAGGAAGAGCCGCTCCGGTGTACGTATCAACCTGCGTAAAAAACTATTTCAATCAGTTCTACGCAACGCTAACAGGTGCCCCTACTTCGGGAACGTTCAGGGCATGTAGTCCAACGGGCGACATCGCGCAGGCCTGCGATTTGGGTACAGTAATGGAATGGTCTATGACAGCCAATCAAAAAGTGGCTTGGAACGCTACTCCAACAGCGGTCAGACTTCAGTTTGCTGCTGCTTTAGTGAGCTATAAAACAGCATTAAGTGTTTCAGGAGCAGCTTGGTTTCCATTCATCGTGAAGGGACTGGATTACTCAGGTACTGAAACAGCACCATATACGAGTGTTGATATAGTTGCTGTTACAACCACAGCCGCTGGAACTTACGAATGGATAGTTACTCTTACTAGGTAACTCAAGTAATAAATCTGGGCAGTAAATCAACTCCCGTTATGTCTCATTGGCTTATGTTTGTAGGTCAAATCAAGATAGACGGGAGTTCTTTTTTACCGTCCACTATTCTCATGTTTCTCATTTCGCGCTAACTACTCATGCAAAAAGCTGTGATCATGGCGGGTGGTTTTGGAACTCGGCTTCGACCTCTCACAATGAGTATTCCAAAACCGATGGTACCGCTGGCGAATAGGCCAATGATGGGACATATCGTTCAGCTTTTAAAAAAGCACGGAATTACCCGAATGGTTTCTGTGCTGTACTTTCAACCTGAAAGCATTACTTCCTACTTTGGCGATGGTGCCAAAATGGGAGTGCAAATGGAGTACATTACCGCCGAGGCAGACTTTGGAACCGCAGGTAGTGTTAAAAATGCCGAGTCGTTATTGCAAGAACCGTTCATCGTTATTTCCGGCGATGTACTAACTGATTTCGACATCACAGCGGCAATAAATTTCCACAAAGCCAAGGGCGCAATGGCCACCATCGTGTTAACACGAGTGCCGCAGCCACTTCAGTATGGCATTGTGATGACTGATTCTGAAGACAGAATAACTCGCTTCCTCGAAAAACCCTCCTGGGGCGAAGTTTTTAGTGATACAATCAACACCGGAATCTACATTCTCGAACCTAGCGTCTTAGATTTGATTCCACCTAAAACAGATTTTGACTTTAGTAAAGACCTCTTCCCGTTAATGCTTAGTAAGGGTCTTCCGCTTTTTGGGTATACCGCAACCGGTTACTGGAAAGACATAGGGAACCTGCAAGAGTATCAACTCGCACACAGCGACGTTTTGAGTGGTAAAGTAAAAGTTGATTTACCAGGTGAGCCCTGCGACTCTGCTGTATGTGGTTCCAACCTCGACCTAGCGCCCTCGGCTCACTTAGAGGGAATGGTGGTCTTCGGCGACAACGTGAAAGTTGGTAAAGGGGCTTTCTTGAAGGACTGCATTGTTGGTAGTAATTCAGTAATTGGTGAGAATGCTGCGTTGACAGATTCGGTGCTATGGGATCACGTTAAAATTGGCGCGAATGTCAAAGTCACTAATGCTGTCCTTTGCAATGGTGTTCGAATTAGTGACGGAGCTGAAATTGCAAGCAATGTATTTATTGCTGAAGACTGTGTAATTGGTAGCAAAGCAAGAGTATATAAAAATGTAAAATTGTGGCCGCGTAAAGTTGTAGAATCGGAGGCAGTTGTGACTCGAAGTTTAGTGCAAGAAGAACGTTGGGCACGGGATTTATTTACCGATGCACGGATTACCGGTATTTCTAATATCGATATGAATCCGGAATTCGGTGCGAAAATAGGGTCGGCCCTCGGCATGAGTTTAGGCGCGGGTACACAATTGGTAGCAAGCCGCGATGACGATGCGACTTCACGAATTATGAAGCGTTCGATAACTTCAGGTTTGATGAGCGTTGGTGTTAACGTAACAGATCTTCAAACAACATCAATTCCACAAACCCGACAAGAGATGAACACCGGAAAGTATGTAGCCGGATTCCATGTAAGAAAATCACCACGGCATAAAGATCAAACCGATATTATACTTTTTGGTAAGGATGGAAGAGATTTCGCGCTATCAGCAACAAAAGCAGTAGAGCGTTATTTTTACGGCGAGGACATTAAGCGTGTTCAATATGACAAGGTTGGACGTCTTGAATTCCCCGAACGACCCATTGGAGCGTACGTGGAGCGATTTTTGAAATCGCTTGATGTAGACACAATTAGAAGTAGTCAGTACAAGATTCTTGTTGATTATTCATTTGGTCTTGCTTCGACAGTTTTCCCACAAATTTTGGGCGAACTCAAGTGTAAGGTTCTGGGCATGAATAATTATGTCGACGTAGCCCATTATGCAGATGAACTTAGTGAAGTACTGGATGAATCGGCTTCTATTATGAGGTCGCTTGGTTACGAAATTGGCTTTAAAATTGATCCAGGTGTCGAGAAGATTGCCTTAGTTGATGAAAGGGGTATTTGGTATACCTCGCTTAGATTGTTGAGTATTGTAACAAAAATGTTTTTGGAAGCCAATACGCAGCATGAGCCATACGCTATTGCAGTGCCAGTTCACGCCACTCAGGAAATTGATTTGATAGCTGCGGACTATAACGTTCAAGTTGTGCGCATTAAAAATTCGCATTCGGCAATGATGGAGGCTACCAAGGATGAGAACGTGAAGTTTGTTGGTGGTACTCGTGGCGGCTTCATCTTCCCTGAATTTTTAAGGGCGTCCGATGGAATGTTTAGCGCTTGTAAGATTATAGAAATGATTTCACAAACTGGTTGCCAGTTATCGGAACTCGACCGCACACTACCCAAAAGGCATCAGTTTTCTGTTCTTGTGGATTGTCCGTGGGAGGCCAAAGGCACGGTGATGCGCAGGGCCATGGAGTTTTCAGAAGATAAAGAACGTATGTTGGTAGACGGAGTAAAGATATTTATCGATTCGGCTTCGGTGCTCCTCGTTCCGGATAAGGAGCAAGCCGTTTTTGCGGTCACCGCCGAGGCGGACACTGCCGAAAAAGCACTTGAAATAAAAGACACGTATGCAGAATTAGTTGCGCAGTGGCGCAGCGGAAATTGAAGGGACCATGGACATAAAATTTTCAGAATTGCTTCGGGCAGAATGCATCCGCCTAAATCTCGAAGCCAAAGACAAAAACGATGCGTTGACGCAGATGATTGAGATTGTTGCAAGTACTTCCGGTATAAACGACGTTCAAGAATTATCGAAAGTCATCTTCGACCGCGAAAAATTAATGAGCACGGGCATTGGAAATGGAGTAGCCCTCCCTCACGGAAAAACGAACATAGTAAGCGGTTCTGTTGCCGCAATTGCTACGCTTGCCGACCCTATTGATTTTGACTCGCTTGATGATAAACCTGTTTCGATAATTCTGTTATTGGTTGGAACAGAAGGCAACGTAAGTATGCATTTACGGTTGCTCAGCAGAATTTCACGGATGGTTGGAAGCGATCAATTTAGAACAGCATTGCTCGCAGCTAACTCCGTAGAAGATGTTGTAACACTATTTGCATCGTATGAAGAGGAGCGTGCCTGAGTGATAAACGTGGTAAGAGGGATGCGCGACATATTCGGCACGGAGATGCATGCTTGGCATCGAGCTGAGAAAGTTTTCAGAGAAGTGTCGGAAAAGTTTGGTTATCAGGAATTTCGCACGCCTATCGTCGAACACACCGAACTTTTTTCGCGTGGGGTAGGACAGGAGACCGATATTGTTGGCAAAGAAATGTATACGTTTATGGATAGGGGAGACGAGTCGTTAACGTTGCGTCCTGAAATGACGGCGCCAATCGTCCGTGCTACTATCGAGCATTCTCTTTTGCGACATTCTCCGATTACTCGGCTGTGGTATGCAGGCCCGTTGTTCCGGTATGAGCGTCCGCAAAAAGGACGCTATCGTCAGTTTCATCAATACGGCGCGGAGTGCCTGGGATCTCCAAATCCTGAGAGCGACACGGAATGCATTATGCTGGCCAACGAAGTACTACGTGAGATCGGCGTAACGAAATATGAACTGCAAATCAACTCACTCGGCACCACTGAAGTTCGCGCAAAATACCGAAGCGTTCTTGTTGAATATCTAACGAAACACAAGGAAAGTCTTTGTGCCGATTCGGTGCGGCGGCTTGATACCAATCCACTGCGCGTTTTAGACTCCAAGGATCCCGCCGACCAGTCTGTGATTGTAAACGCCCCGGTTTTGCTTGATATGCTTGACGAAGAATCGGCCATGCATTTTTCAACGGTAAAAGCTTTGTTGGACAGCGCCGGAATCGCGTATAAGGTAAACACGAATCTGGTAAGGGGGCTTGATTATTACTCACATACGGTTTTCGAATTTGTTACTGATGAACTCGGTTCTCAAAACGCAATTTGTGGTGGTGGACGATATGACCCATTGTTCGAGATATTGGGTGGAACGAACGTCCCCGCCGTAGGATTTTCGTTTGGAATTGAGCGAGTGTTAATGTTGCTTGAAACTGAACAAGGTGCCCCAAAGCCCCTTTCCACAGTAGATGTATACTTATGCGCGGCCGGCGATGAGGCGAGATTGCCAATTCAGCTGTTGGCTTTGCGATTGCGGCGGAACGGCATTAGCTGTGTAACGGATATTGCACGGCGGTCAATGAAGGGTCAGATGAAAGAGGCAGATAGGTTGTCGGCGAAATTCACAGCAACGCTCGGACAAACTGAATTAGATATGGAAAATATCATTGTTAAGAACATGTCGACCGGTGAACAAAAAACCATCTCGATACATCAACTCGAATCCGAATTGAAAGTGCTGCCAGTTTAACTGGACGAATTGCAATGGAGCGCACTACATCTGCAACAAACATAGATAGGGTTCGCATAGGACGAGCATATCTGTCGAAATGGCAAATAAAGGTTGTTTTAACAATTTTTGGTTTGGGGATTATTGGAGCGGTCTTGTTTTTTACAAAACAAATCGTAGACCAGTTAATGATTAATGAGCGTAGAACTATAGAGTTGTACACAAACATGCTAGCCAGATCTGCGCAACTTACAAACGATCAAGATTTACTTTTCTATCTTGATATAGCATATGCTTCGATCACATTTCCGGTGATTATCACAGATAAAAAAGAGCGTCCAATCTATCCGTTCCAACAATTTGTTTTGAATGTGGAAATCGACTCGACACTCTCTGTGGAAGACCAGCGCGCGTATATGGAAAGCACCATAGCCGAAATGAAACAAGACTATCAGGCATTTGAAATTAAGGATCCGGATGGCAGAGTGATTCAGAAAATGTTTTACACCAATTCTGCAATAGTTAGGCAGTTGAGATATCTCCCGTACGTAGAAATATTGATAGTAACTTCTTTCATTCTTGTAGGCTACGTGGCCTTTAGCACCATCAGGCGAAACGAAGAGTCGAACATCTGGGTAGGTATGGCAAAGGAAGCTGCACACCAGTTGGGAACGCCGTTATCTAGCTTGCTTGCATGGTTGGAAATACTACGGTTGAATCAGAATGAACCGTCCAAGGTAGTAGAAACTGCAAGTGAAATGGAGCGCGACATTGACCGACTAAACATCATTGCAAATCGATTTAGCAAGATTGGTAGCACTCCAAACCTTGCCATGAAAAATGTTTCGATAGTGATTGAAGAGGTAGTAAGATATTTCGAAACACGGCTACCAAATATTGGCAGAAAAGTGGTTATCGTGCGAGACCTTGATGAGACTATTTCAGGAAGATTGAGTGAAGATCTGTTTGAATGGGTGATTGAAAACTTGATAAAGAATGCAGCCGAAGCAATTGAAATTCGGGATGGTGAAATCAAGATATCGTTGATGAAAAACGCAAAAGGAAAAATTCAAATCCTCGTGCAAGACAACGGTAAGGGGATGAATGCGCAACAACGTAAACGTGCATTCGATCCGGGGTTCACAACCAAAAAACGTGGTTGGGGACTGGGCTTGTCACTTTCAAAAAGAATTGTGGAAGAGTATCACGGCGGCAGGTTAACTATCAAGGAAACATCACTAGGCCAGGGAACCACGTTTTGCATTGAACTTCCAAGGATGACCTAGATAGTGTACATTGATTCCGATACCGAAACCTCACATGTAGATTGGTTAATACTATTGCCAATTGCTGGACTACTTATGTTCAGCGTGGCATTTGTGTACAGTGCAAGCTCCACATTCTCGGCATTAAAATTTGGTTCATCTGAACAACTATTTTGGAATCACGCCTTTAGAGTAATTATTGGCATCGCCCTCATGATATTCGTGGCAAAAATCGACTATCATTTTTGGGAACGGACGTCAGCAACGCTCTTGCTGATTTCAATAGGCTTTCTGCTAATGGTACTTTTAATGGGTCAAGAAGTGAAGGGGGCTTCACGGTGGGTACGTTTGGGTCCAATAAATTTCCAACCCTCCGAGCTAGCAAAGTTTGCCCTGGTGTTACACACTGCCGTATTACTTAGTACCAACAGACTGGTAGTTCGCGAGTGGCGTAAAGGAATACTTCCCGTTTTGATGTGGGCTGTGCCTATTTGCATTCTTGTAGCAATTCAGCCAAATTTTTCAACTGCATCTGTGGTATTCGTAATCATCATGGTTATGTTGTTTATGGCCGATGTGAAAATGACTCACTTGAGTCTCATTATGGGCTTAGGGGCCATTTTTGGGGCCATCTACGGGGTGTCTGCTTCGTATCGTATGGACAGGTTGTTAGCGTTCTTTGGCTCGAAGAATGCCGACGAAGCCGTTAAATATCAGCTGGACCAGGCACTGATAGCTTTTGGAAATGGCGGTATTACCGGCGTCGGTCCGGGTCAAAGCAGACAAAGAGACTGGTTTTTACCAGAAAGTTATGGTGACTTTATTTTCAGCATTGTGGGCGAGGAATATGGGTTTATTGGTGTAAGCCTATTAGTTGGAGCCTTTGTTCTGGTAGTTTGGCGAGGTTTTGCAATCGCAAAAAAAGCTCCGGATCCGTTTGGAAGGTTGTTGGCGGGCGGAATAACCACCACCTTAGCAATCTATGCTTTTGTGAATGCTGGGGTGACTTGTGGGCTTTTACCAACCACCGGATTACCAATGCCATTTATTTCTTACGGTGGTTCTAGTGTCTTTTTTAGTACTATCGCTGTTGGTGTTTTGCTCAATATTTCATCTCAGGCTGGGGTGTATCGAAGACGATCCAGAAAAATTCGTACTTAGAACCTAGCCGATTTTTCGTATAATCGTTGTTAATGGAATCATCAATACAACGTTTGTATTACTCAATTACCGAAGTCAGCAAGATTATCGGTGAGGAACAGCATGTACTTAGGTACTGGGAGCGAGAATTTTCGCAGCTCAAACCACAGAAGAATCGTGCCGGTAATAGAGTGTACACAAAGAAGGATTTAGAAATTCTTCAAATAATTAAAAAATTGCTTCGAGACGAACGATATACCGTTGCCGGAGCGAAAGATCACCTTCGAACTTTTGGTTCGTTAGGCACTGATCTTGAATTTATCGAAACCGAGGAAGCTCCACAAAGCCCCCTTCAACCAAATGCATACTCATCTAATAAAGTTGATCTTGCAGCGTTGAAGAAAATTGTGGGAGAGATTAGGGAGATTTCGGTGGGATTACGTGGTAAGAATGCATTGGCTTCATAAAATTTCGAAAATGTATGAATAATTCAAATTTCAGGGTAAGACGCATGACTAGACAGATGTTAGCATGTATGATTGTTGTGGTAGCACTTGGATTTACAAGCGCTTTTGCTCAGCAACGTACGTATACTTCTAAGACAATGGGAAAGCACTCAGACGAAGTATTGGGTGTGTTTGTAAATGATGCCAACACTATGGTGGCAACATGCAGTTTGGACGAAACGATTAAACTTTGGTCGCTGCCCGATGGTAAGGAGTTGAAAACACTTACCGGTCACGTTGCCCAAGTGAATAACATTTCGTTTTCGGGCGACGATAAACTTCTTGCTAGTGCAAGTAATGATAGAACGATAAGAGTTTGGGACGTTAATACTGGCAGTCAACTGCAGGTACTTCGTGGGCACACAGCAGAGGTGATTGGTGTTTACTACAGTCCGGTTGATAATAGCGACATTATTGCCAGCACATCGTTTGATAAAACGATAAAGCTTTGGGATGCCAAGCTTGGAATAGAATTGAAGACGTTGCGCGGACATACCATGCAGACAAACAACATCGCGTATTCATACGATGGTCGTTTCATTGCATCGTGCAGCGACGATCGCACGATTATGATTTGGTCGACAGATCTTGCAAAAAAGGACGCTATAATGACGCTGTTGGGTCACGCTGCTCCGGTGTTGACTGTGCTGTATTCATTCGACTCAAAGTATCTAGCCTCGGCTGATCAAGATGGCGTGATAAAAATTTGGGCGATGCCATCAGGCGAGTTAGTTAGAAGTATCAATGCACACACGGATTTGGTTCAAGATGTTGCTTGGGCAGAAGATAATCGAAAGCTTGTGTCGGGCAGCCCAGACAAAACGGTAAAACTTTGGGATGTTGAAACAGGTCAAAATCATATGACAACGAACGTCGGCGTAGAAGTATGGAGTTTGGATGTTACAAGTAACGCTGGAATTATTGTTATTGGTTGCGCTGATGGTAGTGTTAGGATGTTAATTGAGACTCGTTCTGAAACGGGCCGTCCAAATTCGAGGGGTAAATAATTATGAAAAAGACGACGAGAACAAAACACAGCTCAAGAAATACTACGGAAAAGTATATGATGAATTTTAACGCGAAATTGATTGCGCTTCTTTTTGGATTAGTAATATTATTCACCAGCACGTTAAGTCTTTCCGCACAGAGTGCAATTGGTACAGTAGTAACGTTAACGGGATATATTCTTAACGGCAACAACTTATTGCCTGTTGAGGCTCATTATGCATTGTATGATGCTACGGGAAAGAAAGTTGGACAGTCTCACACGGCAAATGCGCATGATGGATATCTTGTAACCGGATTACGTTCAGGAGAACAATACCTGATTAAGGTTGAAGATCCGCGCTATTTGAAGCAGGAGTTCAAAATTGAAGTTCCTAAGACATCGAAATACGCAGAAATTTCGAAGGACTTTGTTGTAAGACCGATGGAAGTGGGCCGGAAAATGGCTATGCAACCCGTACCATTCGACCTTAAAAAGACCGCACTAAAGGTTGGAACTGAACAGGATATGGATGAAGTTGCAAGGATGTTGATTTTGAATCCAAGCGTAAACGTCGATGTTTTGTGCTATCCGGACGAAAATGGGAATGCCGATGCTATACAGCAAGTCAGTGCTGCTCGCGGAGCATCATTAAAAGCCTTTTTAATAAAGGCAGGAGTAAGTGCACAGCGTGTTTCAGTTCGCAATGCGGCATCGACCGATCCGATTAACCCTCCGCCGCTTAGAAAAGGCGCCAAAGGCAAAAGATACGTTGGACCAGCGTATTTGGTCATAACCAAGGTATAATCACCTTTTTCAATGAATTTTGGCTCAAAACAGCCCCCAAAGGGGCTGTTTTCGTATATTTGTAGCTGTTCGGTCCCGTGGTAGAGTGGCTATACAGAGCTCTGCAAAAGCTCGTACATCGGTTCAAATCCGGTCGGGACCTCCATAAATTAATTTCAAGGCGATCATGTCAACTACGGCAGATTTGAGAGTAGGGGCGGTAATTAGGTATCAAGGCGAGTTGTGTGTGGTTCTTGAATCGCTGCACAGAACACCCGGGAACCTCCGCGCTTTCTACCAAGTGAAA
Source organism: Ignavibacteria bacterium (assembly GCA_013204605.1). Taxonomy (GTDB): domain Bacteria; phylum Bacteroidota; class Ignavibacteria; order Kapaibacteriales; family Kapaibacteriaceae; genus JABMNI01. The sequence goes on from JABMNI010000029.1 coordinate 26,698, forward strand.
ATGCGCGCAATTAAGACAGGAAAGCTAAAAGAAGAACGCTTCAGATCTGGCGAGTCTATTGAATTTGTGCGTGTTGAAACGAATAACTACCAGTATCTGTATCAGGATGGTGAGTTGTTCATGTTTATGGAAACCACCACGTATGACCAGATCCCAGTGCAGGACATTATGGTTGGTGACTCTGCTAAATTCATGAAAGAAGGCACGGAAGTTCAAATTTCTACGGATGAAGAAGGAAATGTAGTCCAAGTTCAGCTTCCTCAACATGTATCCTTGGAGATAACTCAAACTGAACCAGGCTTAAAAGGTGATACAGCTACGAATTCATTGAAGTCAGCCACAGTGGAAACCGGTGCCGGCGTTATGGTACCATTGTTTGTTAATGAAGGTGATGTTGTGCGAATTGAAACTTCGACAGGAAATTATCTCGATCGCGTTAAGAACTAATAAGCACTCCGGTTCCTGTTTAATCAACACTTGAGAGAAAATTATGGATCTGAATTACCTACGTAAACTGCTGAAGATTTTTGACGAAAGTAGTGCTGTTGAACTTTCCATAGAGGAAGAAGGCGTAAACCTGCACATGGCTAAAGTATCCGAGCACGCTCCTCAACAAATCCAGCCTACGTACATGATGAGTCCGCAACACATGTCTCCAATGCAACAGCAAGCACCTGCGGCAGCTTTGGCAGGAGTCTCGGCTGATGTAGTTGCTTCGGCGCCAATTATACCTGTTTCTGCCGACGATGCGCTACACAAGGTACTTTCACCGATTGTGGGAACGTTTTACAGAGCCCCCTCACCAGATGCCGACGCGTTTGTTCAAGTTGGAAGTCACGTTAACGCAGGCGACCCAATTTGTATAGTTGAAGCAATGAAGCTTCTTAACGAGATTGAATGTGATGTTTCTGGAACCGTAGTTAGAATTCTTGTCGACAATTCACAGCCAGTGGAATACAACCAACCAATGTTCCTAATAAAAGCAGACTAAATCAAAGGCAACCATGATTAAAAAGCTGCTTATTGCGAACAGAGGCGAAATTGCACTGCGAATAATTCGTGCAGCAAAAGAGCTGGGTATTAAAACGGTTGCTGTGTATTCAGAAGCGGATAAGCCATCCTTGCATGTAAGATTCGCTGATGAGGCCGTTTGTATTGGCCCCCCGCAAGGAAAACTGTCTTATCTGAACGTTCCATCTATCATTGCGGCTGCCGAAGTTACTAATGCCGACGCGATACACCCCGGATACGGTTTTTTGGCTGAGAACGCAACGTTTGCGGAGATTTGTGGCGATTGTAACATTACCTTCGTTGGTCCCAGTCCGGATGCGATTACTCGAATGGGGAATAAGTCTATCGCAAAAGATACTATGCGTGCGGCCGGTGTGCCAGTTGTTCCTGGTTCAGATGGGATTGTGCCCTCAGTAGAACTAGCCCGCAAGGTTGCAGATGAAATAGGATTCCCAGTCATGGTGAAAGCCGTTGCAGGTGGTGGTGGCAAGGGAATGCGTTTCGTTGAGACAGCTGACGAACTCGATAGGGCCTATGCGAATGCTAGAGCAGAGGCTGAAGCTTCGTTTGGTAACGGTGATATTTACATCGAAAAATTCATTGAAGAGCCACGGCACATTGAAATTCAGGTTTTTGCCGATATGCACGGCAACATAGTCCATTTAAATGAGCGCGATTGCTCAATTCAGCGCCGACACCAAAAACTCATCGAGGAAGGTCCATCACCTATTCTTACACCTGAATTGCGGCGTGCAATGGGAGAAGCATCTGTGAAGGGTACGGCCTCTGTGAATTACGTTGGCGCAGGTACAATTGAGTTCTTAGTTGATAAGCATCTCAATTTTTATTTTATGGAAATGAATACTCGCATTCAAGTTGAACACCCAGTTACGGAACTCATGATGGGTGTAGATTTGATAGCTGAGCAATTACGTGTTGCCTCGGGCGAAACGCTTTCCTTAAAGCAGCACGATCCAATTAGACATGCAATGGAGTGCCGAATTAATGCTGAGGATCCGTATCATGATTTCCGCCCTTCGCCAGGAAGAATTGAATCGTTGAACTTCCCAGGTGGACCTGGCGTTCGGGTTGATTCGCATATTTATCAGGGGTACGTTATTCCTCCGCACTACGACAGTATGGTGGCAAAGCTTATCACCTATGCTCCTACTCGCACAGAGTGTATCTCTAAAATGAAACGGGCTTTGGACGAGTTTGTAATTGAAGGTATTCACACCACCATTCCGTTTCACCGTAAAATGATGGACAACCCAGATTTTATTTCCGGTAATTACGACACAAAATATTTAGACACACATGATTGGAAGGCTTAGTAATGAACGTACCTGAGGATCTGAAATACACTAAGGATCATGAGTGGGTCCGAGTTGAAGGCAATATTGGCACTGTTGGTCTAACCGAACATGCGGTTGGTGAACTAGGCGATGTTGTATATGTGGACATTCCTGACGCTACGGCTAGTTTGGCCCAAGGTGACACATTCGGAACGGTAGAAGCGGTTAAAACCGTTGCAGACCTTTATGCACCTGTGGGTGGAACACTAACCGAAGTAAACCCAATTAATGGTGCGCCAGACATTGTGAATAGAGATCCGTATGGAGACGGGTGGCTTGTGAAAATTGAAATGACAGACGCGGGAGAATTGGATGGTCTTATGAGTGCCGCTGAGTACAAAGCGCACACCGGACAATAAATTGATGGGTAATTACGTATTCAAATGTCAATCAATCTCTTTATTTTCACATTAACTCGATCGAGTAAATAACTTTTCGGAAAGAACATGCAGAAATTTTTAATGGCGATGATTGTTGTAATGTGTGCAATAGGCGGCACTGCCGTAAATGCGCAAACCAATCAGAGCTCTCTTGCTCCTGCTCCGCAACAACCTGTTATGATTAAGCCAAAAATGAAATTGGCTGACGTTAAAGCAGTAACGCAGTTCATTGCTGGAGTGGATATCCGTGGTACCGAAGTAGACGCTTACCTCGATACTCGTAAGATTCTAACGGAAACTGCTGAAGCAGCCGCTAAAAGTGGAAAAAGGGATGAGGATGCTATCGCTGTTGAAATGCGTTTAGATCAGGCTCAAAACCTGTTTACTCTTATGCAACGTGGTCAGTTAAAAGGTGCAGAAGCTGAAAAATGGCGCGAAATTGTAGCTTCGCTGCAAGAAGCCGTAAAAGCTGCTCAGCCGTCAAAGTAAAACCTCTTTTTACAAAACAATCTTAAAGACGCCGGATTTATTCCGACGTTTTTTTTTGTCCGATTTTCACGTTGAGGCTGGGGTAAGCAGCAGTTGCCCGCTTTTCATCGACACTTCAGGTGTGCCATTCCATACAGTGATAAAGATGAAGCGTACGGTTTTAACAGGTACACAGCCCCATTATTAGATAACTCAAGCGAAGTATTGTTATGCGAGCCCTTCGATTACGAGTAAGAGCAGCAAGGTAGGTTAAACACGGCCTTGATATGTCTTTACACAGTGGTATGAATAGTATTTACGGCCTGTGTATGACTCTTCGTAAATCTTGGAACTGACTTATGCCGCAGAGGTAGTGTAAAACAATTTGGTGGTACAGAGTACCATTTGTTGATTATTCACTTATGTTTGCATTGGAATTACAATTCGTGCTGATGAAAGACAGTTAGGCATGCAGCATAATCAACTAATGGTCGCTTCGGGGAATCCGTGATATGGCCAAACGAAAACTTACGCGGGTCACGCAGAGGATCCTCAAGAAAGACAAGCTAATTGCTTCGGCGGTGCTGTCTTTCAAAGATTATCATTCTGCCCACCCTGAGTTCACGTCTGAGCGGTTACGGGAAGCGATGACGAAGGTTGACGCTGCATTGAAACTGGAACAGGAAGCTTTGGCTTCGGTTGCCAAGGCCAGAGAAGCAGCAATTCTGGCTGAAGCAAAGTTTCACGATATTGTTTTGGGAGCAAAGCGCCAGGTAATTGCGCAGTATGGTGACGACTCAGATGAGATAACTACACTCGGAATGAAGAAGAAATCCGAGCGTAAATATGGCCGACCAAGGAAAGATAAATCCACCGATGGTGGATAGCATAGGCCCACCAATGGTGGGAAAAGACAAATGCAATGTACTGCCAGCAGCATGGCATGCAGCATAAAGAGGAAGACGGCTGCTTACCCAGGTAAGCAGCCGTTTTTTATAACCTCAAATTCAACATCAAGCTACAATCTTGATAGCAACAATTACAACGCTTCTACAGCGGCAAAAATTTCATCGTAATCAGGCTCCACGCCCGGGTTTTCAGTAACATGCACGTGACGAATGACGCCCTCGGCATCGATTACAAAAACTGCGCGCTCGGAACGGACCAGACCCTCAATGCCTGCGAAGTTTACAAATGGTACGCCATAGGCATTAATTGTAGCCAGTGTATAGTCACTGAGTAACGGAAACGTTAGTCCGTTGGCAGCCGAAAAGGCGCCATTTGAAAAAATCAGATCTGCCGAGATGGCCAAAACTTCAGCGTTTGCGTTGTTTAAGCGCTGGATAGCCCCCTGAAATGAACACAATTCATCCGTACATACTCCGGTAAACGCAGCAGGAAAAAAGCAAAGAATGACATTCTTGCCAAGATAATCGGATAGTGATACTTTTTTACGTGTTGTGTCTTCGAGTGTAAAATTTGGTGCTTTAGTGCCTACAGCCAATGCCATAAGGGTTCCTTGAGGATAGAATGATGTAAATCGTTTGTTACGTAGTTTGGATCACAAAACTACACCATCTTAGGAACATGCATGAAATACATTTGGCTTATAATAGCATTCTTAGGCTACGCGGTAACGCTGATTCCGATGCTCCAGTACTCGATTGATACAGGTAATTATTTGTTTTGGTTTGATCCCGCGGCCACAAGCGGTCTGGTTTTTTCTAATATTGGAATAACAGCGTTCTCCGTCGATCTATTTTTTACCGTCTTCGTTTTACTTGCCTTGATTACTATGGATGCAAGGAAGAAATCAATTCCAAACGTTTGGCGATATTGGGTGATGGCATTGCTTTTTGGGATGGCGGGTACACTCCCACTTTACATACACGTACGGCAAAAGTATGCTGGAAGAAAGGGGTAGGGGGCTATGGAGAAGGAACTAGTTGTAATTGCTCAGACCACGTTCTCGCACGAAGCGCACATGTTGATTAGTGTGTTGGCAGAGAATGGGGTAGAAGCCTTTATTGGAGACGAGCAAATAGTTAATGTGCTCCCATCGATATCTGGTATGGCTGGAGGTGTGAAGGTACGAGTTCGGATTGAAGATGTTCAGATTGCGAAAAAAATTCTCGACGCCCCATTTGAACAATAAAAAAAAACTACTCAGGAGATACGGGATGTTCTATCTTTGCCGTAGGTACTCAGTTAACTAAACCAACAACGGGATCTTGAATGGCATTTGAGTTGAAGTATAGGAAAGATATTACGCAGTTACAGAAGGAAGCTTCTGAAGATACTGAGTTAAAAAGAACGTTGGGTCCGTGGCAGTTAGTTGCACTAGGAATAGGAGCAATTATTGGCGCTGGCCTTTTTTCATTAACGGGTATAGCCGCGGCTGATCATGCCGGACCTGCCGTTACAATTTCGTTTATCATTGCTGCAGTGGGTTGCGCATTTGCTGGGCTTTGTTACGCAGAGTTTGCTTCCATGATTCCTATTGCCGGTAGTGCGTACACGTATTCATATGCTACGCTTGGTGAAATGTTTGCGTGGGTAATCGGGTGGGACCTTGTTTTGGAGTATGCGGTGGGGGCATCCACGGTGGCGATCTCGTGGTCTGCCTACCTAGTAAAATTTCTGGAATACTTCCAAATTCATCTTCCTTCCTGGATGATAGCTAGTCCCTGGCAAATGATAAAGTTAGAAAGCGGGATGGAAGTCACGGGATTCATTAATCTTCCCGCAATGTTCATTGTATTTGCAATGTCAACACTTCTCATCATTGGAATTCAAGAGAGTGCACGTGCAAACGCAGTAATAGTTTTCTTGAAGATTGCCGTTGTGATTATTTTTATTGGATTGGGTTTCATGTTTGTTAACTCAGACAACCTAGTTCCTTTCATACCTGAAAATACGGGGTCGTTCGGTCACTTTGGTTGGTCAGGTATATTCAAAGCCGCAGGAGTAGTTTTCTTTGCGTTCATTGGATTCGATGCAGTGTCTACAGCAGCGCAGGAGGCCAAGAATCCGCAGCGAGATATGCCAATAGGGATACTTGGATCGTTGGCCGTGTGCACAGTTCTATACGTGTTGTTCTCTTACGTAATGGTAGGAATGGTTCCTTACACTGCGTTCAAAGGTGCAGCAGCTCCAGTAGCCGTAGCCATTGCGGCAACGCCTTTTACGTGGTTGAAACCAGCAATTAATTTGGCCATTATTGCGGGGTACTCTTCTGTTATTCTGGTTATGCTTTTGGGTCAATCTCGGGTGTTCTATACCATGAGTAAGGACGGACTGATTCCTAAAATTTTCTCCGATACACATCCTCGTTTTAAAACGCCATGGAAGTCAAACATACTCTTCGCGATTATGGTGAGTTTGTTCGCCGGCCTTATGCCTATTGCTTTAGTTGGTGAAATGACATCTGTGGGAACTTTGTTTGCATTTATGATGGTGTGTATTGCTGTTTGGATTCTGCGTAGGAAAGAACCGGGACGTGAGCGACCTTTCAAAACTCCGTGGGTTCCTTTTGTACCGATTGCCGGAATAATTTCGTGCGGCGTATTGCTTATGGCACTATTCCTCGACCAAACACATGGCCGAGAGCACATGCTTCGATTTGGTGCGTGGTTAGTAATCGGTGGGATAATTTACTTTACCTATTCAATTAAGCATTCAAAAATTAGAGCTCAACAAGGCCAGAATTAAGCAAGGGGCGAAATGTTTCATAAGCATCTTTCTACGTTCGACGCCACGATGATTGTTGCCGGGTCCATGATAGGATCCGGTATTTTTATTGTGAGTGCCGATATCGCACGTGTTGTACAAAATCCAATTCTACTCATGGCAGTATGGGTTGTAACCGGACTTCTAACATTGATTGCTGCACTTACCTATGGTGAGTTGGCCGGAATGATGCCGGAGGCCGGTGGACAATATGTCTACCTCCGGGAAGCGTTTGGACCTCTAGCAGGGTTCCTATACGGGTGGACGCTATTCACCGTCATTCAAACGGGCACAATAGCAGCTGTGGCCATGGCCTTCGCAAAGTTCACCGCAGTTTTTATACCGTGGTTTTCCGAAAAAAACATTTTACTTGATATTGGAATACAGCAAATATCAGCTGCGCATTTGCTTGCAATATCTTCTATAATTCTGCTGACCATAATCAACGCTCGTGGTGTGGCTCTTGGCAAAATCGTGCAGAATGTTTTTACCTCAACGAAGGTTATTGCGGTTGTAGGATTGGGGATAATTGGAATTATTATTGGTCTTGGCTCGGAAACGTTTACTGCCAACCTTGCATTACCCACGTTGCCAGTAGGTACCTCCGGAATGTTTGGAATAGCCTCGTTGATAGCCGTAGCTATGGTTGGTTCAATTTTTTCGAGTGATGCCTGGAATAACATCACCTTCGTTGCCGCCGAAGTGAAGGACCCTAAAAAATCTATTCCACGCGCGCTTTTGTTTGGCGTGTTAATCGTTACTTCACTTTATTTGTTGGTAAATCTCGCCTACATAGCTCTTTTACCCATGGGTGGTTCGGCCGAGGGAGCGACAGTGGTGGAACGGGGAATGAGTTACGCGCTTCAAGATAGAGTTGGTACCGCGGCCGCCGAAGTAATGTTTGGTGTGCAAGGTGGTGCAATTATGGCGTTACTAATAATTGTGAGCACGTTTGGCTGCAACAACGGACTAATTCTTTCAGGCGCGCGCGCCTACTGGGCAATGGCCTCCCACAAGTTATTTTTTAAAGGGGCTTCGGAGTTAAACGATAAACACGTGCCGGCAAAGGGATTGTATATACAAGCCGTTTGGATTAGTGTTTTGTGCTTGAGCGGACAATACGGAGACCTGCTTGACTACGTAGTATTTGCCGTGTTACTCTTTTACATCGCTACAATTGTGGGTGTATTTGTTCTGCGAAAAAAACGTCCCGATGTTCACCGTCCTTACAAAGCGTTCGGTTATCCCGTTCTACCTGCGATTTACATTATAGCAGCTACATTTATTTGCGGCGTTCTGTTAGTAGAAAAACCAAATTATACATGGCCCGGATTGTACATTGTTGCAGCCGGTGTACCGATTTATTTTCTGTGGAAATTCTTCAACAAGGAACCAACGAAAAAAAATCAGCAGTAAAGTAGTTTGATTGATGTTGTGGTAAATGAAAAAGGCGATTCTCTACAAGAGCATCGCCTTTTTTTCTGAAATTCATTATGTTGGTCTGTATAATTACAACTCGACAGATTTTATTAAGTTTCTTAACAATTATTGATTGATATTCTCACTGTCACCCTGAGCATAGCGAAGGGCACATTTATCGCACAACTGAAATCATCACGTTGCGTTTCGCTAGCCCAGATGCAACAGTCAGGATGTATCTGCCAACTGGAATGTTCAATGTATTGTCCTCGGTATCGAATCCAAGCAGATGGCTGCCTGCGGCACAATCTGGAAGTTCAATTTGCCAAACCACAGAGCCCGTTACCGATATTAACGTGGCAATAATTGGACCCTGGCGTTCGAGTGTGACACGAATTTGAGCGGACGATGCAATTGGGTTTGGAGAAACGGCAACCTCGAGTGTTGATTCGAATTGGTTAGCCTGCTCGGCAAGATCGGTTGAAGTGACAACGGTTTCGGAAGCTTTACCTACATCGTAATACGAGCCGCTCGCGGTTGTCCGCAATACGCAGCTCTGCACGCGGTACGTGATTTGCCCTTCGTACAATAATGAATCTGTGATTTCTAGGTTGGTAGTTGGCTTAGGAGTAAGCAATTGAAATGCTAGTTGGGTTGCACGTTTGCGGTAGACCATGAAGGCGGTTACTTCGGGAGATGGTCGGTTCCACTGAACCTTTACCTTGTTTGGAAAAAGGTATGAGGCCGAGAGGGTTGCTACAGGTGCGATGGGCTTCATCACCGCTCGGAGCGTAGGATCACCTAGCAGTGCGATGTGCACTCCACGGTCTCCAATTGATACTAGCGATCCGCTCGTGCCATTGAACGTGACGTTTGGCGCATACGTTCCCAAAGCACTATTCATTATGCTAGAATTGTTCTGAGAAATCAATGTTGAATAACCGTAGGTCTCACCTAAGCCCATGTGATGGATGTACCAATGCGGACGTCCACTCCAAGAACACGTGAGCGCGCGTGGTTGAGTAGCTAAAGCACTGCGCATTAAATTGTTTTGTGTGTTGTAGTCGCCGTGGTAACTGCCGAATAATGTAGTGAATACGGAGAATATTTGCTTGCTAGCCAATTGGCTAGATGTTGCAACTCCTCCTGCAGAAGTGTCTGTCCCACCATCGCAACCATAATTGAACAAAATAGTCTCAGGCCCCGCAACAGAAGTAAGAAAGTCGCCAGCCTTTACCGCCGTATCACCACCAAACACACTGAAAGAACGCCAGCCCGAAGCTGCGAATCTGTCGCCGTAACCACCAAAATTATCGTCGATTATTCCGCCCATTTTCACGCCGTATTGCGCAATGCGAAACGCATGATTCTTGTCGAAATATCTTTTAAGTAAATCGAGTTCGGTGCTAGGAAAAACTGGCAAGTTGTACATATCTATTCGTCCCACGGCTACAACCACATTTGATGCAAAAAAAGATTGGTCGAATTTCCCATCGTCAGGCAGGTTTTCGTTCGCCGGACGTGAAGCATTGCGAGCGTTAATAGACGCATCTGTATACGTTCCGAAAACGTCGCCGTAAATCCCATCGGCCGGCCAAGCACCCACATGATCTCCATGGCCATCGGGTGCAATGTTCCCACTGTAAGGCACTGGCACGCGGCCAACAAGCACCACCGTATTAAGGTCATTTTTGGTTGCAGAACGAGCGTTCTTTATTTGCTGCCTTACCCGTCCTACCGCAGCCGCATTGAAATTCTCTGCACGGTCGCAAGACTCCATTCGTACGGTCCATCCGTCAGACTCCAAATCTTCTGTGAATGTGGCCAATTCCTTAGCGAGTGGCCCAACCATGGTAGTATCCACCAACACCAAAACTGTTCCTCTATAGGCCGGGGCAGCTTCTATTCCGCTCCAAACAAACCCAAAGCCCCATACATGCGCATAGATAGGATTGCCGGTATTTGTATCTGTTCCAACCACTTTCACAATATCGCGGATCAGACGGTACTCGTAACTCTCACCCGAAACTACCGCAGAATCAGTCCAAGTCACAGCATTGCTGTCCAACGTTACATTTGGATTGCTTGCAAAAACAGATTCACTCTTTTTCTTTCTCCAAATCAACATTGAAGTTTGATTCGGGTGCTTGTCCCACTTTAACTGAATGGTCGGTAGGGGGCTTTTCTGTACGACGGCCGACGCCAGTACGGCAAAATCTTTGGTAGTCTGTGCGAAAATTTTGGATATGCTGCACGTGCAGAGAACCAATACAATTAGAATTACTAAGCGCATAATAAACCCGAGAAGTAGTTGACATTTAGAAAGTTTTCAAATTATGCAAGCGGGAGTGAATATTTATCGTTTTTATTCAATTTGGTCTCCGTATATTTAAATACGCATTTGCCTGTAACTCCGCAGGCACACAGCGGTTATTCACGTAACCACAAAACACAGGATCTCATGCGCGTTTTGAGCTACGCTTTTTACGGATTGCTATTATTCTTGCTGAGTAACGCTGCCAGCGCGCAGTTCCCAGCAGCATGTGATGCCCGCAAAGACTGCATTTATAATGCAATCTCTTTCACTGCGAATTCCGGGAATAAGGCGCACTTCGTTGAGATACAGGGTGCACCCGTGGCACCTCTGCAAAAAGCATTGACAGTGGAAATGTGGGTTAAAACTGAACGCCAAGCAGGCATGAAGCAATTTTTGGCGGGTCTGTGGGGTCCAAACTCCGATGCCAACGACGTTTTCGCCTTCTACATCGATCAGAGTGACAGGTTGTGTTTTGAAGTAAATCCAGACAATTCTGTTTTGAAGGGGGCTGATAACACGATTGTATTAGCACCGGCTTCTTTCATTTATGGTAAATGGGTGCACCTCGCTGCGGTGTTTGATGGAAGTACCTCTAGTGTGTCCATATATATTGATGGTCAGTTGGTTGGCGGACCCGTTTCTAACCCCGCCTATCCCGTGAGTTACCTTAAGCCCCTTGACAAATCAAGCCTTTCCACCTTGATTGGTAGCACGAATGGTTTGTCTGATAGCGGTAGTGTTTTTCGCACGTTTCGCGGAATGATGGATGAAGTTCGAATTTGGAATGTAGCGTTAACCGCCACGCAGATATTATGTCAGAAAGATTTGTCGTTGAATGGAAACGAGGCCGGATTGCGCGTGTACTACCGTTGCAACGAAGCCGTGGGTAACAAGAACATCATGTGCGATGCAACCGGGAAAGGGTACTCCGGACTCATGCGATCTGAAATTTCGAACCAAAAATCGGACAGGGTAGCACCGCGGTCAATGACGGTTACGCCTGGAGTTATTACGGATGAGATTCAATGCGATAGCGTGAAGTCGTGGTCGTTTATTGTTACCGACACTATGCCGTGTGGTAACTCGGCAACTTTTAGAATGCTTGGTCCAGAAGCCGGCTTGTTTACGGTTACTCCTACTACAGTAAATCTCACACCGGGGCAATCGTTTTCTATAACGGTAACGTACCGCGGTACAATTGTTGGTGGTTTTTTAGAAACGTTGCAAATCCTACCTGTTAACAGATGCGGCCTGCCGAACACGTTGATAAAACTCAACCTTAACCGCACAACCGAAGTAGGAATATCGCGCAATAAAATTGTATTCGACACGCTGTATGTTGGTTGCAAGGAATATTCGAGCATCGATTCGACGTTAGTAATATGTAATACCTCCGACAAGATTGGTAAACCTCGCACCGTTACCATTAATGACATTCGTAGCAACAACCCGTTGGGATTCAGAGCTGTTAATTTGACGTTCCCATTTCAACTCACATCGGGTCAGTGCACAACCATAGTAATTCGAAGTTTTGTTCGCGACACCACGAATGACTATCTCGACACGCTTCGAATTTATTCCGATGATCAGTGCCAGAATGCGCCTACAATTGTGGCACTTACCGGACGCACTCAAGAAGTAATTTCAATACGAAGCTCAAGTGGAGCAGCTAGAGTTGACACGTTTAATTTTCAACCTACGTGCCCCGGACAATTAAGCTCGTCGCAGTATTACACGTGGCAGAACCTCACGTTGACACCGTTGATTATTGAAGACATCGTTGTCCCACCAGCATTCACACACTACAAAATATCGTTGCCATTCACCATGCAACCTAAAACTGGTTACCAGCCAATCGCGGTTCGGTTTAGGCCATTGCAGCCGGGCGCCGTTTTTGACAGCATTGTTATCAAAACTCGAATTCAAGGCTGCACCATTGAACGTAAAATTTATTTGCGCGGCAGGGGGCTTGACAATAAGGTTGACTGGGCCGTGAAAGATTTGGTCGATTTCGGAAACGTAATTGTGGGTCAGCAAAGCACGATTAATGTAATTGCTAAAAATAATTCCAATAACGATCAGTTAAACGTCGCACTATATGTGGAGAATGGCGATGCGTTTACTCTCTTAGCAGGTACCGGACGAAGCATCCGCCCTCGTGATTCTGTTTCAATACCGGTTACGTTCCGGCCTATTGATTCTTTGACGTACAATGACAAATTGTGTCTGTTCGAAACTCGCTGCTATACGGTAGCATGTATTCCGCTACGCGGAAAGGGCATCTTGCAAACGTTTAGATTCTCTCCGCTTGTAATGGAAACCGAGAATGTTATTGCCTGCGGGAATCGCGATGACACTGTTTATATCGTGAATATTACGCCAGGTGATCAAACCATAACAAATTTGAATTTTATAAATCCGAGTGGGAAATTTTCAGTGGTCGATCCTCCGTTGCCGTGGAGTTCAACCTCTATAAAGGCCGGCGACTCAGCCCGTTTTATCGTTAATTACAATCCGAATGATGTCACCCAGGATCGCGCCGACCGAGCATTTATAGCCTTTAAGGGTCCTAACAGTAAGGATTGGCAGGTACAATTAATTGGTACTTCGGCCACACCTAAACTGTTTGTTACACAAAACACTTTTTACGGTACGGTTGAGGCCGGTGATATTCGGACGGCGAGGTTGATCGTGGAAAACACTTCTTCGATGCCGGTGATAGTTGATAGCATAACGGTGGGAAATGGCTTTGTTATTACAAACATCAGTAGGACACTGCCAGATATGCTCATGCCGCGAGATACTATTGGTGTGACTGTTGAATTTCGTCCAACAGCTTCGGTTGTATACGATGCAGAGTTAACTGCGTATTCAAGTAGTCCATGCAGCATTAAGGGTGTAGGAAAGTTGAACGGCAGAGGAATAATCGTAGAACTTGAGAGTGCATTGAGTTTGGTAAACTTTGGGTACCTACGTCCGTGTGAATGCCAAGTGCGAACAATCGAAATGCTGAATGCTTCATTGGTGTTCGACATGACGGTCGACTCTATTTGGGTTGATTCGGCTGGAGTTCCGGGCGGAAAACCGCAGTTCTATTCTTGGACTTCGAAGTATTCTCCAACTGGAATGCTCCCTTACAAAATTCCTCCTGGGGAACGAGATACCGTCTACATTAAATTCTGTCCTAACACCCCGGCTGATCCTGCACAAGCCGAAGTGCGCGCAAAACTACACGTGAAGGCCAAAGGCTCGCAGTGGAGCAAGGCGCTTGAAACGTATTTGTTTGGTAAACGCTCGCTAACGTTCAGACCAACTCCGGCCTTAGTTCAATTTGCACCGGGTGTGATTGATGTGATTAGTCCAACGCCCCAGTTTGTGACGTTGAAAATTCCAGGGTATCAACTGAATCCGACTCAAGACACTGTAGTTATCGACTCACTGGGATTCGAACTCGATGAGCGAGTGTTTTTTGTGATCAATCCCACAGTGTTTCCAATTATCATCAAGCCAGGAGATTCAGTAAGAATTGAAATTAGACAGCGTCCACGCGCCCCTCGAAATTATCAAGCCCGACTTGTAATTTATTACAGTAAACCATGCGCCGGACGCGACACCACGGTTTTAGTTAAAGGTGCAGGCTTTGCGCTTCCGCGTGGACTAGCTTTTTCTTTCGACCCTGCTCGTGTTCTTCCTGATACGTTTGGAATGGTTTCGTGCGACACGCTAATCGTTCCGCTTTACTCTTCCATCTACATCGATGCCTCGGTAGTGGATGTGTTTATGCGAGTAGATTTTGATTCTACTCAGTTACGACTGTTAGATATTCAATCCGACATTCTAAACAACTCGTGTGTTTCCAAAACCGGCGGGATAAAATTCACACCGTCTATTTTTTCGGAGCCTTCGCTATACGGTGGCCTGAAAGTAACGTTAAAGAATTTTTGTGGAATCGATTCTATCGGGTCGTTCTGTGTTATGAGGTTTGTAACCGTCGCAAACAACAGAGTCGATAGTAGACTTACAGTTGATAGTATTGATTTCGATACTGAAGATGTGATTCTGTATAAGCTAATTGCAACCGGCGACAAGGGCCGCGTGCTTGCTTACAAGTCCGAAATCACCTATGCAGGTCCGGTAGCCTATGATAGCGTTCGAATTCTTGACTGTGCAGACAAAACGCTAACAATCATTAATACTGGCGACATCGGAAACACGGTCGACAATCTTTTAGATCTTCCTATATACACGTCAATTGTAAGCTCGGTGCCAGCAATGGGCGATAGCATCCGACCCGGTGATTCAGCAATTGTAACAATTCGTTTTTGCCCACGAGCCGAACGTGGAATAGACACTTCGGTAATTGCAGTAAGTCTTAGACCGTGCGAAACCCGCGATACAACAGTTGTCACCGGATATGGCTATGCTCCTGAATTGGATGTTTCTGTCGCCGCCAGAAAAGTATTTTGGGTTCCTGATACGTTAGGCGGAGCCATCGGCGATACCATCGAGATTCCAATTATGCTTGAAAAGGATGTGTCGGCCTTCTATAACAACCAAACGTATTGGTTGAATGGATTGAATTTCGATGTTGATGTAAAGTTCAATCCGCGAGCCCTGAAGTTTATTAGCATTCCGTTTATGGCGAAGCCATCCCAAACAAGTTTGACCTCCTCAGTGCCGGGTAACGTTTCGATAGCGGTTGTAGGAGCAGACAGCGTTCAGTCGGGACCATTTGTTAAGCTTCGATTTGCTGTTACGGTTCCGGACGTTGACAGTATGAACATTGAAGTATCAGGAAGGGGCTATGTGTCTGATTCGCTCCAATTCCTCGACATCGTTCCGGTGGATGTTTCAACACCATTTGTTACATCTGGCAAATGCGATATTTCGGTTCTGAAATTCAGTACGACTGGTGCTCCACGAATAGAAATTACTCCTAACCCGGTTGTGGGAGATGCAACAATTACGTTCCGAATTCAAGAAACAGTTCCCGTGCACCTAACATTATGCAACTCAACGGGTGTTGCAATTCGCGAATTTTTAAACGGCTCAATCACGCTAACAGGTGGCGAGTATGCCGTACGATTTACAACAGCGGAAATTCCAGCTGGTGTATATTTTGTCCGCATAAACGGTGGCGTGTTTGCCTCAACGGCGCAACTAGTCATTGTTAAATGATAGATGTTTTGGTTCTTGGCGCAGGGGCAGCTGGTCTCTTCTGCGCCTCCGTTGCAGCTAGTAGGGGACTCAAAGTTGTGGTGCTCGAGCACAATAGTAAGTCTGGAAAAAAGATCCGCATTAGTGGCGGAGGACGTTGCAACTTTACTAACCATGAAGTTTCGCATAAGAATTTCTTATCGAACAATCCGAATTTCGCAAGGTCTGCATTAGTCCGTTACCAGCCAAAAAATTTTATTCAACTCGTTGAGAGTTACGGAATTGCTTGGCACGAAAAAACCTTGGGTCAACTGTTTTGCGATAACTCGGCGCAGCAAATTATCGACATGCTGGAGGCAGAGTGCAACAAGCATGAGGTGCAAATTCAACACAGCGTAGCCGTTTTGTCTGTCACAAAAACTGACGTGTATAGCGTGAACACAACATCCGGCACGCTTGAGTGCAGGAACGTAGTTGTAGCAACCGGTGGGCTTTCTATACCGCCGCTAGGAGCCACAAACGCCGGGTATTTGATTGCCGAGCATTTCAATCTGAACATTATAAAACCTGAGCCTGCGCTCGTGCCGTTACTTTGCAGCAAAGCCTTCATGAAACAGTTCGGGGAACTTGCAGGTCAGAGTTTTTTAACTCGCGTAACCGTAGGAAACATTTCGTTTCTCGAAAATGTTTTGATTACGCATAGGGGGCTAAGTGGTCCGGCAATTTTGCAGGCTTCGTTGTATTTGGTTACTAATCAGTCGATTACCATGGACATACTTCCAGCTTATACAATCGATGAGTTATATGAAAAAGTTAGCTTGAGTAAAAAAACAGTGCGCTCCGTATTGAACGAATATTTACCAAGCAGGTTGATAAGTGCGCTCAACGTGAATACTATCGACAAGCCATGTAATGCCGTTGGCAAGAAGGCGTTTTTCGAAATCATTGAGAATTTCAAATCGTGGGTTGTGCAACCGGTTGGCAACGAAGGATTTGAAAAGGCCGAGGTAACGCGTGGCGGTGTGAGTACCGATGAGTTGTCGAGCAAGACGCTGGAATGTAGAGAAGTATCCGGACTATATTTTATTGGCGAAGTGGTGGACGTGACGGGATGGCTGGGAGGCTATAATTTTCAGTGGGCCTGGAGTTCGGCCATTGCTGCGGGATTGAGCGTCACTTGACTCAGGGTTTGAAGTTCGTCACACCATATTCAATTATCTCTTCAATCTCCGACAGTTCACTCCGTTCGATGACTAATGTTTGAACTCTGTTATCTGAAGTCGGAGAATTTGCAAACAACAACCTCGCGTGAACGGTATGAACTTCTGCGTACCTCATAAAAATCAACCAAGAGTAAATCCGCATTTGAATACTGTAGTGACGAACTAACATCGCATATTGCTCAGGCGATGTAATGGTGTTCGTCTTCCAATCCCACAATTGTGCGGCATTGCCACTAACAAAATACAAATCTGGAAAGCCCCTTACCAAGGTAGATTTGAACGGTGATATTAGTTCATCTTCAACTCGCCAAGATGCGATTTCTTGGTTATCAATTGCATCCGCAAATGCGGCGAGTATAATGGTTGAAAGAGTGCTAACAACTTCAGCATCGAGTGTGGTAGTAAAGTTATGTAACCGTAACACCGATTGGACTGTCGCTTCAATCTCGTCGGACAAAACGGGCTTGCTTCGACGAATCAATTCTGCAATCACCACGTGTGTTAGAGTGCCAATACTTTTGCTTCGTATCTGCCCTGACTCGAGATGAGCTTCGCCTGAAAATTGAGTAACATTCTCCGAAATAGTCTCGACCAATTTTGAAACTGAAATTTCAAATGGAATTTTACTTGATTCAATTGTGTTGCTTAAGTCAACAATGGTGCGCGGGGTAGTTAGAAACAACGAATTGGCGGCTGGACTCATAGGGAGTTCCACTACAAATCTTTCTAGGGCACTTTCTGAAATACCATTCAGAAGTCCACCAATACCCTTAACAACTGCACTAAATTCTCCACTCTTATTTCTGCGAATGGTTCTCATAATAATTAAGTGGTCTTGGGCACGCGTTGCGCCTACGTATAATACTCTGCGAGTTTCTGCCAATTCCTTGTCTGCTTGAACTATCGAATTGTACTTTGATGTCAGCGTAGATGGAACAGCCGTTCCCTCACCCGTTTCATTAACGGTATATCGAGTTTTCGGCATGGCCAATGAAAAGCCAAAATGCTCGGAGTATGATAGTGACTTAGCGTTACCGCCAAGTTTGTTAAGATTAGCCATAATCACCACCGGAAACTCCAAACCCTTCGAGGCGTGTATCGTCATCACACGTACAGCCTCGGCCACTTCATCTGGCAATCGCTCGGTTTCCCTGTCATTAAATTGCGGTACACTGATAGCCTGTATTACCAACTCCATAGTAAATCCGTACCGCTCTGTATGCAGCCGAATAATGTCGAGAACTTTTTCAACGTTCGCCATTACGTGAAACGTGTCACCAATTTCATTGTGAATGTCAAACCATCTCGATGTGGATAGTGCGAGTTGAACAAAATGAGTGATCGGTAAAGTCTTTGAAAGTGCCAACAATCTTCGCAAAGAATCGGTAGCGTGCTGCACCTCATTTGGTAGGGGGCTATCTGGAGGCAAAGTATTTATTGCGTCCCAATAGGATTGACCCTTCACCGCATAAGCAGCAATGGCAAATACATGCACATCTAACAGACCAAATAACGGTGAGCGGAGAATTGAAAGGAGAGCGAAGTTGTTCGAGGTGGAATTGCACCACAACAGCAAATTTCGAATGTCAGCAACTTCAGGACGCGTGAAGAAGTCGCGTGATCCTTGTGACTCACAAGGGATCCCTGCATTTTTCAACGCCTTGAGTGCGGCGGAAATTCCACTATGATCCCTCACCAAGATTGCTATCTCGCTAAGCAATGGCGGCCTGAGAAATGCTCCGTCATCAGATTTCGATTCAACCCTATACTGAGACTCGCCAGATACAATTGAAGGAATGAGTTCAGCAATGTGCTGCATTTCATTCTCTACATCGTTCAATTCTTGGTCGGTATCATCGGCATCAGCGCCTTCGTCGGCATCACCTGCGCCACCACCTGCGCCACCACCTGCGCCACCACTTGCATCACCACCAGTAGAGTTGTTGCGATCAATATGCACTAAATGAAAAGATCCAAGTTCATTTGAAAACTGCGTGTTTCTGCCGGCAATCAGAGTTTCGTACTCAACTTCGTATTCACCTGACGATGAAAAAACTAGTCCGAAGAAATAGTTCAACTTGTCTACCAAGGCTGGAGCCATTCGGAACGAATGAGGTAGTAAAACCATGCCGTTGTGCTCATGTTTCGAAGCAGCGTTCGCATCCGTAATGAGAGACTCTGTATTCTTAAAAATCCGAATGTCAGCATCACGAAAGCCATAAATTCCTTGCTTTGCGTCGCCCACGATAAACAGATTTACAGTGCCAACTGATGTGGCAGGGGGTGATGCCGTGAGGTGTTGAACAAAGGATTGTTGGATCGGATTGGTGTCTTGAAACTCATCAATCATCAAGTATTTCACCGACCTACGTAATGAGTTGCCGGCTCCCTCACTTTTAAATAAATCTATAGCATACCACATCATGTCATCGAAATCCATGCCGCCCCCTTCAGACTTTAGCCTACAATACTCCTTACTGCACGCAGATACCACGGTGGCCAAATTGAAGAGTGTGTTTGCTTGGACTCGTTCGCTCTGAATTAACTCCGGCAGGTTCAACGCTATCAAGGGGAGTAATTCCTTGGGCAAATCCGGCAGTGGAAATTCTTTGGGCCATGGGTTGGATTTCTTTTTGAACGTTCCAGTCTTGGTATAAAACGCGGATACCGACGACAATACTCCTGTGAGAACTGACAAATCTTGGATGGCGTTGGGGTTGGTGCTGTTGATGAATTCTGACAATGTGTTTATGGCAGCGTGTAATTCAGAGCTCACAGCGTTACGGTACAAGGTCATTTCGCAGCTGAGTTCCCAAAGCAAAGACCGAGCATCAACTACTTGCATGGCGGCCGCTTCTTGCAGGAAATGATCTGACAAGGCAATCACATCTGAATCAGTTTTACAATGTAGTAGGTCGGTAAATATCGATACTGTGTCTCTCGAAGCTATGATGTTGCGAAGTGTAGTTTGAAGAGTATCGATATCGAAGAAATCGTACAGCTCTAAAAATCGATTTCGCGAAGTTGTGTCACTATTGAGCAATCGTTGCACAACGATTCTGATTGCCTCATGGCGCAATTGGTCGGCCTCCCTCTCTTCTATGTCTCTAATATCAAGAGGCAGATCAAGGTCGAATGCGTAGTCGCGAATGATACCAGCGCACAGCGAGTGGAAGGTGCTTATGCGAGATGTGCCAAGCTCGGCCTGCGCCGTTCGCAGCCGTGATACAACTGTATTGCGTGAAACGTCGGCAAGCCCAACTACATCAGCACGTCCGTGCAGAACGTCGTTGATCAGCTCATAAATACGACGCCGCATTTCGGCCGCTGCCTTAGTTGTAAACGTTATGCAAACAATTTCAGAAATCGAAGCCTGACCCGAGGCAATGAGTCGAATTACCCGATGCGCTAAAATTGTTGTCTTTCCCGAGCCGGCATTTGCCCGAACCGAAAGATTGCACGGGAGCGTTAACGCGTCAACTTGTTGATCAGTAAAATGCGTCACAATTACTCCTCACTTTTGCCAGGGACTATCACGCACTTGCTCCAAGAATCCGAACGTAAAATCTTTCGCGCAATTTCATTCACCTCTTCTAGCGTCACCTTGTCTGCGGCATGAATGAATTTGTACGGGTCTTCAGGTTTTCCATCTTCAAGTACTCCACGACCTAGCATAGACAACCGAGCTGAGAGCGACTCCAGACTCATAATTTTTCCGGCGCGCAGTTGCTCCTTAGCCCTTACCAGTTCTGTTCTGGTCACCCCGTTCATCGCTAACCGATTCAACTCCTGCTCAATCATCAACTGAGCCTTGCCAGCCGAGGCTACCTCGGTACCTGCATACACGGAGAAAATCCCACAGTCAGAAAACGTTTGCAGTTGGGAATAGATGTTGTAAGCTAGACCCTTGCCCTCTCGAATTCTTACGTTAAGACGAGACATCATTCCGTCGCCCAAAATAATATTCAGCAACATCAACTTAGAATTCGACCTCGACCTAAAACCGCTTGTTTGAGTATGCCATGCAATGTGAGTTTGTTGCAATGGCTTGTGAAAAATTAACTCAGATGGTTTCAACCGTTTTGGCGACAACCTCTTAACGTGTTTATTGGACCGAGGCAAGCCGGAGAACAATTTTTCAGTAAGCTCTATCAACTCTTGCGGTTGCACGTTTCCTGAAGCGCATACCACAATGTTAGAGGCATTGTAGTGGGCTTTGTGGAATTTTTGCAGAGAAGTAGAACTGATTCTTGAAACAGACTTTAGCGTACCAACAATTGGAAGTCCCAATGGATGTGCGTTAAAAATCTGCTGCTCAGCCGCATCCAGTATGAACTCCTCGGCTTCATCCTCATAGCTTCTAATTTCTTCAGAAATAATTAGTCGTTCCTTTTCAACATCGGCAGCGTCGAAAACAGGATTAATAATCACATCAGCTAGTGTGGCAAAAACTTTGGGAACACTTTGCCTCAGCGCCCTAACGTAGTAGCTAGTTTCTTCTTTGGTAGTATACGCGTTTGCATAGGCACCAACATTTTCGAACTCTCTCGCAATTGCTTTCGAATTTTTTGTCGTGGTCCGTCGGAACGATGTATGTTCAACAAAATGGGCTGTTCCACCAAGCCCCTTAGGATCATCACGAGTACCTGTACCCACAAACACCCCCACTGCGCAGGAGTCTACCGACGTCACAGTGTCGCAAACCACTCTCACGCCATTTGCTAGTTCGTGGACCTTTGGATTGTACGTAGACCGATTATTTTGTACTGATTTTTGCATAAGCTCCTAAACTACGGCATTCGATGCACGATGTGCTGTATATTCGAACGAAAGAATGCGGCCTATAAATGGATGAAAGGATGTTAGGATAGCCTGATGAATCGACTTACTCGCATACTATTGTCGTTTGACAATTTGATGATCACGGCGCTCACCTGCGGGGTGATTGCGCTTTTCTACTTCGTCCCCGGCAATTTCGATTTTCTAAATCCAATTACGCAGGCCATCGGCGACGTAGATCTTACCGACATGGTATTCTCGAAATTCCGAGACGAATCCAAGGTTAAGGCCGATACCAATATTGTGCTGGTGAATATTGGATATGCAAACAGATCGGAAATCGCAGAGATTATTCGAAAGGTGCAAGGGGCTTCCCCAGCCGTAATTGGAGTGGATGCATTTTTTAGAGCACCCAAGGATTCGCTTATGGACTCTGAGCTAGCATCTGCAATGTCTGATTGTGAAAAATTGGTGCTAGTTAGCAAAGCCGCATTTGCTTCGGAGTCGTTTGAGGGTACAACAGATGCGTGGGCTGAAAGTTCAGTTGATGCCTCGGCTGAGTTCGACACACTAGAAACCAGCAATCCGATGTTTATGCAAAACGCCTCGACAGGATTTGCCAATTTCATTATCGACCAAGGCGCATCATTTATGACGTGCAGAGAAGTGTCGTTTCAGGAGCAGGTAAAATCGAAAACTGAACCATCGTTTGCGTTAAGAATAGCAGACGTATTCAAACCCGAAGCAGCAGGTATGGCGCGGCTTAGGGGTGATAGACGAGAGATAATAAACTACTGCGGAAATATAGGTTCGTTTTACAGTGTGGACGTTGATCAAATAATGGAATCAGATTTCGACGCTGGCTTTATGAGTGGTAAGATTGTTTTGCTAGGCTTTATGGGACCTACTCTTTCGCAGCGATCATTCGATGACAACTTTTACACCCCACTCAATGAGCGATACGCCGGCAGGTCATATCCGGATATGTATGGTGTGGTTATTCACGCAAACATCGTGTCGATGATATTGTCTGGCAACTACATCGATGGCATGTCTACGAACTCAAGTTTGATTCTTGGGTTCATCGTTCTCGTCCTCAACGTTATGTTGTTCACGTACATCTTTACGAATTACAATGAGTGGTACGATATGGTGGCCGTTGTTATACAGCTTTCACAGTCGGTAATCATTTTATTTCTGATTGTTTTCGTATTCGATAAGTTCGATTACAAACTTGCCCTAACGCCCGCGCTAGTTGGCGTTGCATTGCTTGGAACCATGCATGATTTGTATCAGGATTCAATGAAAAAAGTTATCCTAATGTTTATCGCTAGAGTGAAAAACCGAAAGAAACCCGCATCTTCGTAATCACACCATCGTACTAAACCAAGATTTGTTGACATTAACGAGTCGAGCACACTATGAATAAATACAAAACCATTGTATTTGCAGCCATAACGTCAGTTTTCCTTTTGGCAACCCATGGAGTTTTCTCTCAAGAGAAGTTCAAAGTGCTAGCGGCACGGGGAAGTATAACGGCATCCTCGGGACAAAAAATTAGGGTAGGTACAAAGCTCAAAACTTCCGATAAGTTAACAATTGGAAAAGGGGCTTATCTGAGTCTTGCACACATTAATGGTAGAACTTTTGAGTTGAAAAAGGATGGACAGTATAAGGTGTCAGACCTCGATGCAACAGCCGTGAAGAAGTCGAAGAGTGCTTCAAGCAAGTACGCTAGTTACATTGTAGATGAGCTAACAGAGGTCCAGGAACCTGTGGCTGTTTCTGAAAACCGACGTGCGTACATGCGCACTACAGGCGCAGTGGAACGGGCGGTAGGGGATGAAGTAAGCGTTGCAGACTCTGCTTTAAAAATGGTGGGAGCACCGGATGAATTGTTTGGATTGGCCTTAGTTCAGAAGTCTGACATCGCAAATGGTTCAACCTCAATGATTTTCATGCCGCGAAATGCTCGCGTACTGCCTGGCCCCCTACAATTCATGTGGTATAAAGTGAAGGGTGCTGGATTGTACACGTTGGAGATCCGCGATAGGTTGAACAATGTGGTTGTTTCCAAAAAGATAGCTGATACCATTTTCGTGACGAGCAACACCGAGTTGAAGCTGCAAGCAGCGTCGCTTTATTATTGGACGGTTACTGCAGACAATGTGCCGGACAAGCCGTCAGATGAGACTGCGGTATATGTGGTAGATGATGCGCATGCAAAAGATGTGAGCACTATAGCGGCGGATATTCGGAGTGATTTTGAAGATGGTGATCAAGCTGTAATGCATTTAGTGTTGGCTTCGATGTACGAAGAATATGGATTAACGAACTCAGCGCATGAAGAGTACCAGTCAGCAATGAAGACTTCGCCGAACGTTTGGAATTATAAGACTCTCTATTCAGAATTTTTAAAGCGGCACGGTCTACCATTTGCCGCGTACACAGCTTTATGGTGAACACATGACAGATGCCCAACTGTGGCTTGTAACAGCCATCATTCTTTTTATCCTAGAAATTGTTACCCCGGGGTTCGTGTTAGCGAATTTCGGTGTTGCATCCATTGCTGCGGCAACTGCGGCATGGCTTGGTGGTGATTTGACAGTTCAAGTAATTGTATTTGTGATAACCTGCGTAGTTAGTTTTTTCACTGTACGCCCAATTTTACACAAAATGTTGTACAAAGGGAAGGATACCACTGTACCCACGGGTACTGATGCGATAGTTGGAAGGATAGCCAGAGTTACAGAAAGGATCCCTGCGTCTCCCGAGGCCGGTCGAGTGCAGGTTGATGGCGATAGTTGGCGGGCTTTGAGTGCAGATGGTCAACCGGTAGAAACTGACAAAACTGTTAGGATAATGCGTGTTGACTCTACAAATGTAATCGTGAAAATTGTTGAATAAATATTATTGAAGGGTTGAAAATGGAGTATGTACTAGGCTTTTTAGTGCTATTTGTTGTAATCATTCTGATAAAGGGTATTCGTGTTATCCAGCAGGCTGAGACGATGCTTATTGAGCGTTTGGGAAGGTATCATCGAACCTTGACCAGCGGAATTAACATTATTATACCGTTCGTCGATAAACCTCGACCGATAGATTGGAGATATGTTCGGACGGATCCTTCCGGTAAGAACCATTATGCTATAACTCGCACTCAGCGGATTGACCTGCGCGAGACGGTGTACGACTTCCCTCGCCAAAGTGTGATTACTAGTGATAACGTTTCAATTGAGATTAATGCTTTGTTGTTCTTTCAAGTTGTTGATCCCATGAAGGCGTTGTATGAGATTTCAAATCTACCGGATGCAATCCAAAAGTTAACGCAGACAACATTGCGTAATGTGATTGGCGATTTGGAGTTGGATCAAACGCTTACATCTCGCGATACTATTAATACGAAGCTGAGATTGATCCTAGATGAAGCCACTCATAAATGGGGCGTGAAGGTCAATCGAGTTGAGTTGCAAGACATTATTCCGCCACGCGATATTCTTGATGCGATGGAAAAGCAAATGCGTGCTGAGCGTGACAGACGAGCCACGATTTTAACGGCCGACGCTAGCAAGCAAGCAGCCGTGCTGGAATCAGAAGGTCTGCGTGAAGCCGAGATAAACAGAGCCGAAGGTGAAAAACGCTCGAAAATTCTTGTGGCAGAAGGTCAAGCCGAAGCTAGAATGCGCGTCGCTAACGCCGAAGCAGAGGCGTTGAAGGCAGTAGCACTTGCCGTAGCGTCTACCAACGGCGATCCGTCCCAGTACCTCATTGCCATGCGATACGTGGAAGCGTTGAAGGAAATGACAACGGGCGCAAACAAAACTATCTTCATGCCATTCGAGGCAAGTGGCCTAATGGGCTCTCTAGGTTCGCTCAAGGAGCTATGGCAAACGATCAAATAGTCAGTTTGGCTAGTCCCCTTTAACATTTTACTTGCTGTGTTGCCAGCACTTACTGTTCGCATTTGTGGTCATTCTACTGCACCGCGTGCCCTTAAGGGTTAGCGCGGTGCATTGTTTTGCAACGGATTCACCAGATCCCGAGCGACCTTCATTTGAATTGTCTGTAGGGGGCTTTGTGGTTGCGTGAATAACCGCGTTAGGAACTGCTGACTTTGGACGTACCGTTATTTGAATAGAAGTGACCGGGTGAAGTTCCCACGCGGAACCTCGCCAGACGTTGGTGTTGCCATGGCCTGCCGATTCGTCGTCGTGATTTGCGTCGTAGAATATCCAGCCCGTCACCGATACCCATCGCCCCATAAAGGCATCACGCAAATTCTTTTGCGACCAATCCAACCCCTGTTTCTTCATCTGTTCACGAAACCTGGGAGTAACTTCTACAACTAGGAGTTTCTCCTTGTTCCCTTCGTCCATAGGATCTAACGTCAACTCGATGTGGGTGTCGCGCAGCCAATGATCTTTCTGCTTGCAATTGCAGGTTTCCAAAGCACCAATTTTAACGTTTGATACGAAGCCTATAATTGTGGCCGCCTGACCCTCTGCAAAACCTATGGGCTGCTCTTTTGAGGCGAGCAGTTTGGCGAAATCTACAGCCGTATTAATGTCTGCGGCTCTCGGAAAATCGCTTCTATTCTTTTTAAGATTCAGCGCTTGAATATGCGCCAATTTTGTCCGACCCTCCTGTGGACAGTCCACAGTTTGTGCAAGCAACAAGCCCATACTATTGAATATGAGCGCCGCGATAATCAATTGGTGGAGTGTTTTCATGGAGTTGTTTAGGTTAAGTTACTTGCCCACCATGTAAACAGCGGGTTATAAGCATAATAGGTTCCTTCGTCATCTCGGTACACGAGTTCTTTCTCAAGTAATGCTTTAACTGCCTTAAGTGTAGAACTCGGTAGACCTAACTTGTGTTTCTCAAGAAAGTCCTTGCTTGAGGGTGATGTTATAGACCCTTGCCTTGCTATGGCTAAAAGTACATCCCACTGACCAGAGGGCAAGAGATTCCTGTAGGTGTAGAATTCCTGTTCTAATTCTTTACACGTTTCAATAAGTGCCGTATGAATATGGGCTTCCGTGTTGACCTTTTTCTGACCGGATGACCATATTCTGCGACAAACCAACTGCACATAAAAAGTATGTCCACGCATTGCGTCGTAAACCATTTCGGCCATGGGTAGGGTTATAGTCCGACCTGTTTTTGAGAACTGTTCGCAAATGAAGTTTGTGTACGTGTTTCGGTCAATTGGGTTCAGAAACATCATTTCGGTACTGTGATAGAATGGCCGCCTATGATCTGAAAACATAGAGACCATCATATCCTTTCGGCTTCCAGCAAAAACACAAGATACATTGCGTAAAGGCTGTATTACGCTTCGTAACAAACTCTCGGCGTTCGTGCCCGGATACTGAATTATTTGCTGTACTTCGTCGATTGCTAGTACTACGCGCTTAGGTGACTTCTCTAGTTCAGCCACCAAATCTGAGAGCGTTCTTGAATTCTGTGAAGCAGATCCTAATGCCAATTCAACTGTTGGCAATTGAGTTAATGGGTCCACGGATAGCGAAGCTCTAAACCTAGAGATAAAGCTAGACAAAGCAGATGTTAATTTCCCAGAGGCGGAAACATACGATCTAGATATTGCAGTAGCTAGTAGCTGGTTGAAATCTTCAAATCCTTGCGTACCCTGGATGTCGATCTTCAGGAACTCTACATCGCGAGATTTGGAATATTTAGATATGAAATGATCAACTAACGCAGTCTTTCCCATCCTACGCAATGAGACTATCGTATGATGAGAACCGCCTTTTAGGGCTTGCTTTAGCTGTCCCAGCTCCTTTGTACGGTCGCAGAATTGTTCTTGCTTCACAAAGGTTGAGGTTGGAAATGGGTTGTCTTCAATCATAGTGCAACTTACGGACATACTTGAAATGTTACAACTAGTATATTCCAAAAAGTATAGTCCTAGAAGGATAGTCCAAAAGGTGTAGTCCTAAAAGTATAGTCCAAAAGGTGTAATGGAACTAAAAGACTATCCGAAATCAGCAATGGACCATGGAAGAGTCTTACCGGCCCACATAGGTACCACCCCATGATAGTTGGCTGGAATCACCATTGGTGATTTGGTAAGGACCACAGTTTTTGGCGGGGGAGAGAGGCGGTAGATACGTACTGCATTGTTCGACACAAATGACTGTAGCTTATCTAAAGCGTTGTGTTTCTCGAACAGTTCCGCCAATAAAGACAAAATGATGGGGGCAGTGAAAATTCCGGCGGCGCACCCCGGACACTCCTTGCTGGTGATTGGATGAGGTGCAGAATCGCTACCATGCATGAGCTTGGGATGAGCATTGAGAGCGGCTGTCAGCAATGCTTGGCGATCTTCCGGTCGCTTGGCAATTGGTTTGCAAAACAGGTGCGGATCCATTAAGCCCCCTACAACATCATCCAGAGTGAGGAGTAAATGATGTGGGGTTACGGTGGCGTATAAATTGGAATATTCATCAAGTAGGCCAATGGCTTCGGCAGTGGTAATGTGTTCCATAACAATTCGAAGCTTTGGAAACGTGCTTGCAATTTCCCGATACACAACTTGGAATTCCTTTTCGCGATCCATTACGAATCCGTTCGATTCACCATGCACTAGTAGGGGAATATCAAGTTCCTCCATCAACGCTAGCACGCCAAACATTGTATGAATTTGACTCACTCCTCGATCACTATTTGTTGTTGCACCGGCGGGATAAAGCTTGATACCAATAATTTGTGGTTTGGCAGCAACTAATTCTTCCCTCGTATAGTCGCGGAAAAACAGCGTCATATATGGATCAAACAATTCACCTTCGGTAGCCTGCTTCACTTGATCAGTGTACCACAGAAGACGTTCCAGTGAATCGATGGGGGAAACCAAGTTCGGCATAACTACGGCGCCCGCGAAGTGCTTGGCCGTCAGGGGAGCAACATTTCGCAGCATTGCATCCTGCCTAAAATGTACGTGCATGTCTAACGGGGATTGAAGTTCAATTGTCATGTTGACTGCATAGGGTATTTAGGTATGTCGGGAATAATGTCCACGTATCCGTCGCGCGTAATTTTGGCGCAGTGGGCTTCGCGTCCGTTGGTGAGAAACATGTAGGGGGCTCGAAGGGTTAGGTTATACCAACCTGACTGACGCAATGTATGGTCGGAGACCTTTACGTTTGGTGCTTTGCATTCGATAAGCATAAACGGATGCAGGTTCGCATCCAACCACAACACATCGAAGCGCATTCCCGTTTTCGAAATAGTACGTTCAACGGAGCATCGGCTTAGTGGGTAGCCTTGACTTACAAACCAATGTATGCAGTGCTGGCGTACCCATTCCTCCGGAGTGAGAGCCACAAGTTTCTTTCGAACTTCATCATAAATCCTGGTTCCCATATCATCGTTTGAAATGCGTGTCTGATACGTAGGAAAGATTAGTGAAGGAAGAAAAACAAGTTCATTTTTCACGACGACTGTACTCCTTCATAACTGCCGAAGGAAAATTTGTTACCGCGGCCTGCACACCGTACTTCAAAGTGATAGCTAGATCCTCATTAGTGTTCACGGTATACACACCCCACGGAATTCTGTGCCGCCGAATATTTTCAGCACGCTTCTCCGTCAATTCCTGCACGGAACACCCATACGCATCTGCACCACAAGCATTCACAATCTCACTCGGCAATCGACTGTCACCGGGCACATTCAGTGCGCAAGTGTGGAGATAGCGTTTTATCTCTTTTATATGTTTCAACACTGCGTGATCGAATGAAGCAAAAACTACAAAAGCGGCCATGCCGAAATCTTCAATAGCCTTAATCAGCATTTCTATTGATTCGTAACTAGATGGATCGTTGGCAGCAGGCTTTATCTCAATATTGAGATATACACGACCTCGCGCTGCGTTCAACACATCCAACAACATGGGAATTTTCTCGCCAGCAAACGAAGAGTTAAACCACGAACCGGCATCCAATTTTAAAAGTTGTTCTAGAGTAAAGTTTTTCACAAAACCATGTCCGTTAGAAGTTCTACCTAAAACTGAGTCATGAAAAACTACGAGTTGCTTGTCTGACGTGAGTTGAACATCAATCTCGATCATTTTTACACCCGAAGCAATAGCAAGGTTTATCGCAGCTAGAGTATTCTCGGGCGCGCTTCCTGAGTCACCACGATGAGCGATGACGAAAAACTTTTCCTCACGAACAAAATCTTTAAGTGTAATCATGAAATCGGTCCCGACATTGGACCTCGATAGCCATGTAAGAATTGATCAACCTTTACGCGCTGTTTTCCTGGCAGCTGAATCTCTGTTAATTGAATAGCTCCGTCGGAACAGCCAATTACAAAGGTATTGTCGATTATTCGAAATTCATTCACCGGGCACAGAATACCCGAAGGAAGGCATCGAAAAATCTTCAAAACCTGTCCCTGCCATGTAGTCCAAGCGCAGGGCACCGGCGATACACCATGAACAAAATTAACAGTATCCGAAGCGGGTTGACCCAAATCGATTTTACACTCGTCGCGAAAAATCTTCTTGGCAGGTGTGGCCAATTCATCGGTCTGCACTAATGGTGCTGCATAGCCCCCTAACAAAGCCTTGCACGTATCTACAGCGCAATCGGCAGCCAATGGCTTTAGTAGCTCATACAGCTCGCCGGCTGTGCAGAATTGGGGGATGTCTATTTCGATTTGACCCAGGATGTTCCCGGTATCAACAACATCGTTCAACAAAAACGATGTGACACCTGATTTTTTTTCACCCCGCATAATGGCGTGATTAATTGGCGCTGCGCCGCGAAATCTTGGCAGCAATGATGCGTGCACGTTAAACGCGCCCTGGGTTGCAACGGAGTAAATGTTTTTTGGGAGTATCCGAAAAGCAATAACACATATAATGGAGGGGGCTATGTGTTTGATTTGAGTTTCAAATTCGGCGTCGCGGAGAGAGGTGGGCGTCAAAATATTCGAAATGCCAAGTTGTTCGGCGGCAATCCTCACTGCCGATTTTTGCAGGGAAAGCCCCCTGCCTTTGGGCTTATCGGGGACGGTAACTACGGTGCCAACTCCAAACTCCGCGTGCAGCTGCTGAAGTGCAGGCACAGCAAAATCCGGTGTTCCCATAAATACGATGTTGCTACTCATCCGTGCATGGTGGGAAGGTTGGTACGAGTGTCAATAATTTCTTGTTCGATGTCGGCAAACTCACTAATCCGCTGTTTAACTTTTTCCAACGGAAAGTATTCGCGCGCCAGGTTGGTGTACATAGTATAGTGTCCGGCCTCCGAAGCCAACAAACTCGTGTACAGATCCTTTAAAATTGGATCGGTGACATGCTTCGACAAGATAGAAAATCGCTCGCAGCTCCGTGCTTCTATAAATGCACCAACTACTAGCAAATCAAGTAGTCGTTCAGGCTCGGAAGTGCGCACGTGCTTTTTCAATTCCTGTACATACACCGTGCCTTTGTCGGAAGTGAGTTTAATCCCTCGCCTGACTAACTCCTTGTTCACCATATCGAAATGGTCGATCTCTTCCTTGCAAAGCTCAACCATCTCCGCAACCAACATGGCATGCCCTGGATAGCGATTGATCATAGCTATGGCAAAGCCGGCCGCCTTTTTTTCGCAGTGCGCGTGGTCGATCAAGATTTCTTTGTGGTGTTGGTTTGCCACCACCACCCATTCGGGTTTCGACGTTCCTTTTAAACAGAGCATCTGCAAAAATAGGCAGTGCAGCCGTAGGCTATTCCAGGAGCTGAATTGCGCGAGTGACGGCCGACATTAACGTCAAAGTTTCTACCGATGAATCTTGCTTGGTCCACGATGCAGAAATTGCAAACCAATTGCCATTTTTATGCTTGAGCAGGTATATGAGGTTCAACACTCCGGTCTCTGAACCACCCTTGTAGCACACCACTTTCCACTTATCGGTGTTTATCTCCGTACCTGGATTGATTCCCATAATCTCCATCGCAGTTTTTACTGCGGGAGCTTCAGCGTTTGTCCTAAACCAATTCATTGCTTCGCACAAATCTTGCGTTGATGAAAACCACTCAATGCTGTCGGGTAGGAAGGGCTCAGCTTCAAAATTTAGGTTGGATCGCTTTACATTCCACACCACGTGTTTTAAAATCCGCCTGCGCTCCGTACTGTCAGCTTTAGCAAATGAATTTGCCTTGTCGCGAATCCCACCAAACTTCAAACGGAACATCTCATAGGTCGACAAAAATGGAATATTCATTTTGTACGATGTATTTCCCATGACTTGTTGGAATTGCTCCACCGCATACTTACCCAAGTAGTTCAACAACGCATCCGTAGCCGTGTTGTCACTTTTAGAAATCATCAGCGCTGCAAGCGTATGCAACGTAACAGGTGATCCGTGCGGCCACTTTTGTAACTCACCCGATGGCAACGAATATTTGCTGCTATCCAGATATACTACATCGGTCCATTTTGATTTCCCCTTTGTTATCCTATCGCACAACGTGCCAAGCACGTATAGTTTGAATGTCGATCCAATGGGAAGGGGCTTTGTGGAATTGTAACTCGCAACCACTTGTCCAGTGGTCTGATTTTCTACCTGAATAGACGACGAACCACCTAGCCCCTTAACATCATTCACAATTTCGTCGAGCGAAGCAGTTTGTTTTTGCGGCGGTGCGATAAAAAATCCATTTATCAAATGCGGAGGGTTCGACTAGACCGAGAGTGTAATTGGTATTACGAAATTATTTTTTGTAGTAGCGTTGGCCTTCACAGCAAACTCGGAAATCTTTGAAGTAATCTTGATTCCCGTGCAGGCTCCACACTGCGTACCAATAGCCTGTACTACTGATTGCAATTGCTCCTCCGTTACTTTCGAGCGGAAATCTGCAGAAAGTATCGTAGCATATTCCAGCTTCCCGGTGGACAAAAAATCACAGACTTCGTTGAGCCGCTTTTGTATTGGATCAACCTGTAGTTGCGCCATTACATCCGCTGGAAAGGCTCCCCCCATTGACACAAACGCAAACGTCAGAAGTATGCGAGTGAAAAAATATTCATTGAATCGGATCAAAAGTGGCATGATATTTACTTGCTCATTATTTGAATGAAACACGTTTGGCTACATATTGAAACAACATTATGCGCATCCACGATTGCCGTGGATATGCCCGTGATTTTCTGTGTGAATCCCGAGATTTTCTGTGTCAATAAGGATACCAACGTGACCTAATTATGTAAAAAAGCATTTCGAATTTGTTGCAAAGCGGTCCGGAAAAATTCCAGATCGCTTTTTTATTTGTGGACTAATTTATGGACGAAGCCAGACAACAACTACTTCAACGCAACATATACCTTTTGCGCGCTTTGAGATCAGTCGAATTTTTTATGCTGATGATCCCAATTATCGTGGTGTATTACAAAAGTTGCGGTATGACCATGCACGATGTAATGCTACTGCAAGCAATTTTCAGCGCAACCATGGTGTTGATCGAGATTCCAAGCGGATACTTTTCCGACGTTCTTGGCCGTCGCCGCACGCTCATCATTGGCTCGTTTCTCATTGTAGGGGGCTTTGTGGTTTACTGTTTTGTCAACACTTTTAGTGGTTTCCTTATTGCCGAACTTGTCCTTGGCGTAGGCGCAGCGTTTGTGTCGGGAACAGACTCTGCTATGCTATACGATACCCTGTTGGAAATGGGGAACACAACTCGAGGAGTGCGAGAAGAGGGACGCCAGTTGGCGTACGGACACTATGCCGAGGCAGCCTCGGGCGTGATAGGTGGTCTGTTGGCTGTCATATCACTTAAGACGCCGATTGTTGCACAGGCTGCAGTGATGACTTTATTAATCCCAATTTCATTCATGCTGAGGGAGCCACAAGAACATCGTAGAATTGGCCGATCAGCATCGTTTGCTGAGGTGTTTTCGATTGCGAAACGCGTGCTCGTGACGAACAAATCATTACGATGGATGCTAGCTAGTTCGGCAATGCTGGGTGCTTCTACTTTGTCGTTCGTTTGGTTGCTTCAGCCTTATATGTTGAAGGCCGAAGTGCCACTCTGGATGTTCGGCACAGTGTGGACACTCTTCATGTTAGTAGTGGGGTTCTCCGCTTCGTTTGCACACAAGCTAACAGCGCGTTTCACAAACGTTCAAATAGTGACTGCGCTAAGCTGTGGTGTAGTTATAGCGTATGTAGCCGGTGGAATAGTTACGTCTTGGGTTGTAATACCGATATTCTTGGCGTTCTACGTTGCTCGCGGCATCAGTAATCCGGTCTTCACAACTGCATTAAATGTTGAAGTTGAATCTCATGAGCGTGCAACCGTACTGAGTGTTAGGCAACTTGGAGTTCGACTTGTGTTTGTAATTGTAGGACCCGCTATTGGTTTTGTCTCAGATGCAACGTCACTAAACACTGCATTACTTACTTGCGCAATTTTATTCGGCGTGCTACTAACGTTCACACTCTCAATCTGGCATCGAGTTGATCATAGAGTTGCAACCGCTAGTGTTTGACCTTTATTAGTGTTTAACTTCTACTGGAATAGCAGTATAGGATTCATCAGTCCGAAGAATCACAATGTAAAGTCCATCGGGCTTGTCAATAAGATCAATTTCTCGTTCTTGTACACCTGCCTCGCGAGTGTCCTTTTCGATGTCTTCAATCTTGTACATGAAGGCATTGTGTAGGCTAATTCGAATTCTGCTAATTGCTGGAATTGAATAACGCAGGTCAAATATTCCCGGCGTGTCGCGGGAAGGCGTAATTGAAATCGAGGGACGTCCCACGTCTTGAATTTGATTTAATTCTTTCCGGCTCTTGAATTTCGGATACGTATACAAATGCGTCACGAAAGATGTATCCTCGCGTTCGCTCAAGGTAAAGTAGCCGTCTGCTTTTGCGCTAAAGCAGATGGCTTCGCCCTGAGGCTCGGGCATATACGGAAGTTTTGTCGGAGTTCTTTTCAAGGTAGTTGAAAGCGGCTCGGTTTCGTTTCTCTTCCAATAGTAAACGTAGGCATAGTCCTTTAAAAGTATCTCGTCACCTTTGGCCGAAATGTCGCTCGCTGTAATCAGTGGTATCGATAATTCACCCACAAAAACTAGCGTGCGTTTCATCCCTTCACTGTGCGGCGCTTTCGCCATGTAGATTCGAGATTTTCGCTCGCGTTTGGTGATGATGTAAATGTCCAGCGTTAGAGGATCAACAATCAACGCCTCGGCATCCCTCGGACCATCCGGATATACAAATTCTAATTTATCAGCCTTAACTGTAATATTTTCTCTGCCTCCTATAAGGGGCTCTTCCACTCTGTACACAAATACACTCGGAGCTTTAGCTTCGTTGTCGCCCGTTTCGCTCACATACAAGTAATTCGCCCCAGCCTTCGGACCCGGTCCATACGCAATATCCTCCCAATCCCGATTTGTAACATTCTCGATCTTAAGCGTGCACAGCACTTCTGCTTGGATTGAAATTCCGTACACAAAAGGACCATCTCCTGAGTCGTTATGTGTCCACAAAACGTTGACGTTCTGTTGCGACGCCACCACGCCCGATGTTTCATCCAAGCCCGTCAACGGCAACTTCCCAGCATCGAACGGACCCTTGAAATTCAAATTCTGAGCGGAAGCTACCTTCGAAGTGGCCATCATTAATATGACCAACACCAAATATCTTAGTTGAACCTTCATTCCTTTAACTTCAGCCTTCAATCTTTTACCTTCTGAATTAACCAACAATAAAGTTGACAAGTTTACCAGGCACCACGATTACTTTCCGAACTTGTTGTTCGCCAATGTGCTTTATAACACTTGCGTCGGCACGTGCTTCACTTTCCATCTCTTCGTTTGTGGCCGTAGTTGACACCAAAACCTTGCCGCGAATTTTTGAGTTTACCTGAACTACAATCTCAACATTATCTAATGTAAGTTTTGCTTCGTCGTAACTTGGAAACGCACTAACATGGATGGACTCCGTATAGCCCAATCTGTTCCATAACTCCGCTGTAATGTGTGGTGCAAATGGAGCCAAGCACTGCAAGAAGGCCTCAACGGCCAGGCGTGGACGCACTGCAGCAGTAGTAAATTCATTTACAAATATCATAAACTGCGCAACACTTGTGTTCAGGCTCAATGCCTCGATATCTTCGGCGGTTTTCTTGATTGTGTAGTGCAGAACTCTGTCTTGCTCGGGCGTGCACTCGATGTTTTGAAGCGCTGCAGAAACCTCTCCATCCTCACCTACTACCAAGCGCCATACCCGGTCAAGAAATCGAGAGATGCCTTCAACACCGTTGGTGTTCCATGGCTTCGAGGCTTCCAACGGACCCATGAACATTTCATACAAACGCAATGCATCGGCACCAAACTCAGCAACCGCAATATCGGGGTTCACGGAATTTCCCAATGACTTACTCATCTTGCGTCCATCTGTCCCCAAAATCAATCCCTGATGAAACAGTTTATGAAACGGTTCCGAACTTTTCACCAAACCATAATCAAACAATACTTTGTGCCAAAACCTCGCGTACAATAAATGCAACACCGCGTGTTCACCGCCGCCAACATAGAGGTCTACACCTTGCCTACCCATCCAGTACTCTTCTGCATTTTCAGAACAAAATATCTCATTATTGTGCGGATCGCAGTAGCGCAAATAATACCAACACGATCCAGCCCACTGCGGCATAGTGTTGGTTTCAAATCGCGCTTGCTTGCCTGTTTTTGTGTCAACAAAATTCACCCAACTATCAACTGTTGCAAGAGGAGATTCGCCCGTGCCTGCGGGTTTGTACTCACTAACTTCAGGTAACACCAAAGGCAGCTCATCTTCATCCAAACAGCGTTTTGTGCCGTCTTCAAAAAACATTATTGGAATTGGCTCACCCCAATACCTCTGACGCGAAAAAAGCCAGTCACGCAACCGAAACTGAATCTTGCGGCTACCAAGCCCCTTACCAGAAATCCAAGTAATAATATTTTCTTGAGCGTCCTTGGTACTCAAACCGTTCAACGAAATCTCAGAATTTTCCGAATTCACGCTAACCCCATATTGCACTTGCGGCAAGGGGCTTTCTGGTTCGCTGCCTTCGTGCGTAACAACGCGAACAATTGGAAGCGAATATTCTGTGGCAAAATCAAAATCGCGGGCATCGTGTCCGGGCACAGCCATAATTGCACCGGTGCCGTAATGCGCCAACACGTAATCTGCAATCCACACCTGCACCTGCTCGCCGGTAGCGGGATTCACGGCGTAACTGCCAATGAAAACTCCGGTTTTTTCCTTGTTCAATTCAGTGCGTTCCAAATCGCTCTTCAACGAAGCAGCCTGAATATATTCCTGCACCGTGTGCTTGAATGCGTCGGTGGTAGTAAGCGTATCCACAAGCGGATGTTCGGGAGCAAGTACCATGTAGGTTGCACCAAACAACGTGTCGGGACGCGTGGTAAAAACTTCGATCGTGTTGGTTGAGTTAGGCAAGGCAAAGTGAATTACTGCGCCCTGACTTTTTCCAATCCAATGACGCTGCATATCTTTTGTGGAGCTAGGCCAATCTACTGTTTCAAGATCTGTTAACAGTCTATCTGCGTACGCCGTAATTCGCAACATCCACTGTCGCATCTGGCGTCGTTCAACTGTGTAGCCCTTCTCTTTCCACTCATCAACCTCCTCGTTTGCCAACACCGTACCAAGCGCTTCGCACCAATTCACCGGACTATGTGCTATGAAGGCTAAGCGATGTTGGTCCTTGTATGCTTCAATCTCAACCTCAGTTGTAAGCATACTTGGAATTGGCAATTCATGTATTGGACGTGCACGTTGTGCGGCATCATCGTACCATGAATTGTAAATTTTCAGGAACATCCATTGCGTCCACTTGTAATATTCTGGCTTCGTGGTATTTACAACTCGCGTCCAATCATAATCAAACCCAAACATATTTAGTTGTCGCGTGTACGTTTCAACATTCTGCGCGGTGGCCACAGCCGGATGAATCCCTGTAGTCATACTATAACGCTCAGTGGGCAAACCAAACGCATCGAATCCCATTGGATGCAAAACGTTGAAACCCGACATCCGCTTAAAACGGCTTACAATGTCGGTTGCGGTGTAACCTTCCGGGTGACCCATGTGCAGCCCAGCGCCCGACGGATACGGAAACATGTCAAGAACGTAATACTTTGGTTTTGTCGAATTAGGGTCGACCTTATACAGTCCCTGCTCGGCCCAGCGCTCCTGCCAGCGCCTCTCGACTGTTTCAAATGGATAGTGCATCGTGCAAAGATAACGGGAAGCCCCCTTATCATCAGGAGTTACTAACTTCGTTCGTTAACAATATCAAGCAAACACTTCAAGAATAGAATTCAACCAAAACTCATGATGAAAAAAGCATTAGTATTTTTCCTAGCACTTGCTGTGTTGACATCGGTTTGTCAAAGCCAAACACAAGCGGAGGCGGAAGTCAGATCTGCATTCGAACGGTACAAAGATGCCATCCTGCACGATAGAGGCGAAGAAGCCGCGGGCTACCTCGATAAAACAACGCTGGAATATTATGGCGCCATACTCAACAAGGTGAAAACCGCCGATTCATCCGAAGTTGAGAAAATGGCGTTGATGGACAAAATTGTTGTCTTCGCAATACGCCACATTGCAACCCCCAAAGAAATACTTTCTTTCGATGCCAGGGGGCTTGTTGTTTTTGCAATTAGCAAGGGTCTGGTGGGAAAGAATAGCATGGTGTTTGTAACGCTTGGAGATGTAGTTGTTGACGGAAACTCAGCTAGGGTCCAAACAATTTCTCGCGGTAAAGTTTCAACTCTTTACTTGCAACTCAACAAAGAAGACGGAATTTGGAAGGTCGATATAACCACATTATTCGCCGCAGCCAATGTGGCGTTTAGAACATTGGTCGATACCAGTGGTCGCGAGGAAAACGAATTTTTGTTTAGCCTGCTGGAGATGATGACGCAAGTGAAGCCGAGTGCGGCGATATGGAATACAATTAGCAATTAGCAATTAGTAATTAGCAGTCCCGAGCACGACGAGGGACGAACTAGACAATTAGCAGTCTCGGCCGCGAAACGCTTTGTGTGACTCTGGGTGCGAAAGAGATCATAAAAATCCTGAATACCAATTCTTTAGCACTACTGCAGCTGGTTTGTTTCGTACGGTATAATTCGTAGACCAATTCGAACTTTCCACGCTTTCCCAGTTCCACCAGAAAATTCCTTTGCACCAAGATTGCGAACCGAAAGAGTTGATGATAGCGTTGTAGTATATCGTTTGAACATTGTCATCTCGAATTGCGCCTGGTTCGCCCCCTCGCGAAAAATTCCACGGACTGAGTAGCGCACCCTGAATGGATTGAATACCAGTCTCGGTGATAACTACGTTGCGATTGTACCGAGTTGAAATTGTGTGCACAGAGTTGAGCTCCGGCTGCAAGCGTGAAGTAGCGGTTGCAATACTCGGAGTTTCACTACTCGTTAATGCAACCGGATAATATGCGTCAACACCAATGAAATCGAGCGCGTCCCAGAATCGTATCTGTTCAAATTCAGGCACGCCGGAATTCACATCAGCTATTCCGTCCCAGTTGGCGCAGTATATGAGTTTGCCAGAATACGCTGAGCGAACGGAGGCGATCAATCTGCGCCATGAACTTTCGAATTGTGGTTGGGTGGCAGTAATCAGTTCGCCCCCTACGCTGAACATTTCAACGCCGTTTGCTGATGCGATAGAAGCGTAATGTAAAATTGTGGAGGTATACGAAGCGAACCAAAGTTCTGCATTGTCTGGCGTGATGTACGCGCGCCAACGTCCGTCTTCAACATCCAAATTCACTTTCAAAAAAACCTTCATCGAGTTTGCTCGCGCTTCAAAAATTGCAGAGCGGATGTCGTCATCACTTGAAGTTTTAAGCGTTGGATAAATCGAGGTCGATAACTCGTTGTCCTGAAAAACGAAAACATTCAGTGCTACATAATCAGTCTGGGTCTGAGATTTCAATTCGTTGAGTGCTAGCCGACTAGCCCCTTGCTCAAATCCGTTTGATGTGAACGAAGTGTAGGAAAATCCCTTCATCTCTGGCACGCGTCTGGACGTAGGAGCAATGCTGCTTTCGCAAGAGTAAATTAGCAACGAGCCTAATACAAATCCAATTGCTTTTAGGCAGATTCGATTCAGTAACATTGGATTGCTGTAGTTTGTTGAACTGCTGCCATTTGTTGAATTGAAGTAATTAAAGATTTCTGTTAAATAGTTGGCGACTGTCAGCAGACCCAAAATCGAACACAAGTTAACGCAGGATCACTCTTCTCCGGCACTGGTGCCTTACCCGGTGGATATTACCCGGTACCGGCTGCTTCCCCGACACAATAGGTTGGAGAAATCAATTGCACGCTGAATTTATCCGCTCCGTTTTAGGGGTTGGTTTTTGCGATTGCTTAGTTTGCATGATTATCTCGACAGCAATTAGTCATAGAATCGACGCAAAATGAAATACAACAGACTGGGTAGAACCGCACTTAAAGTTAGTAATCTGTGTTTGGGAACGATGAATTTCGGACCCTACACCGATGAAAAAACTTCGTTCGAAATAATGGACAAGGCGGTTGAGTTAGGAATTAATTTCTTCGACACGGCAAATGTGTATGGTCAGGATGTTGGCAAGGGAGTGACGGAAGAAATTATCGGCAGATGGATTGCCCAGGGCGGTAGGCGCGATAACATTGTACTCGCTACAAAACTATACGGCTCGATGGACGACGGAATTAACAACCGTGGATGCTCAGCATATAATATCAAACGGGCCTGCGAGAATTCGTTGCGCAGAATGCAGACAGATCATGTTGATCTGCTGCAAATGCACCATATCGATCGCGATGCTCCGTGGGACGAAGTATGGCAGGCTATGGAACAGCTCGTAACGGAAGGAAAAATCACCTACGTGGGTTCGAGCAATTTTGCAGCATGGAATATTGCTCAAGCAAACGAAGCTGCGAAAAGCCGTCACTTTTTGGGATTGGTAAGTGAACAAAGTGTGTATTCACTTCGCAATCGTCACATCGAATTGGAAGTTATTCCAGCCAGCATTGCATACGGTCTTGCTGTACTACCATGGAGCCCCCTTGCCGGTGGACTTCTTTGCGGAGTTTTTTCGGAAACAGACACGAAGCGCAGGCAGCGTCCGGCGCTACTTGCGGCAGCCGAAAAATTGCGTCCGCAGGTTGAAGCATACGAGGCACTTTGCGCCGCGTTGGGCTTGCGTTACGCCGATGTTGCGTTGGCGTGGGTGTTGCAACGCGAGGGAATTACGGCTCCAATAATTGGTCCGCGCACGATGGAGCAATTGCACCAAAACGTAGCCACGTTGGAGATAACATTGGATAACGACACCCTAGCAAAACTTGACAGCATTTGGCCTGGTCCAGGCAATCAAGCTCCCGAAGCCTACGCATGGTAAGGGGTAAGTGGGTAGTAGTACCCGGGCTGAGTTACTTCATCCCCGGCCAAAGTTCCCCGGCCAAAGTTCCCC
>JABMNI010000030.1 GCA_013204605.1 Ignavibacteria bacterium
GCCGACCCAACGGTATCTTGAAACATGGAAATTACGTTTTGCGATCCGGCTTCAAGACCAGTAATATCCCGAAAGTCCCAGTCCAGACCATCATTTGTGCTTTGCAAAACTCCGTCAGTTGTCATGAGCAGAAGTGTGCCGTCCTTGGTAATAGTTCCATCGCCACCGATAAGTTTAAACGAACTTTTGGAGGGTGAATGGTAGACCTGGGTCCAGGTTGCGCCATTGTCAGTAGACCGGATTATGCTACGGTCATTAAAGGTATGATTCTTTGATTCTAGTGGTGGATGCTGATCATCCGAGACCTGCAGAGTCGAATCCCGGACCACGGTTGTTACTGAGGCCACTAACACGCCTGAAGGTGTGCGAATGCTTCCCAGAAAGTATGGGGTCTCAATAGGGGTGGTGCTTTGCACAAACGTCCGTCCGGTATCTAGAGACCTAACGATACCCCCACAGCGCCACGGCTTAGTTCCCAACGT
This sequence comes from Ignavibacteria bacterium, assembly GCA_013204605.1. Classification (GTDB taxonomy): domain Bacteria; phylum Bacteroidota; class Ignavibacteria; order Kapaibacteriales; family Kapaibacteriaceae; genus JABMNI01. The sequence goes on from JABMNI010000030.1 coordinate 483, forward strand.
TTCAAGATCCAAAAGTCTAAGTCCATTCGTGAAGGCAAGCAGTGAGCCATCGGCGGCCATTGTGATTGAATTAACATATCCAGCGGTGGCTGACGTTGAGCAAAGGATGTTCGTGAGATCAACTGAGTCGACAAAGCCACCCGCGTGCAAAACTGTCATAACAGATCCGTCTGCTATCAACAGCGTAGTATCGGGCATCCGAAATACAGCGGTTGCAGGTATGTCTTGTAGTACTTGCACAAAACTTCCATCCCGTGTGAACTGTCTCACTTTGTCGCCAGGTGAAATCACTTCATTTGCACCTATGAAAGGTATGCGGAGACCACGTGTGGATTGTATTCTTGGACCAAACATTGACGTTCCATACCAATTCTCACCGCGCATGGGCAACGACTCAAGCAGACCGATTCCACTTTCCTGTACAGTTACGGCGCAATCGTTATATGGAACTACAACCGGAACTCGTTGTTTATTGGTGAAACCAAACAAGATCGGCGTCAGTGGGAGTGCTTCCATGTCACGGACGGCACTATTAAGCAATTGCAACTCACCGCTATCATTGTACAGACAAACGGGAGTAGGAGTTCCATTCCAAACTGTACAAGTTTGCTCATTCGACACTGTAAAAAGTGCCCTTAAGTTGATGGCGGATGGTGTAAGCGTTTCCAGGTAATTCCGTTTTCCCACACTATCCAAAAATACTGTTACAAGCTTCTGGCCAGACTCAGGAATACTAATGTAACGCACCACATTGTTTGCTTGCGAGCTAGTGGAAACGTTGAAGAACCCTCTTGACGTCTTTGGTGGCAGTGAATCAACAACTATCCAGGTTCCTGACTCGTACCGAGCATACCTACCATCACGATGAAACAAAAAAGCAACTCCGTCATTAGTGGCGACTAACTCAACATCTGCAATTGAAGCAATTGGATCGCTGACTCCACTCACATTTATCACTGTATCGAATCTCTTCTTTGAGCTGTCTCGAATGCTAGCATACCAAATGGTATCCGGCATTGTTGCACGGCTTCTACGAGTAATCCAAACAATGCTGTCCTTACCTAATAAAGCAATGCTACTCAATCTTGTACCTGATTTTATTGCGCTTGGGTATACTTCATTCCCTAGACCGGATCGCGCCATTGTGAATCGTCGAGGTTCTTCGCTTTGAAGCAGTGCCGCACCCCGCATTGCTAAAACGTGAGTCCCGCCAGCCTCAAACCACGTTCGACCACAATCCACAGTTAACATTCTGAGATAGGATCCGTTGTTGTCTTGGATATCGGCATTCACAACATTATTACCAATTGTAGTCACGGAAAAAATGTCACTTCCTTGAAATGCAATTTTGTGAGCAACGCCGTTGCTATCAAGCCTTGTTAGTCGATTACCTAAAAATCCACGCTGGTGCAGCAAAAAATCACCATCGCTGCAATCGCAGTAATAACTAAACTCGTATCCATCTGAGTTTTGCATTTCGGCAACTTCAACTGGCGTAAAAGATGGCTGTGTTAGTGTATAAACCCCCACACGGCCAATTGCGAGGTACAATGGTGAACCGTTGCCATGAGAGAATACTCTAGGAATTTGGGCTCTATCTATACTACGCTCTCGGTATCGTAGCACACTGTGTTGTGCGGTCAAAGATCCAACAGCGCTAAGAATAGTCAGAACTGTCAACACAATGTATGCGGAAATTTTCATCTGAAATGCACTATAAGTTAATTTTTCTACTCGAGAATAAATCCTCGGAGCTCAACAAATTCTGATACTCCGAGGTTAATCTACGTAAAATATCTATTCACAACAATCATCAAGATTAGGACAATCTATCTGGTAACAAGGACTTACACATGTAGTTGGGTTAATATCACAATTCCATGTACCATCAGGCACGCACTGTCCAAGTAGGTTTCTCGTCCAACGTCGTGCTATCCGACAACAACCATCCCCACATTTTTCAATACAACCTGTTGTGTTATCTACGCCAACGCATTTAGGAAAACTCATGGTCCAACAGTATACTGAATTGATTATACCTGGTAAACTAGCACCCAAGATTCCAGGTGATTTACACGGATCCAATTTACAGAGTAAGGCGCTAAAGGTAGCTTGTGGATCGATTGGAATTGGTCTTACTCCAACAAAACAAACCCTAGTGATCATAGTATACTGATCCTGTCTGCCAGAACCTGCACAAACCTCGGCCAAATAAGGAGGAGTGGTACTGATGATATTACAACCATAAATTTTCACCACGTAGTTTGTTCCACCTATGCAAATAGTTACGTTTGCAAGGCTATCGCCAACACAGTTACAATTATTGATATCTGCCTGCATCGGCACTGTCGAGCAGAGCAAAAATAGCGAAGCTACACATGCGAAGATGTGCAGTTTAGAACGGAAGGCCATATGAAGCGATTGCTTCAGGCTCACAATATTCATAATAACTCCATTATATAGATTTCCGTTCAGCAGGCCACCTTGGTCATACTGCCGGTGTATCGTTACGTGAATGTACGTAGTTTTTATTAACGAACCAAGCATTTTACGTATTTATACTGTTGTTTTTACTAAGATACTGTTTCCCACCCTTTTCTGCCATGCTACACTTAGACCTTAATCTGATCAACTTGTTTTTCAACCTAACACGGTGGTTTCATGGCGACGTGAGTTCTATAGCTCTATATGCTATATAAAATATGAGCCATCCCACCATGAAGGTTTATCAATTATCGCATTGCAAAGTGACCGTACTAAAACCTATGCTTCTAGCTTTGTAATTGAAGTCAAGTTCTGGGAAGGATACGCCATTTTCTGCTTTTTGCACGCATGGACCCCGTATAGAACCAAAAGTGCAGATTATGGGTTGCTATTATTATGAGTGGTGACTCTAACGCATTCGCCGACTCTACTCAGATGGTAGAGTAGTTGATTTGTAATCAGTAATGGATATTAGACCATTCGTCCCTCGTCGCGCTCGAGACTGTCCAGTTCGTCCCTAGGCGAGCACAGGACACGAAATCCGCATTGCTGTAATTTCGACTCTGGAGAATTCTTAATTCTTAATTCTTAATTTTTAATTCTTAATTCGGCCTCGCGGATTATGCGCGTCCACTCCGCCCCGCCTTTCACGTTGTAAATGCGAAGTGTGAGCATGCGGTCGCCCTTTGGACCATTTACCATTATCGACCCGAAATTATTTTCGGCAAAAACGCTTCCGTCAACACGATTTGTGTTTTCGTACTCGGCGAGCTTTGTGCTTACACCAGCGGTGAGCGGACTGCATGTTAACTCGTACAGTGGGTATGCACCAGGACGGTCTAGCTTTGAAAATTCCGACGCGTGTATATCGCCCGACAAAAACAAAACGCCATTAATTTTATTCGCTGTTATCGCGTCGATAATTCGCTGACGTTCCACAGGCGCTCGCGCGAACGACTCCGACTTCACATTCGACGTCAAGAACTGCGACCCCACACAAACTATTTTAAACGTGGCTGTGCTCGAACACAACGCGTCGATCAGCCACTCCACCTGATGATCCCCAAGTATAGTAGGGGGCTTATCAGTCCGCTCATTTGGCTGACGATAATATCGATCATCGAGTAACAAAAATTGCACATCGATCATTTCAAAACTTGACGTTGTTCCCGGCTTATCATCTACACCGTATGATGGGTTCGGCCAAAATGTTTTGAAAATATCAAGGGCATCTTGTTTTAGCACAAATGATCGATCGCCATCGTTCGGACCATAATCATGGTCGTCCCAAATTGCATAGTTAGGTGTTGAAGCAAGCAATGGCTGCAACTGTGGTAATGCCCGTGTATGCGAGTAACGCTTCAATATTCCTGAACGCGAATTCCAATCAGGCTCACGCAAGTAAACGTTATCACCAAGCCAAAGCATTGCGTCTGGCTTCATTTTGTTTATTGATTCAACAATCTCATAATTCGATCCATATCCCTGCTCAGCCCCCTCACGATTGAATCGTTCGTAGCCGGGTTCGTTAACGTAGAAGCACGAGCCAAAGGCAATGAGGCGCGATGGGTACATGTCTGCCCGGTGTTTCCAAACCGGTTGTGTTTTGAAGCGCTGTGTGTTGACGGGAGTGAGCGGGCGATTGTTAATGTGAATGTCGTATGCGTACGTGCGGCCGGGCTCTACGCTGTCGGCAATCAGCGTTACGGCAAAACCGCTTTGTTGAACCGCGCGAACTGTTGCGGATTGGAATACGCGCGAATTTTCGACGTCGCGGTACTTCATACTAACATCCGATTCCTTGTTCAACTGCACCCACACGCGGGCCTCGCGCATATCTACGTGGCCGACCATTGGACCGCTGGCAATTTGAGCAAACAGAATGCTCGAGTTGAAAAGTACTGCGCTCAATGTAAGTGCTGCAATTAAGGCGGTTCGAGGAGACTGAAGAGTTGAAAAAGTAAAAAGAGAATTCATATCGCACTGGAGGTTAAAAAGTGGATAAAAAAGATCTAAGATTTTAAGAAGGGGTCTGTTGTGTTTTTGAAGTCACAGAAACATAACAAGAAAAATCGAATACGCGGAACTGGAAAAGCCCCTTGCAAACAAAATTATTGAGTTAACATTTTAATAGTCCGAAGAATCTTTTAACACTTTAGTAAACATTGTGATGTTTCAATAGACATTCTAATACTTCAGTAAACATTCTAATACTTCAGTAAACACTTCGATACCTCAGAAGTCAGTTGTTTAGTCTTCCCAGCGCAGGTGCTTGATTTCTTCGCCGTTGGCGCGGATGTCGGTCATGGCTTCGATGCCGATGCGGAGGTGCATGTCCACGAATTGTTCGCTGACCTTTCGATCGGACTCTTCGGTTTTTACGCCTTCGGGCATGATGGGGACGTCGCTCACAAGTAAGAGTGCGCCACGGGGGATTCCATTTTTGTGACCGACGATGAAGATTGTGGCTGTTTCCATGTCGATGGCGAGGCAGCTAAGGTCTTTGAGTTTTTGTTGGAAATCGACATCCCATTCCCACACGCGGCGGTTGGTGGTGTACACTACGCCGGTGCGATATTCTTGACCGTGTTCGAGCACTTTGTCTGAAACAAACTTGTGCAGTTTGAAACTTGGTAATGCGGGGACTTCTGGAGGGAAATAATCGTTGCTTGTTCCGTCGCCGCGAATGGCAGCGATGGGCAATACGAAGTGTCCAATTTCGCTGGTTTCTTTCAGACCGCCGCACTTGCCGAGAAACAGAACGCCCTTTGGCATTCTGGCTACTAGGAGGTCCATGATGAGCGCGGCGTTGGGCGAACCAATTCCGTAGTTGATGATGGTAACGCCATCTGGACTGGTGGCGGAAGGCATGGGTCGGTCTAAACCAACCACCGGTACGCCAAATTTTACGGCAAACCGTTCAACGTAATTTTGAAAATTCGTGACCAATACGTAGTCGCCGATTTCAGAAATTTTTAAACCGGTGTAGCGAGGCAGCCAATTTTTTGCGATATCGAGTTTCGTGTTCATGTACAAACCTACAAGCAATTAGCAATTAGCAGTCCCGAGCGCGACGAGGGACGAGAGGGACAATTAGCAAGTAA
>JABMNI010000031.1 GCA_013204605.1 Ignavibacteria bacterium
CAACTGCATACCCCGCGGCTGAAGCTCGTGCTGGCCCACCAAATGATTCTAAGGTATCAGTATGTTCTACTTTGAAGCCACCGTAGTCCAAGTTGAACGATCCAAGTGAGGACACCTGGTAGCCATCGACAATAGGCTGCAAGTCACGCGAAAACTCGCCTACTGCCGTTCTACCCTTTATCACTCCTGGGCTTAACTCACCTATCCACACTGAATCTAGATCCCCTTCAACGGGAATCCGCGCAGGGTTATTGTTCCACGATTTGCCTTGGTCATGGCTCACAAATTGATAATGCAACAAGATGTCTGGCGACAGATAAATGTGTCCGGTGGAGTAAGTTGGTCGAACAGACAAGAACCATTGCGCCTCGCTTGCCGGATAGTAAATCACAAAAGGAAACGTCAATCCGCCATCAATCGAGTAGAATCTGGCTTCCCTATACCGACGCTTATAATCCGGATTCCAAATAATCTTCTCGCAGGGTGCAGTGTACCAAACAGCGACGCCATTTATACCATCGTATGCTAGGCGGATCGTAAACTCGTCATAATGGCCTCTCCCACAATCGCTGAGCCCGGAACTCGACAAATCGACTGAAGAACGCAATTCATCATTGTGGTAAACCTGTACTACTACTTGGTGGGAGTCAAACCAAACTTCGTTTCCATCATCCAGCGTCCGTCGGTCAAATGCAACAATGCAGGTGTTCTCACTCTTGCTACAACTGATGCACTGATATTTTCCGTATTGATCGTCAGGGTGATTAACGTGGTTCCACGTTACACCTAAATCAGAAGATGTGTAGTGCATCGGCACCAGCTGCCAATTTTTAAGTGAATCGCGCCATGCCGTCCATCCTGTACGATGCCCAACAATGTGAATCTTACCATCCTTAGAACGTGCTATGGATCTGGGAACGAAGCGCCATTCGTTTGTGTCAATCACTACTTTGTGGGCCACCCAATCTGGTGCCGAGAGTCTGTACACACCACACGAATCTGACACACATAACATGGTACTGTCATTAATAAACTCGCATTGAAACCGCCCGCATATCTCGGGGGTCTCCACATATCTCCATCGGGCATCATCTGCATACGATTGCATTGCAGCGCATACAAATGCTACCACTATGGTAACTACTAGCTGATATGAATAATTTTTGAACATGACGGCACTCCCTTTGCACTGACTGCGAACAGCATATAATATCCTGGCGGCAGCAATGACGGATTATTTGGTATCCGTACGTTAACATCGAATTGTCTCAATATACCATAGGGATACATAGTTACCATACGCTGATCGAACCCAAAAGCGTGCGTGACAGAGTACATCCTTATGAGTGAAAAGTATCCCACCCTAGTCATATCCCATCCATCTAGAAATGTCACGCTCACTATCTCACCATATCCAAACGTTTCTGAACTAATCTCGAAAACGGGTCGCTCACCACCTAGCAGAAAGTCGGGCGTGATGATTTCAATATCCCGTTGGAAACGAGTGAGCGAATCGTCCTCACCAGCTACTTTTATTCGATCAGAACCCGCCACCATTACTCGTCCGTCGGGTAGCAGAATGGCTGTTGAGTGATAGCGTCTCGATACCTGCAGTACGGCTCTATCTGTTGACCACCTTGGCTTTGAAGGAATGTTCATATCCAAATACTCAATGTCTCCTACATATGCCTTTTCTATATCTTCTTCTTTATACACTTTGTCTCTCCAAGGCGTATGCACTCCCCCAACAAACATCACGCGCTTGTTCGGTAAAAGCACAATATTGCCGTAGTCCCTGTAGGTCTCATCCAGCTTGGTGCCCTGTGTTTTTGAAGTGCCAACTCTTCCCCTTATTTGCTCCCATCCGGGTTTCGACGATAATGGCTTGATAACCGAAGCGATTCCGTTGACAAAAGTCAGGACGGATACATCTTCGTAATTGCAGTTGTTAGTAGTGGGGTTAACATGCATTGGCAAAAGCACTGAGGAATCGTTATAACCGTACAACGGTCCAGAACCAGGTGGACCATCAGACACGCGTCTTGCCTCCCATGGCGTGTGTGGATCCCACAAATAGCAGTTGTCTTTCAAAACCCGCTTACCACTAGCATCGTTCTCGCTTCCCTTCTCCTGGATCTTTATGGTTTGTCTATCTTCATTGGATCCGAAGTGGCCCACGGATTTTGTCGTAGCAAGTGAACGCATAATCGAAGAAGAGAATATTTTTCCATTCGGCATGAGGAATAACCGTGGATACAGACCGACAAAATATTCGTTAAACCGGAGCCATCGTTTTACTACTCCTTTTTCGTCCTTCTCGGCATAATTGCTACTGGGCGTAGTATCTGTGGAGCCTGTACTAGGGTTTGCGTTAGCCAAGTAGGTTTGTATTGAAAGACCATCCCTAGCAAATATTTCAAGATCGAAGTTTGTGTGTGCGGGAGAATTTACCGTTGGATGTCCGTCCATAACGTACACTTCTCCATTACCTAAGACTACCGTTGATGGATACCACCGGCCATCATACATGTCCCAAGAAGGCAAGAATTTTCTACTTTTCCAGTCGAACACACAAGCATCATCAAGACCAGGCCAATGCTCTTTGACCTCCAAATGCTGGTGAGTTCGTCCAGCCGTCGTTCCACCAACTATCAGCAGATTACCATTTGATAGCGTAGAATGACCAGCACAGAATGCATCAAAAGGAGGTGTACCAACATTTTCAATTGTGTCTGTCTCCGTTAGGAATATTGCAAACGAATTCTTGAAGTATGGCTCGGAATCGTCATGGTCATCCTCAGGATGTTTGGCGTATTGCCCTCCTGAAAAGAACAGAATGTTGCCATCCGGTAGGTGGGCAACATGAATCGGTCCAGCCGATGTAACGTCAGGGTCGATATGTACAACTCGAACTCCAGGCAAGTCCGTTCTGCATGTAAGCGGCTTTCGAAGAGGAAACTCCACATCGCAATTGAAAACATCACCAAACACAACCCCTCGACCGTTGAACGAGTTGTTATCCACTATCTGATCCCACGCAAGAACAACATGCAGCCTCGGCAGCCGTGCAGGCTCTCGACATTGTTTCATCCACTGTAGGTCGTGTCCACTAATTTTCAGTTTTAGTGAATGGTGTAGTATTCCAGAAGGGTACCGAAAGTAATCATCATGGATAAAATTGCGTGGGATGTCGCTCACGGCTACATTTGTACTACCAATGAACCGTATTCCTGGACCATTTGGATTGGGGTCTGGGTCGGCATCCCAATTCTGCGGTACGACTTCGGTCAAGGTAGGTTCAATTAGCCAGAAGCCCACATGCTCACGCATGTTTGGGTCGCATCGATCTATTGAGTAACCATAATCTCGAGTAATTTGAATCACTGCCGTCAGCTCCCGATTTTCTACGTCAAGCCCAGCGCAACATATTCTCTCCCATTGAGAATCTAAGTTCACCTGTAGCTTAGGCCATTCGGGTGGATATCCAACGTCATCAATATAGATCGATGAACCAAGAGGCTTAAGTGTCTGTATCGGCGTCCCAATGAATTCCTGCGTAGGCCCCTCAACCATCAAGTCAACCGCCGTAGTAAGTGGAGCCCACTTAGTCGACAAAACTGGGTAGCCTTTAACTGTTACGACAGACGAAACTGGCGATGCAGGAGCCATGGCCAACGATTCCAGAAGAAATTTCGGGATAAACGGTGGCGGTGGAATTTCACCAATCTTTACACCAAGTTTACCCAACAGCATAGTAATTGGTGATGCAGATGATTGACCTGGCAGAGTTCTCGCTAGAAGACCTGCATTTTGCGGGCGTCTAAATGCTTGGCTTTGATCAAAGATTTGGGCGAAGCCACGAGGTGTGCAATATCCTTCTGGTACCATACTTGCGCGAACCTTGCCCTTGGATAGCGCCACGGCATGAGTCTTGCTCCACTGCTCCATCCAACCACGCCACACCATTGCGAGACGCACGGTAAGAACGTCTTTCATGGTTCGCATTCTAACAAACGATCAACTTCTTTACATAAACAGTCTCTACGAACGCACCAAGTAAGGTTCTGTTTACGCCGGGTAGGGGGTTGAAAGACAACTGTTTGGGTCTCTTCTGCTCTATATGTGGCTGTAGAAAAGTACCGCCGATCTGCCGGCACAAATGTATTCTTCCATGCAATATGCCACAGGTTATAGTAGTGTCCAGACCTAATAGCACCCACTTCAATCAAGAACCAACCTCTATTAGCATGCGGAGTTGTGCTATGCTGATCAACCATGAGGGTTTTAAACATCTTCATCTTCAGCCTCCTATACCGCTATGATGTCCAACTCATACATGGTCCAATCGGGAGTAGAATTATTATTTATTCCCAACAATCCCAGTGTGAATCTTCCGGTGTTACGGAACACCAAGTTTAACTGACTTGGTCCTGAATACGGACCCGACGCCCATCGGTACACCGGCACGGTTCCTTGCATGTCACCGCGAGTTGCCGCATTCTCTAAAAAACTCAATTGTAATTCTGTGAACGCTGGCGACGATCCTAATCCGATGGGAATAGAATTATACCACTGAACACCGGCGCGAACAAACACTGTTTTTCTAAGCGGTGGTGCCACGGTACTAGCTACGTTACTTGTTTTATTGAGCATGTTCCAACTCTCGGCGTCGAACACCATTTGCTGTTGATCTGATGAGTTGGTAATGATAGTCGCCTCGCCTGAAACAGCTATTGGGCTACTTATCCAACCTGATCCGAGGGCTGGTTGAATGTAATCACTGCTTAAATACCAATCGGCAGCTACCGTGCTTACGCCTAGTCCTGCGTAAACGATTTGATCACGAGGATCTAAAGGTGCCATATTCTGGAAATCATTCCAACTCTGTACGCTTTGTCCGCTCTTGCAACCGCAACTCATGTCAACCTCCGTTTGTGTTTATTGTATTATTGGATTGTAAAATCAATGTCGTTGCCAAACATACCCC
>JABMNI010000032.1 GCA_013204605.1 Ignavibacteria bacterium
ACCTCGACTGGTTGGCTTTGGGTGCTCGCAATGGGGTCGCTAGTATCGACGGCTGCGCAACTGGTTAGGAGGCCGGCAACCAATAGCAAACCAAGAAGTTTCATAGACCCAGTTTCTCCTTATCCAGTGGTGACAAAGTTAGATGGTTGAGGCGATTGCTTTTTCCATTTATCAAGGGATGAACTTAAACGCCCGTGTTTTTCTTCCCCGAAATAAGTTAGACTTTGGAACTTACCAGCGCTTGTGGCTCAACGGATAGAGCATCTGACTACGGATCAGAAGGTTTGGGGTTCGAATCCCTATGGGTCCACAGCTGGAGTCTTGTAAGTCAAATTGATTTACAAGACTTTTTTCGTTTGTGGTAAGGGGGCTGTGGGGTTGAACTTTTCCGTATATTTTCGACTTGGGTGTCGCGTAGAAGTTGGGAACGCCACCACAATTCAAAAATCAGTGTTCTATTGGAGCCGCGTTATGAAACTCGTTTACTCAATCGGTATTCTGTTAATTGCAACCTGCGTGAGTGCGTTAGGAATTCCAAAACCAAAAGTTTTTGTTAAAAATGACGGTAGATGGCAAAGCAATATTCTTTATGCAGCCGCTACTCCTAATGCTATCATGTGGATTACAACCACGGGCATGATGGTTGACCAACGGGTTAAAGACAACAACGGAATTGTGCAAAGCTCGGTGGTGCAATTTGATGTTGTTGGGTCGAAGGGATCATCTAAAATAGTTACTACAAAAACCACCTCGCCCACAGTGAGCATTTTATCGAGCAACGGAACACCAAGCCCCCTACAAACAGCAAATTCGGTTACAGTTCAGAATGTTCTGGCTGGTATCAACATCGAGTATGTTTTTGATGGCGACAATGTTCGGTATAATATTCATGCTAGGCCTGGCATAAAAATTCCGAATCCCGTTTTCAATGTGAGTGGTGATGCGCAAGTACGTTCAACTGCGAATGGAATTCAATGCGTTACGCCACTTGGCGATGTAAATATGAGCGGGATTGTTTCTTTTCAGTCTGAATTTTTGAACGCCAAAAAAACTACTTGGAGTACTCACGAAAATCGATTTGGGTTTGATGTTGCAATGGTGAATTCGAGGTTGCCGTTGACGATTGATCCTATTGTATCTGTGGTGGGTATTCATGGTGGAATGGACGAAGCAATTACTTCAATGAAATTGAACAAACAGGGGAATCTTGTGGTTGCGGGTTGGACCACCTCGTTCGATTTCATTACACCAAACGGTGGCGTAAATACCAAGGGTGGCGCGGGTACAGACGGGTTTGTTGCTGTTGTGAGCGCGGATTTATCTACAGTGCTTAGTTGGACTTACATTGCCGGAGATTCGAACGAAATTGTTCGAGCAATAGCTTTGAATTCGAAGGGCGAAGTTTGGGTTGTGGGCGAGACAAACTCCAAGAATATTTCAGTGAAAGGCACAACAATTTATCAAACTCCTGGGTCGGGCAAGGACGGGTTTGTAATGTTACTTTCGTCCGATTTGTCAACTCAAATTGCTGGAATGTATATGGCAGGAGATAAGGATGATTTCCCTACTGGAGTTATAGTTAATGCAACTGATCAAGCCGTTGTTGTTGGTTCTACTTTTTCAACAACGGGCTTACCTACTATTACGGGTTACGATAACACGCCAAATGGACTTGCCGATGCATTTGTGATGGTGCTGCATGCAAAAATGTTGAATTGCACGTACTTCACATACTTTGGCGGCGCGAATAACGATTCGTTTTCCAAGGTAGATCTTGACAAGAATGCTAACATAGTTTTGTGCGGCAATACTTCCTCGAATAACATTCCTACTTGGCCTGAAAAGAAACTCGTTTTTGTTCCTGGTGACGGAGGAAAAGGTAGCGTGGACCAGTGGGTTGAAACTGGAGATAATCCGTTCGACGTTGATAACAATGGAGGTGAATCGGACGTGATGGTTGTGAAGTTCTCAAACATTGGTGAACTTGTTTACTCCACCTATTTTGGTGGTAAGGGGGCTGATGTGGCAGTTGATTTGTTTGTCGATGATGATGGCAATGCCTTTGTTGTTGGTAATACTCGCTCCAACAATTTGCCCGTTCCCTTAACATCCACATCGTTGTATAGCGGAGGGTGGGATGGTTTTGTTTGTGTTATGAGCTCCGATGGGTTGCGTCTGCGGGGTGCAGCTTACTTAGGTGGTGCGGATGATGATCAGATTACAGCGCTTGTTAAAGATGCCGGTAGTGTGGGCGTTGTAGTTGGCAATACGAAGTCGTTCGATTTTCCAACGATTGGTGTAGGTTCAACTCTAGTGCCAGCAGGCGAAGTGGACGGGTTTCTTGCGCGGCTGTCTGCCGACGACGTAAAGAACGCAACGTATTTTGGATGGGCGGGTAATGACTTCCCACTGACCCTAGTGCGTGACAATCGTGGCGATGTGTTGATTGGCGGAAATTCCGAGTCGAACATTCCAGGCTCTCCACAAACAAAGGCAACGGATGCGTTTGTTGCTAAGTGGGCGTACGGAACTCTTCAGTACAATGGACCTGCCGTTGCGGACCCGTTGTGCAGAGGAAAAGCTGTTTCGGTCCGATGGACAACGAGTGATATTCCTGCTGCAGATCCATCGTTCGTTGATTTTTCTATTGACAATGGAATGACGTGGACTGTTATTGCTTCGGATGTGAAGTCGAAATCTTTCAGCTATACCCTACCGGTCGATTTGCCAAAGGATGCGCAATGTAAGTTCAGAGTGCGTTCAATTCACGGTCACGTTGCAACTTCACCAGGCACTCTTAACACGCTTAGCGCGCCAGAAGTAACTACTGCTCCTCGTTCAGTTGCGAGCTGTCCAAACGGAAAAATTGCACTGTCGGTAGTTGCCAGCGGCAGTTCCATTACGTATCAGTGGCGCAAAGAATTACTTCCAATTGCCGGCGCAACTGCAGCAGAATATTCTATAGCATCAGCTCAGACAACCGATGCCGGATTATATGATGTAGTAATAACCAATGGCTGCGCTAGTACAACCACCCAGGCCGTAAGCGTAGTTGTTACTTCGCAGCCGACCATCACTTTGCAACCTGCTTCCCAGTCTGTCATGGAGGGAGTTACCATTACTTTACAAGTTGAAGCAATGGGTCAAGATTTAACATACCAATGGCAAAAGGACGGCGTCCCATTGCAAGGCCCAGAATATAAAATGGCAGTTGTCACTATCCTCAATCCAACAGCTGCAGATGCTGGGAAATACAATTGTGTTATTGGATCGGCCTGCGGAAGTACAACCTCAAACGAGGCATCAGTGGTTATTATGCCAACGGGTGTGGATGAAGATCGAATTGGATCTGACAATACTCTTTCGGTATACCCGCAGCCGGCTCGTGATGCTATAGCTATCACTATGCCGTCATCGGCCGCCACTGGATTATTACTAATCAGTGACAGCCAGGGTGCAGAAATTCTTCGGAAAAGTTTGACAGCAACTTCATCTAACTATGCAGTTGAAATCGCTATCGGTCATCTAGCTACAGGAACGTATTCTGTCCGACTGATAAACGGTGGTAAAACATTTTCTACCATGTTCAACGTTGTTCGATAAAGTTTTTTTAACGGCTTGATGTATTTGGGAATACAGAATTATAGGAACTGAACTCGTACTTATTTGTTTTGTATTCCCCTAGCCGCTTCTAATTGCGGTGAGATATCTGTGTGGTGGTGCACCATTTTCCATTTTCCGTCTTCCATATGAAACACATTGGTAGCTCTGTGACTTACTGAAACGGGCTTTCCCTCGGTGCTCATATTCTCGCCTTTTTCAACGCATATCGTGTACCCGATATCCGAGCCTGCATACACGTGAAGTTCGTCGCAGGCAACCTTGCCACCAAATTTCATCGCACTCTGTTTAGCAAACTCAGCTCCTACGTTATCCCATCCAGTCAGCCTGCCACCAAAGGGTCCTGTGATGGTTACGTATTCTCCGTGCGACCAAATTTCATTCATTGGTTCAAGTTCTCCGACAAACATTGAATTCAATGCAGTGTAAAACTGGTCGTTCGCTGTCTTAATTGAAGCTTCATTTTCCTTCAATTGTTCGGGTGTGCAGCAAGCAGAGTTGCCCATCATTTTATCATGACCATCATGATCGTCGTGATCTCCGTGCTCTTTTGAGCAGGCTACAAATAGACAAACCACGGCAAGTACCAATACCAAGTTTTTCAATCTACTCTCCTACGTTTTGTTATCACAAGTTCAAGCAGGTTTTCGGGCATCTGCTTTATTTAACTCCACGAAGTTACAGTAAACCTGGTACGCAAACCTGGCGCTGGTAGTCGATTTCATGAAACACGGAGTAATCTATGCTTTGAAACACACATTTACCTAGGTGATCCAGACCCAATAGCTAAAGAGTAAAACGCGGCGAATACTCGGGAGGTGGTTCTCTGTGCAGGAGTTCCAGTCCTAAGCGCACTACTGGATTAAGACTCCATAATGGTATCGGATTGGAACACTTCACGCAGCTCTTGGTCAACGTTACGGGTTTTATGATATCGCTCCTGATCTCGCACAAAACTGGCCAGTATTTCAATGTGCCAGGGTGGTAGGAGGGTGATGTGGATGTTCGTGTTCCACCTGAAGTGATCCATGCTATGGTTGGGTCCGTTATCCCGGATTTTATCCTCGGTAATTTTTGCCACCTCCGGGATGAATTCCGAAATGTGCTGTTCATTTTTTGCCTCGATTAACACGTGAAGATGATCCGTCATTGCGAAGAATGCCTTGAGTTTGCATCCGCAAATCAATGCTGTATTAATAATGAGTTTCTCCATTTCCTCAGCAGCCGATACTGGGATAGGGGGCGAGGCGGCCGTTGGACGAAGAACGAGATGGATTCCCATTCCTAAGTCGAACTCTGGTAGTCCAGGCGCGTTTCTATGCATGTTCTCTCCTGTATATGAGTGTTTTGACTTCGTGCTACTCCCCCTTCAAAATGTGACACTATTTGACACTTTTTTTCGCGCCACACCCTACTTTCAAATATTCCTTATTTGGATTTAGTCTAAATAAAGATTAAATTGCGACTTAATAGGTCCTATATAGTCTTCCGTTAATCGTAAAGCACTCGCTAATGAAACACTCGCAAATACTAGCAATCGCGTTGTTGATGGTTGTTTTGGTATCCTGTAATAACACTACGGGACCCACTGATCCCCTTAAAATCCCTGATGTGTACGCTTCAACTTCATGGCAAACAAATGCTGCAGTGGAGCTGCAACAACTCTCGGATGTAGGTGAATTAGTAGATGCGTTGGAGGCGGGTCGGGCACAGGGCGTGGTTATTGACCGGGCTGCTGTGGCTGCTGAGTTGGCCAAACTGGCTCCATTCCTTTCTGCCGCAAGTTTTTCAGAAGTGTCCAACTACATTAATCTGGCCATCGAGTCGAGCGGGAATATGTACGATGCCATGCAGGCGCATACAATGTCCACAAAGGGCGGTGTGTATGGACGCTACCTCTTCAACAAAAACGGACTCGACGCTACCGAGTTGGTGGAAAAGTACCTGTTTGGTTCACTGATGTACATGCAGGCTACAACCGCATTAAACGCAACCACCATCAGTCCGAATAACGTTGACAAAGCCCTTGCATGTTTTGGCGCTACTCCGGAGTTTAAGAACACTGACAAGGCTTTGACCAACCACGATAGGTTTTGTGCTGCGTATGCGGCCCGACGTGATAAGGCCGATGGGCAAGGTATGTACACGCAGCTGAAGAAAAAATTTATCACTGCACTCACAGCTGCCAAGGCCGGCGCCAATTACAACGATGACTATTACTCCGCCATTGCTGATATTCGGCAACTCTGGGAAAGGTCTCAAATGGCGTCATGCATTCATTACTGCTACGCTACCATTAGCGGATTGAGCGCTACCAACATTTCCGATTCGTCACGCAGCTCGGCTATGCACGCTTTTGGTGAGGCCGCGGGCTTTGTGGTCGGTTGGAAGAGTGTTCCTGCAACTATGCGCATAATTTCCGATGCCGATCTGAACGAAGTATTGGGTTTGCTGCAAATGCCAGTTGGTGGAGTAAGCAACTGTCAGAATGTATGGCAACTGCCAGTTACGGTACTACCTCAAATTGAATTTGCTACTAAGAAACTGCAGACAGTGTATGGTTTTTCAGATGCGGAAATGTTGGACTTTCGCCAAAATTGGGTGAACGTTCAGGGTCGTCAATAAAATTACATTCTTATGAAAACCAGAAGCTCGTTTCTTTTAAGCGCCATTGCTGTTTTAGTTGTAGCCATGACTATCATAGCATGCAAACCCGATAGTACTCAGCCTACAGATTCTTACAACCGAAAAGCCATGCTTACCACTGTGGCCGACTCTGTTATCATCCCTAGTTACACTGGTTTGGAGGCAACGTCTGCCTTGTTGCAAGCTGCCGTGTTGCGCTTTAGTCTTTCGCCGAATGAGAAGAATTTACTCGATGCACAATCTGCATGGAAGGCCACATTCGTAGCGTGGCAGAACGTTTCTATTTTCGACTTCGGACCCGCCGAATCTTTGTTCGGACACGCCTCTGCCGATCTTGCTACGTTCCCGGCAAGCCCCCTGAAAATTGAGTCGTTCATAGTTGCCGCCGACACATCACTTGATAATTACGATCGCGATGCGCGCGGAATCTTGGGTCTTGAGTACTTGCTTTTTCACACCAGTGCCCCAATCATTGTTCAAGAATATCTTGCACAGCCTTCGCGTTCGGCCTACGTGCGCGCAGTGGCTGCCCGGGTGTACAGCGAATGCAGTCGTCTGCTTAACACATGGAAAGAATCTTACGGCGCCAACTTTATTGCCAACAACGGCACCGATGCCGGCAGCTCCACGAGCCTGTTGTTCAACAATCTCAACATCAGTTTTGAGGCGCTGAAAAACTACAAACTGGCGCTGCCCATGGGACGTCGCGCGGGTCAGTCAGCGGCCGAGCCTACCAAGGTGGAAGCCTTCTACTCCACAAACTCAATCATCGGAATCAAAAACCATTTTGCGACTATCGAGTTGGTTTGGGAAAGGGGCTTTGCAGACTACCTACTTCATGTGGTTTCAGGTGAACGAGTTTCCACCGAAACGCGCGAACAATTTCAGCGCGTCGATTCTGTACTGGCAACAATTGGAAACGAAGAGAATCTTTCATCGCTCATCTCGCAGAACGATTCGCGCTTAGAAGCTCTGTTCATGGAAATGCAAAAGCTTACGCGCTTTCTAAAAAGTGAAGCGAGTTCGGTGCTTGGAATTTCTATAACGTATTCAAGTGGCGATGGTGACTAGTCCACTACATACTTTTCGCAAAGTTTACAGCACATACGTTTCGCAAGAGTCATCACCCACACCTCTAGCAGTTGCGCGAATTCTTTTCGGTATGCTAATGGTGTTCAGCTCAGTGCGGTTTGTTGCGCTGGGATGGGTTGACGCGCAATACATCCGTCCAGTTATGCATTTCGGGTACAGCGGCTTTGAATGGGTAACATCTGTCGGCTACCCAGGAATGTACATTGTATTTGGTGCGATGATTTTGTCGGCAGTTGGCATAATGTTGGGCGCATGGTATCGCACAAGCGCCGTAATGTTTTTCCTGCTGTTTACGTACGTGGAATTGATCGACAAAACCTACTACCTAAATCACTACTACTTTGTTAGCATTGCCGCGTTATTATTCTGCATCCTTCCCGCGAATAGCGCCTTCAGTATTGATGCACTTCGTAAACGCGCAATTGCACGAGTGGTAATTCCTCGCTGGACAACAGACGTTCTAAAAATCCAAATTTCCATTGTCTATTTCTTTGCCGGTATTGCCAAAATAAATCCCGACTGGCTATTCAATGCCATGCCCCTGCGCATCTGGTTACCGGCGCATGATAGCATGCCAATACTAGGATCGTTATTCGCGCTTCCATTCACACCATGGATTTTTTCTTGGATGGGAATGCTTTTCGACGTAACCATCCCATTCTTTCTATGGAACAATAAAACTCGATGGTACGCCTATGCCACAGTTGTTGCTTTTCATAGTGTAACGGGCTTTCTGTTTCAAATTGGAGTGTTCCCATTAGTCATGATGGGCATGACGCTGATTTTTCTGATTCCGAGTTTCAATCCAAACGCAGCTTCATCAGCCATCTTAGCCGGATCAACTAATTCGTCTGTTTCAACTAAACCGACTGGTACAACTAAACCGACTGGTTCAACTGAAACACGAAGCCCCTTACAAAAACTGTATCCCGTTTTGCGTCCGCTACTCGTTGTATTTTTTGCAGTGCAAATATTGTTGCCGTTGCGATTTCTGCTGTACTCCGGAAATTTATTTTGGACCGAAGAAGGTTATCGTTTTTCGTGGCGTGTTATGCTTATGGAGAAGTCGGGTGCTGCTACGTTTTATGTATTGGATAAAAATACCGGTAGAACGGGTGTTGTTGCTAACGGTGAGTTTCTGAACCCACATCAAGAAAAGCAAATGGCGATGCAGCCCGATATGATTGTGCAGTATGCGCGCTGGTTGCGTGAGCACTACGCACAACATGGTGTAGCGGAACCGATGGTTATGGCAGATGTGTGGGTGACGCTGAATGGCCAGCCCAGCAGGCAACTGGTTGACCCGAATGTCGATTTGTCGCGCGAAGAGTTGGGTATGCATCAGTACAAGTGGGTGCTGAGTAATGACTAAAAGTTTTTACTTTGGTGTCATTTTACTACTCTCGTTTTTTTGTCATGACGTGAAGGCACAGGTAGAGCGAGTTAATGCAATTGGAATTGCTGACACTATCCACACGCGCCCTATTGAAGTGGTGGCCGACCGAGTTAGTGGTTTTACAATTTCGCGAATGAACGATATTGAAGCCGGTGTGATATACGCTGGAAAGAAAACTGAAGTTGTAATTATGAAAGAGTTGACCGCCAACCTTTCAACAAATAATTCGCGTCAAATTTTTTCCGGTGTTGCAGGACTCAATATTTGGGAGAGCGATGCTGCGGGTGTTCAGCTTGGAATTGGCGGACGCGGGTTGTCGCCTAACCGTTCTTCGAATTTTACGTTGCGTCAGAACGGCTATGATATTTCAGCCGATCCGCTAGGCTACCCCGAGAGTTACTACACGCCTCCCGCCGAAGCACTCGACCGAGTTGAGGTAGTTAGAGGCGCAGGTTCGCTTCGTTACGGGACGCAATTTGGTGGCATGGTAAATTTTGTTTTTCGCGACGGGGGCAACGGTAATCCAATAGAGGCAAACGCTTCACTCACTGGCGGCTCGTTCGGTTTTGCCGCAGGCTTTGCGCGAGTTGGAGGCACAACGGGCGGCGTTACCTACACTTCGTTTTATCAATTCAAACGATCGGATGGATGGCGGGCAAACTCAGAGTTCGATATGCACACTGCGTACGTTTCTGCAAAGTACCCTGTAACCGACGCATTTACCTTGAAGGCCGATTACACGTTCATGACGCATAAGGCACATCAACCCGGCGGACTCTCCGATGCAATGTTTGCAGCAAATGCACAGCAAAGTGTCCGCGCAAGAAACTGGTTCAGCGTCAACTGGAATTTGGCTTCAATCACTGCCGATTACTTAGTTACCGACCACACAACTATTCACACTATAATTTTTGGAAATGCAAGTAGCCGCGATGCAATTGGCGATTTGAATAGAATAACAATGGCGGATTTGGGTGGTAATCGAACACTCATTGCTGGCACATTTCAAAACATTGGTCTGGAAAGTTCCATTACGTCAGATTTTCTACTTGGCGATAAAGTCAGTACCGTTGTCTCAGGAATTCGGTTGTTCAGTGGCACCACCACGCAGGATCAAGGTTCACCTACCAATCAAGGTTCGAGTTACAAATTTCCGAACAAAAATGCAGCAGCTTTTTCGGAAGTGCTGATAAAACTAACGGACGATTTTTCAGTAACACCCGGTGCTCGGCTTGAATACATTTCAACTCGCGCGAACGGCTGGTACACAACACAAGTGACAGACTTTGCCGGTAACGTAGTTGCAGATTCCACGATTAATGAGAACCGCACAAACAACCGTGTAGTCGGTCTGTTTGGAGTTGGCCTTCAGTACGCCGTCCCCAATTCCGTTGTGTTCTACGCAAACGCATCGCAGAACTATCGCTCAATTACCTTCAGTGATTTGCGAATTAGTAACCCCAACCTAAAAATCGATCCTAGTATTCATGATGAAAGGGGCTACACCATTGATGTAGGTGTGCGTGGAGCATTAACCGAAATCATTCAACTGAATGCAAGTGCATTCTATTTGCGATACAATGACAAGATTGGCGAAGTGCTACGTAGCGATGAGGCCCCTCTGTACTTACCGTACAGATTTCGCACAAACATATCAGATGCCTACACAGCCGGTGCGGAATTCGTAGCCGATGTTGCTCTACGGGATGCCTTTGCGCTATCTGCACACAACCCCGACGTTCACCTACTGGTGAATGCCACCGTGCTAGACGGTCGGTACATTAACACCGAGAACACCAGCATCAAGAATAAAAAAGTTGAGCTAGTCCCCAACTACATTTTTCGAACAACGCTTCGTGCAACCTACCAGGGTTTTGCCGCCTCGATTATGTGGTCGGCAGTTGGCCAGCAATTCACCGACGCAACCAACGCAACATTCAGTGCCAGCGCGGTAAACGGTATTGTCCCCGCATACAACGTGGCCGACCTCTCACTCAAATACGGCAGAGCTTGGTGGAGCATCGATGCCAACATCAACAACATTTTCGATGCCCGGTATTTCACACGCCGTGCCGACTCTTATCCGGGTCCTGGGATAATCCCTGCTGAGCCCCTTTCAATGTTCTTGACTTTTCGTGCGAGCCTTTAACGAAATACAAAGCGGTGATACACTCGCAATATCCAACGCACTGCGGACTCGATTTCGCTTAGCACCGTGTTATAATGTCTGATGCACAGCAATAGAAATATTGCAACGGGCTTTGCGGTTCAGTAAAACAATTACTTCAGCACGCCACCCTCAACCACTCCCTTAGCGGTTTTCGCTTCGGCTGGTACGTACGAGAAAATGCGAGCCTCAAATTTTTTCTTTGCGCCAGGCGGAACGGTTTTGAAATACGTTTTTGAATCTCCCCCTACTTCTCTTTCTTCGGCGTCGTAAAACGTTACGCGCACACTCGGATCAACTAACTTCTTCCCCGTCTTATTTGTCACGGTAACAGTTACCACGGCATCTTCCCCATGCCGGTTCCAAGTAACGTCAACCTTGCATTTCTTTAGCAACCCGGCATCCCCTGCCAATGCTACCGTAGCAGTTAACGCAATGAACACAAAAATCATTTTCTGAATTATCTTCATTGTAATTGTAATTGTCATTGTCATGGTAGTGTCCAAATCTTAGTTGAAATATCACGAGGTTTTACTACGC
>JABMNI010000033.1 GCA_013204605.1 Ignavibacteria bacterium
ACCATACGGCGAAGGCCGCCCACAAGGCGATAACCGAGGCCCACGTGGTGAAGGCCGTCCGCAAGGCGACCGCAGACCATACGGCGAAGGCCGCCCACAGGGTGATAACCGAGGCCCACGTGGTGAAGGCCGTCCGCAAGGCGACCGCAGACCATACGGCGAAGGCCGCCCACAAGGCGAGAACCGGGGCCCACGTGGTGAAGGCCGTCCGCAAGGCGACCGCAGACCGTACGGCGAAGGCCGCCCACAGGGTGATAACCGAGGCCCACGTGGCGAAGGCCGTCCGCAAGGCGACCGCAGACCATACGGCGAAGGCCGCCCACAGGGTGAAGGTCGTCCGCAAGGCAATCGCGGACCACGCGGTGAAGGCCGTCCGCAACGCAGTGATGGAGCACAACGAAGCAGAGGTGGTAGAACAAGTGATGGTAGACGCGGCGGACCACCAAGACAGAACAATCGCAACGATAGACGTCCCGAAGGCGCTCCAAGGCCGCTCCCGGCCGGTGTTTGGACTCCGGAAGAAGAACGCATAGTTCTGACCAGTCACGAGCCAAGAGGAAATCGTGGGAGGCCAGGACAGGGTGGTAGGTCAGGTGGAAGACCGGGGTATGGTGGTCGTCCAAGTGCAGGAGGCAGAGCTAGACCAGGTCAGCGCGGCGCAGCACCAGGCAGAAAATATAAAACACAGGGTGAGAGCAACAGCGCAAGATTTAATAAGGATGCTGGAAAGAGTAAAGTGTATACTTCAGACACTCTTATGTACAAAGAAAATCTAGACGAGAAGAAACCTGCAGAACGTAAAATGCGTACGCGTCGACACAAATCGGATAATGAGAGGTCAGGTAGTTCATCAAATAATAGTGAGTAGTTGTATGAGAGCTTTGCTTGTGGGGATTGTTTTTATAACGGTGTTGTTTTCCGTTCGTGCTCAAGACGATGACGAAGATACATTGTCAAGTAATTTTTCAATGGATCAGTTTGATCTGAAACATAGACATCCTCTAGTCATTATTAGTGGCGGTATTGCGCAGCCAAACCGACAGGGGATATCATCCGGTGTCGAGCAAGACATGGCATTTGGTATCAGATTGTTGGTAGCTCGTGAGCGCCGACTTGCTCTTACAAGTATATTTAAGCGTAACGAGAATGGTATAAGCATTGATTATCTCCGTGCTCCGGAGGCTGTGACTAACTCAACAGAATGAGATGTTGCTAAAACACTTTCAACAACAATTTGGAATTTCGGATTGACGAATTCCGAAGGGATGGGTTATTATCGTAGTGATGGGTCTGAGTCTTTTACATTTTTCACAGGGGGCAATTGGCTTACCTGGTCGAGTGTAAAGTTGACGCAAGCACTTCCATCTGACTCGGCACAAAATCAGCGGATAATTGATTTTGGCGATGGCATTCGATTTGGCGAACACTCTCGAGCAGCAATCGATTATAGAGTTGCGGAACCAATTAGTATCAGAGCCGGCGTAGATTGGCAACAGATTTATGTACGCCACATGTTTTGGTATTGGGGCGTGAGTCAGGTCATTTCAGGAATAGCAGATGGCGCAGCAGCATGGTTCGTTAATGAAATTGGTAGAAACTCTCCTAAAATGAAACCAATTATGCATTTCATTCTTCGCAACGGAGTTGCAATGGGTTTCAAAGCCTTACGAAAAGATCAAATGAACTGGCCGTTTAACACGGAAGCCCCTTTAAATGTTATCACGTATAACATTGCTGTCGGAATTCATTTCTAAACAAAAAAATAGCGTCGTCACACGTTTACGAGTTCAATCTGCGCACTCAGTAAATCTGAAAAAGTTTCGGCTCGGCGAATGAGTTCGGCCTTGCCGTTGCGGATGAGTATCTCGGCAGGACGGTAACGGGAATTATAATTCGACGCCATCATAACGCCGTATGCACCTGCGTTTTGAAACGCAATAATGTCGCCTACTCTAACCTCGGGAAGTTTTCTATCCCACCCAAAAGTATCGGTCTCACAAATGTATCCCACTACCGTATAAATGCGCGGCGTGCCATCGGGATTGCTGAGATTGGTTATATGGTGATAGGCATTGTACAACGTTGGCCGAATTAAATGATTCAACCCACTATCAACTCCAACAAAAACGGTAGCGGTGGTTTGCTTCACAACATTCACCTTTGTCAAAAACGTACCCGACTCACTAACCAAAAATTTTCCGGGTTCAAACCAAACTTCAATTGGATGCTCTCTGCCACTGTTGAATTCCACAATTCGCACACTAAGTTTCGCTCCAAGCTCTTCAATATTTGTTTCCACGTCGTCGGGCTTATACGGCACTTTAAAGCCGCTTCCAAAATCCAGAAATTTCACATCTGCAAACCGTTCTGCCGTTTCAAGTAATATCTCAGCCCCTTGCAAAAAAACTTCAGCATCTAGAATGTCACTTCCGGTGTGCATGTGCAGGCCATTTACGTGGATGGCGTGCGACGCCACGATGCGCTCCACGTGACGCAACTGGTGAATTGAGATTCCAAACTTCGAATCGATGTGTCCGGTGCTTATCCGCTCGTTGCCGCCGGCCATGATGTGCGGGTTTACGCGTAAGCACACAGGCACAGTGTTGCCAAACTCATGTCCGAACTGTTCTAACACACCAATGGTATCGATATTTATTATCACGCCAAGTTTCACAGCCTCTTTGATCTCTTCGTACGAGACCATGTTAGGCGTGAAAAGAATTTCGGAGGGGGCGAACCCAGCATACAATCCGAGTTGTACTTCCTGAATTGATACGGTGTCGAGACCGGTGCCAAGCTCCTTCATCAAACGCAAAATATTGATGTTGGTTAGTGCCTTGCATGCATACATGATGCGCATTGGAACGCTTGCAAACGCATTCTGAAGGCGTCGCACTTGACGTTCAATTATCGCTGCATCGTAAACGTAAACCGGTGCGTCGGCAAGTTCGAAAATTGAACTGAGTGGAACTCCGCTAACAGATGGAGTGGATTTTTGGGACATGATGTTTATCAGATAAATAGTCGTTAAAGCAAAACACCATCCGCTACAAGTGCAGCAGATGGTGTGTAATGTTTGAGTGAATAGTTAAAAAAATGCTGCGTAAACTATGCTATTCAGCGTCCTTTTTTCGTACCAATAAAGCGATCGGAATAATTACGCAGTAACCAATAACCAATACAACGGGCGCTACGCTAACTGCTAGCGGGTTATCCCAACTTGTGCTGATACCAGTTGAAAGTAGAAGAAATCCCGCAATAATTACTGCCAGACCTACGCCAATTATTACGTATTGTCTGCGAGTCCATGGGTGTACCCAGGCCACTTTTGATTTTTGATTTGATTTGATTTGTTTTGCCATAGCACAAAAGTAACGAAGTCTAGGGAATTCACGAACATTGTGCATTCGCTAGTCGAACAGCCCTCCTCCTTGAACGACCGGTCCTTCTGTATGGGTAAATACATGCAGAGCAGCCGGTTGTTTTTTGTAATAGGATGAATTCGTGATGCCGTTATGAGGTGATTACTGGATATATTTAAACAACTATCACTTTGCGGATCCTATTCCAGTGAAAAATCACATTGAAAAAATTCAGGCCGTGTTTCAGGGCGAGTGTTGGCACGGACCAAATATCACAGAAGTCCTTGCCAACATTTCATCGGTCCAAGCTTCGTACAAGCCAACCCCAAACACCAATTCCATTGCTGAACTTATCGAGCATATTGTTGCTTGGCGCAGATTCACTGTTGAGATGTTAGGGGGCAATGTGGAGTTCAAGATCGACGTAGAAGCAGGCGAAGATTGGCCCAGGTATCCGAACGGAGTTTCAGAAGCGCAATGGACGGCTATCAAAAAATCGTTGGATTCTAATCAAGAAGAACTCGTTGCTACCATGACGGCGTTTGATAATTCTAAGGCCGACCAAAATGTAGGACACCGGCCCTTCACGTTTCAACAGTTGGCTGGCTTCATCATCGATCACGACCTTTGGCATTGCGGGCAAATAGCGCTCCTGAAGAAATTATCAATTGCGAATTAGAAATTACGAATGATGGAAGCCGACTTTATTTGTCGGACCCTGCAGGCCGGCGTTTCAATCGGGCGACGCATGCGTCGCCCCTACTTGGAGATAGGCACTGAGACAATTTGTAATGAACAAATAACAATTAGCAATCTCACTATCACCCAAAGAGTACAGAAGGGTGCATTTCCACATTAGATATTAACATTGGCATCATCAAATGACCAAATCATCAAATTTATTTAAGAAGAATGCCGCCATTGCTCGCAAACGCTGCAGCAAATACCAGCGATATGATGGCCATGAGTTTGATGAGAATGTTAAGCGATGGACCTGATGTGTCCTTGAACGGATCGCCTACAGTATCGCCTACTACGGCTGCTTTGTGCGTGTCTGAGCCTTTTCCGCCATGAGCGCCGGTCTCGATATACTTCTTAGCATTATCCCAAGCGCCACCAGAGTTTGCCATAGAGACGGCCAACATAACGCCTACTATTAGCGAACCAATTAGGACGCCGGCCAGCATTTGTACGCCGAACAAGAATCCAATAACTAATGGAGTTAGAATTACCAATAATCCTGGCGCAATCATTTCACGGATAGATGCGCGAGTTGAAATATCAACGCATTTGCTGTAGTCTGGACGTCCGGTGCCTTCCATAATACCTGGAATGGTGCGGAACTGACGGCGTACTTCTTCGATCATATCGAAGGCAGCCTTACCAACGCTCTTCATGGTCATTGCTGAAAATGCGAATGGAAGTGCTCCACCAACCAGCAGACCCGATAGAACGTGCGGATCCATAATGTCGAGGTTTAACGTTTTACCTTGTTCCGTCAACACGCCTTGTGCTCGAGTAAGAAAGGCACTGGTAAGTGCAAGAGAGGTTAAGGCCGCGCTACCGATTGCAAAACCTTTTCCAATTGCCGCTGTTGTATTACCTGCAGCATCAAGTGCATCGGTGCGCTTGCGAATGTCTTTTCCCATGTGCGCCATTTCGGCAATTCCACCTGCGTTATCGCTAGTTGGACCATACGCGTCGATAGTTAAACCAACGGCAATTGTACCAAGCATACCAATAGCGGTAAGGGCAATGCCGTACATACCGGCGGCGGCATATCCGATTGCCACAGAAATTGCAATCAATAACATTGGAACCACGGCCGAATTATATCCGAGCGCTAGACCATAAATAATGTTCGTTGCAGCACCAGTTTTACTTGCATCTGAAACTTCTTGAACGGGCTTAAATCTGTGCGATGTGAAATACTCAGTAATCAAACCAATCAACAATCCGGCAATGAGGCCGGCGGCAAGAGCCGAATAAACTCCCATTGCAGTCACATTTACCGTGCCCACCATGAACTGAGTGTCGCCAAAAATCATTGTTGTGGTTGGGTACAACGCAGCTAACATTACCAGCGTCGACACTATCAGCGCGGTCTTAAGTGCGCCTTCAACCTTGTCTTCTGATGTAACTCTAACAAAGAACAGAGAAATAATCGAAGCAACTATTCCAACACCATTCACTAGCATTGGGAAAAGTAAGATTCCTAGATTTTGAGATGTTTCAGGGGTAACCGCATAAGCCGCTGCGCCAATTACTAAGGCAGCACACGTCGACTCTGCAACCGAACCAAAAAGGTCGGCACCCATACCGGCAATATCACCAACATTATCACCAACGTTATCGGCAATCACAGCCGGGTTACGAGGATCGTCTTCGGGAATTCCTGCCTCAACCTTACCCACAAGGTCGGCGCCCACATCGGCAGCCTTGGTATAAATTCCTCCACCAACTCTGGCAAACAACGCAACCGAAGAGCCCCCTAAACCAAAACCGGAAAGGATTTCCATTTGGATTTCACGCGTAACGTCGAGTCCGAAAGGTACCAACACTTCAATGCCGAGAAACACCAAGATCAAACCGATAACTGCTAGACCCGTTAAGCCGAAGCCCATAACGGCGCCGGATTCGAAGGCAACGCGGAAGGCTTTTTTTAATGATTGTCTGGCGGCCGAGGCTGTGCGGACATTTCCCTTGGTGGCAATGGTCATTCCCACAAAGCCTGCAACGACGCTGGTAATGGAACCGGCGAGGAAGGCTAGCGAGGTATACACGCCGTGCGATCCTGTGGTAAACGCGATTACAATGGCGAACAGCACCATGAATATTGCCAGTACGGAATATTCACGTTTTAAGAATGCCATGGCACCCTCGGCTATCGCTCCGGAAATTTCGAGAAGCTTCGAAAGTTCTTCCGGGCTTGCGGCACCGTCTTCAACTTTTACGGCCAATACGCGCTGTCTGAAAACAAACGCAACTACCAGCGAGAGTACACCTAATCCTAGGATCAGTTCAACAATCATGAAATACCTTTCAATTGAATCCAGCTAAAATTTTGTTTCAGGTTTGCGTGGTTCGATTTGTGGTGCTACTTTTGCGACCCACGTCGGACGCTTAGCTCAGTTGGTTAGAGCGTTACGTTGACATCGTAAAGGTCGCTGGTTCGAATCCAGTAGCGTCCACTCCCGTTCCCACGTTAGTTCTGCAAAGATAATAGTTCCCAGTCACCGCACAGTAAAAAACACCATTGTGTGCGAGAAAAAGAAAAGGGGCTTTGCAGAGCCCCCTAAATAAATATTACGATTTTGATTCTAGTTCAGCTAGTGTAAGCGACTTTGGACGAACGATTGGTGCGTTCATCATGCGCTTAACTACCATTTGCGAGCACAGACCAATTGCGCGGCTCACTCCAAACATCACGGTATAAAAGTCGAACTCCGTCATGCCGTAAGAGTAAAGCAACGAGCCCGAATACGCATCAACGTTCGGCCAAGGGTTCTTCGCCTTGCCCTGCTCTACAAGCACACCCGGCACTACGGCAAAAATCCGCTGAACAATTTGTACGTTTTCGTCTGTTATGTTATGCTTCTGCGCAAACTCATGAAACGCCGTAAACCTCGGATCGGTAACACGTAAAACCGCGTGCCCGTAACCAGGAATCACTTGGCCACCTTTTAAACGCTCCCACGCAAAGTCGCGAATTGCCTCGTCACTCGGAACGCCACCAAATTGCTCTTTTACTTCTAAAATGAAGCGAAGGCATTCTTGGTTTGCAAGTCCGTGAAGGGGGCCTGCCAGACCGCACATGGCCGCAGTAACACTATAAAACGGATCGCTCAAGGCCGAGCTAACTACATAGCTTGTCATTGCCGAAACATTTCCGCCTTCGTGATCGCTGTGCAGCACTAGGTACAAACGAATCAGATCTTTCCACGAAGCATCATTGCTCACACCTAACATGTGTGCAAAGTTGTTCGACATGTCGTTATCATTTTCAAGCGGAGCAATAACGTCGCCCTTATCAAACCTAATGCGATAAATAGCCGCGGCAATTCCCGGAATCGAAGCTATCAAACGCACAGCATCATTTACACTGTACTTCCATAGGTCGTCCTTGCCAACACCCTTGTCGTAGGCCGCTCTGTATTCCGAATCTTGTTCCATTGCCAGTAAACCAACGCCCAGCATGGCCATTGGATGGGAATCCTTCGACATTGCCTTTAGCGTGCTAACAACATGGTCTGGAATCTTGTAGTGCTTCGCAAATACCGCACGCAATTCCGCAAGTTCAGTAGGCGTGGCACGGTCGCCCGTTACCAAAAGCCAAAACGTTTCCTCCGGCGAAAGGTCGGTCAGCTCAAGAATCGGGATATTCCGAATTCGTAAACCTTCATCGGCACTAACACTTGAAGTTTCGCAAACTAACGCAGGCACGCCACGCATTCCGCCCAAAACCTGTTCAATTGTTACATTACTTAGAACCGTGTCGCCATGATTTTTTAGCAAGTCAGTTTTGCGTTTTCTCAGCTCTTCGGCTTGTGCAACTAGCTTGTCGTGTAAAATGCTCATTTATCTTCTCCATTCAAATACATCTTACAAAACTACGAATCATGGATTGAATAGGAACGTTGTATTTTCATGATCTATGAAGAAAGTATCAGTAATTATCTCGCACGAGTATAAAACTCGCGTCACAAGTAAGTGGTTTATCATTTCAACGTTGCTTGGCCCGCTTGCCATGGTTCTTTTGGTGTCTATACCCGTTATAGCGGCGTTATTCATGGGCGATGGCGCCGAGGCCAAGGTGGCCGTATTAGACCGTTCTGGTCTGCAGTTGGCATCGAAAATTGTGAATTCAGATACTTCCAAGTTCGAATTTGCCAACAACGCCTCCGAACAACAGCTCGCCGAGGCCGTAAAAAGTGAAGGGCTGCAGGCCTACGTGGTTATTCCCGAAGATATTTTGGTAAGGGGCTCAATCAGAATGTATTCTAGGGGAGGTTCAGGGTTCACGTTCGAAGAGACCGTTCAAAGTGCTATAGAACCGTATGTGATAAAGGCTCGGTTAGAGGCAAATGGGGCCGACCTAGCGGTGATTGATCTGATTGAAAAAGGCGTCAAAATTGAATCTCTCAAACTCACTGATAAGGGCATAGAGAAGGATGGTAGCGCCGTTTCGGCAGCCATTGGTTACGCAGCCGGATTTGCCATCTACATTTTGATTTTTCTTTATGGCACCATGGTAATGCGCGGAGTAATTGAGGAAAAAGCAAATCGAATTGTCGAAGTATTAGCAAGCTCTGCTAAGCCATTCGAAATAATGATGGGCAAGGTTGTAGGCATAGGCCTGGTGGGCTTAACGCAAGTGGTAGCTTGGCTTATTCTGGGCAGCGTTGTTAGCGTGGTTCTTGGAATGTTTATAGGTGGTGGAGGAACAGTAAACGCACTTCAACAAGCACAACAAATGCAAAGCATGGGTGGAATGCAAATGGATCAAGGTCAGATGATGTTGGGAAATTTCGCCATTCCGGCAATCTCGCCATTCGCAATTATTCTGTTCATCTTTTATTTCTTGGCGGGCTTTTTCATTTATGCAACGCTGTTCGCAGCTGTTGGTTCGGCCGTGGATCAGGAGGCCGATGCAAATCAATTGATGTTGCCGATAACTCTTCCCATTATTGTGACCATCATGTTTATCGGAAACGTTGTAAGCGCACCTAATTCAACGCTGAGCGTTGTATTGTCATTGATACCGGTTTTCACTCCAATTCTAATGACAGTAAGAGTGGCCGCAACCGATGTTCCGCTGTGGCAAATTGGTACTTCAATTGTACTCGTGGTGGGCACATTCTACCTTGCCATTTGGGTTGCAAGTAGAGTGTATCGGATTGGAATTTTATCCTACGGTAAAAAGCCAACGTTCAAAGAAATTTTCAAGTGGATCAGAACATCAAGTTAATTTCACGGCACGGTAAAGTATTTACTTGCACCGTAAAGTGTTTTCATGCACCGTAAAGTGTTTTCATGCACCGTAAAATGTTTTCATGCACAAGAAAGGTTTCTACCTGCAATTTTAGAAACTGAGCATGAACGGCAACGTGAGACTCTTTCCATTCCCGGTGATGTTTACATAGTAGGCACCGTTAGCCATTCCACCAAGTGGAATTACAATTTGAAGGGTCTCTGGCGTTAGCGCAGATCGCCAATACACTCTGCCGGTAGAATCAGTAACTATTAACTCGGAATAAATATTCGGAGTAACAAATTCTACCTTGGCATTGTTCTTCGAGTCATCTACATACACGGTGGCGCGTGTACTGTCGGCAATATCTGCGTCAGCATTATCATCGTGTACCGTAGTTGGGTACAAGATTTCAACCAAACTCCGATACGATGAGCCTACATTAATGTAGGTTTTAGTTATGTCGGCGGCAGAAAACATCAAGGTGTCGGAGCTCATTATAACCAACGTGTCAATGAGTTTACCAGTTATATGATGGTTATACCTCAATCCCAGCGGTAACGTGTGAAAGCTTCCAAACTTGTCCTGTTGCGTTTGCGTGATAAATACAATGGGTCCGGCAAACCCTTCCCAATATTCAACCTTGAGTACTGGCCAGCCCCTTCCATAAACCCATTCCTGAAAAAACTTTTCTGCTAGTCCTCCCATTGCACCTTTAAACGCTTGGTACATATCGTCGGTGGTGGCCGTGCCATACGCATGCTCCTGCAAATACTTTTGTAGGGTGGCGTAAAAAACTTCGTCGCCGCAAATCGCACGCATCATTGCCACTACAACCGCGCCTTTTTGATAAATGGTTTGCGGATAATTTGATGAGGGGGCTATACGGGAAAAGTCATAGAGCGGAAGAACGCCTTCGTTTTTTGATGTTCTGTTTATGTAGGTGCGCGCATTTGTTTCGACAGTTTTCAAATACTGTTCGTGGCCAAATAGGTGCTCAGCCCAGGCTTGTTCAGAATACGTTGCAAAGGCTTCGGTGAGCCAGGCGTGTGAGAAGTCGACAGGCGACACGCAGTCTCCAAACCACTGGTGGGCAAGCTCGTGCGCGGCGGTAGAATTCACGGTGTCTTTTCGTTGCGCAACAGAAACCGGCAACGATATCATGGTCTGGTGCTCCATGGCACCCCGCTGCGTATTTACGTAGCCAACTTTTTCAAAGGGATAGTCTCCATACAACTGTTCGAAAGTGCGCACCATTATTGGCACTAGGGAATACGAGATTTTTGAAGAAACAGTGTCGCGTGGCAGTACATAGTATTCGTACGGCACATTCTGGTTGCTCTTGGTATTTCCTGCAAGTGTGGTGTAAGGTCCAACAGCAAAAGTTAACAGGTAGGTCGAGGCCGGATTACTCATCTGCCAAACTATCCTATGCTGGTTAGTGGTTGGTATGGCGGTGGTACTTTTTAACAGTCCATTCGACGCCACCACAACATCGTTAGGAACGATGAACGTGAAGTCCGTAGTAGCCTTGTCTGAAGGATGGTCATAGCAGGCCAACCAATGCTGGGTAGCGCTCACATAGTTGTTGTTAAAGCCGACTCCTAATGCATACAACGTCTCATCCTCATAGTGCACACCGCCCCACGGAGATGTACCGCCTTCGTTTGTCATCACTCCATGGTAAAAAACGGTTATGGAATCTAATTGATTTTTCGAAACAGGCTTTGTGGTTGTTACTTCGTAATGAAACGTATCCGATGCCGGTGTCCCAATTTGTTCAAATGCTGTTCGCGAGTTGTTCACGAACACACTATCCACCGTAAGACCGCGCAGGTGAAACGGAAAGGTCGGCGCAGTGAGATCTGAGTTCCATCGGACAAACATTTTAGATTCTGCTGTGACAAACTTTGTCTTGTATTCTGTCAGGTCTAACGTTGCTGTATAATGCTCAATATCAAATGGTTGATTGTCGAACCGTGTTGGCAGAGGTACGTTTTGAGCTACAGCCAGTTCGGCCATCAAAAATGTAACAAGCGCAATTGTAATGACGGATATTGTAATGTTTCTCATAGGTATAAAATACGAAGGCCCAGCTTTTGGTAAAGCCGGGCCCTGTATTACTTACTAACTGTAAAGTGGAATTACTTTACTATCGACATTGGCAAGGCAAACGAAGCGTTGCCATTTGTTACTTGTACAAGGAACATGCCGGCAGGAAGACTAGCGCTATTAATTGTAAGCGTAGTAGGTCCGGTTGTTACACTGAAATTCTCAACACTCATTACTACACCACTTGCAGTAAGAATGCGAACCGAAGCGTTTCCGTTTACGGCATCAAATTTCAAGGTTGCATTAGCGGCAGTTGGGTTTGGATAAAGATTCAGAGTTGTACCAACGTTCGTTGGAACTTCAACATCCGAAGTCTTTGAAACTAATCCAAATGATGCTTGAACTTCAACATTTTGACCATCGATTACTATGGTTTGGTTTTCATTCTCAAAACCAAATCTGTCAATCGATAATGTGGTTGTACCTACGGCAAGTTCTGTAAGAAGGTATGCGCCTTCGTTCTCAGTTACTGCGTAGTCTACAATTGTACCGTTAGCATCACGAGCTACGATAAGGGCACCAACAATCGCAATCTGTCCTTGCACTTCACCAGTTGGCTTTTGCGCAATACCACCACGTTTGTCATAAACCCATCCGCGAGCTCGGCCTTTACCGGCGTTGCCAGTTGCTGTTAGCAATTGAATTTTGATGTCAGTAATAACTGAAGTTTCACCTACTTCAAGTACTGTAGCCTTCGACCATTTTTCCACAGCGGCTTCACCACTTACATACCATCCTGGTACGTTCTTACGTTCACTAGCAGCACCGTACACAATGTAATTACCTCGTTTCAGGTTTGAAATTGTATAAGCACCATCTGCGTCTGTTTCAACTGAA
This sequence comes from Ignavibacteria bacterium, assembly GCA_013204605.1. Taxonomy (GTDB): domain Bacteria; phylum Bacteroidota; class Ignavibacteria; order Kapaibacteriales; family Kapaibacteriaceae; genus JABMNI01. Next base: position 12,283 of record JABMNI010000033.1, read on the forward strand.
GCTATCATAGCTTTTTTAGATTCGCCATTAGGATTGTCGGAAGCAATGATTTGGTACGCTACAACCTTACCAGTTAGTTTGTCGCCAGTCTTATTATCAACCAACGTACCGCTAATGCTATTGTCGTAAACTGGTAATAGTTCAAGTGTGAAATTCACACCATCTTCGTTAGCAGTAATGTTGAGTACAGTAGCTGTAGTAGCATCTGCAGATTCTTTCCAGAATTCCATAGCATACGCTGATTTTTTATCGCCAGCAGCTTTTGCAAAGCCAATGTAATTAACTCCGCTTTCAAGTTTTACTTCATAATATCCATCGGCGTTAGTCTCGGCAGCAACGCGTTTGATAGTGACATTAGCACCATCCTTGCCTTTAGCTTCAAAAATCACTACAGCCTTCATGCCATTGCCATTTTCGTCAGTAACCCGTCCAGAAGCAACCACAGTTACGGCAGCTTTACGGGCAGCTACTGAAAAGTTAACTTCAACTTTTGGCTCGTCACATTTTACTACTACGGTCTTAGCATCGGCAAGCTCTTTAACATCTTCGTACCACTCGGCATCAAAATATTCACCTTCAACGCGGAACTTGTAGGTACCTGCTGGAACGTTCATAGTATACATACCACGCTCAATTTTCACTTTGAACAAAGCGGTATATACTTCCTTAGTTGTTCCGTCTTCTTTCTTAACAACTTCTAATTTCCAGCCAATTACAGTGCCGCTGTTAACTGTTTCGTTGATTGTGGCGTCGTCCCATTTAACGGTTCCAGATACTGTAACACAGCCTTTTTCGTTAGTTGGCTCTTCGCCAATTTCAAGCACATATATTTGAGTTGCTGACTTTACTGCACCGTTCAATTCAACTGATACGGTTACTTTAATTTCATAACGACCTTTTACCGGCTTGTCCCAAGAAATAATTCCTGTGGCTTCGTCGATTACCATTCCGTCAGGCGCATTTTCAATTTTGAATTTGCCCGTGCCTTCGAAATTCTTCTCAAATTTTACGGCATACTTATATGCAACATCAACCTTACCAGTTTTCACAGGCGCACTGGTAATTTTAATCATTGGATCGTTCGAAATTTCTTTCACAACTACGACAATGATTTTTGTTCTTTCACTTTCGCCGTCAGCATTTACAGCTTTAACGAAGAAAGTATACACACCGGCCTTGAGATCAGTTTTTTTAAACGTGTACACCTGCGTGTTTGCAGCAACTTCTACTGAACCAATTTTGTCAAACAACGACATGTCTTCGGTCTCGCTAGAGGCCATATATATGTCAAAAGAAGTGGCTGCAGTGCCTTCACGGTTAGCATACCACTGTATCTTAACATATGGACTACCATTAACCTGTGTGACCAAACCAGCATTGAACTCCACCGGGGGTTTCGGGGCGTCAGCAAAAAGCTGCGTTGCCGATCCTACAAGGACAACAAATGCAGCAAGTAAGCTGAATAAACGGGTAGCTGTTCTCATGAACAACCTCCTAAAAAATATTGATAAATAGTTGATATTCGATGTTGTAACTGGGGGTAAAATACCCCTAACCAGTATTGAGTTACACCGAAATCAGAGAAAGTTTTACCAAACCCCAAAGTTTTATTTAGCCCCCTAAAAGACCATGGTAACTATTCCTAATACCTTCTCGTGAGCCACACCGGCAAAAAATCCCTCGTCGTTGGCGTCTAGATACAATGTGAGGGTAATTTTTCGTGGCTGACCCGCCACACGCGTGTGTTCGGCAATGACGGCGGAGGCCAAATTGTACCGCGTTGACGACCAAACCTCCTCGAAAGCCGGCAATTTGATGTCTAACAACATCGAGACTTCCCGATTTACCAGGTTTTCGAAGTATCCCGTTACGGCGAAGGAATCCAATTTGCACCGATATTGATTGATTACTGGAGTTTTACCGGCTTCTTTCACGATGTCCATGGTATAATCTACCCAGATGCGCATAGGCTTTGAGGTTGTATCTACCTTAAATATTGGCGTTCCCACAAATTGGAAAACCCCGTTACTCGTTGAAAAATCATAGGTTACGGACGAAGGGGTCACCTTTACTGCCGGCGTAATGGGCGTTACGTTGCGCGGCACGTCGGGGTCGAGCGGGGACTGACATCCCACTACCACCAGTGCCAACACCATGGTTACCGCCACTAAACCTACGCGCCAGTTGGAGAAAGTGTTGGTGCTACACTTGGCCCACCAATTCGCAATTGAGTCCACGTTTAGCTTTTCCTGCTCTTTATGCTTTTTACTCTTCATTAGAATTTCACCGCCATTCCATACGTTAATCCGTATTTAGGCGAGGTGTACCATTGTTGTTGAAAATTGTATGCCATGGCCGACCCTTCAACTCCAAGAATGAAGGTCAACGGTCCAACCGGCGAATATTGAATACCGGCGGCAACCCGGCCGAGCGGACCAAATTTGGTCCCGCCAATTAATCCTTGTACAAATGGCGCAAACGCGGTTTGGCCTATCCGATCGGCCGTGTACCGGTACGTCACGCCCGCCCAGGCCGAGGCCGGACTCTGCTCGTACCGAATAATCTGTCCATCGCGGTTTGCATCGAAAATCATAGGGAAGTTCTCGTTCCCAAACTCCATCCCAAACGCATGGTTAGCCGTGGTATGATAAAGCAGGGAGATACCAATATTGTAGTACCAGGCGCTTTCTTCGGCCACGTTTGTGTTCAGGGTTGACGTCAAGGGGAAGCCCCTTAACTGAGCCGTATACGCCGGATACACTGTAAACTGGCGCTCCGCATTTAGCGCAGTTGGAACTAGCATTCGGGCCGCCGGGGCGTTGTGCATCTCGAGGGTGTTGAAAAGGCGGACGCTGGTAATGGGCGTAATGTCGGCGTTCGAGGCAATGGGCGCACTCTTCGAATTGCTGCGCAGTTGCGCAAGTTCAGCCATCATCTGCTCGTTCTGCGCTTGCAGCGTAGCATTGTCACGCGATAACCGCTCGTTCTCACTGGTCAGCCCCGCAATGGAATTTCTGAGTTCGGCAATAGAACCCCTGAGTTCTGTGTTGGAATTTTTCAAGTCAGCGTTGGAGTTCGCCACCCGCTGGTCGGCGTCTGCCGGAACCTTGACAAAGCGATCTCGGTATACAATTTTCACCGGATCCGCGCTACTTGATGTTGTTGATGAATTTTGGGCAAGGGGCTTTGTGGTTGCTTGGGTTGATGTGTTGCGTCCGGCTACCGAATTTTTAGCGTTAATATCTCGAGACAATGAATCCGCATTGTTAGCCACGCCGAATGTTATGCCGGCAGCTGTGATAGCAGATAGAATTGGAATGCCAATACGCGAAAGCCATTGTAGAAGAAGTCCACCACCGGCTGCGCCAGCAACGGCGCCCGCAAGTGGGGCGGCAAAGCCCAGACTTGAAAACACAGAATTAGTAAGCGCCGCCGGAGGCACGAGGGCCATCCTGTCGTTTTGGATGGCAGTGCGAATGGCTAACTGCTGACGGAATTCCGTGCGCAGATCACCGTTCGTGGATAGTTCGCCAAACAATCCGGGCTCTTGGATTGCATCCAATTCGCCGTCGAGCATTTGGTGGATTTTTTCAGTATAGTCTGTCATTTTTCTCTACCTTTCGCAAGTGAAAGTCCTTCAACTCGCATTTTTCATTTCAATTCATTTATGTAGGGTTCCAGAATGTCTCTAATCTTCTGCCTAGCCCTGAACACGCGTACCTTAGCCGTATCAACCTTGATATCTAACATGCTACTTATCTCGTTGTAAGAAAGCCCGTCATATTCGCGTAAAACAAAGGCTTCGCGCATATCATGGGGTAGCAATTCCAAGGCTGTAGCAATTAACTGCATTAACTCGTTCCGCTCAGGCTGCCGTGACACACCAGGATTATACAGGTTGTCATCAAACTCAAGCGCCTGAGATTTCATCCGCTTTTTTTCATTTAAGCACAGATTTCTGCAAATTGTTAGCAAATACGCCCTCACATTATCCAGCTGGTCATGCCGTTGCGCACTTTGATAAAATCGCATAAACGTATCCTGGAAGATGTCGTATGCCTTATCTCGGTTGCCAAATACTCTTAAACAATAAGCAAAAACATTGGGCGAAATTCTGGCGTATAACTCTCCAAAAGCAAGCTCAGCCATGTCCGATCGGAGCATAGCGTAAAGTTCGCCGTCGGTATATTCGCTCAGCTGTCGCTCCATTAGGCCATTACTAACAAAAAATGCATTAAAAGGTTACGTTGAATAATATACATGCCGAAACGGTGTATCCGCTGTTTCCTGTTTTAGATCAAGGACTTACGTATGTGCTGTTGCGCTCTCGCCGACGCAGCCTTGCCCTAGAAATCCAGGCCGACCTTTCCGTGGTTGTCCGAAGTCCGCTGCGCATGTCAATCTCCGACATCGAATCATTCATCCGTTCCAAAAGCTCGTGGATTACAAAAAAACGTTCAGACATTAGCCAGCGCCTTCAGATTATTCCTCCAAAGACATCAATGCAAATCTATCACCGCGGACAGGTAGTTCAATGGCCCCACTCTGAACGCAAGAAAGTTCAGTTTCAGCGCGCCGAGGCCGTTAGGTTGTTTGAGGAGTTGATTGGGAGGGGGCTTACCCTAATTGGACCCTACGCGGCAAAGTACACGGGGCTTTCGGTAAAGCGGCTAAAACGCCGTTGGGGGTCCTGCACCAAAAGCGGTCTCATCACACTAAACACAAATCTGATTTGCGTCCCCGATACCTGCATTTGGGGTGTGGTAATTCATGAACTGGTGCACCTAATTCACCACAATCACTCCGAAAGGTTTTATAGGCAACTCGAGGCATTGAACCCTGAATACCTCGTTACCGACAAATTGATAGATGCGTGGTCGTTCGTGGTGCTGGAAGAGTCACCCACAAAAAAAAGCGGGACCCAAGGTCCCGCTGAAATTCGAACTATTCTGATGTCTGCTTAAACCGACTGGTCTGCGCAGAGTTCGGTAAACACTTCAACCAATGCTTTGCCAATCATTTCCGGGCTTCTGCCTTCAATGTGGTGACGTGGCATAAACGCAACAAGTTCACCATCGCGCATTAGTGCAACCGAGGGTGAAGATGGAGCCATCCCAGTAAAGAATGAGCGCACTCTTTCGGTTGCTTCGGTGTCTTGTCCGGCAAAAACCGTGTACATGTTGTCGGGCAACACTTCGTTCTGCAACGCCAATTTAATTCCCGGACGTGCTCCGCCGGCCGCGCATCCGCACACCGAATTCACTACAACCATGCTTACGCCAGGTTGCTTCATTGCCTCATCTACATCTGCGGCTGTGCGCAATTCTTTAATTCCCAACGCGGTCAATTCTTCGCGCATTGGCTGAACCATCATCGGATCATACGCCATCTTTGTCTCCTTTTATTAATCGTTTTGTTAACATTTCTTGTAAATATTCCATGCCCAACGGACCCGCCACCACTTGGAATTCATCGGTGAACTCCAACACTTTTTCCGGATCGAGTAGGAAAGCTTTTTCTAAATAGGGTAGGGCGTCAAGGGGCTGACCAGCCGCACACAACGTTTTTGCTGTGGCGTAATAGCCCTCGCTCCAATCTGCATTCAAACGTACGCATTCTGAGAAGGCCCGAAGCGCATCCAGTACATCGCCATTTTCTAGCAACGTTGTGCCGTAGTCGTACCAACATTCAACATCGTTTGGTGCTAAATCTAATGCCATTTTATAATCAGATAACGCGCCTGAAATATTCCCAATGTTGTGCAGGGCATCAGCCTTGGCATACCATAAATCAGCAAACCACGGTTCCATTTCTAAGGCGGTCTCATAATCCATTACAGCTTTGTCGAAATGCTCCAAGGCGTCGTAACAGGTGCCCCGGCCATAGATTGACGGAACGTGTTTCGGATCTCGCTCCAGCGCTAAACTGAACAGTTCGATGGCCTTGGCAAAGTCGCCACTTTCTTCGTAGGATGAGGCCAGGTTGTGTATCACCGGTACATCGGCAGGGTCGAGGCGGTGGGCTTCTTCGTAGGATGCAACCGACTCTTCAATTCTACCAATGGCAGCATACGAGTTACCAATATTATACCACGCATTCACAAACTCGGGCTTTATTGAAATTGCCATTTCGTACGTGCGAATGGCGCGCCGGTGAGCCCCCTTCCTACCATAAAGTACACCCAGGTTGAACCAGATACTGGAATCGAACGGGTCGGCGGCCAGGAGTTTGTCGTATAGTGCGAGGGCCTCGGTAAACTCGTCGATGTTTTCTAGGCAAAAGGCGAGTTCGGTGGTGGCATCCTTGGCGTACTGTTCTTGTTTTGAAAGGTAGGTGAAAATTTTAATGGCTTCTTCGTAGCGTTCGCGTTTTTGAAGGATGAGCGCCTTGGTAAAGAGGGCGTCGAAGTTATCGGGCTCGGTGTTAAGGGCTTTGTCTATTACTTCGGAGGCTTCCTCGAGTTGACCATTTTGTTCAAGGGCAATTCCCATGTTCACGGCAATTTCCATGTCAACAGGGTCAAGCTCAGATGCCTTCACGTACGCGGTTAGAGCGTCAACCCAGCGTCCGGTGCTACCATACGCAATCCCCAGCCGGTGCCACGCATCTGCTGAATACGGCGCAACTTCCTTCCACATCTTGGCGAAGTTCAAGGCGTCATCGAATTTTTGGGTTTCCAGGCAATACTGAACTATACCCTCTAGCGCATCGGCCGAGGGTAGCCCGTTTTGCCACTGGCCACTTTTTACAGACTCACGATACCGCTGCAGGGTTTCGTCGAGTTCCTTGTTTGATTCTTCCGGCGAATCATCGTCGAAATATTCAAGCACGATGCACTCCTAATTTTATGTGTTGCATATGCATGGTTGTACACAAAGTACGTGATGATTTACCAATATGCCAATTAAAGAAATAAAATTGTTGTGCACACCTACATTACCGAGAAAACGAGAAACTTTAAATAGTGAGTTTCGGGCATCGAAAGTAATACAGGATGGTCGGGAGACTGACCCCCACGGTGCATAAGACGCAGGCGCACACGTAATCTTGCCGACTCTCGGTACACAATGTCCATAAGGTCATGTTCGGGAACGAGTTGCGTGCACGACGCTGTAATAAGAATACCGCCCGGACGTAAAAGTTTCATTGCTGTTCGGTTGAGTTCTGCATAGCCCCCTACCGCACCGCGAATTGCCGTGCGCGATTTTGCGAACGATGGGGGGTCGAGAATCACCATATCCCACGTTTCACCGGCCTCGGCCTGTTCGCGCAGATAGTCGAACACATTTGCCTTGATAAACTCGCAATTAGAAAGCCGGTTCAGCTCGGCGTTTTTGCGGGCATTGGCCACGGCTATCTCTGAGCTGTCGATACCAACGGCCAGCGTGGCCCCAGCGGCGGCTGCGTTCAGGGCAAATCCGCCCACATTACAAAAACAGTCAAGCACGCGTTTGTTCTTGGAGTAAGCGGCAGCGGTTTGACGGTTGATTTTTTGATCAAGAAAGTACCCGGTTTTCTGACCCGTAACAAGATCGACAGAAATTTTAATTCCGTTCTCGGTAAACTGAACGGTTTCGGGTACCGTGCCCCATACTACGCCGTCAACCAACTCCAGACCCTCTTTTTTACGCGTAGCAATTTGGTTTTTTTCAACTATGCCGGTCACTTCTGGAAACACCGTTTGAATAGCCTCGATGATTTCTGCCTTACGCACATCCATTCCGGCCGAAAGCATTTGTATAACCATCGTGTTCCTATACCGATCAATAATCAGTCCGCTCATCAAATCCGATTCACCAAACAACACCCGGTAACCTTCTTCATTAGGCAAAAACTGCTCACGCAACGCCTGCGCCGCCCGTATCCGCTCAACAAAAAACTTGGTATCAATATTGGTTTCGGTTGTACCAAGCATTCGAACAGTTATTTTGGATAGTTTGTTGTAGAGTCCGGTACCCAATGAAAGACCCTCGTGCGTTACCACGTTCACGGCAGTCCCGGCGGGCAGGTCGGGCGTTGTAACAAGTTCGTCTCGAAACACCCAAAGGTGGCCTTGAGCAATTCGGTGATGTTCCTTGGGTTTGAGTTGCAGTGTAATCATTATGCAAAATTCGGTACAAAAAAACATAGTGATGGAAGGCCCACTACATCCATCGCAAATTCGGAGCTATGCCCAAAAACAAAAAAGCCCCTAACTCACAAAGAAATAAGGGACTTACTAGAGCCGACTAACAGACTTGAACTGTTGACCTGCTGATTACAAATCAGCTGCTCTACCAGCTGAGC
>JABMNI010000034.1 GCA_013204605.1 Ignavibacteria bacterium
CCGTTCCAAGAATACAAATGTTAATATTCTTTGTCTTGAGGCTATCTGGCGGGCATTCACACAACGATTGCGCCGCTAGTCGCGCTACCCCCCACCCTGCAAACAGCATGAGCACAATACAGCACCTCAAAAGAAGTGCACCAAACCGAGCTGTAAGTTGTTTCATAATGAAACCCCTTCTACTAATAATGATATAAAGCAAAGCCTCTACAACAAGCAGAAACCCTTTGTTTCTTTATCATCACTTCAGTTAAGAAAGCCAGATTGACTGCGCCACTATTCAGTCACTTCTCATATAAAGTGAAGGCGCAAAATAAAAAAAAAGCGCGATTTGTCAAGGGGGTATTTTTTGTGGTTGACAATTCATTTGTCAGACCGCTTGGGTGACATTGTGTCGTGCACTTTTTACTCAAACTAGATGGGTTATGTTGATCCAGGGTTACCAATCATTTGTTACATAATTTCTTTTTCCAGATAAATTATAAAAATTTGTAACAATTAATGGAGCGATGTAAAATGGAAACGGGCCAGGCATTAAAGGCTTATCGGGAGAAGAATGGTTTTACCCAGGAAGCAGTAGCTACCTACTTGTCTATTAAGCGAGAGTTACTGAGTTATTATGAAAATGATAGCCGAGTTCCCTCGGTTGAGGTTCTAGAGAAGCTGGCAGACTTGTACGGTGCTGAATTGTCGGATTTTTTTGAAACTGACAAGGATCATATCAATACGAATGTTGCATTCGCATTTAGAGCTACTAGTGTGCGCGAGAACGATATGAAGGAACTTGCACAGTTTAGAAAAGTGGTGCAAAATTATTTGAAAATTGTAGCGTTGGAAAAAGTAGATGCCTAGTAATCATATATTACAAAAAGCGGCTTCGGACTTTCGAATTCGAAATGGTATTGGCGCTTGCGAGCCAATACGTATGAAGAGTTGGTTGCCTAAACTTGGCGTTGTTGCGTTGTTTAAACCAATGTCTGACGAATTTTCAGGAATGGCGGTTAAACATAGTGACCATCGATTCTTAATTGTAAACTCAAATCACCGCCTAAGCAAGCAGCACTTCACTATTGCCCACGAATTGTATCACCTTTTTGTTCAGACCGATTTTGTTTCGGAAATTTCGAATGCTGGAAGATTCGACAAAAAAGACAAAATTGAATACTATGCAGATTGGTTTGCGGCGTATCTTTTGATGCCAGAAGAGGGTGTGCTGTCGCTTATTCCCGAACCAGAATTATCCAAGAATAAAATCACGCTTACTACCATTGTCCAGATTGAGCAATTCTTTGCTTGTAGCCGTCAGGCTTTACTAATCCGACTAGATGCTATGGGTCTGATCGACGTAGCAAAGTATGCCGAGTATAAAAAAGGAGTTAAGCATAGTGCAGAGATGTTGGGTTACGATACCACGCTATATGAAGCTGGGAATAAAGACCTAGTGATTGGAGACTATGGTGCACGCGCCAAAAAATTATACGATGATGGCGTCATTTCCGAGTCCCATTTTATCAGCCTGATGCACGATATTGGGAAGGACATCGAGAATTTAATAACGAGCGATGACCAAGAGGAGTGAACCCAACATACTGCTAGATTCGGGTGTGATTCGTCACTTTCTTAACGGTGGCGGACTGCACAAACTAACGTCCGTTTTTAGTACTACCCTGTAACACGATGAATGAATTCTTTACTCAGCACCAGCCCCGCATTCATCTCATCAAGCCTTTAAATCGTGATTGATTCGCTCGTAATTCGTAAGTGTCAATTCGTAATTGCTAACTGCTAATTACCTAATTCGTCCCTCGTCACGCTCGGGACTACTAATTGTTAGTTCGTCCCTTGTCGCGCTCGGGACTGTTAATTGTTTATTGTTAATTGAACGAAGTGCCCTCCCGACTCTACCCTTACGCCCACCCAGCCCCTTGCATAAAGTGGGAGTGGGAGCGTAATAGTTTGGCTGGCACTGAGTTGTAGGGCGTGCTGTGCAAGTGTGCTGCCGGTGATGTTGACCATGGAGCAAGTTGCGTTGCAGGCGTCTTGGGCGTAGATGTGGACGAGTTGCGATTCGGGATCGTACCACGTTAGGATGCCAGCAGTGATTGGTTTTACGCTGCGTTTGTCGAGGGCGCAGTATTCGGCGCGGACCAGACCGTTGCCCGTGCGTATGTTGTAAAATCCGTTGGCGAAATCTTGGATGCTGAGTGTAAGGGGGCTGCGGGTTTCTGAACTTAATAGCACATCGGCGCGAAGAATTAGGAATGGTGTGGAATAGGAGTATGGCGGCGTAGCCGTGACCGTTACGGAACTTTGTGTTGGTGTTACTGTGGCGGCACCGAGTAGTCCGCTGGGCGATGCTATGAAACGTAATAACGATGAGTTGTGCGAAATGGTGAATTGTATTGGGGCGTTGTATTGCGCAACCGTTTGGTTGAGTTGTTCCGTTGTAAGAGTGGTGCGTTCGTCAGCAAGAAGTTGTATTGTTACCGGGTGTTGGGTGCCAACGGCAGCATAGGAGGTGTCAACAGTAAGTGTGCCGCAAACGTTTGCGGTAACGGCAACACGTACCGAGGTGTCGGCCTGTGTGAGGAATTCACCGTCCATAGTAATTGTTATCTCGGCGGTTGAATTTCCAATTGAATTACCGCTGACCTTTATTGGAACTCGAATGCTGGCCGCACTGTCTAACACAAATGGCAACGTAATATTCTGCACTGCTAATTGTACGTTGGCCGATGTTAATGCCGTTACTTGTAGCGGAGCGTTGCCAACGTTTTTTAAAACAAAGGCAGTATCAATCTCAGCGCCTAGACAAACATTTGCGAGCGCAATGGAGCTTCGGTCGACGCTAAGAATTGGAAGTATGCCGCGTCCAGTTAGCGCTACAGGTTCCACCGTAGTACAAATGCCCGCTTGGGTACGCACCTGTAAATTTGCGCGCCGTGTTTCAATGTCGGCCGGTGTAAACCGCACCACCACATCCAGCGTAGCGCCAGCAGCCAAAACCAGCGGAAATGTTTCGCCGTTGGCTGGCGTAGCTGTAAACTCTGCCGCCTGCAAACCGCTAATGGTGAGTCCGTCTACGCGCACAGGCGCACTTCCAACACTCGATATCGTGAATGTTTTTGTTGTGCTTTGCCCAACTCTCACATCGCCCAAATCCACACTTACATCGGTCTGCAACGCTCGCGTTGCCACTACACCTTTTACAACAATGTCTGTTGTGCCGGCTGCCGAATAAATGCGCACAGTTCCCAAAAATGCACCTTGCACACCTCGTACTGACCCAGTGTTTATGCTCACACTTCCATTTGGCGAAACTGAAAAGGGGCTTTGTGGTTGCACGCTAACAGAATCGGTTCCAACACTTCTCACGGAATCAATTCTGACCACGCACGCAGTTTTGTTTGTGAGTGAAACAGCACGCGAAATATTTTGGTCGGGACAAATTGTGTCGAGATCTATGGTGTCCATACTAATTGTAAACGTTGGAATTTCGAACGTTGCCTTTATAGGTACAAGCAGTGTTCCTGGACGCGCGAGTGTTGTAATCTCCAACACTCCCGTAACAATTCCGGGCACGTTCGAAGTAGCACCAATTGGGACGGTTCTCCTTAGCCCCCTACCAACCGTAATTGGAAGCGTAGCATTTCTAATGAAGAATGTACCGCCGGGATTTACGCTAAATGTTGCGGACGTAAGATCGGCATCGCAGCCACCGATATTTTGGATGAGCACGTCATCGAAAGTAGAATCGCCCACACAGATGCGTCCAAGGTCGAGCGTATCAGCTGGCAACACGGCCTTCACTTCCGCATTTTTTCCAATCACGGTTACAAGAATTGTGTCTATGATTTGCTCGAACGTTGTATCTCCCGGCGTTAGCGTTTCAAAGTCGCGCACAATTACTTCTACTTGAATGGGAAAACTTCCTTCGGTGATTGGGCTAACTTCCAGACGCAACGCGCCAACTCCGTAGGCAGGGAGATTTGGAAGGGGCTGAACCACACGTAGAATTGGTGGTGCACCGGGGTTGATTACGGTGGCACTGAAAAGCGGCAGACACCTCATACCTTGAAGTGTGATTGGTAGCACGGTGGTGTCTTTCACACCAGGACAAACTGGCAGCGTTGTAATGTCGGCAGCTTTTATCTTGGCTAACACACCGGGCACGGTAATGCACAGCACATCTGAATGAATGGTATCGTTAGTGTTGGCCACAAAACTTATGGGCACGTTATATGAAGTGCCGCGCAATCTTGGTAGCACTCCAACGCTTACTACAGTAACGCCGGTTTGATTTATAGCAAGAACGTTTGAAATTACTTGGGGTGCGGCGACTACTGAAACCAGACCCGGTGGAAGAGTTCCAACTTCGGCACGTACCGAGGCTAGATTGGTTGTTCCCGTGTTGGTAACAAGGTACAACGCTTGCACAGTGTCGGGTTCGTACACGGAGTAGCCCGCCTTACCGCAGGTGTCTTCGCGGACAGTATCAACAACAAAGCATCCGCCAAGACCGGCCACCGTAAGCGTGCCTCCGCCGCCACCACCGCCGCCACCGCCGCCCGAACCGGTGGTTACTACTAGCGAGTTGACAAGTCCAATTTCGGTTGCGGCTAATAACCGCCGTGCGCCGCGGTTCATTAGCAGTTCGTCCCAGATGAGCAGGATGGCACTGTCAGTGTACCCCAGACCCGATGGAATCCGCTCTTTCCAGAGCACGCGGTAGAGTCCAGCAATATTGTTCAACGGATCATCTACCCAATTGCCAAACAAAAACGAATTCGGTTCAATTAATTCCGGTGCACGCAAATTTCCGCGTGCTGCTAAACCCGGAGCTTGTGGAGTACCCTCGATAGCTAACCAAAATTCGGGAAGCCCGTTTCCAACACCTTTTGTGTATTGTGCTTCAACTCCACTATATCCAAATGCTGTTGCAATTGGTGCCTGATCATTACCACCAATTTTAGTGTCGACCAGCATTAGCACACCAATGCTATGCGAGCTGGCTCCGGCGTTCTGCGTTACAACGGAAAAACGAATGAAGCCACCGCTTGGACGCTTTACCGGCTCCATGGTAAAAGTAATTTTAATGCTGTCGCCGTTACCTGGCATGAGCGCTAACATGTCGGCATTTATGCGAGGTCGGCGTTGAACGGTATCGCGAAACAACCTGAGTATCTTTAGTGGGTTGGGCGGCGGAGGCGCATCGGTTGTTGGGTTGAGTTCGTAGGGCAGTTGAAATACAATGTTGTCGACTTTTACGTGGATGTGCGAGGTGTAATTTATAGGACGGTTGCCCGAGCCATCCTCGGAATAAATAACTGTTTTTGAAGTGCCAGTGTAGGTTGTGGAAACGGAGAAGTGTCCGTTGTTCAACAACGTCGCCGTCAAATTATACGGCGGTAGTTGATCCACCAACTGCAGTTGAGTTTGTGCTATGGCATTGAAAGCACACAACAACAGCACTCCAAATAATATGCACTGCCTTACACGCACCATGCACTGTCCAACACGCATTCCGTTTGTCAATTGCCTTTTCATTCTGCATCCACAGGAGTGGTGATTTCAATGAGTACCGTCCTGTTGTAGAACCGGCCTTCAGGCAAATCATTATCATGGATTAACGTGGCGCCAATTCCCTTGGTAATAACCTTGGCCGGAACAATTCGTTCTTTCACAACGTCTGACAAAGCCTCTGCGCGTCTGGATGATAGGTCGAGATTGTAATCAGCTCCACCAATACGATCTGTTAAACCTGTTATTCCAACCACCGATGTTGTGCGCATGCGGCTCCGAATCATATCAATCATTGGCTGATTGAACGGACTCATGGCCGGTGAATCAAAATCACAAAAGATGAGTCGGAACTGCTCAACAATACTATCGTTAACAACTCTATCTGCGAAGCCCATGCTACGTGTGCGCTTACGCAACGGAATTGATTGCTCGGCAATTAATTTCTCTTGACCGTTAGTTGTTGCTGTGAGAGAAATTATTCCGCGTTGCGATGTTGAGTGTGCCAACGTTGTAGCAAGCGCCGTTGCAGATGGGTTCCACGTGGCCGCTCCATCGGTTGCAACGCTAGATGAATACAACGAAGTTCCTTTTGCGTCCAACACCGTGCACTGCAGTTGCGCAACAGCAGAACTATTTGTAATACGCGGAGTAATTTTCACAGAGGCTGGTTCAACCTCGCGTTTTACGTCGGCACGTTTCACCATGGCTAAAATTCGCGGATCGGACGCACTAATTTCAGCACGTCGGTTTTCCATTTGGCCATCGGTAATTTTTCTGTTCGACACTACAGCGGGAAGCCCCCTTCCCAAAATCCTAATTCTACTGTCGGCGATATTCCATTCCGTCATAAGCTGCTGTTTTACCGCCAGTGCGCGCTGCACCGGCAACGCCGAATCTGCATCTCCATCGGCAACTTCCCTGTGTCCAACAATCGAAATTGTGGCATCGGGGAACTGCTGCATACGGTAGCCCACAATGTTTAGCAAATGGTGGTACACACCAATTGCCGAATCTTGCATGTCGGCATCACTCGTGAACTCGCTGTTCTTCGTAAAGTAGCGCGATGGAATTGTTGCGTTGCTGGTTTCGAAAAACACAAACGGCAGCAACGGAACAACCTCATTGCACCTAGTTTCCATGAGCACCACATCGGCACCGGCTAGCACTTCGCCCGATGGCAGCGTACTCTCGACATCCATATTAACAACGGGAATTACACTTGCGGCAACTTGCGCAGTTTGAGGGACAAGGCGCATCTCAGGAGCAGGTTCACGAATAACTTCGGGGGCGCTTAGCACATAGCTTATAGTTACGCCGGCGCGTGCCGTGTTTACTTTCCAGGTTGTGTTGCTAACTACATTTAAAAAACTGTAGGTGTAGCCTAGTTCTGGCGTAACAATTAGTCTGTCGGCCACTGGTATATCATAGCCCACCATGAGTTGCAAACCTGCTCGCAGTAAAACGCTTCCGCCATTCGCAGAGAACTGTTGTGCGAGAATGGTTCGCTCTTTGCCGCCGCTGGAAAATTCTAAAACGTTTGGACTCATTATCACTTCGTTTTGCTCGTAGGCAGCGCGTGTGTTAAGACCTATGGTTGGGCCCAATCCAACAAAAAATTTCGGCGTGAAATACCACTGCGCAAGTACATCAAGATTCACGTAGTCTAATGCCGTATTCAAATTGTAATCACTCTCCATGCGCACCAAACTTCCGTCGGGCATTTCAACATACGGCTGCACCGAATTTGGTGACGTAAAATTTCCGTTCGCCTTGTAATACTGCAAGCGTCCGCTTATTGCCACATTGCTCATCACCGGAAACCAAATAGCATTCCCCGCCATCCAGCCCAACGTGTTTGCAGTTGAAAAACTTCCGCACTCTATAAAGCCATCGTACGATGAAAATTCACCCGAGTGCATGTTAAGTGTGGCTGAGCCCGTTACCCCCAATCGCCAATCTTTCAACTGCACATCCTGCGCCTGCGTTGTAGCTGCGCTAGAGAGAATTGCTCCTAGCGCAATCATCTCAAAAATTCTCGCACGTTTAATTTTTTGCATGGCAAGTTTTAACATATTATTTCTGTACCGTATTATTTCTGTACATAGATCACCGTCACATCTTCGGTTCCACTGTTACTTATTAGCCGAACACCATACACACCATTTGCAAAGGGCTGTGTGTTTATGTTAAACGTATTTACTACTTCACGGCCAATAATTTTTTCAATTACAACTTCGCCACTCACTGAAATTATTTGCAATGTCAACATGGAATTTGTTGTGTTGATTACCGATGCGTTTATGGCATCAGATACGGGCAGTGGTGAAATTCGTAGTTGCGCACCACGACCAATTTTTACTGTACTCGAACTTCCGCACGAAGGTGGAATTTGAACTACCGCTGTATCTGTTGCTACGCAACCATCTACGCCATCGGCCGATTTTGTAATTACGTTGGTAACAACATCGGACCCGCGTAGCACATCGAACTCAATAACAGCCGTAGCCATACCACCCGCCGGTAGTTGTTGCCATGCCACCGTAACCGTTGCACCACCGTTACTGCGTACAACGTTCGACGCTGTAGCATCAATGAGAGCGCCGCCCGTTGCTTGTACAATTTGCGTTGCCGCAAGTAAATCTGTTGCATACCGCAAGTTGAACGTGGTTTGATTAGCGGTGAGTCCGCTGAACGAATACACCAACTGCATTACCTGACCAATGCCCGTGGCTGCATCTGGTACGGTAATAACAACTCCGGGAGAAACGGTGCCAACAATGGGGATGCCTTTGCTGCCCGCCGGACCGCTCACAACAACCCGCGTGTTAATGGGTCCAACGGCAAGGGCTCTAATCACCACGGTAAAGGTCAACGTGGAACGTGGTGGAATGCTTACGTTCTGTACTGCCGATGTAAGAGTTACCGAACCATCTTCCGATACAATGCTATCGATCACCACAGCATCAATTCCGCTTACGTTGGTCAGCGTAATTATTGTTGTAACTGAATCTGTTAGGCACAACGTTCCAACATTTATCTCGGGCATCGAAGACTCTAGTCCGCGAGATCGGATTACCACGCATAGATCAGCACGCATTGTAGTATCGGAATTCGATACCGCATCAATTCGTATTCGCTCGATTCCTTCACGCTGAACCGTTAGCACCGCATCTACAACTATAGTTGCACCCGGCTGAATTGTTAACGGCAATATTGTTGGGTCGAGCAATCGTACTATTCCCGGAACTGCAGTACTAAACGTAATATTGGTAACTGTCACCGGTTTATCGGCAATGTTTCTCAGCACAAAACTGAGCGGAACTTCTTGATCTTTTACAGCACTAATGGTATCGCACGTTGCTGATGTTTGAATAACAGCGCTCGTGCGAATTCCAGTTCCGTTAGTTGCAATTGGATAGCTGCGTTGTCCGATGGATATGGTGGCAACCGCACCCTTATCACCGCGCGATGTAGGCAAGAACTCAAAGCAAATGGTAAGTGTATCACCCGGTGCAACCGCAGTGCGCCCAACTGGTTTTGTAATACGAAATTGACCTCGCGGTTCGATAACAATCGAATCGATTTTTGCTGTATCGGTACCATTGTTTATGAGTATTGGAATGCACAACAATTTGGATTGATTTACCTGCACGCTATCTGCATTCACAGCACCGGTCACAATTGAAATTGTAGAAGCCAATCCGTTTCCACTCAGCTGAACAGTATCGGCAACGATGCCCATTTCCAATGCAAGCCGTGCAGTGCGCAGACCCTGTTGCGTTGGACGGAACCAACTAATAATGTACTTCGTTTCGCCCGGCGCAAGAGTCACCACAGATGTATCCGCCGTCACCAAAAACTCCGCACTGCCAATAAGTTTTATCGATGTAATTGCAACCGGCAACAACCACGTATTTGTAATAGCAATGTAGGCACTATCGCTTCTGGCACCAACCTCGGTAGATGCATACGTTACGTTGTTCGCACGCAACGGTTGGTACACTTCGGCACCCGCGGTATTTCCTCCAACCACCACCGGTACGTTCGATGATGTGACCGCCACTTCGCGATCGGCTCCGCTTTGAATAAGATCCTCAATTCCCGACCACCCACCCGATGGCGACGTGGTATTTGGGAGCGTAAAAATTTCGCAGGTTGAAAGGGGCTGAGTGGTTCCCATTCCAGCCACAACAATGTAGGCTTTAGCGGTATCGGTATTCGACGCAACCAGAGAGCCCCTTGCCTGAGTTCGAGCGTCTTGCATACGTGGGGCTGCGCGCCATCCACTTTTCGGATCGTACCACTCGGTTGAATTCAGCACAGTACCAACACTATCGGTGCCGCCAATCATGCGAGCGGTTCCGCTAATATCACTCAGAAAAACTGTGGAGTGCCGCAACGTGCGCGGCGGATTTGCGCGCGAGTCCCAATTTGTTCCAACCAATAATTCCGTGGAGGCAGGAGGCGTTTGTTCGCCACCGGCAACCAACACTTGTTTCACTCCTGCTTGATCGATGTACCTGCAAATGGCGTGACGCGCATGTGCAAAAACATGATTGCCAATTCGAGTTATACTTCTCGTTCTAATGTTGATGGTTGCGCTGGTAGTTGTATATGCGCCTGTGCCCATTGCTCCAGCAGACTGGGTGCGTCCTCCGGATACCACAATAAGATCGGTTCCGTTAAAAACTGCTCTGCAATCTCCGGTGGCTTCGGGGAGGTTACCAACAAGCTCCCATCGCCAGTTGTTTTGTGACTGGTCATATCTGGCAACCTCAACGGTGTTGACACTGGAGTACGAGCCGGTGTTTCCGGTATAACCTCCAATAACATAAATCAAACTTTGACCCGCAGAATTTCTAACTTCAACGGTGGCAAATCTGGCGCGCGGCATACTGAGCTGATTAAGCGTGGGGATGTATTGTCCGCTATTCCCACGCATCACCACCGAAGAGTTCAGTGTAACGCCGGCGCCATTCACTCCACCAACTATTACCACATCGCCGGTGTGAGTTGATGTGGCACTATGAAATGTTGTAGGCTGCTGCAACGGTCCCAGCGGATGCCAGCCGGGCTGTCCGCCATACGCAACCACAATGGCAAGTACAAAACATACCAGCGCTAAGCCATTGCGTACCCAGTTAAGTTTTCTTTTCAAAACGTGCTACTTTCTTTTCACTGCGTTTTATTTTTTACTTCGTGCTACTTTTTACTTCGTGCTACTTGATAATCACGAGTTACTGACTGACCGTTGAATTTCCAGCTGCAAACACCACATGATCCACACCGGTTGAAAAGTTTGTGGTGTCGAGTGTAATTGTATCGTCGGCCGTAGGCGAAACTACATTCTGCACGAAAACAAAATTTCCGTTGGCATCTGATACAACTAATCTGCCCGAAGTTGATTCTGCTGCTGCTATTTTAATTCTTACCGAACCGAATGCCGGGTTTGGACTAACCGCCAACAACATATCTCCACCAGTGCGCACCACATTCCACTCATCTTCTTCAACATCGGTAATAATCCTAATCGCTTCCGACTCGCATGAACGGCGTCCGTTGAGTGTAAGCGAAACCACTCGTAATCTTTTTGCATCATGGTTATCAATTTGCACAGTGGCACTAGTTTCGGTGCTGCTTACGGCTGTCAAAAACTCATCGGTGCCATCGAGAAATACGCCAATCGATCCTACTTGCGGATCGGTAACCATGTTCCAAGAAATGGTTGTGTTTCCTGATACGTTCGATAGCGCAGAAATTCCTGTAGGGGGCTTTAGGGTATACACCGGATTTGATAGTTGATCGGGTGCGTACTGCATAAGTGCTGTTTGAGATGATTGTAAAACACCATATACAAAGAATTTGCACGGGGCTATAGAGTCTGCCAACGTGTAATCCTTCTGCTGCTGTCCAACGCCAAGTGAATCTAAGTAGGTTCCATCGAACCCGGTGTTGTTATCATCTGTGTAAAGTAAGATTGATGCGTTGCTTGGAAGATCGGCGCTGTTCCATTCAACGTGAAGATTGTTGTTTACAATGGTTGCGCGCATGATAAGTTGTGGTTGTGGACCAAGCAGCTGCACCGAGATGCTATCTGTCGGACCCGCATTCGGACTGGTTAATGTCCACGTTCCCGGAAGTGGTTCTTTCACAATCCACAACGTCATAAGACCGCTCGGTGTTACCACTTTGTGTACGCCCTTGACTGTGTCGGCCTTGGCGTAAACTACTCCCATTGGATTTTTAAGTGATGTGGTTACACCGGCAGATTGAGACTGAATTGTGATTATCAAACGATCCTGTCCGGCAGGTACATCGAACATTTTTTCGGCCGCTTGAACTTGTCCATCAGCTTTCTGAACACGTCCAAAAAAGCCCCCTAACAAATTAGAGAAACCCGCATCGATAGTGATAGCGGCGGGTGAAGGCAAACGGTTGAAGTCAACTGAGAGCGAACCCTTGCCCAGTGCACGTAACGCTGCAAACAGATCGGCACTTTCTTGGGTTGGTGGTATTAGTCCCGTTAGGTCATAGTTAAGCGTTCCAATTCTGTCGCCCGAGGCATGAATAATAAGCGAACCACTTGCCTTTCCGAAAGGAATTGGTGCATAGGCGTTTACGAATTTTCCGAAGTAGCCAAGTTTTTTTGCCTCGTCCTCGCCTAACTTTGGAAACGTCAGGCTTCCCTCGGCAGCCAGCGTTAGAACTATTGGCTTAAGACCAATCGAACCGCCCAGTTTTCCCTTGAAAAAATAGTCACCGCCAAGATGAATGGCACCGCCAGTTACATCAAGCCCTACCTTATATAGTGCAGGCTCGAGAGATCCCGTTCCCGTAATTTCCACTTGAAATGGTTTTTTATCGCTAAGCGCTTCAATGCGAAGTAGGTTTCCCTTAACACTTCCTGAAACCTTGGTTGGAGGATCTTCAACACCACATTCAAATGTTAACAGATACAGATCTTTTAGCGGGTCGTACGGTCCAAACTTTGCATTCACCGAACCTTTAAATGGATTACCGATAAACAAGTTTTCGATTTCGAATCCCCCGCCGCGCCAGCAGACATTTGGTAGATCCGGAACTGGAATGCAACGTTCAAGTTCGAAATCGGCATTGAGAGTACCATTCTTGAATTTAATTCCGCCCGAGGCTTCGCTGAAGAACGGACTCTTCACTTTTCCCGAAACAGAAATTTCGTCTTTAGGTCCGTCATACAAAATCTTGATTTCTTTAATGCACCATGATGAACCCATGGTGAAATCTTTAACTGTTCCACCAACTATGCAGTTCGTTGTTGCACCCTCGGTTACAAAACCAAGCTCGATGTTCAGCTTGGGTCCCGGACCCGGTGCCCACACAGTTCCAAAAGGCAAATCAGCCCGGCAGCCTTCTTTTTCAGATTTCGAAAATTCGTACGTGCCGGAAATCTTTGCGCCTGCCGCTTTGGTACCGATACCTAGAAATTCCAATTTGGCTTCTTTAATTTTTCCGCCTGAAAGCTCGCTGACTATATCGGCAGAGACAAAATCGAGAATTGCGCCGCAATTAGGAGCAACAAACGAGAAAGATCCTTTGCGCAAAAAGAATGGCTGAACAGCTCCGCCAAATGATACGGCGTCAAAGTATACATCGCCTTGCCCGCTTACCTTAGCGCCACCACCAGCAGTATCGATGGTTACAGCCCCCTTCAATAAAAGTAGACCCATTAGTCGTACTTCCGTGCCGTTAGATATGATAGAAGATCCGCCGCCATCTTCCCATTTTTTGCCTTCGCCGGCATCAAATTCAAAACCAGAAATGCCATTGCATTGGGTGTAATAATACCGCTCGGATGAGTCGACCTTGAATTTTACAGTCAGGGTGTCGCTATCAATGTAGCCAACTTTTTTACCAATCACTGCAAAGGTGTAATCGCCGGTTGCTACCTCGTCTTTCATTTTGAGTGGAAACAACGCATTGATGTCTGTAAGAAATGTTTTCTGTACGTTTGGAAATGCATTCGCCGATGCTCCACGCACCGTACTTGTGCCCTGCACCGCGAATGAATGCACCTTCATGTCAACGGCACCATTTATTGTAAATCCAACCGACGAAATTTGTTTTGAGATTTCCGGAAGGTCACTCTCTACAATCAAGCTTGAAACCAAAATTCCATTTACTGAAAATTCGCACCTTCCATTTCTAAACTTAACCGCCAACGTATTTTTTTGTCCAACGGGTTTCAAGGAAGTCAATGGAGAATTGAGTCCGCCATCGGCAGCCGGCGGACTTATGTTTACCCAATTTTGATCAGAATTGCGATATCTGCCAATCCAAAAAGTATTGTTGGGTGACACCTTAAACATGTAGTAGTTGTCGTTCGATAACAGCAGCAAACCACAACCGGCAAGCCCGTTAACTCCATTAAATGTTACTTCGCATTGCGCATCAAAGTCTGCTCGTGCATCCGTACTCAAGGAGTAATAGCTCCACTTCGTACCATCTTCATGGCTGTCTATGTTTAGAACGCCGTTTTTGAAATAGCGGTTGAACTTTTCACTATGATAGTCTTCTATCCACGACCAAAATGCGGGCTGCTTATCCAACACCCACGATTTTTCAAATCGCTCCTGTGCGCGCGCATCAATGGCGCTGCAAACCATCCACAAAGTCAAAATACTTATATAAAATACTTGTCGCATTTAAGAAGCTCCGTTTTTCGCAAATTTACTGTCTGGAATGGATGTTAAGGGGCTAGGCAGTTAAATCTATTTCTTTTCGGTGGCTTTTGGAGCAACTGGTTCAGGCGCTGGTTTTACTTTTTTGTGGTACGTAGGTTCTTCGTCAAATCCACCCATTCCCATTCCTACTCCCATGGCTGGTGCACTAACCCGGGTAGGCGCTGCTGTTCGGATGGCTGATTTTGTAGTTTCCATACCTTCATGTTGATTTCCTGAGTCCATCACCGTGTCTGCATTTGCAGCGGCAACCCCGTTTCTTCTGCCAGTATCATGCTGCATCCCAAGTCCCGTATCTAACTGCGTTTGAGTGGATTTACCGGCGGTTCCTTTGTATGCGTATTCGTCGGTACAAGCATATGGCAATGCAACCAAGCAAAGTCCTACAAGAAAACTGGAAGCTCGCACCGAAATCTTTACTCTGATCATTGTTTAACCTCTCTATTGAACATTGGGTTATCTACAAACGTACGTAATTATCGAACAGTCGCGTTTTATTTTCAGACCGTTTGCACAGTATAACTCTTGGAATATTAAGATTTAAGACCATTTTAATACTTTTAATATTTACCTTTAAAGATTTAATTAAGATCTCGTTTTAATTCACTATATTTGATGAATTAATAGCGTTATTCAACCATAAATATTGATAAATAAAGACTATGCTACTCACCCAGTTATATGCCGATCGCGAAATCTTAAAAGAAATTGGAAAAAGATTGTCACGTTTCCGGATTCAACGTGCACTTACTCAAGAGGAGCTAGCAAGCCGTTCTGGAGTTTCGAAGAGCAGTATTGAGCGCCTTGAATCTGGTAAGGCCTGCCAGCTTAGCACTTTAATAAAAATTTTACGAGAACTACAGTTGCTTGATAACCTCGATAAACTTATTCCTGAACAACAGCCCACCCCCATGGATTATTTACGTCAAATCAAAACAGATCGTCAACGCGTTACCTATAAATATTCGGAGCTCCGAGAACCAACTCCAAAGTGGGAATGGGGCGATAAAAAATGAAGAACGTTGCCGAGGTTCAGTTGTGGGGTAAACCGATAGGTGCTCTAGTTTTAGATGATGGTGCTCGCACTGCTAACTTTCAATTTGAGGCTGACTTTACCCAAAGTGGGATAAACCCTGCTCCTTTAACCATGCCACTGAGTAGCAAGTCCTACTCGTTTCCTGAACTACCGTTTGCTACGTTTAGTGGACTTCCCGGGATGATTGCTGATTCGTTACCGGATAAATTTGGTAACGCCATTATTAATTTGTGGCTAGCCACACAAGGTAGATTAGCCTCCACAATTACCACCGTTGAGCGACTGTGTTATGTGGGTAGCAGAGGCATGGGGGCACTGGAATTTGTACCGTCGAAACGTCTGATCGACGCAACGGAAAGCCCCCTACAAATTGAACATCTGGTTAATCTGGCATCGGAGATTTTAGCCGAGCGAACGGAACTGCACGGAACGTTAAAGGAGCGCACGAAGGCCATGAACGATATCTTGCGCGTAGGTACATCGGCGGGTGGGGCGCGTGCAAAAGCGGTGGTGGCGTGGAATAAAGTTACCGGCGAGATTAGGTCGGGTCAGGTGGATTCGGGCGATGGCTTTGATCATTGGTTGATAAAGTTTGACGGTGTAGTGAACAACGCCGACAAGAATTTGGCCGACCCAGCGGGTTTTGGACTGATTGAATATTCGTATTTCCAGATGGCCATTGCCGCAGGAATCACAATGAGCGAGTGCGATTTGCTGCACGAGGGTGGGCGGCATCATTTTATGACTCGGCGTTTCGATCGTCCGCACAACAACGAAAAACTGCACATGCAAACCCTGTGCGCCATGGCTCACTTTGATTTCAATTCTCCCGGTGCACACAGTTACGAGCAAGCGTTTATTGTTCTCAAGCAACTCCGACTTCCAATGTCGGATACCGAAGAGTTGTTTCGCAGAATGGTGTTCAACGTAATTGCGCGCAACCAAGACGATCACGTGAAGAACATTTCGTTCCTCATGGACAAATCGGGTAAGTGGTGGCTGGCACCAGCCTACGATGTGGTGTACTCGTACAACCCTAATGGAGCGTGGACATCATCGCATCAAATAAGCATAAACGGAAAGCGCGATCACTTCACCACACACGACATTCTTGAGTGCGCCACATTTGCCGGAATTCGAAAGGCTAAGGCACTCAGCATAATCGATGATGTGAAAGGGGCTGTCCAGAACTGGCAAGTGGTGGCCACAAACAACGGAATAGATGAACGCACAATTCAACAAATTCAAACGGCGTTTCGATTAGATGTGTAGACGGTGATGTTAAACATACACGCCAACTGTACCAAAACTACACGCATTATAACCTCGGTGAATATTGAATCCACAAACGTAACTATTCAACTTGACAAAAGGAACAAGGGGAACACAAAGCCCCCTACACTAAGGAATGAAAATCGGGGTGGAAGTGCCACCTGCAGACAGCCTTAGATACAAACCGGCTGGTAAATCATCTGTTGTTTTGCCAGGCATCCTGCGGCCCAGCAAATCAAAATATCCGTCAAGCGACTCTTGGTTTTCTGCTGACGACGCCCTTAAATGGTCGTGTTCATCGACCGAAGTGATATTCCGGTGCCCATAGGTAAGCAAGTCATTCCTACCGGCTAGCACAAACGTATTATTCACTTCATCCAACACGAACATGGTGAGCACCTTTGCTGTATTAGAATACTCCGCTACTTTTTTTCTTGGTGTTATTGACATGTCGTACACTGTGTAGGTGAAAGGGGCTAATGCAATACCACTGCGAGTTCCTTCCAATAAAAACACTTTGCCGATTCGCGATATGGCGAAAATTGTGGTGAGTCTGTTGGTATCGAGTAGCAGTTCGTACTCACGCCAGTTCTGTCCGGAGTTTGTAGAAGTATAATAGTTTTTTCGGGTATCAGTAGTAACTACCAATACGTTTTTTCCATTCGAGGTTAAGGCATCTAACTTTACCCCAACGCGCATTGAATACACCGCCGTAAAATTCTTTGATTGATAATGTGGTGAGTAGTAAGCTCGGCCATCTCCACCAACTACAACCATGGATGAATCTGGCAGAACAGCAAACGCGCGAATATTTAGAAATGCACCTAAAAAATCAGTTTCCTTTCCAGGACCGTAAATGTTTATCTCCCCTCTTTCCCTATAATACACCTGAATTTTTCGTCCGTCGTATAAAATTTTATAGCCAATATCAGCATTTAGAAAGCCCGACACTAGTCGGACTGCATTTCCAAATCCATTGTACAATCCAATTTCTTTGGGAAACACTACTGACATGGAGTCGGTGTGAGTGGCAGATACAGAAACTGGCGTATTCCAAGAATTTAAAAATACTCGTTGCCAGCTTGTACCGGCCTTCCTAACGGAAACTAAGTCCTCAGTTGTAGCAATAATCCCGTTAGAAGCACTGGCAATATGGTCTGCGCCACGCCAGGGAAGCCCCTTGCCAAGATCTTCACCCGTGCGGATATCTGTACACAAAAAGTTTGTGTTGCTTATGTGGTGGGAAGGGGTGCAAACTATCTGGTTCAGGTTGAGCGAGGCAATTCGATATAGGGTATCCGGAATGGTGTTACCACGCACGAACCTTATCAAACCTCGGTTAAAAGTAACATAAAGTGTGTCGGCATTCTTGCTACAAGCAAGGTTTCCTGTCCACGAAGCTTGCGCTGAATCAAGTTGCCAACCAACCTTCCACGACGGGAATGTCCAAAAGCTAGTTGAAATAAAAACGAGGTTCGAGCTACGTCGTAGATTAACGGAAAGTAAGCCAATAATC
>JABMNI010000035.1 GCA_013204605.1 Ignavibacteria bacterium
ATTCTCAGATTTCCGCATTTCCACATTGGTATTCTCAGATTTCCGCATTTCCACATTGGTATTCTCAGATTTCCGCATTTCCACATTGGCATTCTCAGATTTCCGCATTTCCACATTGGTATTCACTGCTGCTTCCACCATTACTGACGCTACTTGATTGGCATGAACCGCCTGCCATTTTTTCGGGATGAGAAAACTGAACGACTGCATAAGTAACGCGGCAACTTGTTCGCCGAAGCGTGGTTCGGATCTTTCACCCAAAAGCAACGACGGTTGCACAATGGTCACTGAGCGATAGGCAAGCCCCTTAACAGCATCTTCCATTTCACTTTTCACGCGGTTGTAGAAAACTCGAGATGTTGCGCTGGCACCCGTTGCGCTTACAACAATAAAGTGCTGGGCACCGGCTTGGAGAGCGACTCGTGCAATGGCAACAGGGAGTTCGAAATCTATTTTGCGAAACGCTTCTTCAGAGCCCGCTTTTTTGATGGTGGTTCCTAAACAACAGAACACCACATCGGGAGCAAAACCCGCAGGCATGGGGTGCGCAAACAAATCCGATGTGCTGTGCTGTGTAACTCGTTGCGTAGCGTGATGCGAATCGTGTTGCGTAGCGTGATGCGAAACATGTTGCTCAGTGCTGGTTGAAACTGATTCGGGAAGGGGGCTACGCACAGCCGCCACGATCTCATTAAAGGCACTGTGTCCCGAGAGCTGTTTCAACAACTCCGTTCCAACCAATCCCGATCCACCAACTACCAGAGCCTTCATAAATTATTGATTCTCACATTGTCATTCTCATATTTCCACATTTACAAATTTTCATATTTCCACATTGTCATTCTCACATTTCCACATTTACACATTTGACTTCCGTAGCTGTTTGTCGTGCGACATCAACTTCAATCCGTGTGCTTTTTTTGTGGCGTAAATAATTCTATCAGCAGGATCGCCGTGAAACGTAGCAGGCAGTTTGTCGACTGCCAGAATTACCGTTATGTCTATTGGCAGCACTTGAACTACATCCGTGCGTGTTGCTTCGCGCAACCACTGCTCAAACGGAATTGTAAACTTCACTCGTTTTTTACGAACCAACATTTGCACCTCCAGCATGCTGATGGCAGAAATGTAAAGCGTCCCACTTTCTGCATGTTGATCTAACAACGAGATTTCTTTTGCGGACAGCTTGCTTGAATCTCGGCCAACCAACCACCAAATCCAAATATGTGTGTCAATAAGCATAAAGGTTGGTATTAATTATCGTTGATTCGCAAAAAAGTCATCATCAGAAAGTACCGATTCATCGGCGGTTGCCAACAACGTGCCCGTACCTTGTAGGCGTTGCCACGGCTTCTGTGGTGAGGAAATGGATTCCGATGGATATATTACGGCAATGGTCATGTTGCGCCTCGTTAAGGTAATGGGGACGCCCGTTTCTTCTAGCTCTCTAAGTAGCTCCAAACAGCGGGCTTTAAAATCTGTTACGTTAATGGTCATTTGCAAATCTACATGACCATATCCATACAATGCAAGTAAATTCTTCATAATTCTCAACAATGCTAGTTAACTCTTCATGTTCCCAACGTGTAGTAGTCGAAGTAAAGTGTGACATTTTTAAGCTATATAATTTCTCCATGCGTCAATGCGCCGCATGATTATTGCATTCGCTTTTCTTTTTGTTATTGTTTGCCTTGCAATTGCGTATCATTTGTTCGTGAAACCGGTGCTGGGCGGGATACTTACTCCGCAGTTGATTGCTCGGTATAGCAAGTCGGCACAGTGGCATAAGAAGGGATTTGTCAATCAAAATCCAACCACAATGGACCTGCAGGCAAAGCATATTCCTCGTATGTTGAAAAATTGGTTGCTGCCAAAGAAAAATAGCCGACCTGCCACCGATATACAGGTGGTAAAAATCGATCCGAAAACAATTGGTGCGTTGCCGGTAAACGGAACTCGCGTTACGTGGTTTGGACACTCCGCGGTTATGTTAGAGATTGGTGGTGGCTGCGTGTTGCTCGATCCTATGTTTGGTGCAGTGCCAGCGCCGTTTGATTTTCTTGGACGCAACAGATACAACAAACAACAACCCCTCGAGGTTGCGGACTTTGCTGAAATTGATGTGCTGCTGATGTCGCACGATCACTACGATCACCTCGACTACGGCACCATTTGTACCCTCAAGCACAAGGTGAAAAAATTCGTTGTTACGCTTGGCGTTGCTCGCCACCTTGAGGCGTGGGGGGTGAGCCCCTTACAAATTCATGAACTGGATTGGGGCGATGAAATTCAAATTGGTTTGGTGAAATTTACGTGCGCACCGGCGCGACATTTTTCGGGAAGGGGCTTTACGGACCGCTCAAAATCGTTGTGGAGTTCGTGGGTGATTGCAAGTGGAGAAACGCGGATTTATTTTGGAGCGGATAGTGGGTACGGACCCCACTTCAAACAAATTGCCGAGGCGTATGGTCCGTTTGATTTGGCGTTTATCGAGTGTGGACAATACAACGAACTCTGGCAGGCCATCCACATGCTACCCGCTCAGAGTGCGCAAGCTGCGCTTGATATTGGCGCTCTCGTTACAATGCCGATTCACTGGGGCGCATTCACGCTAGCTTTTCATTCGTGGACGGAACCGATTGAAGAATTTGTGAAACATGCCACGAGATTAAAAGTAAATTTTACTACGCCAGAAATCGGCGAACAGTTTGTAATTGGACCGCCGCGCAAAAGTGGTGACCAAAGCGATGGTGCCATACTGGACCCAGGTGTCGTGCCAGGTGCAGGTAACGTGTCGTATCCATCGCAACAATGGTGGAAGAAATACGACTAAATCTCGTAAAAGCGTCACCCAAAAAACACGCATACATTGCTTCATCCGCGCACGTCGCCATCGGCAAGTAGGGCGACGCGTGCGTCGCCCGAATTACCCGTTACAATAAATTCAATTTATTCGGTTGTTGCAACTGCCGCTGGAGCATCGTTTTTGTAACTGCGCATAAGATCGCGTTCGCCTAGAGCAACGTGGTTCCACCATCTTTTGCGGTTGTAGCCATCTTTGTTTTTGTTGCAGATAATTTGGAAGCAGGTTGAGTTTCCTTGACCCGCAATATCTACAGACCAGCCGAGGAAGATTTCCCAGCAACGGAACCACCACTCGCCGTAGGTGTCGAGTACTTGCTGTTTGTTGCCTTGCCAGTTGTGATACCAGAGTTGGATGGTTTGCGAGTAGTGAATGCCGATATTCTCGACGCTGTGGATCTCGAAACCGGCTTTTTCTAGACGCTTTACAACGAATGAAAGGGGCATGCTAGCATCGGCACCGGGGAAAATATACTCACTCATAAAACCGCCCCATACCAAACTTTCCTGGTGGTAACCAGCGCGAAGACCGGCGATTTGGAGGTAGAATATCCCCTCGTCTTTAAGCAAGCCGGCAATCTGCTTCATGAACTTCGTGAAGTATTTTATGCCAACGTGTTCGGCCATTTCTAGACACGAAATTTTGTCGTACTTATCGGCAGGAATGCTGCGGTAATCCATGCGATTAACACGCGCACTGTCCTTAACACCCCAGCGCTCAATTTGTGCGTTGGCGTAATCGGCACCGGCTTGAGCAATTGTAATTCCGGTTGAATCCGTTCCATAATATTTTGCAGAGTGCGCAGCTAACGTGCCCCATCCGCAACCGATATCCAGCAAACGCTCGCCCGGTTTCAGTTGCATTTTTTGACAAACTAAATCGAGTTTTTGGTCTTGGGCTGTTTCGAGATCCTCTTTTCCTGTTTTGAAAAATGCGGAAGTGTAAATCATTCTGTCGCCAAGAAACGCGCCGAAAAAGTCGTTACCACGATCGTAGTGGTCACGAATAATGCGTTCGTCTTGAGCCTTAGAGTGAATTAAAACTGAAGGAAGAAAATTAGAAATCAAGAATTTTAAATGGTGTCCGACAAACTTATAATTGAAAAAGTGAGTTCGGCTTTGGAGAAGTTTTTGAACGTCGCAGGTAATATCTACTCTGCCGTTCATGTAATCTTCAATAAAGGTGGTAATGGGGACTTTCACTCCATTTTTATATCGCGATTTAACAGCGTTATCGCGCACATTGACTATATCTTCGATATTCTTTGAGAGGTTCGTTTCTTGATTCATAAACTACAATTAAATGGAGAACAATTGTTGACTGACCTGCAATATATGACCATTCGAGGCGGAATCTGAACTTTTTGCCATGATTTTTTTGATTTCGTATGAACAAAAAAACCAGATAGGAAACCTACCACCAAATCAACTGAGTTACCAACAGTAAAATTGTGAGCGAAAGCACTGGGAGGGTGCCGCCTAGCGCGTATTTTTGCGCTCGTTAACATTTACAATTGTATTGAGAGGTTGAAATGATTATCAAACAGCATAAGCTGTGCAAGCCGGATGGGACCATCGTAAATTTTCAAGCAACCGAAAATGTGGGCGGTGCGCTGAAAGCAACCTACTTGGTTGTGCATTTTACCGCCGGTTCTAGCGCTGTTAGAAGCAGAACGATTGGCCGATCTTTATTCAGATATTGTGGCTGAGGAGTATATCCTGCCATTAGATGAACTGGCTGGAAGAATGCCTAAGGAATGCTTCGAGCCCCGACGTCCTTTCTTCTAGCCGCGCATCCGCAATTCGAGGCAACGCACTCCGAAAACAAAAAAGCCGCGTCTATCGACGCGGCTTTTTTGCTAGTGTACACCGTACGGGAATTGAACCCGTGTTACCGCTGTGAAAGAGCGGTGTCCTAACCCCTAGACGAACGGTGCGTGGGTTAGAACGGCAAATATACGGCAAATAAGAATTTCAGCAATAACTTTGCACCATGAAAATAATTGGTATAACCGGTGGAATTGGCTCCGGTAAGTCTACAGTGGCAGATTTACTTCGAAAAAGGGGCTGGATAGTTTACAGTTCCGATGAGATTTCGAAGGAGTTGATGCAAACTGATGTTGAGCTGAAAACAGCAATTGTGGAACTTCTTGGCGCAGGTGTTGAGAAAGATGGATTGCTGGATACGGATGCCATTGCAGCGTTGGTGTTTGGGAATAGCGTGCAACATAGAAACCGACTCCACGCGCTGAATAGGTTGGTGCATCCGCGTGTGCTTGCTAAACACATGATGAACATTGAACGACACCGCGAGCTGGGAAGCCCCCTAATCGCAATAGAAACTGCATTGCTCTTCGAAGTTGGACTTCAACATGGTTTCGACTATGTGATTGTTGTTGATGCGCCAAAACAGGTGTGCATTGATAGAGTTGTTGCGCGCTCCGGTGCCACAGCCGCCGATGTTGAAGCTCGGATGGCGGAACAAATGAATCAGCAAGATAAAAAGGGGCTGGCCGATTTTGTGATAGATAACAGTTCTACGCTCGAAGCGCTAACGAAAACCGTGAACTCCACCGCAGGAATTGTTGAGGTAATGCCGGAAAGACCTCCGCAATCAGATGACGACGACTTTGAAAGTGAGTTTGAAGATGGGTATGATGAAGATGACTTCGAACCAGAAGAAGACGGCGAAAATTTGAAAATTTGAGAATATGAGAATGTCAATAGTTAAATTCTTATTCCAAAATTCTCAATTCCTAATTCTTAATTGTCAATTCTCACTCTGTCAAGTCGCTTAGGCTTATTTCCGTACTTTTGTACTCAGTTAAACACTTACTAAGGTCTTTTTTGTATGGCACATCCCGTGCATCTAACAGATGATTCTTTCTCGACAGAAATTTCAGGCAACGATGTAGTACTCGTTGATTTTTGGGCCGCTTGGTGCGGTCCGTGCCGAGCTATCGCTCCAATTATGGACGAGCTAGCCGGCGAATACTCAGGCAAGGCAACAATTGCAAAAGTGGACGTTGACAACAACCCACGCGTTGCTATGGAATATGGCATTAGGTCTATTCCAGCTTTATTGATTTTTAAAGGGGGCAAAGTGGTCGACACAATAGTTGGCGCCGTTCCTAAGAATTATATCACCGACCGTTTAAACGCGCAAATAGCGTAACTACTATGGCACGTCCGTCAATTCTTTCAGAAGAAGAACTGGCTGAACATTTGCTCGACATTCCTCTGTGGCGCCGTGATGGCGCCACAATTGTTCTGGAGATGCCCACAGCCAATTTTGCATCGGCAATAGGTGCCATTAACGCAATAGCCATCCTTGCCGAAAAAATGGATCATCATCCCAACCTCCTTTTGTACGGATGGAATAAAGTTCGTGTCACTCTAAGTACGCACGACCAAGGTGGGCTGACAATTCTCGACATTAGACTAGCAAAAGAAATTGATGCGCTAAATATCAATACACTTCAATAACTCGCAATCATTCTTCACTAACCCACTAATACTTTTTAGTTATGGCTACTATAACCGACATTATTGCTCGCGAAATTTTAGACTCACGGGGAAACCCTACACTAGAAGTTGATGTGGTTCTGGAAGACGGATCAGTTGGCCGCGCCGCAGTTCCTTCCGGTGCTAGCACCGGCGAACACGAAGCCGTTGAACTGCGCGATGGCGATGAAACACGCTACGGCGGAAAAGGTGTCCGGAACGCCGTTGAAAATGTAGATACAGAAATTGCCGATGCGTTGCTTGGACGCGATGCAAGTGACCAACGAGATATTGATGATACAATGATCATACTCGACGGCACCGTTAATAAGTCGCGCCTAGGCGCTAACGCCATTCTTGGCGTATCCATGGCCGTGGCCCGCGCCGCCGCCAACTACCACGATCTCCCTCTGTACCAATACCTTGGTGGCGTGAACGCATCGCTGCTTCCTACACCTATGATGAACATCTTGAATGGCGGACGCCACGCGGATAACAATGTGGACATCCAGGAATTCATGATTATGCCCATTGGCGCAGATACGTTTTCTCATGCCATGCAAATGGGTACCGAAACATATCACGCACTGAAGTCAGTTTTAAAAGCTAAGGGGCTTTCCACTGCAATCGGTGACGAAGGGGGCTTCGCCCCCTCACTAAAATCAAATGAGCAGGCCCTCGACGTAATACTTGAAGCTATCGAAAAAGCTGGTTTCAAAGCCGGCGAAGATATTGTGTTGGCACTCGATGTTGCCGCAAGTGAAATGGTTGTGGATGGTAAGTACGAGATGTACAAAAGTTCAAAAGAAAAACTCTCGGCGCAACAAATGGTTGAGTGGTACACAAAGCTCTGCACAGCATATCCAATAGCATCAATCGAAGACGGTATGGGTGAGAACGATTGGGAAGGTTGGCAGATGCTAACTGAGGCATTGAGTGACTCGATACAACTAGTAGGTGACGATTTGTTTGTTACCAATGTAGAATATTTGCTGAAAGGAATTGCCGAGGGCGTTGCGAATTCCATTCTGGTAAAAGTAAATCAAATTGGTACGCTTAGCGAAACGTTCGAAGCCCTAAATATGGCACGTAAGTACGGTTATTCTTCGGTGATTAGTCACCGCTCGGGCGAAACAGAAGATTCGACAATTGCCGATATCGCAGTTGCGTTACGCACAGGACAAATTAAAACCGGTGCGCCGTGCCGCAGCGATAGGGTGGCGAAATATAATCAGCTACTAAGAATTGAAGAAATGTTAGGCGATGCTGCAGAGTATGCCGGTGCCGATTCTTTATCGTAACACCTAGCCCCTTTCAAAACTTTTCTTGTGCTGATTTGTTGCAACGTATATTTTTGTAACTGAATTTAGTAACTGAACTAAACTGTTTACTTCAGTAAAAGCGTTCGATAACAGATTTCAATTTGGAGTAGTTATGGCGGATAAAATAGTTTTTGGAACCGACGGCTGGCGTGGCCTGATTGCTCGCGACTACACGTTCTTCAATTTGTCGTTGGTGGCTCATGCAACCGCGCGCTACGTGCTGACACTGAAAAAAAAAGGTGCCAGTGTTGTGGTTGGTTACGACACGAGATTTCTGTCGCGCGAGTTTGCCGAAGAGGTAGCCTGCGTTATGGCATCGTATGGCATTATTGTGAATTTGACCGATACCTTTTCGTCCACCCCACAAGTGTCGTTCCACACTAAACAAAAATTTGCTCAGCTTGGCGTAGTAATTACGGCATCGCACAACCCGGCACAATACAACGGCTTCAAGGCAAAGGCAACATTCGGCGGACCCGCTGTTCAATCGCAGATTGATGAGATTGAAAAACATCTAGCGGCATTGAAGGGGGCTCAGCCAAAACAAACTGTGCTGACAATTGATGAGTATATCGATAATAGAAGTGTAAGAATTTTCGACGCAAAAGAATCGTACATCAGGTATTTGCGCAAAAAAATCAATCTTGAGTTGATTGAGAAGAGTGGAATTAGAATGGTGTATGATCCTATGCACGGTGCGGGGATCAACTTCATGAATAGACTGTTTCCATCGGTGTACGAAATACATGGGGATTATAATCCCTCGTTCGGTGAAATTGATCATCCCGAGCCGATTGCAGAGTGTTTGGTGCCATTAATGAACGCCGTAAAAAAACGCAAAGCGCATGTTGGAATTGCCACAGATGGCGATGCCGACAGAGTTGGTGTGGTTGATGCAACAGGAAGTTTTGTAGATCCGCACCGAGTATTTGTATTGCTCATGAAATACTTGTACGAGGATAAAAAGCGTCGCGGCGCCGTTGTGAAAACTGTTTCGCTTACATCGATGGTTGATGCCTATTGTGAGAAGTACGACATTCCATTGTACGAAACACCGGTTGGCTTTAAGCACGTTGCAAAACTCATGACAGAGGAAAAAATTATTATCGGTGGTGAAGAATCTGGTGGTCTTGGTACCTCTCTTCACATACCCGAACGAGATGGCGTTTTTAATGCGTTGTTGCTAATGGAAATGATGGCCACTCGCAAACGCTCGCTAAAGCAAATGTGCGATGAACTCGATGAAGAGTTTGGTCCACACCGCTACCGTAGGCGCGACGTCCGCGTAACCGAAGCCCAAAAGAAAACCATCCTTGCCGCCTGTGCCAAAAAGCCTCTAAAGATTGCTGGACACCAAGTATTAAAGATCGACACTCGCGATGGCTACAAGTTCTTTACCGAAGCCGGCTGGCTGCTTATTCGTGCATCCGGCACCGAACCTCTTATCAGGTTTTATGCAGAGTCGAGCACAATGACCAAGGTGAATGAGTTGTTGGAAGCGGGACTAAAACTCAAGTAGATTCCAATGTGAAAATTTGAAAATATGAGAATTCCAATGTGATAATTCCTAAATGCATTTAATCATTTCCGAATTGGCATTCTCATATTTACAAATTTTCACATTTGTATTCAGCATTCTCATATTTACAAATTTTCACATTTGTATTCAGCATTCTCATATTTACACATTTTCACATTTGTATTCAGCATTCTCATATTTACACATTTTCACATTTGTATTCAGCTGCTGCGGAGTCTCTCTCACTCAACACTAACTCTTCCTCTGGCCACGGGATATTGAGTTGTGCCGACAACGGATGAAAAGACTTTTGACCTTCAGGGTTGTATATGGCCGTGCATTTATAGGAAATGTGGGCTTCATCCGAAGTAACACAAAAGCCATTCGCAAAGCCGGGTGGAACCCAGAGCAAGCGCCCGTTTTGTTCGGATAGTTCGATGGTGACAAACTCACCAAACGTGGCACTTTCTTGCCGCACATCAACTTCAGCAAAAAAAGCCGACCCAGTTACCACACGAAGTAGTTTGCCCATTGGCTGGTCTACCTGATAATGCATTCCACGCAACACTCCACGCGTGCTTTTCGAGTGGTTGTCTTGAACGAAGTCCGTTGGCAAACCCATTCGAATAAACTCATCAGCGCGATAGGTTTCCTCGAAATATCCGCGCTCATCGTTGTAGCGCGTAGGACGCAGCACAACAACAGAATCGAAAAAAACATACTCAACTTGAAACGGCATGATGTAATTCAGCTAGTGGTTAGAGTTTCCATTCGTAACAGATATCCGGAACGACATGCGTCAAACGTAAGGACAGTTGGGTCATCCAACCAACGCTTCCTGAAATATTCTGCATCATCCATTATTGGTCGACGCACATTCAACACCGTCCGCAACTCCTCAATTGAATATTTTTCTAAGGGGCTACGTGGTTCAAACCCTATTGGAAGATCGGGATTTGAAGTATTCAGATGTGGTGTTGATTGGTCAGAATTGAATTGTTCTGAGCCGTGCGTGCTGGAAAGCCCCTTGCTAAGTAAGTAGGCATTCACAACGGCGAGAGCGCCATTGAGTTTTGCGTTGGCTGTGTAGCCGGCAATGTGTGGGGTGCAATGTTGGATAGATTTTACGATGGCGGGGTTGATGTTGGGCTCGTTGTTGTACACGTCGAGTGCAGCGGTGATGCGTTGCATGGAGTGACGGGTGAGAAGCACATCCTCGTTTACAATGCCACCGCGCGATGTGTTAATGAAGAGCGCGTTCGGATTCAAGCGCCACAACATTTGCTCGGTTATGAGCTGATGCGTTGGATGGTCGCCGGTGGTGGTGTAGGGGATGTGTAGGGTTACAATGTGTCCGGCGGACATCACTTCGTCAAGGGAACAAACGGTGCAATAGCTTGGGAAGGAATGGTGCACATCGAGAAGCAGTGGATCGTTAACTAGCACCGTCATTCCTAGTGCGTTTGCGTAGTGTGCTACCTTGCTGCCAATGTGGCCGAAGCCTACAATTCCACAAACAAGATTTGATGGGTCGGGCGTGTGAGCAAGTATAGTGCACACAACATATTCCGCTACTGCATTTGCGTTGCTGCCAGGTGCATGCGCAAATGCAATGTTGTTGTTATTCAAATAATCGAAATCGATATGATCGGTTCCGGCCGTTGCGCTTCCAACAAAAGAAACGATTGTACCGTGCAGTAACTCTTGATTTATCTTGGTTGGTGACCGAACAAAAACAGCCTCGGCATTTTGAGATTTCAAAAATGCGTTGGTAATATTTCTGCTGTCGCACTCAACAACTTCGTTAACGTCACCAAGCAAGTCGCTGGCGTGCTGAATATTACTGTCAACAACAATCACTCGCCACGTCGCATAATCGGAATTGAAACAGAACCACTTGCGCTATTCAGAGTAGTAACATACATGCCCGGTGCAGCTTGCACACCCGCCGACGTTACCCCCGACCATTCAACCGCTGAAACCCCATCGGTGTTGGTGCGCCACACCACTTCACCTAATACATTGGACACAACTAACTCACTAGGCCCAAGTGACGATGTGAATGAAAATGAAACAGACGCTGTAAATGGATTTGGAGTTGCCACGAAATATTTTGGATTGGAGTTTTCGTAATCATCAACACTCGACAACAATGAAAGTCCAACTATAGTTGAAAAAGTTGGGCGGTATGAATCCGTTACGATGTTCAACGTGCACTGATGAATTCCCGCGAATTTTGGAACGTACTGTACTATGAAGTTGACTCTTTCACCTGCCCCAACGAGGCCAGTTGGTGCAAGAAGTATGTTGAAGCGACTCGCATCGCGCCCTGATAAAAACGTCGACGTGATATTGATAGAGTCACTTCCAATATTCTTGAAAGGTACAACCACCTCAACTGAATCATCGCTATAGCACCCCGTTTGAATATTGGTAGAGTCTGCGGTAAGAACTCCAATATCGGTGGATCCAACCACCTTAAGCGTGTGAACCCCAAAGCCCCTTACATCATACCAAATTTCGTTCTCAAACCTGCCTTCTTCTGGAGGAGCAAACACAGCATCGGAAGGGTAAGTAACTCCTGGTAAAACTGTAAATGGGGTTCTCCAATGCGCGTTATTGATGGGGCTTGTGCTGGATTTACCATAGGCGTTACTAATTACAAATGGTGCGTCGCCATCGTTTCTAATATCGATGGTGAACCTTAACTCATCATTTACCCAGGCCTTCACATGAACTGAGTCTGGGAATACCGGAATTGGACGAGCGGAATCGGGCAACGCAATTAGCTCGCAAATCTTGTCATCATCTGCAAGTGGAAATGGTGGGTAACCGTTGGGTTCGCGGTTGCTAGTGCAAACAAAAATGCGTCCGTCGGGATGTATAGCAATATCTCGTAGCCGACCAATGGAACGAGAAAGAAACTCTGAAACATTAGTTATTGCATCTGTAGAATCATTGAGGCTGAACACATAAAGTGTAGAAGCTTTAAGCGTGGTAAGTAATAATGAGTTTTGAAACTCTGGAAACCTTGGGTGGTTGTAATATGCTAGACCACTAGGAGCACAAGTGGTACCACCGCTCGACCATACTGGTTCGCGTAAATTCAGAGAATCGCAAAAGACTTTTTCGTACGGCTGATCACAGTAGCCTTCGATAAACGGCCAACCGTAGTTTACACCAGGCTGGACTAAATTCAGCTCATCGTCGATCGCATTACCATGTTCACTTGACCAGATTTTTCCTTTTGGGGTGATGGTAAGTCCCTGAACATTGCGGTGACCTCTCGACCACATTCTGTATCTCGGATCGGGGTTGTCTTCTGGAATCGAACCGTCCAAATTGACCCGAATAATTTTCGTATTAGAAACGCTGTCGCCCGTAATATCATATGGTGCATATGGTGCGTCGCCATTAGTAATAAATATCTTGAGATCTTGAGTAATCACTAAGCGGCACCCCTGATGAAATTCGTCTGCCGGATCGTGCCGAAAAATTTCAACTGGGTTATAGAGTATCGAACCGTCGAACGTGTAACGTTCAACAACTCTATAAAAATGACCTTTGTTACCTGCAGTGTAAGCCAAGAAAACATACGGACTATCTGCAAACTGTGGATGGAAGGCAAATCCCAACATTCCAACTTCCAAGCTCGTGTACAATTTGCTACGTAAATCAAGTACCACGCTTTTACTGCCTGTTGCAACATCAATTCTACTCATCAATCCAATTCGTTCCGAGCACCACAAAGCCCCATCTGCACCAAATTCAATCTCCCACGGAATGGTAAGCCCGCTAGCAACTGGAACAAATGTGTATTGAGTTTGTGCTGTGCTAACAACACACGCTGAAAACATTAAGATCAAAATGAATTTATAAAGTCGAGTCATGCGCGCCTACTTTTACCATGGTCTAGTGTATCACCAGCCGAACGTCATCTACCGTCCAGCGTTTTTTAACTGTCAAATTTAACGGAAAAGTATACCATTTCTCAGAATACGTGAACGGGCTAATTGTTCCGTGATCGTACTTCCCATTTTGATTGACATCGCGAACTACCCTTACTCGGTAATCGCCCGAAACTATTGCAGGCACTGCGAACAACGTATTATTCTCAACTTTCAAACTTGTCTCCACCTTGCCATCTCGAGTAATAAACTGCAATAGGTAGGGTGCACCAAAATCTGCGGAGTCAGCAAACGAACCATGAATAGTACCGGAATCAATTCTATCTGCAGTTAATATGGATGCCTCAATTGTCGTATCGCCGACAACATACCCAGTAGCTGACCGCAACCCTGTCAGACTCATTTTCAAATTGTACCACGTAGATGAAGCTAGGGGGCTTTGTGGTTCACACAATAATTCCTGAGCGTTCAACCAACGAGTTGCGACAGTCGCATTTCCTTTTGCAGAAGTAAGCGATGCTTGTACACGGGTTGCTGAAGTATCTACCGCATCAGAAAAAGGTATCGAGAACGTAGAAAGAATCGAGACGTTTTTAGTACTATCGCGAGGAGAAATTTTTCCAATTGAAATTGTAGTCGTATCGGACGCAGCATGCACGCGGAATGTCGAAGTAAAATCCTCGTTCAAGTTTGTGTTTCCCGCTGTATCAGTAAGCGCCGTGCGCAACACAGAAATCGTATACGAGCTACTGGAATTGAGTTCTTCGGTAATTACAACCAAACGTTCTGGTTGCGACCGTGATACCCACCACCATTTACTGTTAACGGCGTTCCCAGCAGAATCTGCAATTGTAACAGCAGCGGAAACATTTTTAACAACTATCGGTTCTGAAAAAGTTATAAAGTGTCTCGTGCTGGAAAGGGACCTCGCCTGAACCAACTGTGGCGCCGAGATATCTGGCGCTGCGCCAAAAATTAAATTCACATTTTCAGAGGTGCCGTTTTGTACAAGCACATCCTTGGTAGCTGTGGCGTATTGCTCACCGGCATCAACCAAACTATTGTTGTTTTCATCTATCACGCCAACAATCCGATATAGTCCGTCTGGCAAGCCCATTACCGAAAATGCGCCTGACGAACCGATGGGCATCACGTAGGCGGCCTCGGTTTTCGACGTGAAACTTTGTTGCAAGGTATCGGCGTGACTGTAGCACAGCACCACCAAACCCTTTGCGTTACCACCCGAATTTCCGCCAGAATTAGAACCGGAATTTCCTCCCGACATCGCACCCCAGTTCGGGTTTGAAATTGTGCCCGAAATGAAACCAGTATCAATGATGCTACCTGTCGAAAAAAGTAAGGTGTACGCTTCTTTCGGAGAGTTCCCACTCAGATCTTTCCAGTTTGTTCCTACGGTTACCGAGTAGGTTGTATTAGGTGAAAGGGGCTCTAAAAAGCTCACGGTAATTTCATCGCCAGCGTATGAAGTGTTTATGCGGGTGCGCGGTTGAATGGAAATTGCAGAGTTGATTGAACGGTCCACGTAGTCGTCGAAAAAGAAAACCACTTCGTCATTCTGCATGCTACGAGTACCACTAACGGGATACGTTTTAATAATCGTGGCGGTAGTGGAATCTTGTGGCCCTCCGCCTGGACGCACCTTTATGGCGCACGAAGTACACACCATTGTTGCGAGTACAAGTACCATGCACCTTGCTATTTGACGGTTAAACATTATCCAAAATTACGGTGTTGCGCCGGTACCACGCTCAACGGCGGTAAATTTGCGTCTGTGATACTCAACCTCAAAGTGCAAAGTGTAATCAAAGTGGCCAAATCGGCCATCAAAGAAACGTACAGAACGGTGTACGAGTTTACTGACATTACTGACCGCAGACACATTTTTCTACTGTCGGCTGGGATAGCCTTTAACCAACTAATCTGCATGATTCCGCTCATACTACTAGTGATTTCGGTGGTGAGCGGATTTATCGATGAGACGTCGACAAAGGAAGCTGTTCAAATTTATCTCAACCAGCTACTTCCGCAGAATATAGAGGCCACGCGAGTTGTTGCTGAAATTATTTTCGAGCTAACAACGGTATTTAACTATGGTACAATTACGGGAGTAATCGCAGGCTTCGTGTTACTTTGGTTGTCGTCGGCACTGTTCAGTTCACTACGCACCGGACTCAACGCCATTTTTCACATACCTACGCCAAAGTTTTTTGTGTGGTACAAGTTGAAGGATCTCTTGCTCACCGTAATAACGGCGCTTCTGATTCTGCTTACAACATCATTAAGCCCCTTACTCACCATTGCCGAACAATACGGTCGAAATCTCCTTTCTCAACCAACCGAAGTATCCATATTCGGCTTCACCGGATGGGTCTTCAGTGTACTTGCGGCTGCCATAATGTTTTTCACTATGTACCGCTTTGTGCCGAACCGAAAACTTGAATGGCCAATAATATTTATGAGCACTGGTTTTGCCATCACTCTATGGGAATTGGCGCGCCTAATTTTTTCACTTTACATTAACGGTGCTTCGAACTTCGGCAAGTTTTACGGGGGCTATGTGGTACTCGCCTCGCTGGGTTTGTGGTTTTATTATTCGGCCTTCATCTTCTTGGTCTCGGCAGAGTTAGGCCAGTACATTTACGTTAGGTATACGGAACACCGAGCTCCGGACATCTGATAAGCAAGCTGCGCTTGCGGGAAGCTGCGCGGGAAGCAAGCTGGGCTTTGCGGGTAGCTGCGCGGGTAACAAGCCGGGCTTGCGGGTAACAAGCTGCGCTTGCGGGAAGCTGCGCGGGTAACAAGCTGGGCTTGCAGGTAGCTGCGCGGGTAACAAGCTGGGCTTGCAGGTAGCTGCGCTCGTAATTCGTATTTCGTAATTCGTAATTCGTATTTCGTAATTCGTATTTCGTAATTCCTAATTCCTAATTCCTAATTTCTTAAAATCTGAGGAGTTCGTCCCATTTCAAGAACAAATCCCACGTAGCGGTAACGTCCCGCAAACAGTATTCGGCGATGGTGTTTATTTAGCCTTGGTTGTAAAGTTCGCCCACCTTC
>JABMNI010000036.1 GCA_013204605.1 Ignavibacteria bacterium
CTCTTTCCACTATCAACCTTGATATCTCGCGAGCTTCGTTATATATTCTAAGATTTTCAATTGCCATATAGATACCTCCACTATTGAAGTGTCTAACAGCCCACAAAACGTGACAATTGAAATTTCGCCTTCAGCTTTCGCCTTTAGCTTTCGCCCTCCGGGTTTTGCCTTCAGCTTTCGCCCTCCGGGTTTCGCCCTCCGGGTTTTGCCCTCCGGGTTTCGCCCTCCGGGTTTCGCCCTCCGGGTTTCGCCCTCCGGGTTTCGCCCTCCGGGTTTCGCCCTCCGGGTTTCGCCTTCAGCTTTTGCCTTCAGCTTTCGCCCTTGGGAAAATATCGCTGGTACGCAAACGAAGCTGCAAGCAGTATGATGCCCAGAATTATAAAACTAAAAATCCGCTCAAGCTGCGCAAGGTAGGAAAGATCGTAAAGGAAAATTTTAAGAATAGAGAGTCCAAGTAGGCCAATGCCGGTAATGCGTATGACGCGAAGTTTCTTGATGAATCCAAGCGTGAGAACGGCAACGGCATACAAGAGCCAGGTTATACTGAGTGTAAGGTGTAGGCTGTCGTAAACAGGGGCGTCATCCAAGCGATCGCCGGTTAACTGAACAACGAACGGCCAAATGGCTTCGGTGCTTATGAGGATGAACGACACTACCGCAAATAAACTCCACATAAGCGGTTTGATAACGGAACGTAATCTTGAAGCAATCTCATCCACCGAATACAAAGCAATTGTTGCGATGCAAACAAGAACCACAAAGCCCGCTTCGAAACGGAGATTAAGAATTGAATTGTACATTTCTTCTGGTAGTGATGAAATGCACAGAATTAGCCAAACAATGCTGCCAACAGAAGCAACCAAAACACCGCCCAAGGCCATGTATTGTTTTTGCCCAAACCTTGCAACTACATACATTACTGCTCCCAGCAGTATGGCACACATTATGCCGGCTGTTTGGGAAATGTAGGTAAGCGTTGAATGACTCTGCGCAAGTAGGTCTACACCTAACTGAGTTGATGATTGAACAATCTCATATACTACGTGATGCACGTCCGTAGCAATTGCTAGCGTTAGCAGGCCGTAGCCGAAAACGCGAAAAGTTGAGGGCCAATCTTGCACGCGAC
This sequence comes from Ignavibacteria bacterium, assembly GCA_013204605.1. GTDB lineage: Bacteria > Bacteroidota > Ignavibacteria > Kapaibacteriales > Kapaibacteriaceae > JABMNI01. Next base: position 1,127 of record JABMNI010000036.1, read on the forward strand.
CGTTGCGATGCAACAGCATGAATTTGCCGGCAACATAACTGGCTATCGCCATTGCGGCTATGGCAAAGAATCGCAGGTTGAGCACCGGGTACAACCAAGTAGAATCTCCAGCGGTATTGGAATCCATTGCCCAGTAGGTTCTGTGTGACCCAACTATGTACCACATGGTGATTGCGCAAATAGTGTAGATGGCGAAAGCTGGGACGCGTAGCTCAAAATTGCGGTACCATACCGACGCAATAAAAATTGCTCCAGCAATTCCAGCTAGATAATAGAAAGTGTCTACCGACGTAGGAACGATGGTTAGTGCAGTAACAAACGTAAGCGTAGCAATAAGCGACGCCGTAGCATTCTTGCTGCCGTATCTGCGAATATTTTCAATTAGAAGCGCCGCACAAATAATTGTAAACAAAATTTGTCCGCCGGCATCGATGTACCAGCTATAATCTGAAAGTTCATTGTTGGTTATGATGGCGATAAAAAAGTAAATGGATGCCACCCATCCTTTACGCGCTTCGTGGTTGCCATAACTTGGATTCGAGTTTAGTAGAACATCAAAACCAATTACCGGTATCATTATCAATTGCAGTAGTAAAATGTCTACCAGTGGCCACGGCGACAAATCGCCGCCATTGAAACCCGAGAGCTCGAACGATAGCATGCCAACCAAAAACAGAGCCCCCAAGCCCCCTACAAAACCAATGCTATACCACTTCCGTAACCACATCGGGATGGCCGTAAATGCGAGAACCAATAAAAATGCGTGGAGCAGAAGCCCGGTGCTGTTCACTGTTCCATCGCTGACCAAAACTGGCGTGAGCACCGCGCCAACTATCGATGCCATGCCTACGAACAAAGATTTGTGAACTGTTGCCAACCAAACCGTAAGTACTGTAACGCCAACCAAACACAAATAGGCTACGAGCTGCGGAATGAGATGATAAAAATCGAACGCCGCAAAAACGGCGAGATACAGAATGGGAATTGCGGCGGCCACTACACCCTGAGATACCACCACAAAATTCTTTTTCTTGAGTCGGTCAGCTACAACAATTAACACTCCACTTGTAGCCACACCAATTAATACACGCGCCCATTCGGTAATCCAATTGTTATCGAAAGCATATTTCAAGAAAAACATTACGCCAAGTATTGTTGCAACTGCGCCAATCCTGTTCAGTAATTTTCCACCGAGTAACATTTCAAGTTCGGCATTTGTGCGCTTTTCAGTTAGCTTGGTAGATGCCGTGAGAGGCGGCGCAGGAATACTCGGTAATTCGATGTGGGAAGGGGGCTCTGCAGACGCAACCACATCATTCAATGTTGAATCAGAATCAGAAACAGATTCAGATGACACGGCAGATTGGATGTTTGCACTCTGGCTGACTACGCGTTCTAACTCTGCCAGTTTGTTCGATAGGATGAGTAACGACGCCTGCATTTGTTGATACCGGCGGTGGATTGAAGAGGCAAGTACAATCGGGATAGACAGAATTATTACTATAAGTATGTACAGATATTCCACGGTTTCCCTCCACCAGGTTTAATCAATTTGCAAAAACTCTTCTACGCTTCGCAATTTCCATTGCTAAAATTATTGCCTCGGTAGTGCTGTGGTGATCAGCCTGATTTGTGCCTGCAATGTCGAACGCTGTTCCGTGATCGGGCGATGTGCGAACTACAGATAGTCCGGCAGTAACGTTCACACCGCCGCTTGATGCGAGGAGTTTGATAGGCGTTAAACCTTGGTCATGATACATAGCCAGCACACCGTCATGAAGCTTGTACATGCCAAAGCTGAAAAATCCATCGGCAGGAAATGGACCGTGCGAAGTAAACGTAGAATCGAGGGCTGCCATTTTATCCATGGCGGGTTTGATGATTTCAATTTCTTCCATTCCAAACACGCCTTCATCGCCGGCATGTGGATTCAATCCCAACACCGCGATTTTTGGATTCGGAATTCCAAAGTCGCGGCGTAGCGAAGTTGAAAATTCCTCCAGACGCTGCATTACAAGTTTCTCGGTAATGGTGTCGGCAACCGCTCGTAACGGAATGTGTGTGGTTACTTGCGCAACGCGTGTTGTGCCTGCGCATAATATCATAAGGGGCGAGCCAGCCGCGTTACTTCCTATCATTTCAGTTTGCCCGGCATATTTCCAGCCGGCATCTACACAGGCTTTTTTATTAAGTGGCAGCGTTACAATTGCATGCGCATGGTGTGCACCAACAATCTCAATGGCGCGGTCGATAGAAGCCAGTGCAAGTGCTCCCGCTTGCGCAGAGTTCTTTCCAAACTCCACCGGACACGTCAACCCTACATCGATGAGTTCTACCACGGCCTTACCCACGTGTAGGTCTGTGCCCACTATGGTTGCGTGGAGTTTTGCCTTGTCAATGTAGTCCTGCACCACTGTTGCACCAACCGTCATAACAAGGTGTGCATCGGGAATATTCTCAACGAGCGACTTCACCAGACACTCAATACCTATTCCATTAACGTCGCCACAAGTGATAATTATTCTTGGTTTCATTATGCCCTACCTGCTCGCCTGCGACGAGTCTTATAAAAGTTCAACAACATTCCTACTAGCGATAAATACACAATCAGAGCGGTACCACCTGCGCTTAAGAAAGGCAGGGGAATACCCATAACGGGAAAGAGTCCAATAGACATTCCAATGTTCACGGTGGTGTGGTACAGCAACAGCGCTCCAAATCCAATTGCTATAACGCTGGCAAACTTGGTGCGAACCTGTCCGGCAATACTCACAGCGCGAACTACAATCGAACCCAGTAATCCAATTACGATAACGCCCCCTACAAAGCCAAATTCTTCAGTAGGTACACAAAAAATAAAGTCGGTCCACTGCTCAGGAATGTATCGGAGTTGGGTTTGTGTGCCCTTCAAGAAACCTTTACCTGTTAATCCGCCCGATCCAACAGCAAGGATGGATTGAATAACGTGATAGCCTTCACCTCGCGGATTGCGTTCGGGCTCGAACAGCGTTATCATGCGCTTCTGTTTGTACGGTTCAAGACTATCAAAAATTGGCTTTACAGAAATGCCGGCGCCAAGGAGAATGATAACTGCCGTAGTAGTGAGAACTAGATTTCGACGGAACATAACTGCGCCTGCAGATGCAAGCACTACCACAACTATAAACCAAAAGGCAGAGTCGAATAACACACCATACAAAGCAGCCACGCAGACGAACGGAATTACTACCAACATGTACATCAAGAAAAGATCGCCACCCATCCATAAATACAACCCAACCGCCATTGCCAAAAACACCGTTGCAGATCCGGTGTCGGGTTGAAACATTATTAATGCCACCGGCAACAACACCAAACCAGCCATTATTAGCACGTCTCGAATTGTGCGTATATCGAAACCCTTGCGACTTGCGTATCTAGCTATTGCCAACAACGTTGTGAATTTGGCCAACTCTGATGGCTGAAACGTAAAGCCCCCTATCTGAATCCAGCACCGTTGTCCATTTACTTCGTGACCAAGCGGTGTTAATACCGCAACCAGCATTATTATTCCCACGCCATACATGGGGATAGACAGTTGGTTCATCCAGCGTTCGGGAACGAAGAATAGTCCAACGGCCACTACTATGCCAACAACGGAGTACCAGAGCTGGCGGGTGAAAAACGAGCTAGCGCCGGTTTCGTACGTGGCGGAGTAAATGGAAATCAGACCCATTCCTAGCACACCAACTACGGCAAGCAACAACCCCCAATCAAGTAAGTCGTTAACGCGCTTTTGCAGCGCAACGTCATCTTCATCGAACAAAAAAGTATTTATTGCCATCGTTTTTTAATTCTTCCACTCCACGCCGGTAATTCGCTCATACGCTTCAATATATTTTTCACGCGTTCCAACAATAACATGTTCGGGAACTGTTGGTGGAGGGGGCTGTTTGTTCCAGCCACTCGTCTCCAACCAATCACGTAAAATTTGTTTGTCAAAATTTTCTTGCGCCTTGCCCGGTGCATACGAATCCCGAAGCCAGTATCGAGATGAGTCGGGTGTGAGCGCCTCATCAATTAACAACAACTCACCCTGTTCTGTTACACCGAACTCGAATTTTGTGTCGGCCAAAATAAGACCTTTGCGCATACATTCGGCCGCGGCCGCATTATACAACTCAATACTCTTTTCTCGAACCTGTTCAGCAATACTTTGTGTGACCAATTGGGCTGCAACTTCAAATGAAATGTTCTCGTCGTGACCCTCTTCGGCCTTTGTTGCGGGCGTAAAAATTGGAGCAGGCAGCGCCGAAGATTCTGCCAAGTTCGACGGCAACCGCACGCCACACACCGACTCTGAATTTTGGTATTCCTTCCACCCAGATCCGGCTAGATAGCCACGCACTACGCATTCAATGGTAAGGGGCTTGGTTTTACGTACAATCATAGAGCGTCCGCGCAGCACATCCCGCTCAGCTTCTGTTAAAACGGCAAGATCGTCTACTTCAACGTTCGTAAGGTGGTTGGGAATTATGTGTTGCAAGTTGCCAAACCAATACCGACTTATAGCGGTTAACAACGAACCTTTATCGGGCACCGCCTCATTCATAATTACGTCGAACGCCGAAATTCGATCTGTGGCCACCAATATTAGGTGCTCGCCTAAATCGTAAACATCGCGCACCTTGCCGCGCCGAAATAGCGGCACAGACTCTATACTGGTTGTGTGTATCAAACTCATGAGCAGCTAAATTACCAACCTCCGTCTAAACGACCGGGTCAAATCGACCGGGTCAATTTGACCCGGTCGATTTGTCCCGGTCAACGATAAATGGATTGGAGGGTGGTGGATTGGAGGGTGCGAACTATGTACAGTCCGTTGGGCACAGTGGTGAATTGTAAGAGCGTGTTTTCAAATCGACCAACGAACTGTCCGGTAATGGTGTAAAGCTCAATCGTAAACACGCCTTCGGAGTCTTCGAAGGGTGTTTCGGGGTCTTGTTTGATGTTGGTTACCGGTGTTACGTATCTAAGCACGGCAACCCCGGTAGAGTCTGAGTGCAATGTCCCAGCCTCGGCGGTTGGAATGCTACCTTGGAAAAGCGTAGTAACTACAACATCCTCTGCGCTAGTGCTGGCGCCAGTGCACCGCGACCATACTGTCGAGCCTACCAGCGTTGTAAACAGCGGTATTCCATCCTCCGCAAATAGCGCTACAAAGCCGTCGGAGCCACTTAACGCAGCTACATCTTCCACACCCGCAACGGATTCCCACCGCACGTTTTTCTCGATCATCCCCACCGCACACAATCTTGTCCCGCCAAAGTAACTCAATGAATTCACTTGCGAACCCCAGCCACCTACAGGAAAAGCACGCGTAATGGGCGGCTGACTACCTATGTGAATTACTACGCTCGATTCCCGAGCATAATCGCATTCTTCGTGTTCAACCGCAGCGGTAACCAAGGTGTTGCCAAATGTTGCTGCGCCAACAATTGAATCTGCGTTACAGGCGGCAAGTGCCACTATGTTCTGGTTAGCCCCCTCGCCATCAAAAACTAAACCAGCGGCAAAGTAGGGCTGCGTGAGGCTTATGCTGTCGTACACTGCCTCGCCCCACTGCACGCCACCGGCCACACCCGCTACACACATAATGCCGCGTTCGGTTCTGCCTAAGACGGATGGGTTGACCGCCAACCCGCGGTAGCCGCTGTGAAGCACTACACCGTAGGTCTGACGCAACCATACGTGATTACCGGAGCTGCTAAGTTTTTGGACGTATACCGTGGCCGCGCCGGAATCGGAAACAAAGTCTGAACCGAATCTGCTGCGCTGATAAAAATTTCCGGCAATGTAGATGTCGGAGTTTTCTTGAAAAATTTGCGACGGCACCTCGCTGAACAGGTCGCCATCGTTACGCGCCCATCGTTGAACGCCGTACTCATCCGTGCTCACAACCACCGCATCGTATGAACCGCGTCCGGTAAATGTTGTACCACCAATCGTGTACGTAACCGTTTGCCCCGTCCCACCCCCGCACGCCAGCGCGCACAAATATCCGCCGGAATTATTCGCAACTATGGTGGTTAGCGAATCCTCGCCGCCACCGCCGTACGAGTTAATCCACAGCGGCTTCATCGGACGCTCGAACGCCACCACAAAGCCATCGCGCATCCCCGCCGAAGTTGCCGTGAGGTCGCCCACGTTAATGGTGCCGGAAAAAGTTCCCGCTACATAAAAAATGTTGGTGTTGACAGCGTCAGACGCTACAAAAATTTTCGACGTCTCACTCCAATTCCCACGAATAAGAATTCCCATGGAAGGGGGCTTTGTGTTTGCGCAAAGTGGAACCGTCGTACACATTAATGTTACGACAGTTGTTACTATGAAAATGAGGCGCCGCATACCAATGGCTTTGTTATGCCAATTGGATCATGAAGATTCCCAACACCATAATAATTAGTGATCCACCCATCATTATTGCGGTATTGCGCGGACCACGGGGTGCCGGCACTCGCAAATATTTTTGCCCTATGTGAACTATGGCAACTGCAAGTAGCATCAGTCCGGCGTGCTCAAGGCGCTGTCTTGCACCATCGCCAAAATCCGACCACCGCATAATCAATTGTGTAAGTCCCGTTAGGAATTGCACCGTAATAACAATCGCGTACGATCTGATTACAATCTTAGCAATTGCATTCAGTTCTTTTTTTTGAACCACCGAGATTATCGGGAGCAACGTTGAAAGTCCTGCAACTAGCAGCAGCACATCGCGCATGTGCGCGTGAAAGGTCGTTAGTGTTTCCATCCCGCAAAGTACAAAACATTACGTTGGGGATATATTGCGAGTTGTTATGAATCGAATACTTTTTTGCATCTCAATATTTTTTCTCGGTTTCGGACTGCTGCACGGACAACAATCCGATTCGGCACAGCGCCGATATTTCTACCAACCGTACGCATACGGTAGCATGGCAATGTTCAGTCCGTGGAACGTGGTGATTAACGGAAGCTTTGATGTACTTCAGCTAGATGGAAAAAACCGAAACATTAATGAACTTCCGTATGGGGTTGGAATGAAAAATGTGTTCAAAAACACGTTTGTTCACCCAGGTGCTACTATTTCGCAGATTGGTTGGGGTAGGTGGTTCACCACCGAAGTATTGCCCATGAATTTTACTAAGGAGGGGGCTCAGTGGTTGCCTAATTATCAGCTGCATTTGATTGGTGGTGGTATGACGTTTCGGATGCTACAAGAATGGTATGCGTATCAAGGCGTATCTGCACCCGGCGCATGGGCTGCCGGAACCATTGCGTTGTACCATGTACTGAATGAAGCGGTGGAGAACGAAGATTATGTTGGGTATAATTCCGATCCTATTGCCGATCTGTTGGTGTTCGATTGGCTGGGTGCGGTGTTGTTTATGAATGATGATGTGGCCGAATTTTTTTCGCAGACCCTGCACTTAACAGATTGGTCGCAGTTGCCCATGATCACGTTTCCCCATGGTCAGCTTGGAAACAATGGTTTGTACTATTCAATGAAATGGAACATCCCAACCTCCGATAAATGGAGCGCTTGGTACCTGATGGGAATGAGTAACATGGCTGGTGCATCCTACAAACTGGATGGCGAAAATTCAATTACAATTGGTGCTGGTGTACGAGGAAAAAATTTGTATCTGGTGGATCAGCGCGTGCGAGCTCTGACGCTGAATTTGGTTGCTACGGGTGGAATTTTTTGGGACAAGAATAATTCGTTAATGGCTTCGCTGACCGCCAGTGGTCAGCAAGATCAAACCGTAATTGTAAATGTATATCCGGGAGTTTTTGAAGTAGCCGGAATTTCACCTACAATTTGGGCGGCATGGGGCTCCACGGGTACGTTGGGTATTGGCGTAGGGGTGCGCAGTGGAATTGGCGTTGGGTATAGGAATCGGTAGCCTCAATTTGTAATCGCGTAAGAGCCACCGCGACAATTATCTGTTTCGCACCAAAACCATTTGGCAACATAAATTGTTCGTATCAAAACACGCTTACCAAACATCAATTCTGCAAGTGCTGCACCACAAAAGCAATCTGTGTTGCATCGGCGTTGATGGCCATGCGTGCTATATAGCCCCCTTTAATTTTTAACTCGTAAATGGTGGTAAGCGCACTTCCTTGATTGCCATTCCAGTGCAGAATTTTATTGCCGTTGCTTAATAAAAGTGTGCCGTTGGGAAGCCAACACACATCTTCGGATCGGGGTGCGGTACTGCGCGTTTCTTGCAACGGCAGATCGAGCAAATGTTGAATGTTGCCATCTTCGCCAAGAGCATTGAGCGCCCACTTAGTTGAATCGGATTTATCTACAAAGGTGAGCTGCTTGGTGTATGGGTGCTGCGAAAGACTGCGTCCGATGTTGTAGCCAACCTGGTGCACGTCCGTCTCGCCGATGTTCTGCCACACCAACGAATGTGGAATGTTTTCCTTCTCATTTCCAACCAAGAACATCGCAAAAGATTTATCACTAAACCGTGTAAAATATCCAACGCGGTGCTGCTCCGAAATTACCTGATTTGGATTGCCCATTGGACTGAAATGCCAGAGCTCCTGACTCTCCGTATACGCTTCGTCCTCGGCATGCGGTTTGGTAACTCGCACCGCAATAATTCCACCATTGAACGGCAACGACAGCGGTGAAAACTCAGCCGACTTTGTAAACGTAACCTGCGCAGAAGTTTTTGTTGCCACGGTATATCGAAAAACATCCGTCGCGGAATCGCTATCCATTACGTACAACATTGTTGTCGTATCAGGCCCAAACGATGGCTGATTTACATACCCTTTGTGCGTGGTAATGGGCACGGGATTCTTCAATGTAAGCGCACTAAAATTGAAGGGGGCTATGTAGATCTGTGTCTGTGGTAGTTGCGCAACAGCCGGCTGACTGATTGCAAAAAAAGACAATACCGTTAAACAAAGACCCAGAAATAATTTGAAATGTTTATCAATTATTGGGTTCCCAATTTCCAATCTCACGTTTCTCATTCTCACGTTTCTCATTCTCACGTTTCTTACTCCCACGTTCTTACTCTTTCCATTTCATTTCTGTTTTCACCGAACCATTTTTTGCACGTGCAACAACAACACACACACCTCGTGGTGCATCCAATAAAGTTTTGGAAATGTGTCTGCCGAACAAGTCATACACTCCAATAATTTCATCGTCAGCAGCACTGATCCCATCTTCCAATACAGATGTTGTTCCAACCACAGTTCTCTTTGTGCCAACTACCAAATCATCAATCCACATTGTTTGTGCAACCGGCGATCCATCTCCGATATACGGCACCACCAAAAACTGATTGAACGCCAAAGATGGTTGCATAGCAGTTCGCATTTCCACATCTGATTTATCAATCAACAAAACATCATCGTACCAATATCGCACAATTCCATCATTCACACCCTTACCGTTTGCAATGGTATTCAACTGAAAGTAGGCTTCAATTTTATGCCAATCAGATTTATACCGTGGTCCCGCTTCGTCGGCAAACCAAACTCCTGCAGCGCGCCACTGCTTACCATTGCGCCACTCAGTGCCGGAATTGTAACAATCTGTTGTGTACCCATCTATAGTTCCGTTGCATCCGCACGTTGATCGGTCTTGCGTGGTTTGCGAAACATCTTGCTTTACCACCGACACATTAATGTTGCGTCCGTCCTGCAACGCCAAAACCGGCACGCCTTCATTATGCTCGATGTACGTTGTTAAATGCGTCCACGCCGGACCCACATACTTATCATCGGCATTGGTCGTAAAGCTAAACTCATGCGGATGGTACGGCTTGTTCGATCCCGTCCAATTCTCCGAATACCGCACATAGTACCGCAGGTACACCGAGGTGGAAGGAGTAAACTGCCGACGCATTGCTTTTAGGGGGCTAGGTGTTAGCGCCCCTTTTGCAAAGTTGCACGCCAAGCTGGCAGCGCCTTCAAACTTCACGCTACTGTCAACACCAGCCACGTTGAAATCATACCAACCGCGTTGCAGCAAATTAGGATCGTCAAAACGTTCCACGAAAAGTGTGTCGGCACAGGCAGCCGTATGAACAAGAAACAATCCAACGATTATTTTCAGCCACATAGTTCTGCTCCAACGTACATGTCAATGTTTTTCTACTTCAACGCATCGACCAATGCTATGCTACTCTAACGTACCTAATAGCGTGGCGCTGTTCACGGTGTGGACCCTTACGTTTACTAGATCACCAACCACATAGCCCCTTACATCTTCATGGGGGAAGACGATAACCTTGTTGGTGTCTGTGCGGCCGCGCCATTCGTTGTTGCCGCGTTTGCTTGGGCCCTCGACCATGACGCTGTGCAGGATGCCGATTTCGGGTTGGTTGACCTCGGCTGAGTGGATGCGTTGTAGCGTGATAATTTCTTCGAGCCGGCGTTGTTTGACTTCGTCGGGGACGTCGTCGCCCATTTTCCAGGCCTTGGTGTTTTCGCGTGGGGAGTACGAGAACATGTAGGCGCCTTCGTATTTCACGGTGCGCATGACATCTAATGTGAGCTGGTGGTCTTCTTCGGTTTCGGTGCAGAAGCCGGAGATGATGTCTGTTGACATTGCGCAGTTTGGTATGAGCTGCTTGATTTTCTCAACGCGTTGCAGGTAGTGCTCGACCGTGTAGGTGCGGTTCATGAGCTCGAGGATTCGGTTGCTGCCCGATTGGATGGGCAGGTGAATGTAGTTGCAGATGCCCGGGTACTCGGCCATGGCGTAAATGAGTTTGTCGCTCATGTCTTGCGGGTGCGATGTTGAATAGCGAATTCGCATTTGCGGAACTGCCTTGGTGCAGGCAATGAGAAGGTCGGCAAAATCGGAACCCGAGGGTTCGTCGCGGTAGGAGTTTACGTTTTGTCCGAGAAGGGTTACTTCTTTGAAGCCGAGGTCCCACAGACTCTTCATCTCGTCCACCACACCGCTCAATGTGCGCGAGCGCTCGCGTCCACGCGTAAACGGAACCACACAAAACGTGCAAAACTTATCGCAGCCGCGCATGATGCTCACCCAGGCCGAGATGCCTTCGGTGCGGAGCGGCAAAATATCCTCGTATGTTTCTACGCGCGATAATTTGACGGCTATGCCTTTGTCGCCGTTTAGGGCAGATTCAACTAATTCGGGAACTCGACGGTATTCATCGGGTCCAACCACAATGTCGACCAACTGCAGCTCAAGCAACTGTGCGCGCAGACGTTCGGCCATGCAGCCCAGCAGACCCACCACCAAATTCCGGTTTCGTTTTTTGTAATACTTAAGGTGGGTTAGCCGCTCGTGAATTTTCTTTTCGGCGTTATCACGAATGGCGCATGTGTTCAGCAAAATCACATCGGCCGTATCGGGCGAGTGAATAATCTCGTAGCCGTTAGTGTCCATCACACTCTGCACAATCTCCGAATCGCTCACATTCATCTGGCAACCATACGTTTCAACGTAGATCTTCTTTCCGTTTTTCAACGTAGCAGGTGCCGCCGTAGCGAGGCTAGAATTCAGTACTGGTAGTTCAAGCGTGGTCATAAGACCCCGAATTTACGGTCTTTTTTACGGACGCTCACTATATAACGAAAGCTCAACCAGATTACCGCCAGTGGCGCGTGTCGGATGCTACTTTTTAGTACAACGTGTTTTGCAAAATATTTTTAAGCAAAGTGTCACACTTTCACACGCCGCCGTCACGGTATCCAAAACAAGGAGTATCACCATGTCATCAACCATGCAACAACGCTCATACGAACTTGTGGTTCGTGTATCGCACTTATGGCGAGAGCAGCAAGGGGCTAACCAGAGCCGCGAGATCTATTACAAACTCTTTGCGGCCGCCTCGGAAGTAGGCGAGTGCATAGAGCGCGCCACCGGAGCCGCAAACCGGCAGCAATTCAGACGGTGTCTGTTTGCTGCAAACACGCAGATAAAAATCGTAAAACTCTGGATCGGAGTCCTGGACGACATAGGCGAGATCGAACCGGAAACCGCCTGCCCGCTCCAAGCCAATGCCGAAGAAGTGCACGCACTACTCTTGGCCAGCATCAGATCTTCGAAACCAGTTGTGGCAAACGGCCAAGCGGTAAGTCAAATCTGATGATTTGATCATTTGATGAATTCAATCTGATGATTTGATCGTTTGGTCATCACAATTTGATGATGCCATTATCTCAATTGAGATTATTGATTGGCATTCTCAAATTTCCACATTTCCACATTAGACTTCACTATCGTCCGCCTAGTCCGCCTTTTCCCGTTACCACAATTTCTACCTTAGGAGATCCGAAGTAAGCTATCTGGCCAGTGCCGGAGTGTACTCCCTTAAGTAGGTTGTTCACATACAACTCTACATTTCCGGAGCCAGATACATTAACTGTTGCGGTGTCGGTTTTTACGGTGAAAGCGTGGAAGGTTCCCTGGCCGCTGAGGTTAAGGTCGAGCGATATTGTTTTGGATTCGTCAAAGAATACGTCGCCCGAGGAAGTCATTGCTGCGTTAATTTTTTGGGCTGTTACGCGGTGAATCCAAATGTCGGCAGTAGCGTGACTGGTTACGTTTATCTCATTGCCAACCAAGGAGTCGGGAACCGAAATAGCACCTGTGCCGTCGGACTCAATTGAGGTGATGTTGGGTGCGTAAATGTGAACGGTCATGGTTGAGAAAAGCGGAGCTGCAATGTTAACAGCTATCAATAGCGAATCGTTTCGAACGAAAGAGGTGATGTGGGAAATCACATTATCATCGGTGGCAACAACAACACGGTGGTAGGACGCAACGTGCATGAACACGGTCATTGGACCACTTATTGAGACCGCGGAAAAACTGGAAAGATCTCTCGTTTCTTCAACTGTTCTGCCGGTGCCGATAGTATCTGATGAGCATCCGTATAGCAAGGCAACTACACACACACAACAAAGCCCAACGCCCTTGACAAGGGTTGACATTTTTGGTGCAAATGATGTGTTGCGATTACTCATGTGGAGTGCTTACTTATGTGATGCGCTGACTAATTAGATAAGTTTCGAGCCTACGTAGTGTGGAAGCATGGCGCGCCATGTGGGCCAGTCGTGACCCCACTCGTAGCCCCATAAATCAACTTCGTGAGGAATGCTTTTAGCTTGTAGCACGGCACCAAAATCTATCGACGCTTTAGGATCTTCATAGGCACCACGTCCCGATACGAAGTACACGTGCTTCTTAGCGCGAAGCAGATTTAGCCAGTATGGATCTTCCATATTTGGCATGTAGTCCATGGGAGAATTGAAGTAGCAATCTTCGTCGAAGTAACCCTTCGAATACGACTTCAAATCATAAATGCCACTCATTGCAATCACACCATCAAATACATCAGGTCTGCGAAAAAACGAGTTCGCTGCATGCAATGCGCCCAGCGAAACACCGCTGGTAATAATTGGCGTAGGGCCATCGCAGTCTCGATAGATAAACGGCACCACTTCATCAACAATGTACTGGTTGTATTGTTGGTGGCGGATAGCTTTATTACGCGGATGCATTTTATCGTTCAACCAGCTTTCGCTGTTGATGCTATTAATCGAGTACACCTTTACTTTAGAGGCCTCAATGAAGGGCTCGATAGTCTCGATTAAATTAAATCGTTCGTACTCCAAATAGTCGGCAGCGGCACTTGGAAACATTAAAATGGGAGTACCAAAATGACCGTAGGCTACGATCTCCATGTCTTTGTTGAGGTTCGGACTCCACCAAGTTGTAATATCTCTTCGCATTCTATCCGTTTTTGTAGTTGTAAATGGCCGTGCAATATACTTTAATCTGTCAGCTTTGGCGCATAAAGCGCCCTCGAATCGCAAAAAAATAACATCGACCCGGCGTGAATGTCTATTTCAATAGTAGGTTCGACAGCTTGGTTACGCGCCCCCTCCCTAGTGCCAAGCCTAAGTTCGGCATCAGTTAGGTTCCACTTAAGCCCCCTAGTGGAAATTTTGACAAGGGGCTGAGGGAGAATAGATAAAATTTCGTTGGCGGTAGGTTGAAATTTGAATGACGTGAACATTGGAACGGCAATGCGTTGTGAATCAATTACTCCGAGATTCATCGATTCGGCCATTTTCATGAGTACCGACCAGTTGTTGAGCGTGTGCTCTAAAAGCAGTCCGCTGAGTCCGAAAATTGCGATGCTGTTCCAAAGTTGACTCTGAGCAAATCTCAGCGCCTTTTCGAAATCGTTAGTTTCTTGATCTGGGTCGTACACAAATTCCGCTGCGTCTTGTAGTGCTAGGTGAACGTCGGTGGTAATCGAATCCATATCACCAACAACAAAGTCTGGCACCACTCCTTGCTTGTACAAAATGTTTGCAGCTCCGTCGGCGGCGATTAAAGGAATCGATGCAAGCTCCTCGAATTCTGATAAGTCTGGGAAAGCCCCATTCAAACAAATTGCAGCTTCGAACGAAGTTTGGTTGAACGATAGAGTGGGAAACGACATGTCACTTTTTGATTTTAGGAGTGCGCACAACTGTTCCTTTGGGTGCGAAAAGTATACTCTGTTTATCGGACTTCACAATTTGATTGTACTCTGATTTATACGCCTCATAGTTTGTAGGCATAACATAATCGCTCTTCCAAACGTTGGTTCTTGTTACGTTAAACGTTGATTTATCGGTGACGGAATTTAGAGAGTAAGAGAAAACATTGTTTTCGGATTTGAACGAATTTTGTCCACCAAGAATCACGTATCCACTAGGAATGGAAATTTGCATCGATTCCGATAATGTGTCGGAATTACTTTTAAACACATACGGATAATTGCGCTTTGTGTAGCCTAAGGCGGTTTCAGGCAGATTCTTGTCGAACCATGGAACGTCCATTATCAGAAACTCGCCGGCTTCGCGGAGAAAATCGGGGACGGTATAACTAACCGAATAGGTGAGCCGCGGCGAAAGTTGAATAAGATCGTCAACTTCGAAATTATCTAACGTAACATTTGCATAACGCTGGCTCAAGTCTTCTAAAACCGAGCGCTCAATATCGGCAATCGTCTTTTCTTTCCACGAAGATCTGTATGGCTGCGTATGGGCGCCTGTAAACGTGAATACTTGATTGATCTTAGCCGACAAATTTGGAAGTAAATCGATTTTAGATTTCACATACACGTTGTTCGTTGCGAGCTGCTTGCGGTGCAACGTAATAGGGATTATCCAACCCGGTTTTATTATGAGTGCCAATGCATCTACGTCAGCCGAAGGTAAGCTGCGTATCGGCATGTCTGTGGCCGTCAAGTCCAAAAACAACGGACCCGACTCAGATTCAACAAGAACTATCGCGTGATCAAAAGGAATCGATGGCAATAGATTTCTTTGAAGGGGCGATGTGTGAGTTTGCACCAGAACGTGATATGAATCAATTCCACGTTCAGCAAGCATTGAAATACAAAGCGTAGCAACATCCTTGCAATCTCCAATACGGGTTGCTAAGACATCGCGCGCTTTTTGAGGCACTACACCTGATTGCCGAAACGGAACGTTGCTATATCGAATTTCTGATGTAATGTACTGATAAACGCCGGTTATAATTTCCTCTTCGGTATGTTGCACATCTTTAGGAAAAAGTTCATCCATTAAATCAGAAACTTCAAGAGAGGGTTTAATTTTTGCTCTTGCGATATCAGAGTACCACATAACAATATCGCCCCAGGTTTTAAAAGAGGATATCTGTAATACTACGCCCGCGTCGCCCATCGAAGGCATACCTTCCTCATAAATCATTTCAGGAAGATTCACCATTTTCCATACATGAAGTTCCCCGTATCGTGTGCTCGTTGTTGTGGGTTGAGTTGAAGTATTTGTCATACTCCAATTGAAGGACTGCCCCTCAGGTACTATCATACTGTACGTGCAAGACTCTACCGGCACGAATGTGTTAAACAGTTTTTCATCGAAAAATTGTTTTGCCATTTCACCGTAGGATGATTCTCGCGTTTTGGTTTTGATGTAAATGAAATCTCCAGGTTCGAGGGATTTAAAGACGGCTAAGGAGCCTTGACGGTCTGCTGGAATTTCCTTGCCATTTGGTTTACGTACTACCGCTTTGTCAACCGTAAAGCTCGCTGTTCCCGCGCCGGGTAAGTTCATCTCTTTGTATTGGTCAATGCCGGCACTCGTGAATACTCTCAACAAAATTTCGTAGACAACTTCGCAATTGCTGCCATCGTAAACAACGCGACGCGTATCGTCCATCAGGTACACAGCTTTTGAATTCGGGTATTTCGCCGCCGTTGGTGCAGAGGCAATTAGCGCCTCAATATTTGTTGAAGGCATAAGCGTAAATGGCGAAGGTATCTGCAATACATCGCGAAGTGCTTCGCGTGCGTCGAAATTTGAAGGATCAAAATATATTGCGTTTTTGAATGACTCTACAGCATTATCCAACTGTCTTACGCTACGACAAATTACCCCTGCCTTATACCATTGCGAAGAAACGCCGGGTGCAATCGCAATTGCTTTCTTCATCGATTCCATTGCTTTTTCAAAGTCTTTTCTGCCGGAATACATATCCGCTAGTATGGAGTAATAACCCGGAGCCGCCGGCGAAAAATCTACAAGTTTGGCAAACGTTTTTTCATAATCAGCAAAGTTGCCGGAATCCTTATACAAGTTCGCCAACACTAATAGTCCTTGCTCTGAATACGTTGCATCCAAATGTCGCTTCATTACTTCAATCGCGCCCTTATACCTCTCCTTACCCTTAAGTGTAAGTACCGCAGCTAACGTAGCATACCTATAATTATCCGGATGTAACGTAAATGCCAAGTCTACAATTGCATTGAAAACTTGCATGCGATCGCGCTTCTGTGCCATTTCTATGGCGGCGTCAAAGTAGTCCACAGTGAGGGGCATAACATCCCGCATTACCACTACGATCTGTTCCGCGTCGTCAATGCGGTCGGCCGTCATAGCCTGACGGAATGTGTACGATAAAGATGCCGGCAAGTCCGGACGTAGGCTCGACATCTTTTCGGCAGTTGCTTGAAGCTCGTCAAATTTCGAACCGCGCGAGTACGCTTCGCCGGCCAGATTGAGTGTAACCAAACAATCCGGCGCAATAGCCAATGCTCTACGAATCACCTTCTCGGCTTCCATGGATTCATCGTTGCGCAAAAGCGATTCTGTTAGCAGAAAATAGTTTTCTAAATGCTTTGGATTGTTCTGAATAGCCCCCTTAAAAAAATCTACGAATGGGTTGGCGATTATCTTGGCTTGTGGGTCGGATATTTGATACTCATGTTTTTCCGATGAGTATTTAATATTTGAAAGGGGCTGCCCGTGTTTGTCAGTAATTCTAAATAAAAAATTGCACCGACCCAATTCTGAGTTGGTGTTTTTAATCAGGATTCTATTCCAACCTTTGTTAAGCGTTACCTCGGTGATGTAGGTGTCGAGGTCGTTGTTGTGCTCGTCTGGCGTGCCATGAACTAGCGAGTCGTTTACAATGAGTTTAAAGCCGCCGCTCGTTCCGATACGCATATGCACGCGTTGTTCAACGTCGCTCCACGCATACGTAGTAGCGTAAAACGCAGCGAATACCGAGGGGAAATACCGGGCGTAATCTATCCAATAATCATTGCGAAAAAGCTTTGGAGTTTGCCATCTTACCTTCACGCCACTAAGACCATCGTACACGCCATTCGTGTCGTCTTCTTGTCGTGGCGGAAATATTCGATCGTACCCAGCGCCAGAAACATTATAAAAGGGGCCAATCAGGCGCCACTCTGTTACGGCACCAATCTTACTGTATAATTCCTTCGCTTTTGGAATATTTCCTGTGCGTTCGGCTATGCCGGCCAAATGTTCGTACGCCATGGTTTGCAGAATACCCAGTGAATCCGGTTTGGCAATTACTCTTTCCAACCACGCGCTTACGCCCGAAGTTGGGCGGTTTGCTTGATTCAAAAACCTTCGAGTAACGAATGAGGCGTAGAGGTATGGATACGGGTCATTGCTAACTTGAAGGGCGTTGTTGTAGGCATCCCATGAAGCCGAATCATCCAAGCTTAGGTCATAGGCAAAACTTAACCCAAGCCAAGCGCGAATATCGGCAGGGTGGGCGGCAACAGATCTGGTAAAATGATCAATCGCCGAAACATCGTCATTCTTAATTAAATAATTCCAACCCGATTCTGTAGTGGTTTCTTGAGCCGTCACATGGGTGGTTGAAATAAAAAGTACGCATGCTAGAATGAGGAGTAAGTTTATAGTGAGAGTCCATTTCATGTCAAAAGTCCTATGAAGTTGTGGTACAACATTGGTACATTGCGCCACATACCCATTAATTTACCCAAAAAAAGCACCATGTTTACTGTAAAAACACTACTCGTTCCAACGGACTTCTCCGAAAACGCCACTAAGGCTTTGGGGATGGCAAAGGAAATTGCAAAAGGTACAAAGGCCGTAATCCATCTGATTCACATAGTTGAACCCGTAGTATACCCTGCAGATTGGAGCTATGCTCAAGTTGGGTTTGCCGATATCGAACAAGAGTTGTTTTCAAATGCCGAGCGGGAACTAACCCATATTGCCACCGTTTTGCGTGCCGATGGATTCACCGTTGTAACAGGCGTGAAACGAGGACGGGCATCCGATGAAATTTGTAATTATGCCGCCGAGCAAGACATTAGCATTGTCTGCATTGGTACCCACGGTCGCAGCGGATTTGAACACTTTCTATTCGGCAGTACAACCGAACGTGTTTTGAGAAGTGCACCGTGCCCAGTACTTTCGGTACGACTCAAAGAAACAATTAGCAATTAGTAATTAGCAATTCCTCGTCGCTCATAATTGAAAGTTCGTAACTCGTAATTGAAAGTTCGTAACTCGTCGCTCGCAATGAAAGTTCGTAGCTCGTAACTCGTAATTCGTAACTCAGAAATAGAACTTCCATAATTCTTAATTACTAATTCTTAATTCATAATTGTTGTTAGTGCTATGCCCATTGTAAACATGTCCAAACTCATCACAATTGAACGACACATTGTTGAGGCGGGGGCGTTGCATCCGGAGGCAACGGGTGAGTTTTCAAGGCTGCTCCGAGACTTTATGTTGGCGCTTAGGATTGTAGCTAGGGATGTTCGACGAGCCGGATTGAACGACATGCTGGGAATGACGGAGGATACAAATGTGCATGGCGAAAACGTAAAGCGTTTGGATATCCATGCGAACGAAGTGATTTTTAGATCGATGGATCACGGAGGCCACCTTTGCGTGATGGCATCGGAGGAAGCTGAATCTATTATTCCGATACCAGATGAGTATCGTAAAGGGAAGTATGTTTTGGTATTCGATCCGTTAGACGGGTCATCTAATATTGACGTAAATGTTTCGATTGGAACAATTTTCTCGATATATCGAAGAATCGACGAATCTTCAGTGGAGGCCGGTACCGTTGAAGATTGTTTGCAGCCCGGATGGAAACAAGTGGCTGCCGGATATGCGATGTATGGCAGTAGTACGCAGTTCGTGTACACCACGGGAGATGGTGTTGATGTGTTTACGTTCGATCCAACCATCGGCGAATTCTTGTTGACGTTTGAAAAAATCCGGATTCCAGAGCGTGGAAAAATTTACTCCGTCAACAGTGGAAATGCGCACAAATGGAGCCCGGGTTTGCGAGAATATGTCACGCATTTATTGCGTCCGTCGGATGATGGCTGCCGACCCTATTCTTTGCGATATGTAGGAACCATGGTTGCCGATATACATCGCACGCTGTACTATGGCGGGATATTTATGTACCCGGCCGACACCAGCGCACCCACGGGAAAACTGCGGTTGGTGTACGAGGTAAACCCGATGGCATTTATAATAGAACAAGCCGGCGGACGTGCTACGGACGGAAAAAACCGTATTATGGATGTCACACCCGAGTCACTCCACCAGCGCATTCCCTGCTTTATGGGAAGCACACAAGACGTTCTGGAAGTGGAATCCTATCTGAATACATAACCTCGGGATGTGTTAAACAAACACCTAGCCCCTTTCAATATTTGACAGCTATAAATTTTTTGTAAGCAAAATATGGATGGGTTTTTGAGAAGTAAAATGAGAGGCGAGTTATGAAATCGAGACGAGCATTTATTAAAACAGTAGCCGCCGGATCTGTTGCGGCTGGTACAATGTTGAATTCAAAGTTGCTGGAGGCGTCGCCCATTGCGTATGGTCCACCGCCATCCGGTCAGCCCCATGCCCTCCCAGATTTGCCCTACGCATACGATGCCCTAGAACCATATATCGATGCTGAGACCATGAAACTGCATCACGATAAGCACCATCAGGGGTATGTGAACGGGCTGAATAAGGCCGAGGCGGAACTGGCAAAATGCAGGGAATCGAAGGATTATTCGCTCATCCAACACTGGAGTAGACAACTAGCTTTTAATGGCGGCGGACACTGGCTGCACTCCATGTTTTGGAAGACGATGGCACCGAATGGTAAAGGGGGAGGGGGCTTACCAGGCGGAATAGTTGCCGAAGCTATAAAAGATAGTTTTGGAGATTTCGACCAATTTGCGGCTCATTTTTCAGCTGCCGCCGGAGCCGTAGAGGGTAGTGGTTGGGCGTTATTGCACTTCAGATACGATGATCAAAAGCTAGTTATTATGCAAGCTGAAAACCAGCAAAAGCTTAGTGCGTGGGGCTCTGTGCCAATTTTAGGTGTCGATGTTTGGGAACACGCTTACTACATTAAGTATCAAAATAAACGTGCCGATTACGTGAAAGCGTGGTGGAATGTGGTGAATTGGGGACAGGTTGAGAAGAATTTGCTCTGGATATTAAATAAAAAGTAATGTGGAAAAGTTTTGCTTGTTTGATAAACTATGGTAACTTGCATGATTAGGCCGTGGGCGAGCTGCCGGTTTAATGATGCTAAGCAGTTTAATTAAGTGTGTCTTTATTGCATCCGTTAAGTAAGTTCGCAAAAGGTTGATTGTATGAATATCTATGTAGGAAATCTTCCGTACTCTTTTGGTGACCCTGAACTCAAGCAAATGTTTGAAGAGTTTGGTGAAGTATCAAGCGCGTCGGTAGTAAAAGACAAATTCACAGGTCGTAGCCGTGGTTTCGGTTTTGTGGAAATGTCGGACAATGACGCGGGAAACCGTGCCATCGAAAACTCTAATGGTAGGAACTTCGGCGGTCGTAACCTCGTTGTAAACGAGGCACGTCCAAAAGAAGACCGTCCACGCCAAGAGCGCGGACCACGTCACTGATCCCGAATACGAGATCTAGATAAAGAAGAGGAGCTTTCTGGAAACAGATGGCTCCTTTTTTATTAGTGGGGGAGTTGGTTTATATCGTTTAGCTCAGTTGATTTTAGCCGTTAGGTGAATGCGTCGTAAATTTGTGGTCCTATTTATAGCGGAGAGTGTATGGAGTTCTTTGACGTCGTCAATTCAATGGGTCACGAACAAGTGGTTTTGTGCTCTGACCCAGTTACCGGCCTTCGGGCAATAATTTGTATCCACAATACCAGCCTTGGCCCGGCGCTTGGCGGTACACGCATGTGGAAGTATGAATCCGATCAGGCGGCATTGACTGACGCACTTCGATTATCTCGAGGTATGACGTATAAAGCAGCTGTCTCTGGGGTTAACCTAGGTGGTGGGAAAGCTGTTATTCTTGGCGATCCAAGAACCGATAAAAATGAAACTCTATTCCGTGCATACGGCAGAATGGTGGAAACACTCAGAGGTAGGTATATAACCGCCGAAGATGTGGGCACCAGTGTGCGGGATATGGAATGGATTAGAATGGAAACGAAATACGTTACTGGAGTGGGTGGTCCCGGCGGTTCCGGCGATCCTTCACCGGTTACCGCACTTGGAGTTTTCTCTGGTATGTTGGCTTCAGCAAAAAAAATGTGGGGCGCAGATACTCTGTCAGGGAAAAAGATTGTTGTACAAGGTGCCGGGAACGTTGCCTCGTATCTGATTTCTCATTTGACCGATGCCGGTGCTACCGTTTACGTTTCAGATATTTACGAAGAGAAAGCAGTTAACGTGGCTAAGAAAACGGGGGCCTCAGTAATCAAAGCCTCGGACGTGTTTACAACCAAGTGCGATATTTTTTCACCTAATGCCTTAGGCGGAATTCTTGATGACGATGTAATACCCCAGCTGACTTGTAGTATAGTTTGCGGTGGGGCTAACAATCAACTGAAGAGCGAGCAAAAGCATGCTCAGATGCTTCACGAACGTGGAATTATGTACGCGCCGGACTACGTAGTTAACTCAGGTGGTCTAATGAACGTGGCATCGGAAGTTGATGGATATGAGCAAAGCAAGGTTATGCGCCAGGCCGAAGGTATATACGATATCACTATGAACATCCTGAACATTTCGGCAGACAGAAACATTTTGACAATCGACGCATCGAATGCAATTGCAGAAGAACGTTTAGCTAAGTTGAGACACGTTCACGGTACGTACGTAGGCTCGCCAACAATTCGTGGTGTGTAACCAGAAAACAATTAATGAAACTATCCGACAATCCATTTCCAATCAGCAAGATTAAACAAGTCACAGGTTCACGCCATTTGGCAAGAGAAAAAGTGCTTCAGGTGATCGCTGCCACTGCAAACGGCGAAGTGTCTTTAGATGATGCCTTCCCTCATATTTTTTATCGACAATTTTCTTTCGACGACGTAGAGAATACAGAAACCACGGGCAGAATCCTTCATCCTTCCGAGGTTGAAGAAATGGAAGCCGATATACCGATTACCTGGATCCAGACCGATATAGACTATGCTATTCAGGTTGTGGAGAGTGCCAGAGATCTTCGTGAAAAGATACAGGAATTGCTAGAAAAATATTCCAAAAATTGGGATGTAGAGCGCATTGCTCAGATGGACAAGAATCTGTTAATATTGTCGATCGCTGAATTGATTGGCTGCAAAGAAATACCAGTTAAAGTAACAATCAACGAAGTGATAGAACTTGCAAAGAGATACTCTACCGACAAGAGTGGTACGTTTATTAATGGCTTGTTAGATGCAGTTGTTGTTGACCTTACCGCCGACGGTAAAATCAACAAATCAGGCCGAGGATTGAAGTGATTAGTTGTGAGAGATAAATAGCCATAGAAGTAAATTTCAAAGGATAAAAACATGAAACAATTTTACATTTTGACCAGCATCATTTTAACAATGATCGCATTGAAAACATCGGATGCGATGGCGCAGCCAAGATGGGATTGGGCCAAGCCCCTTGATGGATCTGGCTACGTAGAAGCGAGGTCGATATCGTGGTCACCATTTGGCAATCTGTTTGTTTCGGGTGTATTTAATGACACACTTAATATTGGTGGTCAAAAAATCCCTTCGATCGGTAATTACGACATCTTTACAGCTCTGATGTCCGATAAAGGAGCGTTTAAAAACTCTAATGGAGTTGGTGGCCCTGACGTAGATGATAATAAGTCATCTGCTTACGACAACAAAGGCAACTACTACGTTTGCGGAAATTTCGTTGAAAACGTTCAAGTGGGAATCTCATATTTCGAATCGAAAGAGCCGTTTGTTACCGACTTGTTTCTTGCAAAGTTCAATAAGAATGGAGTGCAAGAGTGGGCTTGGGCCGACGGATCAGTTCTGAACGATGATGAAGTACCAATGGTGGCTGTAGATAGCCTTGGCTCGATATACATGGCTGGTTCGTTTGGTGGAATTATCGAGTTTGGTGATAAGAAAGTAACTAGCTCAGGCAAGCTTGACGTGTATGTCGTAAAAATTTCATCGGCGGGTGCAATTACCTGGTTGCAAAGAGCCGGTGGTATCGAAAACGATGTAGTAAAATCTATTTCTGTGAGTCCCAACGGCGACCGAATCTACCTGACCGGTACCTTTATGAAGACGGCAAATTTTGGAGGGCAAAGCCTTCAAGCCTTCTTTTCAAAACCAGACTTTTTCATTCAGTGCTTGAACGCCAATGGAGTGACGCAGTGGGCAAAACGTTTTGGAAATCCGGAAGACGACGCCAACATTTACGCTACGTGTGATAAGGATGGAAAACTTTTGGTAACAGGTGAGATGAAACTCACAATGACCTTCGATCAAACGAGCTTAGTTGCTAACGGCCAGCAAGAGTCTGACATGTTTGTTTGCCGAATGGCCAAGGATGGGACTATCGAACTGCTCAAAGGTTTTGGTGGCGTATTTACTGAAGTAGGCCTGGGTATTGTTGGCGATGTGCGTGGCGGAATATTTGTAACCGGCTACTTTACGGAAACCGGTAGTTTTGGTGGTACGGTTGTTAGCTCTGTAGGTGGAAGAGACGGGTTTATTGCGAAGATTACATCGGCGGGAATATTGGAATGGGTAAGATCTTTTGGAGGCCCTTACACGGACGAAGGTAGAGCCGTAGCCGTAAGCCCAGACAACATTCCCTTCATTACCGGAGTGTTTGAAACCGAAGCATACTTCGGCCCGATTACGTTAAAGGGTGAGTTCTTCACCAAATCCTTTGTTGCCTCCATCGAGTGTGGTCCAAACACCGCCGTTACCCCCGCCTCCCCAATCAACATTTGCGAGGGTCAAGACGAAGAAATTATTGCGGTAGGGGGCTATCCAGCATACGCTTGGTATGTAGATAAGGCGGAGGTTGCAGGGGCTACCAGAAACCGGTTTATGTTAGACAATCTTTCTATAGGAACACATGCTGTTTATGTTCGAATTCGTGACTTTTACGATTGCTCACAAAATTCCGATACGTTAACTGTGGTTGTTCGCGCAGGTCTAGCCAAACCAACAATATTTAAAGACAACAACAACCTTGTTTGTTCTGAAAACAATGTCACGTATCAATGGTATCGCGAAGGAAACAAAATCACCGCGGCTACTGAAAAGGTTATTCCTATCGTGGGTGAAGGTCTGTACCGTGTTCTTATTTCAGATACCACTGGTTGCAGACGCTGGTCGGATAACTTTTTGGTTGGTACTACCGATGTTTTCGAACCAGGATCAAACGATCACGGAATTAGCGTGTATCCGAATCCGGTTAACGACATTTTAACGATTGCTGGTCTCGGCAACGCAACAGTTACCATTCTAGATGTTACGGGCAGGACAATGTATTCAAGCCACAATCAATCAGGTTCAGCACGAATTACCATGACCGTTGTTCCGGGAACATACGTTGTACGCGTGGACCAAGATGGAAAATCTATGATGACGTTAGTCGCGAAATTTTAAACGCTCTATCCGGCCTGCTTTTATGGAGTTGTTAGTGCGCAGGTACTGAAAAATATCTACTGTCAGTAATAGAACGACAGGTAAAAATTCGAAAGCTAAAACGGCGGGATGTTCAAACCACATCCCGCTTTTTTTATACCCGAAATAAAATAAGCTGCTAAGCGAAATTGTTGCGCACAATAACACTCCACTGCGAAGACGGAAAAATGGTAGCGCAAAAAGTAGCGGAAGTAAATACCAGGGGTGCAATACTGGCGACAGAATTGCCAGAAACATCATGATAAAAACTGCAGCGTGAAATTTATTCCGTACAATAACGAACGTCACCACAGACATTATTCCAAATGCGCCGCTTACTACAATTCGGGCCGCATCGTTACTCAATACCGTTTTGAGCAACTTGAAAAACGCACCGTTCGATTCCCATCGGTTAATAAATAACGACAAACTTCCCTGCGTTGCGGTTGGTGCAAAAAACACATAGCCCGTTACCGCAATTAACAGCGCGCCCACAACAACTACAAAACGATTCACTGTACGATATCGCCACACAAGCGCCGGCAAAAAAAGGAGCGGTAGGAATTTAGTGAGTGCCGCCCAGCCCCACAACGCTCCCGATACCAATGGGTAACGAGATAGAACGAGGCCCGCCAGGCAAAATAAAATCATGGCCACATCTACATGCGCGTCGGCAGTTGCGTGAATGAGTAGTAGAGGGCTAAACAGTACAAGTAAAATGTACGAAGCCGAGAGTGATGATCGTTTGAGGAGAATCATGCCTGCAAGTAAGCTGAGCGCAATGGCAAAAAGCGTGGGAAGTTTCCAAGCAAGAACCGGTGAAATGGTTGGGCTGCATAACATCAGACTTCGATACTGCAACTCAAACCAAAACTGTGCTGCAGGTGGATATATTGTTTCGAGATTTGAAAATGGTAACGAGTCTGGTAAAGATAATCCGCTGGTGAGTTGGCTTGGCGCATTGAATTTTGCGAGAGCTTCTGATGTTGGAAGTTCTGCAAAGGGGCTAACCCCATTCGCCATTAGTTTACCGTCCCACTCGTACCGCAAGTGATCATCTGTTAACAATCCCAGCGCGGGCGCCATGGCGAAGTGTCCAACAATTCCGACGGCTAACAAAATATAGGTGAGCTTTTTTGAGAGACCCCGAAGTTTGTGGACCACATAGCCCCCTATCAACCAAAGAGCGCTGGCGGCGATTGAAAACATCACGGCGTAGAGTCTGCTCGAGGAAGGATCGGAGTTTGCAAATGGAATTGTGCCGAGAAAAATTCCTAGAAACGAAAGCACGGCAATCAGTGGAAGTGTGCTTTGCTGTGCAATGGTGTACAGAATTTTTGTGCCGGCTTTGATGCTGCCGCATACGGTGCCGGAAATTTTTGAGACACCAATTCGGTTTCGGTATTGAACATCAACCTCGGTGCAGCGCATTTTTTGTTTGGCTGCCTTGAGTTGCATTTCAACTGTCCAACCCCAGCTTGTGTCGCGCATTTGTAGGTCTTCAAGCGCCTGCCAAGAAATTGCTCGCATGGGTCCGAGATCAGAAAAACGCACTCCCCAAAGCACGTCGATTAATCCCGTTGAAAGCCAATTGCCGAATCTTTGTACCGGAGTTAGGCTGCCTTTTTCTGCTATTCCAGAATTCCGTGAGCCAATGCAGAGGTCGGCACCATCGTTGCTGACAGGTTGAATTACCTTCAATAAGTCTGTTGGATTATCACTAAAGTCGGCATCGATGAAGGCCACTATATCGGGGGGATTTTTTTCAAGCTCGGCCAATGCAGCCAGGCAGGCGGCACCATAGCCACGCTTCGGTTCGTACACCACCGTTGCTCCACCGGCACGTGCTACGTGCGATGTGCTATCGGTACTGCCATTATCGCACACCACTACAACATCTATTGCCGATGGCATGGCACGTAACACCTCGCCAATGGACTGTTCTTCGTTGAGTGCAGGAATTACAACGGCAATTCTCTTACCGTTTAAGCTCACTTGGGTGGGAAATACAGAGCGTTGTACTGAGACTTTTCCTCGCGCGACCAATGGTGTTCCACCATTTGCTTGTCTAGAATATCTCGTGCATCATCAACCGAAACGCCCGTTGTTGTAGCAAAATTCGTAGCCTCAATAAAACCGTCCGCGGTCAGCATATTGCTAATGGTTGAGTTGAACAAAATATGCGCCTTTTTCCTGCGCTGCATTGCCAACTTAAATACCACCAGCATGAGGACAGCAAAGACACTTCCCATCATTGCATTGCCAAATACGGCATCGTTTTCACCCACCATGGCACCAATCATCATGATATATCCGTAAACGGCAAACATCATTAGCAGGCCACTCATCATTAACATTATGCGGTAGTTCATATGGCACTAAAATACCCAGACATTATTTACCATAGGTACGGAACATTATTTAGCCCGTATTTTCGGGTGAACGATTTGTAACGGAGAAAAGCGTGGTAGACAAAACAGAACGACTCAGACAATTGAAAGCCGAAGCTCTGCTTGGCGGTGGACAAGCCCGCATTGACGCTCAGCATGCTAAAGGAAAGCTTACAGCGCGCGAGCGACTGTCCATATTGGTCGACGAAGGTTCATTCCGTGAGTTCGATATGCTAGCGCGTCACCGTTCAACAAAGTTCGGTCTAGAAAAACAACGTCCACTCGGTGATGGCGTTGTTACCGGCGAATGCACGATTCATGGCCGACCCGTCTGCGTTTTCGCGCAAGACTTCACAATTTTCGGTGGATCGTTGGGCGAAGTCCACGCCGAAAAAATTTGTAAGGTGATGGACCACGCAATGAAAATCGGTGTCCCTGTAATTGGTTTAAACGATTCCGGCGGCGCGCGAATTCAAGAAGGCGTAGTATCGCTTGGCGGATACGCCGATATCTTTTTGCGCAACACCATGGCAAGTGGAGTGATACCGCAAATCTCAGTAGTACTCGGACCCTGCGCTGGCGGCGCTGTGTATTCACCTGCACTCACCGATTTTATTTTTATGGTGAAGGGGGCTTCGTACATGTTTGTAACCGGACCCGAAGTTGTAAAAACAGTAACGCACGAAGAGGTAACATTCGAAGAATTAGGTGGTGCCGACACTCATGCCGGGCGCAGCGGTGTGGCACACTTTGCAATGGACAATGAAGTTGAATGTTTGTTGGCTGTCAGAAAATTGATGAGCTATCTGCCGTTGAGCAATCGGGAAAAGCCCCCTACCAAGCCAACTACCGATACTGTAGACCGCGTGTGTGATAAATTGAAACACATCATTCCTGAAAATCCAAATCAGCCATACGACATTAAGGAAGTGATAAAAGAAATTGTTGACGAGCATGATTTTTTTGAAGTACATGCAGATTATGCGCAAAACCTGGTGGTTGGATTTGCAACTCTCAACGGACAGCCAATTGGCGTGGTTGCCAACCAACCCGCATCGATGGCCGGTGTGTTAGATATTAACAGCTCGATAAAAGGTGCGCGGTTTGTACGCTTTTGCGATGCTTTTGGAATTGCATTGGTAGTGTTCGAGGACGTTCCCGGATTTCTACCGGGTACCGATCAGGAGTGGCGCGGAATTATCAGGCACGGCGCCAAACTGCTTTACGCTTTTTGCGAAGCTACCGTGCCCAAGGTAACCGTTATTACACGCAAGGCATACGGCGGGGCCTATGATGTGATGAACTCGAAACACATTCGCGGTGACTACAATGTGGCGTGGCCTACGGCCGAAATTGCGGTGATGGGCGCGAAAGGCGCAGTGGAAATATTATACCGCAAGGAGTTGGACAAGGCCGACAACAAGGAAGTTCGTACGCAGGAGTTGCTGGATTCATACAACGAACAATTTGCAAACCCATACGAAGCTGCTGAAAGGGGCTTTATAGACGATGTTATTGAGCCACAAAACACACGAATAGAGTTAATCAAAGCGCTAACTTCTTTGAGAAATAAAGTTGACACAAACCCTTGGAAGAAGCACGGAAACATTCCGTTGTAATAGGCAAGGCGTTGGTTGATGCGTGGCAGGGCGTTGGTTAATGTGCGGCTAGCATAACAACGCATTGAGTGTCGTACTTTGGATGAGAACCGATGCTCACTCCAATCAAGTTGAGTTGTGGATTTAGTAAACTTTCGCGGTGTCCACGATCGGGTGTGTTTTCATCAACAATAAAGGCGGCCACAATTCGCGCCGCCGTTGTCTGGCCATACGTAATGCATTCCGAAATTGTTGAATACCAACCAAGATCAGCAGCCCGAGTGGCGGGGTTGGAATTATCGGAACCTATGTGACCCAGTATTCCCATGTTTTCACCGTCTTTCACGTGCCTCATCGACGCCTTCACAAGTCCACTATCCAGCGCAAACAATGGCAAAGCTTGTTGCGTTTCTAACCGCGCTATTGCTTCGATCCCGGCTTTCTCTAAGTTTTTTTTGTTTGAAACGAACGACTTCCAGAACGTGACGTATTTGTTTACTTCAGGAATGAATCCGCTAGGATTAGCACGCAATTCATTAATAATTCGAGCTACTTCTGCACTAGTTTCGATGGACGGCTGCTGCGCAGATGTAGCGAGTACAACGCCAGCCAACGCTTCGGTCTTGGCAAAATGCGTGATGCCGATTAGTAAGAACAGGACCGACAGAAGCATGCTGCCAAATGGAATTAGCTTGTCTCGCACGTAGTTCGCCAATTGAATAAAGAAAAATTATTTCGTTCAGGTAATGTCAGAAAACTTCGATCAAAAAAATAGGTTTAGTCTGAAAAAATCTGCGAACAAATTTTTGTCAGTGACTTCGCCTCGGGCCCTTTGAGTTTTTTCCGAACATCTTGTTCAAATCTCTGCATAATTGGTGTTAGCTTGGAAAGAAGGTCGCGCCCCTTAGGGGTTATAATGGTAACCGACAACCTAGCATCTAACGTACTTTTTGTTCGCTTTGCAAAGCCAGCGTTTACCAGTCTGTCAATCAGCCTAGTAACATCTGGAGCTGTTTGAATCATTCGAGCTATAATCTCGCAACGCGGATGACCCTCCGGATACACTCCGTTCAAAATCCGTAACACGTTGTATTGAGTAGATGTGATGTCAAATTCCTCACACGCCTGCTGCATCTTTGTGTTCAAATAGTCGGCGGCTACTAAGATGCTTAACATGGCCTCTTGGTATTCAGATGAAAACGTAGTCTGTTTGATACGTTCGTTTAACGTTGTGCTCATAACGGGAATATACGAATAAGTGTGTTACAACACATTACTGCAGGGCACGCTATTGCAGAGCGTCTGCACTTTCCGCCATGCGTAATGCTGTGATTAATGGTTCTAAATCTCCCTCAACAACTTGCTGTAGCGGATAATTCTTGACGTCGCCCTCGAGTCTGTGATCAGTAACTCTGTTTTGCGGCCAATTATAGGTACGAATTTTTTCAGATCTATCGCCTGATTTTACCATGGTTTTCCGCACGCCTGCAATGGCTGCTTGTTGCTTAGCTAACTCCATTTCATACAGTCTTGCGCGGAGTACCTTCATAGCCTTGTCTTTGTTTTTAAGCTGTGAGCGTTCGTCCTGACACTGCACCACAATTCCCGAAGGAATGTGAACGAGTCTGACGGCAGTCTCCACCTTATTTACATTTTGACCCCCCTTGCCCCCTGACCTAAAAATATCTACCCTAAGATCGCCATCGTTGATTTGCACATCAACTTCTTCAGCCTCGGGCAATACGGCAACAGTTGCGGCGGATGTGTGTACGCGTCCCTGCGATTCTGTATCTGGAACTCGTTGCACGCGGTGGACACCACTTTCGAACTTCATGATACCAAAGGCTTCGTCGCCATTGAGTTCAAAAACTATTTCCTTATAGCCGCCTCGCTCGCTTTCAGTAAAGTCGATCGTATCTACTGCCCAGCCCCTGTTCTCTGCAAAACGATGGTACATTCTATGAAGATCACCAACAAACAGTGCTGCTTCATCGCCGCCGGTACCGGCACGGATTTCCACAATGCAGCTTTTCAAATCGTTGGGGTCTTTCGGAATCAACAGCACTCGCAACCTGGCATCCAGCTCCGTGAGTTGCTCTTCCAACGCGTGTTTTTCCTCGTACGCCAGATCCCTAAAATCTGCCGAAATAGCCGTGTCTGAAATCAGTGCTTCGTTTTCGCGCATTGAATTCTTAAGGGCAATGTAATCAGTGCAGGCTGTAGCAATTGGCTGCAGCTGCTTAAATTCACGCGATGCATCGCGTAGTAATCGAGGATTGTTCACAACATCAGGGTCGTTTAGACTCTGTTCGATGGCTGCAAATCGGTCGAGTATAGATTGTAATCGTTCTTCCACACCACAAAAATATCGCTTGTTGCAGTACGTTGGCACACAATTGCATTTCAGCTCTTAAATCAATGAAACTTTTTTACGCCTTTTTTACGTGTGCTTTGCTGTTTTGGGGCTGCGCGTCCGAGAATCCCAACATCGTAAATCCGCCTCCCGGAAATGCCAACGTTTCAGTTCGGTTTTTTAATATGGTGCCCGATAATTCAAAACGAGCGCTGGTGTTGGAGTTGGGCCGTGTTACTACCGATGTGGCACCTGGACGCATGTCGTCGACCATCGATGCACCATCAGATTCCAGTTTTCTCGAAATCCTCGGAAACGGTACGAGAGAGTACTATTCAACGGAACGGTATAAATTTATCCGTCAGTCTGTTTATGATGTATTTGCCATTGCCAGTCACGCTAACCCAGAATCTTTCGATACAATTTTTGTTTCCAACGCCAACACTAGCCTCACCACGTTGCCTGTTGCCCAGGTGCGAGTGGTAAATGTTGTGCCCGACACGTCAATTTCAATAGATGTGCGCCGCGGATGCCCAAACGGTCTTCCGCTCAACAACTTCACAGTGCGTTTTGCTACCTCATCACTTTATTCCGACTCCGATCCGGGCAACAGTGTTTTTTCAGTGGTCGAGAATAGGGCAGGGGGCTCTGTGTTATTGGGAACATTTGAGTGTCTGCTGAAGGAGTACATGCCATATTCCATTATTGCATATCGCAATAAAGGAACACCAAAAACTCAGATAATGTTGTTGGAAGAGCAAGACTCAACTCCGAATGCCGATCGTTCATTTACGCCAATCCTTTCACGCACGGCCGAAGTGCGAGTGGTAAATGTTTCAAATCAGTCAGTGTCGGTGATTCAACAAACATTGAACACATCCATAGCAAACAATCTTTCTTCAAATCGAATTTCAGACTACATCGAGCTGCCAACGTGCGAGTCGGAACAGTCAGATATTTTTCAAGTCACGTTTAGCAATGGCGATATTGTTGTTGATAGTACGGCACTAATTGTTAGAAAGAAATTCACGGTAGTCTGTGCCGACTCCGGCACTATGGCCGATATGTTGATCGTGGCACCTGCGGCAACAATATTCGACACGGATGGCAAGGCAATTGTTCGTGTGGTGAACATGTCAACTACTCGGGGGAACATCGTACTATCTACGGCGGCTAGAACCGATAGCGATCAACCATCAAATTTCACCAGCGGCTTTACACTTGCCGATAATGTGTCATACCGCAGCGTTTCTAAGCCCACTGCAATAAAACCTGGCCAGGTTCCAATTACCATTGCAACTGCTTCGAAACCAACTAAGTTTATTCAAGTATCCAGAGTGGATGTAATTGCCGGACACGACTATTTGTTTGTTGTATCTGAGCAGAACGGCGAGTTTAGTGTGAGTGTGATTGACGAGACCGAAAGCAACACGGCAGTAACAAAGGCTCAACCAGCGGTACTAACCAGGGTGCTAAACGGCTCGCCAACCAATAGCAGTGAAATGTGTAATCTGCACGATGTAATTGTGAATGCTAAACTGTTTTATCGCAATTCACTCACCACAACCGTCCCATCCGGCAGTGTGAACATCTCCATAGGTGGCGCATCTAAAGTGCTTACGTCCGAATTGAATAAGCGTCTGCTTTGCATCTATGCAGAAGGTGGTAATTCGGCCAATATCATTTCCTTTAGTGCCGATCCTCTAGTGCCATCGCAGGGTAAATCGTTACGCAGATTTATCAACGCCACAGCCGATATCAAGCTTATATCAGTAGCCTTCGATTCGGTTCCAGCACAAAATCCCGATGCAGAACACATAGCGAAAGATATCGCCTACGGAACGTCGTCGGTAGTCTTCGAGCAGCAAACTGTCCGTCGCGGTTCCATATTTTTTTACGATTCAGACGAGAAGACAAGTTTATTTTCACTACCCATCGACTTTGGCCCACTAGGGAATAACTACTCGCTGATTATCGTCGGCAGAAAGCAGAGTGGCTACGAAGTGATTGTTACACAAGAGTTCTAAGGCAAAAGGAAGTGGTATATTTGAGCCTTCTCATGCGTTATACAAATCGTACAAATCTTCTTTTGGCGTTCATTTTGAGTGCCTTTTTGGGGTTTTTAGCCAGTTCCTCTGCTGCTGAAAACCTAGGTTTCCCGGCATTCACCTCGGCGCCGGTAGGATCGATTATTCGAATTCCCGTTTCCGGGACCGTAACATCGACCGGAATCTTAACGATTTCTATCCAGTACACGCCAACCATGATGAGGGTATTGGGAGTGTACGGTGGACCCTCCTTTGCCTTCCGCTGCGCTGGAAAGTTCAACCCCATTGTAGATTCGTCAGCCGGCAGAACGGGCTTTTACAGCGTGGAATGTGGTGCGGTTCAACCAATAGTAAATGGGCCTTTGTTTGAAGTTGAAGTTGAGTTACTTAACGGACCCGACACCTCGGGAGTTATAAGCATCACCCAATTGGTGGCAAACGATAGCGTAATCGCCGATGCCGAGTTCGTTCCCGGCACGGTGAATGTTGAAGGGGGCAATACGTTACGTCCAAACGAATTTCTCGGAATTGGCATGGTGTATCCAAATCCAATAGCATCCTCCTTTACCGTTAGCTATGTTGTTGCTACAGCGGGTACTGCAAAGTTCGATTTGTTTTCATCCGGCGGAAGGTTGGCCTTCGAATTGGGTACTTCAGTTAGTCACAAAGGAGTGAATACTGTTCAATTCACACCCAAACTTTGGGAAATTTCTCAGGGGTCGTTACTACTCCGAATGGTTACCGAAGATGGTACGTATTTCTATCCCGTAATGGTGGTTAAATAGGAGTTGCGAGCAAACTATGAAGCCCCTTTCCATAATTGTTGCGTTAATAGTGCTGCTTGTAAACATAAATGTGACGGTTGCACGCGATCCGCAATTCTTGACCAAAAATTCTGAGGGAAAAGAATTTTGGTTGTGCTTTATGAAAAATTTTCGCGATGGTGCAACAAACGACAGACAAAATGCGCCGACTAATCTGAAGCTACAATTGTTTTTGACGAGCTCGTTCGATGCAAATGTTAAAATTGAAATTGAAGAGATAAACTATAACAACACCGTTTCAATTAAGGCAAACACAGTAGTAAATGTGCAGCTTCCGCCACGTACGCAGTTGCGCGGTGGCGATACTCCCGAGCGGTTGGCAGTGCACGTTACAGCCGATACAGCCATTGCGGTGTACGGATTGAATAGCAGATACCAAACTACCGAGACGTTTTTGGGATTGCCGGTTAGCGTGCTGGGCACCTCGTACAGGGCAGTTGGTTACACGAAACTTGCCATGGACTTGCTTTCGGCGTTTAGCATTATTGCAACAGAAGATGACACGAAGATTGAGATCGAGCCAACTACGATGTTGTCTACCGGATTTGGCCCGGGACAGGTTATGAAACTAACGTTACGTAAAGGCGACGTATATACCGTAACGGCGAAATGGGAATCAATAGGTCCAAGCGATTTGACCGGGTCGAAGATTACAGCGAACAAAAAAATCGCCGTATTCAGCGGACACAACTGTGCATATGTACCACCGAAGGTTGACGCTTGTAATCACCTAATCGAACAGCTTCCTCCCATCACTGCGTGGGGTAAGCACTACTACTTGGGAATGTTGCGGGAGAGGTCGAAATACACATATAGAGTTGTGGCATCAGAAGACAACACGCG
This sequence comes from Ignavibacteria bacterium, assembly GCA_013204605.1. Lineage (GTDB taxonomy): Bacteria > Bacteroidota > Ignavibacteria > Kapaibacteriales > Kapaibacteriaceae > JABMNI01. The sequence goes on from JABMNI010000036.1 coordinate 36,438, forward strand.
GGTTTTTGAAGACGCAAAACTAGTTGCCGTTCTTAAGGCTGGCGAGTTTTATGAAAACCTAAATGTGAGTAAGCATATTCAAGTAACGGCAGACAAACCAATTCTTGTTGCGCAGTATTCGCAAGGATTCAAGGTTGATAACGTTGGCGATCCAATGATGCTCTTGGTTAGCCCAACGCAACAGTTTTTAAATGAATATCGATTTGCCACACCGATTAATGGCGACTGGCATCACTACATTAACGTGGTGGCGCCCGTTGGGACGATAAATGATATCCGGCTAAACGGTCGTCGGCTCGACTCCAGTCTTTTCAAATCATTCGGTGAAAGCCGCTACGTTATTGCGCAGATCGCAATTCCGTACGGCACGCACGTTATTAGAAGTGAAGAGCCATTTGGACTGTATTCGTACGGGTTTGGGTTTCGAAACGATGCGTACGATGGTTATGGAAACATGACGGGTCAGTCGTTCATCGAACTCAACAAAATGGTCGATTCGTTACCTCCAATGGCTGATGGAAAAATTTCGCGCGACAACTTTTTGGTAACGTTTCGTGATGATAGAGTAATGGACAAAGGAATGAAGGCCGTAAAAATTCTCACGGCAGAATTTCTTGATGTTGAAGTACCAAAGCTCGAAGAAGGAACGCCGCACTTGAGTGTGAAAATTAGTCCTGCTGTTGCTGGCCGACAAGGGCGCGTAATTTTTCAAGCTGTAGATGTTGCCGGCAATCAATCAGAGTATACGCTATGCTACATATTCGATACTCGTTCAGAGCGCATGGTATATTATTTGAGCGAAGGCCGAAATGCTGTATGTGCGTCTGATGCCGCTTGGATTGTTGGAGTGTATGGCGCAGCCGTGCACGCGTACCATGCCGCCAACTTCACCAATTCTGGAAATCTTGGAAGCAAGGGAACGTTTGGTGAAGCTGAAGGCTTGGGGCTTGGCGTTGGCGCGTTGATTGGAAGAAGAATTTTACCCGGTGTGATTCTCAACGCTCGCATTCAGATGAATACCATTGGCGGTACATTGTTATCGGCCGATTCTACTAGATCAACCGTGTACGATGAAGCATCCGGTCAATTCCTTCAGTATTACGAAGGTTCGCTGCTTACCGTAACAGCGCCAATAGTGAAGTTTGGATTATTAGCACAGTGGTTCCCCGACAGATTTTTCTACGTTGCCGGTGGTGCAAACGTTGCCGTTACACTTGGGTCATCGGTTCAAGTTCAACGAGATATACTAACCCCACCAAACTGGCAATTTGCAAATGGTACTACACCACTTACGGTTTCTCCAGATAAGTTGACATCGTTAAACACATTCGGATTTGAATTGGTAGGGGGCGTTGGTTTCTCGTATCCGGTAAGTTTAAACGGATCGGTGTTTTTGGAATCGTTGTACACTCAGCGGCTCGGAGATGTGATAAGCGATGGCGCTTGGCGAATGGGTTCTTTAGGACTCAACGCCGGTTTTCTTTGGCGATTCTAAATTAAAAAGGTCTCGACGTGCAGTTTTTAGCCGTCATAGAAAAGGACATTCGTTCCGAACTTCGCACTCGGTATGGTCTGACCGCTCTCGCACTCTTCGTTGTAACATCTGTGGCACTGGTTGCTTTTTCGGCGGCTGATGAGCCCCTTCCCAAACCTATTGCTGCCGGTGTACTTTGGGTAATAATGTTCTTCACAGCGTTAACAGGAATGGCTCGGGCGTTTGTGCATGAAGAAGAACGCGGAACGTGGTTGTTTTTGAGAATCAGTACGCGTCCGACAGATATTTACATGGGGAAGCTGGCAGTTAACACCGTGCTAAGCGTAACAACGAATTGTTTAACGGCATTGCTGTTTGTAATATTTCTCACAGGTTTCACGGTGGGGAGTCCGTGGATACTCGTGCTTTGTGTAGCCGTAGGCAGCATTGGTCTGGCAGCTGTGCTCACCATCGTTTCAGCAATCGTAGCAAAAGCCGGATCGAAAAATTCGCTGCTGCCCGTACTTTCATTTCCACTTTTAGTGCCGTTACTTTTGCCCGGTACCAATGCCCTGCTAATGTCGGTAGGCGGATTTGAATTCACCGATGTACTTGCCGATCTTTCATTAATGCTTGCGTATTCCGGAATAGTTTCGGTTGTAGCATGGATAATTTTCCCAATAATCTGGTGCGATTAAAAAGCACCATGCTATATGCGCTACTCATAGTGTGCGCAAATGGATGTTCCTCCTTCTATGCAATTCCCAAATACTCGGGAAGGATTCCCGAGGGCAAATCGCCGCTGAAAATTGCTGTAATTGGAGACCTTCAACAAACTTCGTTTTTGGAGACGTGGCGCGAGCGTAACAACCGTCCACAAATACGGCAAATACAACTTCTTGCAGCAACAAATCCCGACCTTGTTGTTACGCTGGGCGATAATGTGTTTTGGGGTTCTAGCGATGATGACTGGGCATATTTCGACCGACTACTGATTCCGCTGCGCAAACGAGGAATTCCAATAATGCCAGTGCTGGGCAACCATGAGTATTTTGGCAGCATCAGCGATATGTACAATCAAATTCAACAACGATTTCCACTTTACAAAAGCCTGTGGTATTACCAGATTGTCGATTCAATTGGGTTTGTAATGATCAACACTAACTTCAGCGATCTTGGTGGAAAGGTAATGGCGGAGCAGCGCGGCTGGTTTGTGCAGACAATGCGAAAGCTCGACCGTAATACCGCCGTTCAGTACATTGTGGTTTGCGGACATCACCCACCGTTCACCAATAGTGTTATTGTGGACGACGATGAAATCTTGCAGTCATACTTTTTGCCTATCTATATGCAAAGTGTTAAGGGGGCCATCTGGTTCAGTGGGCACTGTCACGCGTATGAGCGGTTTTCAAAAGGTGGAAAACAATTTATAGTGTCGGGCGGCGGCGGTGGACCCCGTCAGAACTTAGTTACCGGTATTTTAGAACAGCACAAAGACCAGTACGCAGGATCAGATATACGACCAATGCATTATTGCACTCTTCAGCGAACTGCTTCGGCGCTTGTAATGGAAATGGTACCTTTACAGTACCGTGAAGAATATCTTGCAGATACATTACGCATTGAGTTACAAGTAGAATGAGCCACCACATCACCAAGATGATGATTGTAATGTCGATTTTTTTTGCACTGTGCACAGCTGCGTATGCTTCAGATTCGACCGAAGTTGCAACTGAGCAGGCGCCTGTCGACCCAAATGCATACGATGAAACGCACTACGTGATGTCGGCATACCCATCATCAAACGTCAGTGTTAGAGGTTCACTCGGTTTGAGTTTAACACTCCTTCCACAACCGCTTACTGAATATCCAACGGCGGCACCAATGGCCGATGTCAGGCTAAAGTTCGCATTTCCACTTGGGATTAATGGCACAATGAGACTTGCAAGTAACATTGCAACCTCACTTGCGCAAGGTGGCGGTTTTTGGGGCGTAAATATTGGTCGATTGTCAGTGGGCGCAGGCTACTCGGTTGCATTTGTGTATGGAAATCTCACGTACGTTGATGGATTTAGAACTACTCAACAACGTTGGATAAATTATCCAATGGTTACGGCATCGTGGAGTTTTCCTGGTGCAGCACTAACGGCAAAACTCGAAGCTGAGTACACCACGGCAGTTGAATCAACTATCGAGGACCAACCAACAAAGTCAACCAAGAACACATTAACGGGTGGCGCATTAACAGTTTCAATTGAACAGCCGTTTTTCAAAACCACGCACGTGATAATTGGTGTTACATTTCAATATTCTTCGGATCCGTACCAAGCTTGGTTCTTGTATAATCAGTTTAAGGATAGACTATTCTCGAGTGAGTTTTTTGTAGGATTTATTTTATGATGCAAGCCACAAAGCCCCTTGCAAAAATTGCGCTGGTCATAGTTTTACTATTCGGACTGCATAGCTGTGTGCTGGACTTCGAGCCGGTGGAAACTCCAGCGGTTGATTACAACGTGATTGCGGGTACGCGCGCCTTGGATGCCGCGGCAAAAAAAGTGATTATCGACGGCGTGTATGAAGTTGATGGAGCGTCGAAAGTAAAAATATTCGGCAATGTTATGACGGTGAAGTTGGCTGAAAATGGCGACGTGAACATGTACACAACCGTAGGTGTAGTGTATTTCCGTATGCGAGGAGGAATGCGCTCCGATACCGCAGTGTTTGCTGGTTATTGGCGTGGAGTGCAGGGTCCGCAAACGGGTGCCGCATACTTTGTAGTTCTTCCCGACGAAGGAGGTACTCAACTTTCAAGCGGCGTAGGAACCAAAGACATAACAATTCGTGCCTTGATGAACGTGCCGAACGGCCAACCGGATTCATTGATACTCCGGCGGAAGCAGGATTTAAAGGATGACTCGAAGGGTTTCCAAATAATAGCGCATCGTGGCGGTGGCCGTAATTCAGAGCGACTGGGAGTTTCAGAGAATACAATTGAAATGGTAAAGCTTGCAACGCACCTTGGTGCTACGGGAGTGGAGATAGATGTACGGAGATCGATGGATGGAATACCAATTGTGTTTCATGACCCTACATTTACGCCACGAACAGTCAGGGGTGCATACATAATTGGTGCAATTGAAAATTACACGTATAAGCAAATGACGGAGCTAGCCATTCTAATCAATGGCGAAAAAATCCCCACGTTCGAAGCCTTGCTAAAGGCAGCCATCGATGAAACATCGTTGACCTTTGTATGGGTAGACATGAAGGATGAAACTATCACAGATAAGGTGTTGAAGATAATTAAAGATGCAACTGACTACGCTGCAATAAAGAATCGAGATATTAGGATTGTTTACGGCATTCCAACTCAGGAAGTTTTGGATGCATATTATCAGAGTCCGCTGTACGGAACGGTCGAAACTCTATGCGAACTTGGAGCGGCAGATGCAATTAGGATCAAAGCCGCAGTATTTGGTCAGAGATTCACCGAGGGCGTGCAACGAGCCACCGTGGAGCCTCTTCGCGATGCCGGGATGTCGGCCTACGTTTGGACGTTGGATGATGAAGATTTTATATCAACATACTTGCAGGAACGGTACACAGGGAAGGGGCTATTGTACAACGGGATTCTTACAAATTATCCTACGCTATTGGCATCGAAGTTTTACGCTGCGAAGTACAAACCAAAATGAGAATTGCACTTATCATAATGCTTACCGTAGTTTTTGTAGCAGGCGTTGCGCAAAGTCAGCCCGATACTGGTACAAAATATACCGTAGAAGCTTTGTTAACAGTAGGATTGAAATATACTCGGTTTGTAAATCCAACCACTGAGTTTACTGACAGGCAAATTTTTCCAGGCGTTACTGTCAAAGCACGTTTGCATTGGTTTCCGAATCATTTATTAGGGATCGGAATTCAAAGTGGGTACGAGTTATTCGCAATTGAAAAGCACATTATTTTAGATGATGAGGGTGTACCTAGTGTAATTGAAATGCAACTTTCCGGAGTCCCAATTCACGCAGTATTTGAAATGCGACCGAATAATTTCAGATTGGGTGTAGGGTTAGGAATCTACTTGTTAGAGTCAAAAATTTCTTTTAACGGGTCGATAACGAAAAGCTCCGATCTAGCATTTGGTGTGTCGGCATTAGTCGGCTATGAGTGGCATATTTTTGAAGACTTGCATGTCAGCCCCGAAATCGGATTATACATGATTAGCGATCGAAGCATCGTCTCTGTTTCACCTTCGATCACACTTCGGTACAGGCTCACTCCCTCCGCCTCTTCATATAGGGGATACATTCGCTATTTCCTTACCTCCGTTGATTGATCTTCGCCCAGATTTGCTTTGTACATTTCGAAACAGGACCATCGGCGTATTCCACCACAGACACGCCCTCCATCTGCGCTTCAGTAACCTATGTATCGTACGGGATC
>JABMNI010000003.1 GCA_013204605.1 Ignavibacteria bacterium
CTTCAAGTAATGGCGAAGCATGCGTCGGCTACTGCGATGAGTGTCACCCGCTAAGATGCCTGTCGCCCATTAAGGCGAAAATGATGCCGCCCATTCTGGGCTACTCGTAATTCGTAATTGCCAATTCGTAATTGACTAGTCGAAGTCCGCGATAAACACGTTCGTTTCCCGTGTGCCGCCGTTGTTGCGGTTGCTCGACCATACGAGCTGTTTGCCGTCGGCTGAGAATACGGCGAAGGCGTTGAAGATGCTTTCGGTGGTTATCTGTTCAAGCCCGTTTCCATTTTCGTCTACCATGTACAGTTGGAAATCGTAGCCGCGCTGAGAATGGTGGTTGGAGGCAAAAATTATTTTACCGTTTGTTGGATGGAAGTAGGGCGCCCAGTTTGCCTTGCCTAAATGAGTTACCTGACGGATGTTGGTGCCGTTTACGTTGCAGGTGTAGATCTCCATTTCGGTGGGGGTTACCAGACCCTGTGCGAGGAGGGATTTGTATTCGGCAATTGCGCTATCGGTCTTTGGCCGCGAGCTGCGGTAGACTAATCGCTTTCCGTCGGCCGAGAAGAATGCACCTCCGTCGTACCCCAAATCCGTTGTAATCTGTTTCAAATTTCCACCATCAACGTCCATGGTCCACAACTCCAAATCGCCACTGCGGTCACTGGTAAAAACTATCTTGTCACCCTGTGGCGACAGCGTTGCCTCGGCATCGTACCCTACCCGATCCGTTAGTTTTTTTACAATGTTTCCTTGCATATCCGCAACGTAAATATTGAACGTGTTGTATAGCGGCCACACGTATTTGTGGTCGGCGCGGGGTTCGGGATCTGGCGGACATTCCACATTGCCTTCATGTGTGCTTGCATACAACACGTGCTTATCATCGGGCATGAAATACGCACACGTAGTGCGTCCCAACCCGGTACTCACCATCGGTGGCGTGTACGTGGGGTTTCCGGCCGCCTTCTCAATATCCATCACATAAATCTGGTCGCACGGTACTTCCCACTCCTTATTCCGCTTCTGAAAACTCAGCAGCTTTCCGTCGAACGAGAAATACGCCTCTGCATTATCGCCTCCAAACGTGAGCTGTCGGATGTTCTTTAAATGCCGCTCAGTCACACTGCGCGCCTCAATCTCGGCCGATGGCGACATTACACGCACTTGGGCACTTGCAACACCTACCGATGTTATGGTAGCGACTGAAAAAGCAGCGATTAAAATGACATTACTTAACAGATTCTTTGAAAGGGGCATTGGGGTCCGCAGGTAAAGTGTAACAAAGAGGCGCTACAAAATTAACCCGCTTTTCTAACTTGACTCTTATGCGTATATTTGCACCTTGCATGCGCCCACCTAGCCCCCTTTACCTGAATCACAATTATGAATACAAAAAACACTATGAAGCGCGCAAAAATATTTTGTTCGAGGCAGTTCCGCTTGGCGTTAATCCCGCTGTTGGCAACTGCCGTAGCGTTAGTGATAGCGAATTTTGATGTAACAGCTGCAAAGGAACCTAGAATGGCAAATAAAAATGTACCGGCAGAAGGAGCAGTCACGGAGCCAGATACAACTCCACGTGTAACGGGAATTGGTGGAATATTTTTCCGTACAGAAAATCCTAAAGAGACGCGAGAGTGGTACGGAAAACATTTGGGACTGGCTATAGATCAGTACGGGTCGCCGTTTGAAACTCGCAACGCAAATCATCCGGAGGAAATTAATTACTTAATGTGGAGTCCGTTTAAAAAAACGACCGACTACTTCGCCCCTTCCGAAAAAGAATTCATGATTAATTACCGCGTTCAGAATATTGAGGGTCTGGTTGCTAATCTGCGTGCTGCCGGCGTGACAATTGTTGATACAATTGAAACTGTTGAATACGGAAAATTTGTGCATATAATGGACCCATATGGCAACAAACTCGAGCTGTGGGAACCGATAGATAGTGAGCTAACGAAGTTGGGTGGGAAGACCACGAAGTAAAGGACTAAATGTATTTTTTTCACAATACTGGCATTGAATAAATGAAATGTTCACTTATTCTACTCATTGCTGCGATAATCGCAACAGTTTTCGGTAGCATGAGGTTGTTCATGCCAGAACGGGTTGCCGAAGGTTTTGGTGTGCGAGGATCAGCTGAAGTCACTGTAACTATTTTTTACATATAACGGGCTAAGAGAATCATGGACGATAAACAAATAGAAATTCGCGAGCAACAAAAAGCAGCGTGGAATAAATTTTCGGCTGGATGGCGGAAGTGGGACGATCTTACCATGAACTTCCTAAAGCCGATGGGTGCTGAGATTGTGCGTATGATCAAACCGACGGGTGCTGAAGTTGTTTTGGATATTGCTTCGGGAACGGGCGAGCCAGGACTTACAATTGCAATGGCACTGGATGGCGGGCACGTGGTGCTTACCGATCTTTCAGAAGACATGTTGACGATTGCTAAAGAGAACGCAGAAAGACGTGGCATTCTAAATGTTGAAACGAAGGCTTGCGATGTTTGCGAATTGCCGTTCGCCGACAACACGTTCGATGCAGTTAGCTGCCGTTTCGGATTCATGTTTTTCCCCGATATGGAATTGGCTGCTGCGGAAATGATGCGGGTATTGAAGCCCGGTGGACGCATTGCTACGTCGGTTTGGAGTGGACCGGAAAAGAACTTCTGGGTTACAGCAATCGGTCACACAATTAACAGGAACATGCAGTTACAGCCGCCCCCACCGGGTGCTCCGGGCATGTTCAGGTGTGCGGCTAACGGGTTTATCCAAAGTATATTCGAAAGTGTCGGATTCAAAAATGTATCGGAGCAGGAAGTGGTAACAAAATTGAATGCGGGCACTGCCGATGTGTATTGGAATATGATGACCGAAGTTGCAGCACCGTTCGTGGCCGCGTTGAGTAACGCCGACGATGCAATGCGTGACAATATTGAGAAAGAAGTTTACGAGCAGATTGCCCAAAAATATCCCGATGGCAATGTGAATATTGATGGGAGTGCGCTGTTAATTTATGGCGAAAAATAATTGCAGAATTCCGAGCATGTTTGAAAGGATGCCATTAACGGCGCGTCCCTGTCCCTATGCCTCGCAATACCAAGCGAATATGAAACTCAAATACGAATTGATGTTCGGGATTGTAGGTGATAGGTGTTACATTCGGCATTCAAGGCTAGTGGGTGCGGACAGCTGCCACATTAGCAGCTGAACTATTGCGGGCGGCTAACACAATTCAGAATGTCTGATTTGTGAAGTACAGTAACTATTGTTTGGGAGAAACACTATGCATAAACAAATTAAGCAAGCGCTACTTGGAGGTATCGTTGCTACCGCGGTAATGACGGCGGTAACTCTAATTGGCCCGATGATGGGGATGCCCAAGATGAATCCCGCCGAGATGCTATCATCAATGATGAACGTCCCGGTCGCAATTGGTTGGGTGATGCACTTTATGGTCGGGATAGTTTTTGCACTTTCCTACGCCTATATCTTTATCCGAGTATTGACGAAGGTTAGCAATGTCATTCTCAAAGGTGCAATTTTTGGTTTTATCATTTTTGTTTTTGCGCAAGTAATGATGATGGCGATGGGCGCTATGATGGGCGGATTGCCTGAAGTGGATGGAAGTAAATCAATGATGGTATTTGGCGCAATTATGGGTCATGTGATTTACGGAATTGTGGTTGCGATGTTCGTAAAGGAGCGGACTGTGTAAAGCCCCCTTGCAAAAAAAACTCCCGAAACAAAAAGAAGTTCTGGTTGAGCCGCACCTTACGGTGAGTACTACGTGCGATAGCGTTCATGCGGCTGCTGAAAAATTGCGGTCCGAGAAAAGAGTCCGTATTTTGCACGTCTATGCAAAGAACGACGACAGAAAAACGTGGACTAGACCTATTACGCGACCCCCATTTGAATAAGGGAACGGCGTTCACGAGAGAAGAGCGCGAAGAGTTGGGAATTCTAGGATTGCTGCCCGACATTGTATCTACACCGGATATGCAGGTGAAGCGGATAGAGGCACACATCGATTCGTTGCCGACGGATCTGGATAAATATGTGTACCTCAGTGATTTGCAAGAGCGCAACGAAGTAATATTTTATCGCATTCTGATGGCCAATCCGGTGAAGTACATGCCAGTGGTGTACACACCAACGGTTGGTTTGGCGTGTCAGACATTTGGTAGGATTTATCGTCGGCCTAAGGGGCTATTTGTTAGCGCACGGCACCGCGGAAAAATTGCCAAGGTGTTGCAGAACTGGGAAGAAACTGACGTACGATTCATTGTTGTTACAGATGGAGAGCGGATATTGGGTCTGGGGGATCTTGGTGCGCAAGGCATGGGCATCCCCGTTGGCAAGCTCGCTCTCTACACTGCCTGCGCCGGCGTTCCGCCACAATATGCGTTGCCAATAGTTTTAGATGTTGGTACCAACAACGAAGAGTTACAAAAAGATCCGTTTTACATTGGCCTGCCGCAGGCTCGGTTGACGGGCGACGAATATGCATCGTTCATCGAAGAATTTGTTTGTGCTATCGAGGAAGTTTTTCCTGGTGCCTGCATACAGTGGGAAGATTTTGCCAATCACAATGCCGGCGAAATTTTGGAGCGATATCGTAACCGAATTGCATCGTTTAACGATGACATTCAAGGCACTGCCGCTACCGGTGTTGCCGGAGTAATTGCGGCACTCAGATTTACCAACCGCAAACTTTCCGACCAGACATATTTATTTTTTGGTGCGGGTAGTGCTGGAATTGGTATTGCTGATTTGCTTAGCACTGCGATGCTCAAGGACGGACTCACCATTGAAGAAGCCCGCAAGAGATGTTGGCTAGTTGATAGTAAGGGGCTTGTTGAATCTTCGCGAACAGATTTGTCTGACTCGAAGAAAAAGTTTGCGCACGATTTCACCTCGATCGACAACTTACTCGACGCAGCACGTGAGTTAAAAGCAACCGCATTAATTGGTACAAGCACAATTCCAAAAAGTTTTACGCAAGATGTTATTGAGCAAATGGCGGCTAACACCGAACGTCCAATAATATTTCCGTATTCCAACCCAACTTCAAAAAGTGAATGCTCTGCCGAAGAAGCCTACACATGGACAAATGGCAAAGTAATTTTTGCCAGTGGAAGCCCCTTTCCACCATGCACAGTTAACGGAAAAACCTTCGTGCCGGGTCAGGGGAATAACGTGTACATTTTCCCCGCCGTCGGCCTAGCCATCCTAGCCGCCAAACCAACCACCATTCCCGATAAAGCGTTCAGCCGTGCAGCTCGAACTCTCGCCAAAATGGTATCACAAGAGCAATTTGATAAGGGGCTTATCTATCCGCCCATGGCCGACATTCGAGAGTCGAGCATTGTAGTTGCCATTGCCGTGACCGAGTATTTTTTCGAAGCCGGATTAGCTACGGTGCCCAAACCAGATGATGTGGCGGAGTATGTGAGGAGTATAAGTTGGAAAGCGGAATACTGATACCTGGAGGGTAGCCTGAAGGGTAGCCTGGAGGGTAGCCTGAAGGGTAGCATAAATGGTAGCCTGAAGGGTAGCATAAATGGTAGCCTGGAGGGAAGCATAAATGGTAGCCTAAAGGGAAGCATAAATGGTAGCCTAAAGGGAAGCATAAATGGTAAATAACAGGCTACCCTTCAGGCTTCTTCGGTCCCACAAGCCAGGCACGTTTCTTCTCAACAACAGTTCTGTATCTGCCTTTGTACTCAGTATCACTACGGAGTAGAGCGGCCGCAAATTCCATCATTGAAATAGAAAGTGCACGCAACCGCTTTAGTAATTCATCACTCTTTTCTTCAGTGATACACTGGCGTTCACTTGCAGCGCGGATTTGCGTCTTGGATTCTTGCAATGACGCTTCCGCATAAAACAGAAATTGAAGTTTTTCCGCGGTAGATACACGACTATATCCTTCCGCGATGTTGTTCGAAATACTATCGATCGATCGTACTAGCTGCACGCCTACAGTATTCCTATGTAAGCTATCCCAGGTTACTGCAAGTTTGGCAACCTCATTCGAAATTGAAACAGCAGCACTGTAAATTCTTAGCTTGTCGAGTGACACTAAAGCTCCTCAAAACACTACCGTGTATTTGAGTGCGCGAAGTGTGACACTCCTTCAGGCTACCCTTCAGGCTACCATTTGAACATCTGCTAGATCATCATCTGGCCACCCGTGCTTCAAACCTGCACTAACTCTTGGGTTTTACAAACCGCTGCCTATACTATTTGCTGGCCCCTAACTAGTTGAGTTTCAGAATCTTGATAATACCTTGACTCATGTTATCGGAGACAACTAAGACATACATTCCTCTTCCCCACTCCTTGGTTTGTACAGTAATCTCTTGAAGGCCCTCGCGTTGCGTTATTCTAGGTTTAATGTCTTCCATAGTCATCCCGTTGACGCTAACAATTGCCAAATTCTGAACCCCACCGACCGCAAGGTTGGAATTCACAACCGTTACTAAAACTTCGTCTCCACAGATTCGGGGCTGTACATCTACCGCAAAACCGGGGACGGGGGGAACACTCAGACCGATTGCTACAGTAAATGCTAGCAGGAAGGGTACCACGAGTAGTAAGCGTTTGAAATATGTCATGTGAAATCTCCTTAATCGACCAATACAAGTATTGGTTCAATCTTAGTTTCGGAATGAAGCTCATATTCGGCTAGGTATAGTCCGGCTGGAGGGTTAACGGTAGTTACCTCATACCCAAGCACCGAGAAGAGTCGTCTGATTTTTATGCCGCTCTTTTTCCATGCGGATAAGTGATTCTCCCAGGTACGCGCTGCGTGTACATTTGTAGCAGTGCTGTTTTCTTCGTGCACGGTTGTGAGAGGTTGCTCTTCGTATAGACCGTTGATGGTGCAATAGTATACCGCCGACCCAACGGTATCTTGAAACATGGAAATTACGTTTTGCGATCCGGCTTCAAGACCAGTAATATCCCGAAAGTCCCAGTCCAGACCATCATTTGTGCTTTGCAAAACTCCGTCTGTTGTCATGAGTAGTAGGGTGCCGTCCTTGGTAATCGTTCCGTCACCACCGATAAATTTTAACGAGCTATTTGAAGGCGAATGGTAGACCTGAGTCCAAGTAGAGCCATTGTCTGTAGTACGAATCACTCTCCGATCGTTGAAGGTATGATTCTTAGATTCAACTGCTGGATTGTCATCGTCGGAAGCCTGAGGAGTCGTATCTCTTACAACGGTGGTTGCTGAAGCTACAATCGCACCTGTAGGCGTGCGTATGCTACCAAGAAAGTATGGGGTCTCAATAGGGGTGGTGCTTTGCACCCACGTCCGTCCGGTATCTAGAGACCTAACGATACCCCCGCAGCGCCACGGCTTGGTTCCTAACGTTTCGAGGTCCAAAAGTCGAAGTCCATTAGTAAAAGCAAGGAGTGATCCGTCGGCAGCCATGGTGATCGAATTGACATATCCCGCAACGCCTGAGGTGGAGCAAAGAACAGAGGTGAGACTTACGGAGTCAACAGTGCCACCAGCACGTACAACTGTAACATTAGCTCCGTCGGCAACCACTAGGGTAGTGTCGGGCATCCGGAATACGGCGGTTGCTGGCTTGTCTCGCAGTACTTGAACAAAGCGGCCGTCCCTTGTGAATTGCCTCACTTTGTCGCCCGGTGAAATCACTTCATCTGTTCCGATGAATGGTGTGCGGAGACCACGTGTGGATTGAATACGTGGGCCAAGTACTTTTGTTGACCGCCAACTCTCCCCACGGAACACTAGTGCCTTTAAATTACCGATGCCGCTTTCATTTGCAAGCAAAACATAGTCACTGCAAGGAACTAAAATTGGCTCGAGCAATTTACTCGTAAAGCCAAATAATATCGGCGTGATTGGTAGCACTTCGATGTCCCGGGCGGCACTATTTAATAGTTGCATCTTGCCTGAATCTGAGTATAAAACGCACGCCTGCGGAGACTGATTCCAAAAAAGGACCGTGTATTCGGAGTTAACGGTTTTAAGCGCAGCAAGGGCACCAGGTGCCGGATCAAGTGTGACCGATTGCTTATCCCTATTTAAACTGTCTAAGTAAACTGTGACCAGTTTTCGGCCTGATTTAACATTGCTCAGGTACGTTATCACATTTTTAGATCGGGACGTTGTAGATGAAACGTTGATTCCCCACTGCTCAATAGGAGGGAGGGAGTCCACAACCGACCAATATCCCTCTTTGTACCGAGCATACCAACCTGATTTGTGAAAAACGAATGCAATTCCATCTGTGGAAGCAACTAACTCCAGGTCAGTCATTTCTGTAACAGGCACACTTAGCCCATTAACTTGTAAAACCGTATCGAATCTCTTCTTAGAACTATCTCGAATATTCGCATACCAAATGGTATCTGGAAGTGCAGTACGATTTCTGCGAGCTATCCAAACGAGACTGTCCTCACCTAATATAGAACAGCTGCTCATACCATTGCCGGTTTTTACAGCGCTAGCGTACACCTCATTCCCTAAACTAGCACGCGCCATGCTAAACCCCACAGGCTCCTTTTTTTGAAGAAGTGCAGCTCCTCGCATTTTATCAACCAGCGATCCACTAACCTCAAACCACGTTTGTCCGCAGTCCAAAGTTAAATAGTCTGTTCTAACAACTAAAACGGTATCAAAATAGGATACAAATCCTACTCCAGGACTCAAAACGCCGATAGATGAAGCTTCCCCTTTCGGGAGTAACAATTTATGGGCAATGCCTTGACTGTCGAGTCTTGTTAAACGATGTCCTAAAAATCCGCGCTGGTGTAGCAAATAGTCACCACCACTGCAATCTGACAGATACTGATACTCATAACCATCGGCATTTTGCATGCCCGTAACTTCAATCGGGGTAAGAGAAGCCCCAGATAGAGTAAACACTCCAACTCGACTCATTGCGAAATATAGTGGCGATGTACTTCCGTGTGAAAAAAGTAACGGAACTTGCTCTTGCGCTACTCCGCGCTCGCGGTAACGTAGTACGCACTGCTGCGACCACGTAGCGCAACTAGCACTTAAAAGCATCAATACGGTATAAATGATTCGCGGTACAAATTCCATTTGAAACCCATTCAAATTGTTGTAAACTCAATGTTAAGATAATATAACTCAACCTACAGATGGTAGTGTCCAAATCTTAGTTGAAATATCACGAGGTTTTACTACGCTTCGATTTAC
>JABMNI010000037.1 GCA_013204605.1 Ignavibacteria bacterium
CATAATCCATAATCCATAATCCATAATCCATAATCCTTAATTTCCAGACCCATGCGTTGCCAGTTGAAATATCTGAGCGAAAGAATTTGTTTTGAATAGTAGCGAATATGTGTACATTTGCCGAAGTAAGGGATAAAGGACACGGATAGGACGTGGACTTCTGGCTTTCTCTCACGAACAGCTTTGAAATGAAAGGCAGATTAACTGCCTAGGTTATCACTTCATTTTTATAGGTGCTCTATGAGAACCACATTATTAACTTATGCTATACGCTCAGCGTGTAGTATGTTGTGTTTCATTGTATTAAATGTCGGGGGGGACGGCGGCGAGCTAAGTGCTCAAGGCCTCTGCGCTTGTCCGCCTGGTGGATCCGAAACCACCATTAATGACTCGTTGTGTATCGACGGCGTATGGTATCCGGTAAGTATTATATACTGCCATGTGCCATATTCGCCACCGAGCACTACAGCTCCCTGCTCTGCTGCAGGTGCCGTCGATGCATTCACGACAATTAGGAGAGTATGTGCCACGGGCATCCCTCTTCCTGCCGATAACTATAAGGTGCTCAAGGCACTGTTTTGCCTGTTCGACCCGCTAGGTCGGGATAAGCTCAATCAACTTTCTTCTATTCCGTATTGCGACGAAGCCCCTTATGTGTACTGCTGGGTTATTGCTATGCCTAGATGCGTACAGCGTGCTGGACCGTGCTTGTCTACATGCGCGTTTGGCGGCGAGTGCTGTATAAAACAATGGCGACTATGCAAGAACCGCCCTGATGGAAAGGTCATTGTGTCTTTGGCTGACAACTGCTCAACAACTGCAAATTGCAATCCGGTATGTGCGGAAGTTGATTGTGACTTTATACCTGGATCGTGCCCTACCTGCCCGTAAATGACAGTTCTCATACGGGGTGCTTCGGCACCCCGTATATATTATTCGTGGAGAAATAATGAATTTTAATTACGCAGTTTTGAAACTCATAGTATTTGTGTATGGATTTGGTGTAACTATTCCGGCTTTAGCACAGGAATGGCGCCAGCTACCTGGTACTTACCTTAGTAAAAATAATAACAAAGGTTCAGCAGGCATTGCCGAGTCTATAACCTTTGACACCTGCTCCCGCAGGTTCTTTCATATTTACGGACAGGAATGCGTTTCCAGCGCTGACCTAGGAAAGAATTGGAAGCAAGTTTCACGTGATCAGAGGATCACGATTTCAAAATTTCAGCGACTATCGGGCGATGGTTGCGTTCAATTTGTACATTGGGAAGATAAGTCGCGTGGTCATCAAACCTGGGTTGCTCGGTACATAGAATCTGCGGATTCCTTAGCCATTGTGTCTTCCCCGGACGATATCCGGCTTTACGATGTCACAGGCTCTAGCGGAGCTGTGGTAGCACTGTTGTCTGCCCTTGATAACAGCTCTGGATTGGTATCGATAGACACGGGTCGTACATGGAATGCGCGATACTCGAAGCTGAGGTCTAGCACCAATCAGTTGAACCTCATGCTCCGACCTAAGCCAGGAGTGTTGGCGGCGTACTTCACCGACGAGCAGGGTACAGAGGGCTGGTGGGAGTTCCATCCCGACAAACCAGCACCACAGTACGTACCAGTACCGGTAGGAACATTTTACTACTCCTACGTGAATGACACGGTTATTGTTTATGGCATTGCTAACAATGAGCTAAACCGTACGTCGATATTGGGATTTCATAACGTGGTTGATTCCACTGTGCGAATCCTTGACACGATTTATTGCGAGAATACTGGAAAAAGGCTATCAACTTCCGCACCCGATGGAAGTATCCAGCGATACAGCGTGGCAGCGATCAGGGTAGGAAAATTGGGTGCAATCACCGTGTGGTTTGAGCGCGGCGACATATTATCATCTACAGACGGTGGGCATACTTGGTACAATCGAAATCCAACAAACCCTAAAAATAGTAGGGACTTGGATTATAACACCACGCGTCACATTTCAGCCCAACCAGACGGCTCGTACTTTTTTGTTTTGTATGGCCGCGTGGCATATCTAGCTGGTGATATTACCAAGCCCATTCAATATCTCTCTCCACCAATGGCAGTAAGAATGTTGGCCTACGGCGACGGTGTATTACTTGCTGGCACATTGATCAACCTGCTACGCTCGGACGACAGTGGCAGAACGTGGATGCAGACAGGAATTGCTCCGGAGCTTGTGGAATTTCATACATCTCCATTTAACGGAGCACATTACACGGCACTAGAGCACATCTCTCCTGTTGATAGCACAGAAATATACGCAGCGAGCGCTGCTACGGGTCACCTATGGAAATACAGGCAGGAGCACAAACAGTGGCAGGCACTTCGGTATTTAACCGCCGATTGGGAGTCTACCACACCCGGCACAGATCCCGCCTTCCATACCACTTCGCTTAGCGCAAACCCATCTCGAATTATCAAAGCAGGAAAACGCGGTGCGTTGTGGTTTAATGATTTTGGTCTAAATGAACAGCATCTTGTGCCCGATACATTGGTTTGGAATTTCCCATTGGTCGGCGGTTATCGCTCCTCGGGAATTAACTCCTACGTCATCATTGATTCATTGTATCACGCAGCATTTGCAGACTCACTTTATTTATCCAACGATGGAGGGGTAACGTGGTACATAGGTGGAAAGGGTCTTCCCCAGCAGGATAATGGCGACCTAGTGCCGTGTTCCAACATAGTAGTTTTGGGTTCCGGCGAATGGATAGCTGGTCTGCGAGGATTGATTATAGTAACGGACACAACAGACAATGTAGGCTACCGTGGAAGCATGTGGGTCTCTCGAGATAAGGGCGTAACATGGTCGAGCACGGCACCCGGTCTCGACACCAATACCTGCGTATGGAACATCACGATGCTTGCAGACTCGACTACGTTGGTTGCTAGCATAGGGATGAATGCAAGGACACCGGATTTCTCTGTAGCCTATCGGCATTCCATGTCCAACGGTCGTATCGTCCGCTCCACCGATGCCGGAGCAACGTGGGCAGACGTATATTTGGAAACGCGCTCCCAGCCATCCTATACGGGGCGGCGTAAAATCCTGCAACACCGGGACGGACGTGTTATTGCTGCCACGATGGAGCAGGGCGTAATTCAAAGCCACGACTCCGGACAAACGTGGCTACAGGTTGGCAATGAAACCTTGCTTGGTAGGTTTATTAACGACATCGCAATTGATACCATGGGTCTGGTGTATGCCTCCACAGATCGTGGCGTGTATTACTTCGTCCCAGGCACAACTTCAGTAGATGAACCCACGGAAGGATTTCGCATATCCACGCTCTGGTGTTACCCAACACCGGCAACCGATCGTTTGCGGATTCGCGTAAACAATTTGCAACTCTATAGGGGATGGCAATCACTGAAACTCTATAACATTTTAGGTGGTACAGAAACATCCTTTACCACGGCACTACAACAAGCCGTCAACCAACAACCAATGTCGCAGCGCTTTGAATTCGACGTAGACATCTCCAACGTTCCCCGCGGTGTGTACATTCTGGCACTCGAAGGGTCTGGTACGCCCCTTACCATGAAGGTTTTTCGCGAATAAAGAAGATTTCAAATGTGAAAATGTGCCCTTCGCTACGCTCAGGGTGACAGTGAGAATGCCAATCCTTAATCCTTAATCCCTAATCCTTAATTTCTAGCCCCCTTTCAATCATTCACTATACGGGTCCATGATACCGGCAGGTGTGTAGTGCCGTTTGTTCCAAAACTGACCCGGGTTTACGTAGCCAATGATTTCGTTGCTGTACAGAATGTCGGGTACTTCTTGATTGAAGGACTTTTTGTACTTGAGTCGCGTGCGGATGCGAGTTTTGATAGCTCCTTGAAATGCAGGTATGCTGTAATCCCATAGTTCGTTAGGCGCAAGGAACACGGTGTGGTAGCTGTTGCCACACCAACTGTTAGGGACGTATTCGATATCCGCCCACTGGCCACGTGAATTGAGGGCTTGTAAATTCATTGCAATGTCACCGTCTTGTGCGTTGAAAAACATTGTATCGGATGTGGTGTTGGCAACTACCATTTTCATGCCCCTGTAGACACTCTCCCACACGGTAGGTGTTTGAGGTGTACCGGACCCCTATTGTTAGGACTATAATTCCTGAAATTATGTACAAAAGAACTTAGGAACTGTAAAGGTTCCTTTGTTCGGAAATTCAACGTGTATGTGTAGGTCACGGAGCATCTCCGCAGGCGTTCCATAGTTAA
>JABMNI010000038.1 GCA_013204605.1 Ignavibacteria bacterium
CGCCTGCGGAGATGCTCCGTGACCTACACATACACGTTGAATTTCCGAACAAAGGAACCTTTACAGTTCCTAAGTTCTTTTGTACATAATTTCAGGAATTATAGTCCTAACAATAGGGGTCCGGTACAGGTAGAACACAGAACCAGATTCAAGGTTCATAAACTGATTAGGTTTAATTGGATAGGTCGAATCTCCGTGCCTAATGCCACTATATTCTCTGTATGATGTACCACCAATATTTCCAACTCGAATCGTAGGTCTTTGGTCATCAAGAAACCACACAAGTGCTTTTTCATGTAACCTGGCGGTGAAAGCAGAGCTACGTATCAGAGGAGTGATTCGTAAGTCTACAGTGTCAGACTCAATGCCATACTCATATGTTCGTTTCGATAACACACTTTCAAAGTATGGTCGACTAAAACCATTGACGTCCGATAGGCTCAACCGCAGTGAATCAGGCCACGGATACCAAGTTTCGCCAAGGTCATTGGAAATCACTCTTGGATTTGTGTTCAAGAAGTAGTTCCCGGGAAACCAACGCATTCCATACCCCACAAATCTTTGCAGCGAATCGGGCACATTCAACCTACGAAATCCTAAGTCTGCGTCGTAAACACAATGATCATTCTGCGTTCCATGTGCCAAAGCAATAAAGCCGTTGCCATAAGTAATAAACGTAGCTTGCTCCTGTCCTGCAGCGCTCGGATAAGAGGTATCAATCCACGCGGACCAGTCGGATGGGTCAATAAAAAAGTAACCTCTCTTCTGCAGAAAGCCAACAATACCGCCGTTAGTGTCAGCAGCCGATAAGCCCCAAACATATACATCTGAAACACCTGCACGTTGAAGTTGCTTTTGACTATAAACTTCGGAAATCTGTCCGTAACAAAGTGCGGCTGGAACAACCAACAGCAAGATGGTCACTAATTTTTGCATAGTCACAGTATTAAAACTTTAAAAGTATGCAGGCACGGAGTTTTCGACACTGTGCCTGCATGTTCGATTTCACTAATTGCAACACTTAGTCAATACTGGACAATCTTCTTCGCACTCTTCCTGACATTGACCATTTATTCCAGGGCAAACTGTGCCAGTTAGCGGCGCTGGTGCACATTGACCTGCAATTCTTTCCCAACGCAGCAAGGTTATACATTTGATACAATCACCGCAATTCACAATACAACCATTATCATCCAATCGCGTGCATTTTGGGGTTTGCACCGTCCAACTCGATTTGCTTGGTTGTAGGTATCGGCAACTGCCTTGCAAACTGAACTGTGTCTAACGCACTTTGTGTTTTTCGATAAATGAAATAAACAAAGCTTAGTACTACAAGTGCGTGAAAGATATATTCTGAATTTGGTGCCGATTCGCGTATTCTCACATATTCACTCAATAACTGAATCACAGATTCTGTTTCGTGATTCGCGAATAATTCAAGAGCTTCTATTAAAGGGGCTAAGTCAGACGTGTTTTCAGGTGTTAACCATTCCGATTTCTGCGTTATCAGTTGGCGCCTTGCGCTCGATTCCAGATAAAGGAGCCCTCTAGTTATAAGATCCGACCGAACTTCGTTCATTATATCAATTTCATGGTGCTAAGTGCTGGTGACATTTCGTGCAACATAGTCAAATAGTGGATTTAACCCCATCTTCCACCACGAACCTTACTTGGGTGGTACAACCTCGACGAGTTCGATGTACGATGACGATCGCTTCTCTACAAATTCACCAACGGAGGTTATCCGGTTGACTACAGATTTCACCTGCATTTGTTTTCGGCTGAAATATAGTTCTTGCGATGAAATGTATTTTCTGTCGTCGCCCGCTAACACGGTGGTATCTTTCGATTGCAGAATCACACATTCGTATCTCGCATCCTTTACCTGTTCAACTTGATTCACCGCAATCACTTTGTGCGTGTTCATGTCCGACCGTCCCATTTTTAACGAATCTCCAACCTGTACCGGCATAGTTAAGACCAGCCCCCTTTCACTAGAAGTAGTCCAGCTAGGGTACGTAAAATAAATCGATCTTCCAGATACGAAATAGTAAATGGTATCAACTTCGTTGGGACTATCACTAAACCACGTGGTAACCAACGTTCCGGTGCCGCCACTTGGCAACTGTGCATTTTTTTTAATGATTTTGTAGTACCAGAAGTATTTGGTTTCGGCTGAATCTGCAAGCACATAATTCACCGTTGTATTCACCACAGCTAAAACGTTCACTGTTCCTACCGGTTGGTTCCAAAAATATTCCTTCACCAAATCATCGTCGACCGGATTGTTAGGCGTAGTAACTTCTTGGCATGAGATAAGCAACAAGAGCGTTGTGATATATACAATTGCGCGAGGCAGCATTAGGCAAATTACACAGATATTGCGGTTACATTCTTGGCTTCGCTGTACTTCGTAAAAGCGATCACCAAGGCCATCAACAACGCGCTGGCAACAAACGTGTATTCGAGTGGCAGGTTGGTAGCTATGGCTGCGCAGATGAGGGGTCCGGTGAGGTTGCCGAGTAGCGTGGCGCTCGACGCCAGACCCATGATACCGCCCTTACGACCGTCGGGGGCGCGCCGTGCTAGTTCAGCGTATGAAAGGGGCAATATGGCTCCCACAGAAAGACCAATAATTATTCGGAGCGGAAACAAATAATAGAACGATGGCACAAAAACTTGCAACAACATTCCAATGCTTACAACAGCGGCTGCAATTTTTACAGTATTGGTGTATCCCACACGGTCGCTGCGGCGTCCCCACCACGGCGCACTTATAATCACGCACACGCCAACAATACTCACAATCATCCCAGTCAGTGTGGACAGTAATTCCTTGGGTGCACCTAACTGTTCTAAGTAATACGGAAAGATTGGAGTGGTTAACACAATGGCACTCTGCGCAATAAAAAGTGTAATCAGCAAGGTTCTGATGTGCTTGTTGTTGAATGCCATGGTAATGTTCTTTCCTACGCGAGAACTGCGGGGACTGGAAAGCCCCTTATCCTCATGAACATAGCGCATTACAATAAACATGCTTATCAAACACATCGCGCCAACAAACCAGAAGACGGAGCGGAAGCCTAGGGCGTCGCTTATGGTACCGCCAACCAGCGGACCCAATATGTTTCCCGCACTAATACTTGTTTGCAACGTGGCTAGGGCAAAGCCCACACGCACAGCCGGCGTTTGAGCACTTATAAAGGCGTTGTTTGAGGCCACAAACCCGCTGGCAGCGCCTTGGAAGATGCGAAGGCTAAGTAGCATCCATACGTTGGTGCTCAGACCCATGAGGGTCATGGCTATCCCTAAGCCTAATATTGCGCGTACCACCATCAGCTTCTGACCGTACCTGTCGCCCAAGGCACCCCACAGCGGCGTGAGTAGGCTAGAAAAAACAAAAGGGGCTGCAGTAATCAGACCACTCCATAGTGGAGCGTCTGATTTTGCAACCCCTAGTTCAATTACAAACAGCGGTAAAAACGGAATGCAGGCGCTCATGCCAATCATGGCAACAAACTGAGCAAACCACAGTACGTATAGATTTCTATCCGCCTGCCAATCCAGACGTTTAAAAGGTCCGAAGGCCATTTACGGTGTCATTGTAATTACCGGATCCGGGTGTGCACCCAGGCGGTTTCTTAGCTCCATGATTTTTCGTTGTAGTTCGCCTGCAACCTGCTGCGTGCTCTTGTCGGGCGTTGTTAGCGGATACTTCGGCTGCAAACTCTCGGCGATCGCTAATGCACCTACATAATCTCTCCTGCGTTCTTTTTTCATTATCTCGATTTCATCGATATAATAATTGACATACACGTCAGCTTCGCCACCACTAGCAAATACCTTGTAATAATTAATTGCTTCGGTCCATTTACCTAGCATAGCGCTAGCATCGGCGGCAATTCGTTCTGGAATAACGTTCTCATTCATCTGTGGCTCGGCGTTACGTAAGGATGGATTGCCGATTATCTGTTGCGCACTCTTCAAAGCTCGTTGTGCCATTACTTCGGCATTCTTCTGGTCGCCACAAGACTCAAATAGTTGTCCAAGTTGAAGTTCAAAATTCATACCAATTGGAAATTGATCCAACGATAGTTTTTCGTTCATACGCGCAAGCACTTTTGCCGCACGACTCGAATCGCGCAATTCGTACAACAAATATGTAGTGTACTTGTAAAAAATGTTGCGGTAGTTAAGCACGTAACCACGATTTACGTCATCGTAGTACACGGCCGGATTGTTCAGGTTTCGGAACTTCAAGCCATACGCCTGGCCTGTGGAGTAGTCATCGCCATCGCGCGATTCCATGAGTGATTTGTACATCACCTTGTCGTTCACACCTTCGCCAATTGCCGAACGCTGAGGGGCCGGGCATACGCGGAACGTCATTCCCTCTAGCCGCAAAAAGTTGTCTAAACCAATGTACTCATCGGCCCATGCAGGGTCGCCCACAGAGGTACTGAAATACACCGGACGCTCAAACTTCGTCTGCTTTAAAATGTCCAACACAAGTTTGTGCTGCACACCATTAAAGTATTCAACGTCACCATTTTGTCCTTGGCCACGCTTTGCACCGTGGTAGGTAAACTGCATCACACCGGAATTGATGATGTTCTGATCATTAGTATACTGCGCTAAAATTTTTGGACTGACACTTATTGAAACGGGCTGGGCAGGACCAAAATCATACGTCAACGCTTTCACATTGTCTTCACTCACGCTCAGTTGCTCATCAGTAAAACTGAGTGGCACTTTTTGTACACCAAAAGGAGAACGATTTTTTAGTTGTTCAACGTACCACAACGTCTGACCCAACGAGAGGTTAACTATTCGTACGTCTCGCCGCACACCTGCTACATCTTGCAGGTACCAAACGGGAAACGTGTCGTTGTCGCCATTCGTAAATACTATCGCATTAGGTTCAACGCTTTGCAGAATATTATACGCATAATCGAATGCCAAATAATTCCCTGCTCGTGAATGAATTCCCCACTCCTGACGCATCATATTGAAAGGGGCTATAAGGATGGCGACTGCTAAGCCCCCTCCCACTAATGCGGGATTTTTTTTGAAGCGTTCCAGAATTGCAAACACCCCTAAACCAACCCACATCGCAAATACCATAAAACTCGACACGTAAAAATAGTCGCGCTCGCGTGGTTGAGGATTTTGTTGGTTCTGCTGAATTGCCGCTAGCACTCCTGTCATGGCAAATAACACCAGATATACCCAGGCCATTTTTCGGTCTCGCATGAAGTGGAAATACATTCCAATCAGACCAAGAATTAATGGAATGGCAAAAAGGTTTACCGGAAACTTATCGGCGTATCCACTTTTGTGGTTGAGTGCTTCGACAGCTTTTGCGCTGGTTAGCGGCGAATACGCCTCGGAATCTTGAATGTCGGATTGACGGCCCATGAAATTCCAGAGGAAATAGCGGAGGTACATGTGGTCGATCTGATAGCCCCATAAATACCCAAGTTCGGCACCTACATTGGTTTTCCACGCTCCATAATCCGGACGCTGACCACGACCACCATCCTTGAACTCAACTACTTTGAGCGGTGGACGCTCCCATTTTCCGTACTTCGTGTAGTTGCGCGTAAAGCGATCTTCGGTTTGATATCTGCGCGGCCAATTTGGTGCCTCGCCGTATTGCTCACGTCCGAGGTACGATACAAGTTTGTCCAAATCATCCGGCTTATTCTCGTTCATCGGCGGATTACTATTTGCACGAATCAAAATATGCGCGTACGAACTATAACCAATCATGAGTAACAAAATTGCGCTGGAAGTTAGTGCAATAACTCCATGGTTTGTTTTCCGTCCGTAGTACACCAAGTACGCACAGCCGGCAATAAGACCAATACCGATTAGCGTAAACAAGAAATTATCTTCAACCAAAAATTCACCCGCAGCATTCTTAAATGGCAGGTTGCCTGCAAAGAGCGCTGGTAGTTTTAGAATTACAAGGTTATACACAACTACAAATATTCCGATGCCCAAAAGCATTGTCCAAATCAGACCCTTTGTGCTGTACTTGTACCTGCGCAGGTACACGAGTAATGTTAGCGAGAAAACGGTTAGCACCGAAAGCAAGTGGACGCCAATCGAAACACCAATCAAATACGCTATCAAAAGCAACCAACGTTCGTGCCCCACTTCGTCGGCCTTTTCATTCCACACCATCATAATCCACGTAATCAGCGCCACAAATAAAGACGAAGCTGCATAAACCTCGCTCTCCACTGCGTTAAACCAGAACGTATCAGTAAAGGTGTAGGTGAGCGCTGCAACTGCAGCACTTCCGTATACAAGCAACGCATTGCCCACTTCCGAAAGATCTTCCTGAAAGAAATTTCGAATCACTTTAACGGTGATCAAATACAGCAACAAAATCGTAACGGCACTACTAATCACCGAAACAAGGTTAATGCGCCAGCCCGGATCGCCGAACGGCAACAGGTGAAACACCTTGCCGATCATCAAAAACAGCGGAGCTCCCGGTGGATGCGGTACCTGCTGCTGAACTGCGGCAGCCGTGAACTCGCCGCAATCCCAAAAAGGGACCGTGGGTTGTACCGTCATCAAATACGTAGCCATAGCCACAATAAAAACTATTGCCGCTAACGCATAATGTAAGTTGCGATTTGTGTTCTGCATATTCTACAATGTATCAGTTGAATGAATCCTGCAAAGATAACATAGCGGCGCCCACCAGTCCTGCGTTGGCCCCATACTTCGCCCTAATTATTTTTGCCCTGCTTGCAATTGTTGAAATGGCTCGCTCCTGTATGGTCTGCCGAATCACGTCCAACAATTCGTCCGACTGTGAAATTCCGCCACCAATTATCACCGCTTCAACTCCCAACACCGTTATCGCAGAGCAGATGCCTATACCGAGCAACCTTCCCGTTTCGTGTATCACTTCGCGCGCAAACTCATCGTTTTTTTCGGCTGCGGTTACTATGTCAACCACATCGGCAAAACGACCAGTCGTGGTCTCTTCACTGGCATTCTCGTTGTTGAAGATGACCTCGTTCGCGTCTTTCCCTTTTTCGTTTTTCCTATTCGCGCGTCGTAGAATTCCCGCCCTGCCCACCAATTCTTCTAGTGATCCCGTTCTGTATATTTTTCCATCGTGAATTTGTTCCACCGTTGGTTGGGCAAATGCATCAACAATTATATGCCCAATTTCACCCGCATTCCCATGTGTTCCACTGTAAACTTTGCCGTCAATCACTACCGCACCCCCCACTCCAGTGCCCAGCGTAACATATAAAAATCCAGAAAGCCCCTTACCCGCACCACAAACAAGTTCGCCAATAGCAGCCACATTTGCATCGTTTTCCACCACAACTTTCAACGTCGTGTGCGCTGAAAGAATTTTTGAAAGGGGCTGTGGGGTCCACCCCGGGAAATTCGGCAACCCCTCCACCAGGCCCGTTACTGGGTTCACCACACCAGGCATACCAACACCTACGCCACATACGTCTGGGAACTGAGCAATGCCCTCGCGCATCACATCCGCAATTTGGCGTACAACCACATCGGGTCCGGCATTTATCGCCGTTGCCACAGAGGACTTGTGTAGAATTTCACCTTCGCTGCTGACCACTCCCCACTTTATGGAGGTGCCGCCAACATCGATGCCGAGAGAAGTACTCATAAACTAATGTGAAAATGTGGAAATGTGAGAATGGGGAATACTAATGTGAAAATGTGGAAATGTGAGAATGGGGAATACTAATGTGAAAATGTGGAAATGTGAGAATGA
>JABMNI010000039.1 GCA_013204605.1 Ignavibacteria bacterium
CCTGCGGAGATGCTCCGTGACCTACACATACACGTTGAATTTCCGAACAAAGGAACCTTTACAGTTCCTAAGTTCTTTTGTACATAATTTCAGGAATTATAGTCCTAACAATAGGGGTCCGGTACACCGTAGCTCATGGTGGTAGCTCTGCCTCCGGTAGTTATGCCTTTACGCTTAATCTGGTTGACATTGCCACGGGATGGACGATTCAGCGCGCTCTCTGGGGCAAGGGACAGCGCTCATGCCATGAGGCAATACAAGACATCGAGACTGTACTTCCATTCCGACTCAAAGGCTTTGACAGCGACAATGGTAGCGAGTTTCTCAATTATCACCTCATGTCTTACTTTACCGATCGCAAGCAGCCTGTCGAGTATACCCGATCACGACCCTATGTAAAAAACGACAATGCCCACATCGAACAGAAAAACTGGACACATGTTCGGCAATATCTTGGTTATCAGAGGTTTGACCATCCCGAAATCGTTCCGCTCATGAATGACCTCTACTCTAATGAGCTTTACCTGTTCACAAACTTCTTCATCCCAAGCTTTAAACTCCTAACCAAACACAGAGAAGGAGCACACGTCTTAAAAACTCACGACAAACCTAAAACACCCTTCCAACGCCTCTTGGATTCACAGACACTCACAGCTCGGAAAAGAAAAGAGCTGATCAAGATCAACCGGTCTCTCAACCCTTTCCAATTACAACTCCGCATTGTACATAAGGTCAATGCCATCCTCGCTTTCGCTGGCCTCAATCGTGTTCATCCCGATTCTCAATGATACCCACAGCTTTCCACTGAAATTCACAAAGAGAAAAAAATACCAAAAAAAAAGAATGTTCACTTAATTACTACTAACTTGGGTTACATATTATTATGAGGCAACACGCCACACAACAGTTATTGTTATGGCATCCTAAACAGTAATATCAAACGATAGCTGGCGCGGTTCGGAGTATTCGAGAGCTGAGATATACAGAAACCTATTTATTCCAAACACAAACACGAAGTTGAAATGCTAATGTCGGCACTCTTCCAACACTCGGCAAATTGTTTCTGCGTTACTTCAGCATCGGTGTTTTTGTTCTGCATTTTCAGTGCTCGCGTTAGGCCATGTAATGACCATCCGTTGTTCGGAATCCGCTTTAAATCCGCACGATACACAGCTTCCGCTTCGACGGGTTTGTTTGCACTCAAATATGCTGCTCCAAGAATATGCCGCACAGGCTGTATCCAATCTCGTGGCTCGTCATAGCTGGTTCCATCCTCTAGCACTACGCCTTTTTTCAAATGTTCAATGCCAGCCATCAATTTACCTTCATGGATAAGCAACTCACCCTCTAGCACTTCTTCGGCAATGCTCAGTAAAACGGCACCGGATTTATTTCCAAACGCAGCATCGGCTGGGACCCGCTTAACCGCATCGCGAAACATTTTTTGCTCGGCGCGGGCTTTCTTCAAATCCTTCAATGCGCCATACGAAACCCCTCGAGCATAATGTTGAAGCGCCGTTGAAATTGGAAAGATTGTGTCGACCATTTTAGCATCGAGTACTTCTTGCCACATTCCAAAACGCATTCGAACCTCGAGAGGCATGATCATAAATCCGTCAACTATTGGACCGAAATTCTGAATGAAATCGGCGGGAACTCCTCTTACAAAATCATCCATTGCTGCAACTGCTTTTTTACTTTGACCCACCATCATTCCGGCAAAGGCCAGCATGTGATGATTGTGTCCCATGTATATCCGATAAAAACCTTGCTTGGGTTGTTTTGCTTGATACATGGAATCACTCTTCATTGCTCGCTCATTGGCCATAATTGCTGAATCCCATTGTCCGGTTCGCACATCATAGTGCGAAGGCATGTGCACCATGTGTCCGAGCCCCGGTTGCAGATGCCGCAATCTATCCGCCGCTGCTGCAGACCGCTCCGGATACCCACTCGCTTCCACGGCGTGAACATATAAGTGAAGCGCTAAAGGATGTGAGGGGGCTAACTTGATCACGTGATCGAGGGTTTGAAGAATCATTTCTGTGCCCGGTTGCGGGGTTTGTTCAAGGGTCCAATAATTCCACGGACGCAGGTTCATCATCGATTCGGCATAGATAGCTCCTACATCGGCATCAGATGCAAACTTGTTAAACACTCTCTCCATTGCAAGTGCAAAAGCGGAGTCCAACGGCGCCCGATTTTCCGGCTGCGGATTAGCATACCGGGCGGACAGCGCATGGATAAGCCCCTTTTCAATATCTGTCCCTGAGCTTGAATACTTTTTCGCGTTCTCGAGTGCGTTCCAAGCAGCTTCGGCTTTATCCGGGAGCACAACAGGGAAGTTAATGTGGGGTCCATTGGCATACGCAATTCCCCAGTACGCCATTGCACACGTACTATCCAACTCAGTTGCCTGCGTAAAGCTTCGTATGGCCTCGTCGTGGTTGAACGCATACAGAAAGGCAAGGCCCTGATCGAAATACTTTTGTGCCAACTCACTAGATGTGGTAACTATCCTACTGTGGACACCTAATCCATCAAACAGGGGTTCCTTTAAAGCAGCATCACCCTCGGGTCTTTCTGTGCAGGAAACTAGTGCAAGAGTGAACAATAAAGCTATCGCTAATTTCATAAATTCCTCCAGCTCCCCCCAGACGGAATACAGGATACTAATGCTGTACGCTACAATTCAAATGTAAATACACTCGACGTATTACTTTCAATGTATTACTTTGGTTACTCCAATGATTTACTTCTGCGCTTCCGCGGCCGCGGTTGCTCCTATCTCATTTATCATCGGATCTGGAAAACGATTGAATTCATAAGGGAAGCCCCAATAAATCAACTTGTCATCTTGGAACACCATATAAAAGTCTGCATAAATAGTTCCAAGTGTAAGAAAATATTCCCTCACACTGAATTTTTTCGATGCATCGGAGGGCAACGAAATTTCGAAACTCTTCTTGGGAGAGATGGCAACAAAACTGTTTACCTCTTCAACCTTCATGCCTTTTCGGAGCTTGTTTACCTCTATATAGCTGAACGTTGAGCACGACACTGTAAACAATGTAATCGTCAGTAATAGTAAATACTTCATACATCTCATCCATTAAATTTTTAACGTTGTTTTCAAATTCAAACATTGCTCAATCGGCTTTTACTCGTATGTACTTGAAGAATTCTGAATTCAAAGCCTGTATTTGTAAATCTTCCGACTTCGCGAACTCACCCACCATGCCCCAATACCGCAATTTCCCACCTTGATATAAGCAATACATATCTTCAGTGAGGTCGACTGTTTTTTCGTCTTTAATCCACCTTTTACCATCGTTCGCGTCTGCCCAGTTTTTGCTACCCCCAGACTTATATAAATAGTTTGGCCTGTATGTAGATTCTTTTTTTTGAGCAGTTTGAAGTGGATAATACTCTATTGAGTATTGAATTCCTTCTACTGTAAAGGACTTTTTACCTTCGGGATCAACATCTAGTTTCTTTTGAACATCAGCCTGCACCATCCCCTTCTGCAACTGGTTAAGCTGGTTATGTGTTACCACATTGGGCATACAAGAAACCAGCAATAAAAGCGCGAAAGTTGTTACAAGAACAATCAGATTTTTCCTCATAAGACTCCCTATCAACATCAGCACTATTTAGTTGTCAGCACAAAAGTAATTCAGTTGATGGTTCTTCACAACACCAATTTTCTATTGGTATTCACCACCACACTCACCGAGCTTAGAGCCATGGCGGCGGCGGCGATCATCGGACTCAACAGCGTTCCTGTAAACGGATACAACACTCCAGCCGCTATTGGAATTCCTACGATGTTGTACGCGAAGGCCCAAAAGAGATTTTGATGAATGGTCTGAATGGTAAGACGCGACAATGCAATTGCTGCTACCGCTCCCCTAAGGTCACTCGTTGTTAGCGTAATTCCTGCCACGTCCATAGCCACATCCGAACCCTTTCCCATTGCAATACTCACATCGGCCCGCGCCAAGGCTTGGCTATCATTAATTCCATCACCTATCATTGCAACCACCCGGCCTTCGCCTTGCAGTTTAGCAACTATTTCTTCTTTTTCGCCTGGCAGTAACTCAGAATAAATTTCCGTTATACCAACAACTCCACCAACCCATTCGGCGGCCTTTGAATTGTCGCCGGTTAGCATTGCAACGCGTAATCCCATGTCGATAAATTGTTTCACGGCCTCAACCGACGATGTCTTAACAACATCCGAAACCGCAATAAGTGCTAGCACTTTTTCACCTTGCACAAAACAACTAACGGTGTAACCTCTATTTCCCCATTCAACAATCGTTGCAGAATTTTCCGCGCTCAACGTTACACCAATTTCTTCAGCGTAACGCATACTTCCAACTACATACACTTTGTTATTCACGTTTGCGCGCACACCTTTTCCGCGAACATTTTCGTAATCTTCCACCACAACATCTCCGCTCTCAACGTCGAGGTATTTAACAATAGCTTTCGAAATTGGATGTGTAGAAGGCACCTCCAGCGCGCTCAGCGCAGCTTTCAATTCAGCATCTTCAGCTACGTTCCAAATCAATTCCACCACTTGCGGTTCGCCCTCGGTAATGGTTCCCGTCTTATCGAGCAAGATTGTTGTAGCCTTGTATGCCGCCTGCAAACTCTCGGCGTTACTAATTAGGATGTTCTGCTTAGCCCCCTTACCAACAGCAGCCATAATTGCCGATGGAGTTGCCAAACCCAATGCGCATGGGCACGCAATGATGAGCACTGATACTGCAGCAACAACGGCTTGCGGAAGCATGCTCATGCCTCCAACTGCAAGCCAAACCACAAACGCTAAAATTGAAATTCCAATTACGGCAGGAACGAATATTCGAGAAATTTTATCCACCACGTGTTGCACCGGTGCCTTGCTTGCTTGCGCCTGCTGCACCATTCCCACAATTCTTTGTAGCACCGTTTGGGCACCCACGCTTTTTGCTTCGTAATACAAAACACCGTCTTGATTTATTGTGCCGGCAAACACTTCGTCGCTTATGGTTTTTAGTGCGGGAAGGGGCTCTCCGGTTAGTAAGCTTTCGTTCACATAACTGGAACCTCTAACAACTACTCCATCAACAGCAAGTTTCTCACCCGGACGCGCAATTACAATGGTGCCCTTTGCTACTTGTTTAATTGGAACTTCCGTTTCTTGTCCGTCAACTTCGATACGCACAACTGAAGGTTGCTCTCCAATCAACTGACGCAACGACTCACCGGTTTTCTTTTTTGCGCGCTCTTCCAGCATCTTTCCAATGCTGATGAAAAATATTATAACAACGGCAGCTTCGAAGTATACATGCGTGTGAACGCCCACGCTCATCATGTACGTTGGGAATAATGTCACTGCAGTACTAAACAAAAATGCCGTTCCGGTACTCACGGCTACCAATGTATCCATTGATACTACGCCGTGCCTAATCTGTTTCCAAGATGTGATAAAAAAGCGACGACCAAACCAACCCAACACCGGCACAGAAAGCACCATCATAATAATGTTTGCAAACGGCATGTCCATAAAGAACATTCCGATAATCACAATCGGAACAGAAAGAACGCCCGATGCAATCACCGACAACTTCAAGTCGTTATATCGTTTTTCCTCCGCTTGATCCTTATCCTTCTCTGCAGATTCTTCATCGATCAACAACGAATACCCAATCTGCTCAACCGCCGTCTTTAACCCGTCCGGTGATGTTGCCTCGGCAAGATATTCCACCGCCAACGTCGATGCCGCAAAATTCACATTCGCATCCACCACACCAGGCTGAGCACGTGTAATACTCTCAACCGATTGCGAGCAAGAAGCACACGTCATTCCCAATATTTGAAAAACTCGCTTAACGGTTGGCACTTCATATCCAACATCGATAATGCTTTTCACTACATTCTTCAATGCATCGAAGTTCGACCGCAGTTGAACTACAGCGCGCCGATTATTCAGTTCAACCGAGTAGTTTGTAACATCGGCACTTACTTTCAGCGTATCGCTGATAATTCCGGCGCAATGCTCTGATTCCATTCCCAATATTTTTACAGGTACGCCTTGGGTAAGGGGCTTTGTGGCTGGTTCGCCAATCATAATAGTTTTCATACCTGCAACTTCGGGGATTTCTAACGGAAATGCGTTACGTTATTTCGGCAATAGTTTTCGAAATTCACGGAAGGGACAATTAGGAATTAGCAGTTAGCAATGTTCGCCTTCAGCTTTCGCCCTAGGGTTTTGCCCACGGGTAGCCTAAAGGGTAGCCTAAAGGGTAGCCTAAAGGGTAGCCTAAAGGGTAGCCTAAAGGGTAGCCTAAAGGGTAGCCTAAAGGGTAGCCTAAAGGGTAGCCTAAAG
>JABMNI010000004.1 GCA_013204605.1 Ignavibacteria bacterium
CTGTTACGCGGGAGGACCGAATGATGGTAGCTATAAAACACGTGATGCATTTCTTATCGTAAATTTGTGACAAATCAATTCCAAGTCGTGAACGCGACGAGCACCGAATCAACAATTAGCAATTTTATGAAGTCATTTATAGTAGAACCAATTAGAACACCCATTGGGAAGTATGGCGGCACGTTGAGTGCTGTCAGACCCGATGATCTTGGGGCGTTGGTGATATCGAAACTGATGCAACGGACGGGAATTCCACCTGAAGTGGTAGATGATGTAATAATGGGGTGCGCAAATCAGGCGGGTGAAGACAACAGAAATGTTGCCCGGATGGCATTGCTTTTGGCGGGCTTACCATATAGCGTGCCGGGTGTGACGGTGAACCGACTGTGTGCATCGAGTATGGAAGCGGTGATTCAGGGAATGCGTGCAATACGAAGTGGGGAGGCGCATGTAATTGTTGTCGGTGGTTTAGAGAGTATGTCGAGAGCTCCGTATTCAATTCCAAAGAACGTTTCTGGCGGTCCGAGTTTTGGAAATTTAGTCGCCTACGATACTGCATTGGGATGGAGATATCCGAACCCAAAAATGGAGAAGATGTTTCCGTTGGAAAATATGGGGGAGACGGGTGAAAATGTTGCCGAACGGTACAACGTAAGTAGAGAAGATCAGGATGCCTTTGCCTATCGTTCTCATACAAATGCAATTCGTGCGCAGCAAGATGGAACGTTTAATGACGAAATTGTGAGCGTTGAAATTCCACAGCGTAAGGGTGAGCCCCTTTCAATACAACAAGACGAGGGACCGCGAAGTGATACATCGGTTGAGCAGTTGGCAAAACTGAAGCCTGCGTTTAGAAAAGGTGGAACGGTAACGGCGGGCAATTCGAGTTCGTTGAACGATGGGGCGTGTGCGATGATAGTTGCAAGCGAGAAAGCTGTGGCGGATTATGGGTTGAATCCGTTGGCGGAAATAGTAGCGTCGGGCGCTGTAGGAGTTGATCCGCAAATTATGGGAATGGGTCCGCTGTATGCCATACAACTGGCGTGCAAGCGTGCCGGCATAGCGGTTTCTGATTTGGAACAGATCGAAATTAATGAAGCATTTGCTTCGCAAAGCCTTGCCTGTGTGCGCGAGTTGAAGGTGAATCCTGACATTGTAAATGTTAACGGTGGGGCAATTGCGCTGGGTCATCCGTTGGGGATGAGTGGTGGTAGGATTCTCGGACATCTTGCGCGTGAAATGCAACGCAAAAATTTGAAGTACGCTGCCGCTGCCTTGTGCATTGGCGTGGGCCAGGGTCTGGCGGTTGTACTCAAGAGGTAGATCGCTAACACTGATCACTTGTTATGACGGAAGTGTGTCAACTCGCAGTTATATGCGGTCTAACTAGCCCCTTGCCCTATATTTGTAGCTGATTTGCAAACTGAAATCGAACAACTAATCGAATATCTATGTACACAGCACCCAATATTGTTCTGCCACAAATCAAAGATTTGCACCAGCTTAAGGTCTACCTTGCCAATGGTGGCTACGAGGCTTACAAAACAGCCATTCGCAGCACCGCTGATCAGGTTATAGATGATGTAAAGAAATCTGGGTTAAGGGGGCGAGGTGGTGCGTGCTTTCCAACGGGGTTGAAGTGGTCGTTTATGCCCAAGGGCACAGACAAACCGAAGTACCTAGCAATTAATGGTGACGAGTCAGAGCCTGGGTCGTTTAAAGATCGGTTGATTTTCGAAGCAAATCCACATCAGTTGATTGAGGGTTGCCTAATTGCCGGTTATGCCATGGGAATTTCGAAGGTGTTCATATATATACGTGGTGAGTATCATGCGTGGGTAGACATGATGCAAAAAGCGTTAGATGATGCCTACGAGGCGGGTTTGGTTGGCGAAGGAATGAAGAGAACTTTTAACCATGACTATAGCGTTGAAATAGTAGTTCATAAGGGAGCCGGTGCGTATATCTGCGGTGAAGAAACTTCGCTTATGAATTCACTCGAAGGTGACCGTGCGTATCCACGATACAAGCCGCCGTTCCCCGCAAATAAGGGTCTGTGGGGCATGCCCACAACAATTAATAACGTCGAAACAATTGCTACTGTCCCCGCAATAATTGCCATGGGTGCGGAAAAGTACGCAGCTATTGGGGCCCCCGGACACAGTGGTACAATTTTGTATGGCGTTAGTGGACACGTGAATAAACCTGGTGTGTATGAACTGCCAACGGGAACGTTGCTGACAGAGATCATCGAAAATGTGTGCGGTGGAGTGCCCGGCGGAAAGAAAATTAAAGCGATAATACCGGGTGGATCTTCAATGCCTCCGTTGCGCGGAGATGAAATTGAAGGCGTTAAGATGGATGAAGAGTCTTTAAAAGTACTTGGGACCCACATCGGGACAGCTGGTATTATGGTGATGGACGAGGATACTGACATTGTAGCGGTAACGCTTCGCATTGCAAGGTTCTATCATCATGAGTCGTGCGGACAATGCACACCATGCCGCGAGGGCACGGGCTGGATGGAAAAAGTGTTGCATCGTTTGGATCACCACGAAGCAACGAGTTCCGATATTGATTTGCTGTATAGCGTTGCTAGTAACATTGAGGGCAATACTGTTTGTGCATTAGGCGAAGCAGCAGCGTGGCCGGTTAAAGGGTTCATTGAGAAGTTTCGGAGTGAGTTCGAAGCGCGTTGCAAACCGAGCAGATCATTCGTTTCTTTGAACGTTGTTCATGGCAGAAGAAAGTCGTCCGACACACTTATCGAGACGTCGTAATACATGCCTGTGCTTCGCAGTTTAGTAGGCTTACACTACATCAATAGAACTGTGTAGTGTATGGATTTTCCTGCCGTTGATTTTCACGCCGTAGGGTACGCCTTCATGTTAACGCTGTTTGCCGGATTGGCAACGGGCGTTGGAAGTGCCATGGCGTTTTTTGCCAAAAAGACCAACACAAAATTCCTTGCAATTTCTTTGGGATTTTCCGCAGGTGTAATGATCTATGTGTCGTTCGTGGAAATCTTGGGGAAAGCTAACATTGCATTAACTGCCGACTATGGCGCTGTTGCCGGACGGTGGTACACTGCGTTATCATTCTTTGGTGGAATTGCCGTGATAGCGATTATCGATAAGCTGGTACCATCGTATGAAAATCCTCACGAGAATATGCAGATTGAGTTCTTGCACGATGAGGAACGTTTAGAAGATTTTAAAAAACGGAAGAAACTTTTGCGCATGGGAATGATGACGGCCATGGCAATCGGTATTCACAACTTCCCAGAGGGTCTTGCAACCTTTGTGAGCGCCTTGCAGGATCCGCACCTAGGTTTAGCAATTGCTATCGCTATTGCCATTCATAACATTCCGGAAGGCATTGCCGTTAGTGTTCCCGTTTACTATGCAACGCACGACAGAAAAAAGGCCTTCTTATGGTCATTTCTATCTGGCCTGGCCGAACCCGTAGGCGCATTAATAGGTTGGTTAATCTTAATGCCTATTATGAGTCAAGCCGTAATGGGTGTGCTATTCGGTTTTGTTGCCGGTATCATGGTATTCATAAGCATCGATGAACTTTTACCCGCTTCTCGGGCTTATGGCGATCATCATTTGTCGATCTACGGATTGGTTGGCGGGATGGCTGTAATGGCGTTATCGTTGCTACTATTTTTGTAAATGCAGAGAGCGTTGAATACCTACATGAATATTTGCATAAGTTGAATACCTACATGAATATTGGCATAATTGGCGGCAGTTTCAATCCTGTTCATATTGCACATTTGATTATTGCCGATAGGTTTGTTGACCAAATGAAATTGGACCGGTGTTACTTTGTTCCTACCAATCTTTCGCCTTTCAAAACTGAACAAAGCAAACACGATGCAACTCCGGCTGAACGATTCGAGATGGTTCAGCACGCTACAATTTTGCACCCGCAGTTTAGAGTTTCAGATACTGAGATAGTACGTGGCGGAGTCTCATACACCGTTGACACCATTAAGCAGTTCAAAGAAGAACACCCCGATGCCACATTGCACCTATTGATTGGTAGCGATCAGGCAATAGAGTTCGTGCGGTGGAAGGATTGGAAAACCATTGTTGAACTCGCACAACTCTGCATAGTTCGGCGTCCGTTTATGCTTACGCCCGAACAAGAGCGTCGTCTAACGGAATCGCTTACTGTAAATGGGAAAGCCCCCATCTGGATAAACGCACCCTTACTCGAAATTTCTTCAACTGAAATTCGCAAACGTGTTAGCGAGAACCGTGGGGTAAACTACCTAACTGTCAAAGCTGTTCGGGACTATATCACTGAGCACCAACTTTATAAGTAGAGTTTTCTATGGGTAGTGAAATAGTATTCTATGAGTGGAGATACTGAATTCTGTGAGTGGACAAGTCATTAAACGTACATTAATATTCTGCCTGTTAACGCTGGTGGCAATTGGTATGGTATTTCCGATGGCCTGGATGCTACTTGTATCGTTTAGAGAAAATCCTGAACAGTACTCGTCCTTTATGGAGTTGATCAAGGCGCCCTGGGTGGTTTTCAATTATTCTGAAGCGTGGACTTCGGATAATTTTCTGCGCTACTTCCTCAACTCACTCCTTATAGCCTCGGTGGTCACCGCGGGCAACATCGTGTTTTGTCTGTGGGCAGGCTATGCATTCGCCCGACGCCGATTCAAAGGCCGTGCGCTCATGTTTGCGTTGGTAATTGGAGTACTCATGATTCCGCAACAGGTAATCATGATCCCTCTTTACCGACTCATGGCAGAGTTCGGTTGGATAAATACCTATGCCTCGTTAATCGTTCCGTGGTTGGTAACTCCGTTCGGAATATTTCTTGTGCGGCAATATTTAGTGTCGTTACCATCTGAAATCGAAGACGCTGCGCGCACAGACGGGGCAGGCGAATGGTACATTCTTTTCAGAATTGTAATGCCCCTTTCAAAACCAATTCTAACGGTGCTCGCGATTTACATTTTCCTGTCAAATTGGAATTCATTTCTGTTTCCATTCTTGTTCGTCAACGACGAAGCGCATCGTACGCTACCTGTAGGCCTCGCGTTCTATTTGGGCAAACAAAGCATCGATTGGGGTCACCTGATGGCCGGCGCAAGCATCTCAGCCATCCCTATCATTCTTTTATTTATTTTGTTCCAAAAGCGGATCATCGAAGGTCTAACGGCCGGCGCGTTAAAAGAATGAGGTTCAATTTGAGAATGTGGAAATGTGGAAATATGAGAATGCCAATGTAAATGTTGAAATTTTGAAATATGAGAATGACAATGTAAATGTGGTATTGTAGAAATCTGTGAATGCC
>JABMNI010000040.1 GCA_013204605.1 Ignavibacteria bacterium
ACGTAGAGTAAAAGCATAGTGTAACTCGAGGCAAGATACACACACACACACACACACACACACAAGAGAAAGTTATCCACATCTGTCGAAACCAATGTGGAAATGTGGAAATTTGAGAATCTCAATGTTTCAATCGAATTGTGTAATTGACATTATGAATTGGCATTCTCACATTTACACATTGGTTTTACTTCGATACGATCACGATCTCCGTGCGCCTATTTAGCCGCCTACCAAATTCGGTGGAGTTATCGGCCATTGGGCGCGTTGGGCCGAAGCCGATAGTTTGGACGCGGTGGGGATCAACGCCTCTTTGAACGGAATACGCCTTTACGGCCTCTGCACGGGCCAGTGAGAGGGCTTTGTTGGTCTTGGTGGAACCTCGGTTATCGGTATGACCTTCCACGAGTATCTGCACGGCAGGACGGCTTTTCATAAAGTCTATGAGCACATCTAGTTCCTGCACTGTATCAGGCAGTATGGCACTGTTAGTTGTGAACAACAAATTTTCGATAATGAACTTGCGTCCGATTTCCACTATGGGAATTATCTGTTTCACGAGTTCGCGTTTACGTTCATCGAGAATGGAAACGGTTATTGAATCTCGAACTACACGCGAATCGCTACGGTACGAAACAGCATACAGGTTTGTAAGCTGCACAGAATACTGATCAAGTATTCTTGAAAACGGTTGCTTGATATCGAACGCATTGCCACGCGTGCTTTCGCTTAGTTCCTTGTACTCAGTTAGACCCGGCGGCGTTATGCAAAACAAACGCATCTTGTTCTCTTTGAGAATTGGAATTGTGGTCTCGGTAGTCATATAGGTCCTACCATTTCCACGCTCGCCGTATTGGTGGTATGGCGCATCGGTAATTAGAACGGCTACTCTATTTGCGGCCGGATTCCACTTGGTTTTGGTAGACTCAC
Organism: Ignavibacteria bacterium; assembly: GCA_013204605.1. Taxonomy (GTDB): domain Bacteria; phylum Bacteroidota; class Ignavibacteria; order Kapaibacteriales; family Kapaibacteriaceae; genus JABMNI01. The sequence goes on from JABMNI010000040.1 coordinate 931, forward strand.
GAAGTGCCTCTAGTGAGTTTTCCTTCTCGTCAAATCCGCCACTAGCAAACACCTTGGATAGCCACGCAAGAAATTCCTTCACGTCGGGCGTTGGCTGGTACACTTTTTCAATAATATCAGAATATAGTATCAGCCCCAACCTGTACTCGATACCTCGGTTACGCAAATCCTCGACAAATTTTTCAACGTTATTTTTTACCCCGTTAATGTACGCCTGCATAGTACCGGTAATGTCAATCAGGAACACAAAGTCTACAGGGATTCGCTCGATAATCGTAATTTTTTCTACTGAGATAACGGGCTTTGGGATTCCGTTTTCTACTACGGTAAGAGTAGTAGGATCTATATCATCCATTACTCGAAGACTATCATCAAGCACCTCAACAATTAATTTAACTGTTGGGAATCTTGTGATATCAACGTTTTGGATGGTCATCTTTACGCCGTCGAGCGTCGACTTCACCGTAGCATCTTCGGCCGACTTCATTACCTTTTGCACTGAATCAGTTTGCGCGTATAACTCTCCATGGCTTAGAGTAAGCAACGTAAACAAACACAATATGAGCGACTTAGGTAGCACGTAATTTTTTCAGGTTGCCAATCAACACAACAACTGAGTAGGTAAAGGAAAGCCCCTTGAAGAAAATACTTCTAAGGGGCTTAGTAAAAAGTTTCTTACTAATTAGAAGTTTAAGCGAAGAACGGGTGAGAACATAAAGAAGTTCTTCATCTCGAAAGGACGTACGCCTCTTAGTGGCGTGCTGTAGCGTCCCTCCAAATACAACCAATCACCTAGCAACGGCACGTATGCTCTTCCAAGTAGCATTTGATTTGCGTACTGCAAGCTAACTCCGAACGGGAAAGAGCTTTGACTTTTATATTCAATTTTTGCGTACACCCAGTCGCCCAATTCATTTGGCTTCCAAGTTGTCAATCCGGTTACGCCCTCGATAGCTAATGAAGAATTACCGGTAGTCGTGTCGTTAAATACACCAACCTCGCGTACTTCCGAATACACTATTCCAAGGTCGAACCTGAAAAAGTTTTCGGGGGCTTTAGGATCGACCCACCAATTGTAAAATACTGTTGCTTGACCTGTCGACCTCAATAGCGCCGCTGTTGCATACGGATCCACGGGATAACCCGGAGCGGTTATTCGGCGGTTGCCAATGCTTGTTGTGTAATATGTAGACGCATCTATGTTTTCTGTATACGAAATGCCACGCAATGGGAGTTCCATATTTAGGCCAACACCAAATTGCGGATGCATTGGAAAGTGGAAGTCCAATCCAGCCACGAATTTTCCGCCATAGCCGGCATTCAATTTTCTGCCCGGAATGAAGTTTAAAAATCTGTTCTGACCATCTATCGATCCGTTTAAACGGTACCCAAAACCAAGCTTTGCATTCAGTAAATACGGGATAGCTTTTCTTGTCGCGGCGTCTGTGTTTTCGTACAACGGACGTTGCAATGTTATGCGACCCTCGCCTGATGACCAGTAGGTATATCCAACCTGGTCAGTACCAATGGATGACTTCAACCAAAAACCAGATTTACCGATTTTCAACACCTGTTCGAACGCCGAAAGTGTAAACGCATGCGTCACATTTGTCGGCTCCATATAGTTTATAATCTCTGCTGTCTGTGGTGCCGATGGTGGTTGGCTTGGAGGAATTTCTGTATAACAATACGGGCGCTTCGGATCCGAAAGTGTAAACGAAAGTTTGCGCATGTTCGAAGAAATCTCAGCGGCAACCATTCTCTCTGATCCACATTCAATAAGAATAAGATCAAATTCAGGTTCCGAAAGACCCTCTCTAATTGGGGCACTGGTAACTACGATATTCTTGTCGTCCAAGTTTTTCGGGTCGTAACCTAATAGGGCAAAAGACTGCTTAATCTTAACCTGCAGGTCACCTTCACACACTCTCCATCTTGGAAAGTACTGAAGAATCTCAGGGTCGATTGTCTTTAATGCCGTTATAATACTATCGGTTGTAGACTGCGCTTGAATAGTACCTGTGCCTATTAAAGTGCTTACTGCAACGGCGATAAAAAAGAGACGAGTAAATTTTGACATGTTATATACCGATCGTATTCGCTAGGGGGCTTATCAGAAATTAAATATGAATCGAGCATTAGGCATAACTACAGCTGCGTTTTCCCAAGGCCGTGGATCGCGGGAGACAGGCGTAAAGATTTTCACATCCAAACGGATAGCAAATTCATCAATTACAGGAATCTGCAGCCAAGCAACACCAAGTATGGTTTCGTCGAAATACGAAAGCGAGAATCCAACCGGAGTAGACCAACTTGTGTTCATGAAATCAATTCTACCCGAAACTCCACCAACTGTAGTTGATGCATTTTTCTTGAATTGAACTGAATCCTGCTGACCTGAAATCGTCTGATCTGCCCAGGTTTCCATTCCATACACTGTACCACCCAACCTCATCCTGAACATAAAATCTTTGTCGATTTTAATTGCAAAAGAGTACTGAACTGATCCATGGTAACGCACTAAGTAATCATTATACCTGTTGCGTTCGGAATCGAAAACCTGATGTGTTGTTTTTTTTGCGTCAGAGAAAACATAGCTGGCTGAAAGGTTGAATACTCCCGACTCGCTGATTACCTTTATTGGAAAATCAAACGACCCGTTAATACCTAACCCACCATTCGTCATTTTTCTTGTGTTACCTACATCACTAGCAAGCGCCGACCAACCAGTTGTTGGTAAAATGAAACCAAGTCGAGATGAGCTCCAAAGCGCGTTCAGTGTCATCCGCTCACTCCAAAGTGACGGGTAGTTGATTGCTTCAAGGCCATAAGCCAGTTCAGCCCCATATTTAGGCAGCACCGTATTGGTTCCCTTAGTTGAGTCGAAGTCATCAATCGCGCCTGCCGTCTTAGGTATCTCATATCTACGGTACGAAATACCATCAAGAACACTCACTATAACCTCGTTGTTACCACTGTACACTTGAGGATTTCCGTCAGTAATTCGAATATAGGTTTGTGGGTCATCTTCTGTTACGCCAATAGTATTTCCGTAGCGCTTAGGCACAAATCGAATACCTTCTTCGCCAATTCCCTGAGCTTCGGGCGTCACGTTCTCATAGTTGCCCTGAACTACCTGATTGTTTAAGAACTCAAGTAAATCTTTGGAACCTGTTTTAAGAAGATCACGTCCCTTCATGGCAACGTTATTTACCAAGATCGACTCATCAAGATCTTTTTTCAATTCAATTGGAAGAAAGACCTGACTTGGTGGATCGAGATCGTCTTTCAAACCATAGTAACTCTCGGAATTCTTTTGAACCAAAAGACCAATAAACTGGTACGGTTCATTGGGAATTCGTCGAGTAGTTACAACGTAGGCTTTCTTGAACTGAGCTCGCTCCCAAGCAACGCGCTGGGTGTAATAGCGTTCGTAGGCTTTACAACCTGGAGCACGCAACAAACGTTGCACTTCCTTGTCGTCCATACCCTCGCCACCAGTTAGCACGTAACTCTCTATTTCATCTCGGCCACGACACTGCTTAGCGTCTTCTGGTAGTTCCGGTTCTTTGGGTCCAAGAAGAACATTTAGATTAACTAAATCCTCGCCTTCCGGAACCTTGTATACCGACACCATACCATAGCGCCAATTCTTGTATCGAAGCAGTAAATTATTTATCTGCGAATTTTGTTGCGCAAATGCCGGAGCCGACAATATTCCTACCATCAGCACCGCAAAAAAAGCGTATCGCAAGCGCGTCATATCATACCCTGAAGCGTGTATTATTCTCGTTTTCAAATCTTCAAAAATGAATCGCAGAGTAATCATTGTTGTGATTGCTCTGCGATTACATCGTCCTTTTAGTTTCCTACTGATACCGTCTTTGTTATCTGTCTTGGGCGCGATTCGGTTCCCTGCGACCTAGCGGTTGCTGAAATCGTGACCGCCACATTACCCTTTACTTGTCCCTTGGTTAACGGGAATCTTCCGCCTTGCAATTTCAGTGTCACTTCGTATTCCTGTCCAGAAACCTTACGCGGCTTACCTACCGCAACCACTTTGAAGGTCTGACCAGTTCGCATGTCACGAACCGATGCATTACCTACTTGGATGTCCACAGCTCCCACATCCGCTTTATCGGTTTCACTAATGGTAGGTGGGCGAACTAAGAAGCCCCTCACCTTAAACTCACCAGTTTGGTTGTCAGAAATTGGATCGGAACGCATATCAGAAGTTACGATGGTTGGTTTTTTCAACCCTACCTCACCGGAACCATTGAATATCTCAACTATCTCTCCTGTTTGCGGATCTTTCCATGCAACCGAAAGTCCAACTTTATCTGCACCTGCTGGAACAATTACAGCATCGGACAACTGAACATTCAACTTATGTAGCGGTGAAATCTGCGTTCCACCACCCATATTAAACTGCATAACGAACTCGTCGGGCTTAATTGTGTTTCCTGATGCAGGCGCAACTACCAACTCGATAGCATCCCCCCACGACATTTCAAGGAAGCTCTTTACTTCGTCTTCGTTCTTAATCTTGGAAGGATAAACATAAACCGAACATTGAACGGCTTCGGAAGTTTTATTTGAATTCTTCTGAATGAGTTCAAAAACATATGGTTCAGCGCGAGGAGCAAGGCTACCCGACACTGGAATTTCTACCTGTTTAGCAATCCACTTCGTTTGACCGCCATCTGTGCTTGCTGCAGTAGCACCTGAACCGCCAATGGTTGCAGCACCTGGTTTTTTGCTGAATTCTGTTGTACCGTTAGCTGGGGTGACCTGCATAGGCAGCACAATTTTTGACAGCTTATCGAACACTCGAATCACTGTTTTCAAGTCAGCAATCTTAGGGTCAGTGATTTGAGGCTGTGGCTTCAGCACACGAATATTAAACTCCATATCGCCCTGATTTTGCTTGAAGGAATTTTCAGCCCTTAAGCCTGGGGTGGTAAGTTTAATAATAGCTGCGTACAACTTGATCCGAGCACGTGCATTTAAGTCGTCAGTCTTATCAAATTCTTCCTGAATTTTAGCATCAAATTCTTCGATGCTTTTCTTCGCCAAATCAGTAGGCGGTAGTCCATCTGTGTGCTTTAAAATTTCTTCACGGACTTTAACTAGATCTTTAACTTTCAATTGGACCGTTCCAATGTTAACCTTACTGTCTCCATCGAATTCAAACGGCTGTCCTTCTTTGACGCTTACTCCTAGAATCTTGCTAGTACGCGACGAGAACTTCAGTTTGTACCAGCCGGCTTCCCTGGGCTCGAAGTTCACAACAAAGGAACGCTTCTTATTAGACATTTCCTCGCCCAGGCTATTCGTTTCAGCTAGGGAAAAATAAAATTCTGGCTCTTGTATTCTGCCGGGTTTAAACGGCGTGGTTTCAGGAACGTTATAGATAGCCTGCTTCATAACGTTCTGAGCTGAGTCGACAAAATTTTTCGGGTTGCCTTTATTCTGTTCGTAGAAAGCTTTCAAACGGCTAGCCATTTCATCGTACTTCAACTTCAATTCTGACGTGGTTTTCAATTGCCAACCAACAGAATCAGGAGGAACGGCCTCGTCGGATTGGTTGTTATTGTACAAGATCTCGTATTTCAAGTCAGAAACGTTCGAAAGCTTAATAAACCTTTGTAATCTGTCAAGATATTCGATTGGCTCTTCGCCTTCTGAAAGCTTCAATGACGAAGCCACATCGGTAATTCCAACTTCCACCATGTACTTGCGTTCTGGCTTAATGTCGGCGCCGATGGCTTCTTTAACATTCACACCAGGAGGTGGGATTGTTATCTGATCCTGAGGACGCGTATTTATACCCTCCGTACCCGAACCAACTTGCAATTGCGAAAGAATACTTTCTACAATTCTCATTGATTCCTTTTGTTTCGCAATCAACAGCTCTTCTGCTTCGTCCCGCTCAACAATAATGATGAGAAGCTCAAGAATTACTGCCAAATAGAGTACAAAATATACTTTACCTGCTCCGCCCTTAGACATAGTTTATTCTCCACGCAATGTGAAATTTTTTGGATCCCCGCAGGAGTCCAATATCCCGTAAAAGTGAGCCCTGCATTCTGCAATGATTCCCTAATGCCATTTCATCCCGTTCCGATTTACTCAATTACTTGCTATTAGTTGTAGCAACCACTTCCGCTTGGCCAGAAGTGCTTTCAACAGCACTCATTTTTGCGTTTGTTTTTGAAGCGCAGCATGAGCTTGATTTTACTTTTTTTGCCATTTTTTTACTTGAACATTCGGCTTGTTCCGCGGCAGAGCACTCTTTTTTTGCCACTGCTGTGTGAGCCGTGCATTCAGCTTCTGTTGTTGCAGAAACTGTTTTTACTACAGACTTCGAGGCGCAGCAAGATGCCGAAGACTTTTTAGCTGTTTCGTCACACTTAAAACCAGCAGTAGCAATTGCTATAGAAGCACCAGCTACCAAAATTGACATACCAATCATACGAAGTTTCATTTTATTCTCCATTAAAACTATTAAAAATTCAATGTCATACTAGATGACCTGTAAATTAGGGTTAAGGCACGGCTTATCCAAAGAAATTTGCGTACCAAACCTCCAGATATTGCACCTAATTGACTTTATTTAACAAAAAAATCGCGTAAAGTCCAGCAAATACGAGTGCTTAGCCCAATTCATAACCTAAAAACTGATCAGATAGCAAAGGTATCTGCTCGAGCAGGACTTGTACTAATCAGGTTGATCTTCACTTCTAGCAAATCTTGAATCTTCATAATGTAATTCTGGGCTTGCTGGGGCAGGTCTTTGAACGACTTTACAGAAACAATATCAGAATTCCAGCCCTGCATAGATATGTATTTACATTTTACCCGTTCCAAGGTGTGTACATCGGCCGGAAAATGCTTCACGTTCTTGCCATCAACTTCGTACTCGGTACAGATTTTTAGCTCGGAAAAAGCACCCAAAACATCAAGTTTTGTAAGTGCAATTTCCGACACACCATTCACCATACACGAATACTTCAACGCAGGTATATCAAGCCATCCACATCGTCTCGACCTACCTGTAGTTGCGCCAAATTCATGTCCTTCACTTCGCAATAGCTCACCATCGGCATCATGTAATTCTGTTGGAAACGGGCCATTCCCCACGCGAGTACTGTAAGCTTTAACAACTCCTAGTACCGAAGTAATACTGGTGGGAGGAATCCCTAATCCTGTGCAAGCGCCACCTGATGTAGGATTTGAACTCGTTACAAACGGATACGTTCCGTGATCTAAATCTAGTAAAGCCCCCTGCGCACCTTCGGCAATCACAGACTTTCCGTCTTTAAGTGCATTATTTAGCAAGGATGTGGTATCGGTGATATACGGATCGATTTTGGAGTCGAAGGCCATGTATTCATCTATCAATTCATCCACGATGAGCGGGGCCGAACCGTATATTTTTTGCAGTAGTTGGCTTTTTTCTTCAATGTTTAAACGGAGTTTGTCACGCAGGGCGTTGCGGTCTAACAAATCAACTATTCGAATCCCAATTCGAAGTGCTTTGTCGAAATACGCCGGACCAATTCCTCTGCCTGTTGTACCAATGCTTCCCTGCTGCTTTTCACGCGCGGCGTCGAGCATTTTGTGGTAAGGCATTATTAAGTGGGCTTTGTGTGATATGTGCAGACGCCCATCGATGTTGATGCCCATGCCTTCGAGCATGGTAATTTCTTCCATCAGGGCTAACGGATCAATTACAACTCCGTTGCCTATTACGCAATGAACTTCCGGATGAAGAATTCCCGAGGGGATAAGATGTAGCACATACTTTGTGCCGCTGATAACGATGGTATGACCGGCATTTGCACCGCCCTGATACCTTGCTACTATGTCTGCCTGCTCACTTAAAAGGTCAACTATCTTGCCCTTTCCCTCATCTCCCCACTGGGTACCAAGTATTACCTTTACACTCATTGTGCCGAGATTGCCTCCTCAGTACTATCATATAACGCAAACACTTGAGTGAGCTGTGTGATAGTGAGCAATTGAGACACCTTGTCTGGGACGCACGCTAACAGAAGATGCCCGTTCCCTTTTTTCATGGTGGAAAGGGAGCTAACCAACATTCCCAGACCCGAGCTATTCATTACGGAAACATCTGAAAGATCAAATACGGCCTTGGTTTTACCGGCCGATACGTTGTCACGCAAAATCGAGGCTAACTCCATAGCATCGGGTCCACCCAGCACGTTGGCCGAGAACCTGATTATCACTACTTCGTCTGCCGGACTATGTGTGTTGAAAGCGCTCATGTAATGGTAGGGGGCTATCCCTTGGCTGAATGAACATGACCAATGCGTTTGTGCTTAATGCGATCGGAGTACCAAATAACAAACGAAGCTGCGATGTAGATTGACGAGTAGGTACCAACAACGATACCAACGAACATTGTGAAGGCGAAACCTTCCAATACGTCCCCGCCAAAAAATACAAGTACCAAAAGTGCGGCAAGTACTGAAACACCAGTAATCAAGGTACGGCTAAGAGTTTCGTTAATACTTAGGTTAACCAACTCAGAAAGTGGCATGCCTTTATGCTTCTCACGATTCTCTCGGATCCGGTCAAATACTACTACCTTGTCATTGATTGAATAACCAAGAATAGTCAGATAGGCCGCAATTGCATTTATGTTGAATTCTAGGTTTAACAGTCCGGTCTTGTTAAAGATTACGGAAATGATAAAAGCCATGGTAACATCGTGCAACAAAGCCACAATGGAACCCAGACCGTATACGAATTCAAACCTGAATGCAACGTAAATAAGCATTACGAGAAATGAAACCACAAGGGCAATGGCACTTTCCCATGCCAGCTCGCTCGAAATCTTACTCTCTACGTTGTCTGCTCCTAAAAGCTCTACAACATCAGTGCTGAACTTTGTTTGCAATCCGGTTACCATATCCTGCGAAACCTGCGATGCATTTCCTACACTTTGAACGCGAATTAGGAACTCGCCTTCACTACCAAAACTTTTCAATTCGGCATTACCGAAACCTAGTGTTCCCAAGGCAGCACGAATGTCCTCGGTAGTAGCAGTGTTTTTCTGGAATTTCACTGTTATCTGCGTACCACCTGTGAAGTCGATACCCAAGTCAACACCGGCAAAAAATATTGCTATCGCACCGACTACTGTTAGGATCGCCGACGCCATAAAAAATTTATTGCGGGGCGTTACAAAGTCTATATCGGTTTTTTTAATCAGATCCATAATTAAATTCTATCCCACATTAAGCAGTTTTTCTCTGTCCTAGGTTAATAGTAGTAGCTCCGCTTGCAATAACAATCTCGAACATTGCTCGAGTTACAACGACCGCCGTGAATAGAGTCATCAACACACCAATAATAAGCGTAACCGCGAAGCCCTTTACCGGACCCGAACCTAAGAAAAGTAGCACCAAACCTGACAACATATTTGTCACGTTAGAGTCAATAATTGCACTCCACGCCTTACTATAACCTTGTTCCACCGCGGCTCTAAGAGGTCTGCCTGCTGCCATTTCCTCTCGAATACGTTCAAATATTAGGATGTTCGCATCCACAGCCATAGCCGTGGACAAGATGATACCGGCAATACCCGGTAAAGTGAGAGTTCCACCAAACATTGCCAATGCAGCAATAACTAGAAGGACGTTCATCAATAGTGCAATGTCAGCAATTCCACCACCTACGGCGTAGTAAAGCAACATAAATAGGATTACAATTGCGAATGATATTAGCGATGAAATCACTCCTCTGCGGATAGAGTCTTCACCGAGTGACGGCCCTACAACTCGCTCCTCAATAATCTTAACCGGAGCTTTCAATGCGCCTGCTTTTAACACTACAGCAAGTAGAGTTGCTTCTTCGGGACTTCCCATTCCGGTTATCTGTGAAGATCCGTTAGGAATCTTGTTAATTACGTTTGGAGCTGAGTACACCCTGCCATCAAGTACGATAGCAATACGTTTTCCAACGTTTGCACCAGTAATCTGAGCCCAACGTTCAGCACCATCGGAATTCATTTCCATCATTACAACAGGCTGATTACTCGTAGGATCGAAATTTGGCATTGCCTCGGTAATCACGTCACCCGTCATTTCGGCTTCTCTAGCCACTCCGTAAATGTCAAAGAATTCTTCTTTTACTTCGGTACCGCGTTGACGCTCAGGCTTTGCGCTTACCAAGATTTCTAAATCAAGTGGGATGATTTTCTTAACATCGGCTCGCTCAAGAATTTTTAGAAGTCTTGGCAATAATTTTCCGCTTACAACAAATCTATACTGACCCTGCTCCGGGAAATCTTCCGTTTTCTTGAGGATCATGTCGAATGGCTGGTACGATGATTTCTCATCCTTAGCAAACATTCCACTTAGCATATATGTGAACGGATAATCTTTTTTGATCCGTCTAAGTTGCTCTTCATCGCTCAAGCCTTCGTACGGATTCTTCTTTTTGCCCGTGTCGGCCTTGGCCGAATCTGCCTTCGCTATAGATGCGGTGTCTGCCTTCGTAGCTGAAGTATCGGCATTGGAAGTAGAATCCACAACTGTGGTATCAGCTACTGCGCCTAGCTCGGAAATTTCATCCCCACGACCCTTCAACAAAAGATCGATCGAATAAAATGCCCGTATCAAATCACGATTCATCAATACTCGCTTGAACTCCAACCTTGCAGTTGTTTGAAGAAGAGAACGAATCTCTTTCTCATCCTTAACATCTGGCAATTCAAGTTGTATACGACGCGAACCCTGCTTTTGAATGGCGGCCTCGGAAACTTCGTATTTGTTGATACGCTGCTTAATTACTTCAAGAGCCTGATCAACAGCTTGACCTGCATCTCTTTTGAGTTTCTCCTCAATAGATGCTTCGGTTGGATCGGCTTGATTAGAAACAGCGAAGTATTGAAGCAACGTTCTTCCCGAAGTACGGAAATTCTTCAAGAACGTATCCATTACGTCAAGATCAGTGTTATCTGTTTCTTTCCGAGTACGTTCTATTACTGCCGTAAACTCATCATCTATGCTCGATGCATCGGCAGATTCTTCAATCAACTTCAACACATCTACCTCTAGCGTGACGTACATACCGCCTCGCAGGTCGAGTCCGAGCTTCATTCGAGCAGCACGATACTTCGCAAATGATTCGCCATTTGTACGGTCCCATTGCTCTGCGGCAACGCTGTCAGCACTTATGCTTTCACGTTCCCTTTCAAGCTGACCATACCTAAATGTTGGCCACAATACGTATAGTGCCAATACAATCGGTGAAACAATTAACAACCACTTTGTGATATTCTTCTTATTCAAGGATTCCTCCCTGGTGCAACCAGTACTCCGCCCATTAGTTAAGCGTGGGGCGGACACAAGGTGGCAAATATACGGAAAAGACAATTACGAATTAGTAATTATCAATTACGAGATCCTTGATGAGATTCTGGTATAACTCCATTTCGAGGGATGAGTGGAGTTTTGCCTGTGTAGCCTGTTCCGTAGTTTTGCACAATGAGCCTAGATGTAACCGTTCAAACGGCCGAAATTAACTTCAAGAAGTACCCGGTGCCGCGCGTCCGGCACCATAGTAATCCGCAAGTGTATTTGCCTGCACACCAAGCCCAGAAGGACTTGGAGTGGTATCCGCCCGTTATTGCTCAACCTTCTTGGGACGAGTTTTTTCAAAATGGACGGAGTGCCGATGTGCTGGATATTGGGTGTGGGCGTGGCGGATTCTTGCTTTCGCACGCTCTGAACCATCCCGAAATGAACATTTTAGGCGTGGAAGTGCGAAATATGCTGGTGGATTGGACGAATAAGGTGATTGCAGGCGAAAACATCCCCAATGCCCACGTGGTTTGGTACTCCATGGCTAATGGTCTGCAGTGGATTCCAAGTAACTCCATTAACTATGCCACCTATCTGTTTCCGGATCCGTGGCCAAAACGGCGTCATAAGAAACGTCGCGCCTTTACACTTGAATTTTTAGATGAGTTGAGTAGGGTGCTGAAACCGAATGGAAAATTGTATCTCGCTACTGACCGACCCGAGGTTGCAAGCCATCAGCATGAATTGATCGACGAATCGGTTACGTTCGAACTGGTAGACGTAATCACAGAGCCCCTTTTAGAAAATTCTTGGCCGTTTATATTCAAAACTGATCAGCAACGGTTTTCTGAGCGAAAAGGGATTCCCTACACCTATAGCATAGCAAGTAATGTCCGCCAATAACATTGCAACTATCATTCGCAAAACGTGAAGTACGAAGACACCAACATACTGTTCCCCGAAGTTTTATTGTTGGGTTATCAGAATGGATTTTTTCCAATGGCCGAAGATGTTACCGGACGCATAGTGTGGCACCGACCAGATCCTCGCGCGATTATTCCGCTGGAGACTGTCCGCATTCCACGGTCATTGCGCGCTGTCGTGAATAAGAACGTTTTTGACGTAACTGTCAACAAAGCCTTCGAAGCCGTGATTGAACGGTGCGCACTTCGCGATGAGTCGTGGATTTCCGACGAGATTATTAACGCCTACACGGCTATCCATTATCTTGGTTTTGCTCACAGTATAGAAACCTGGCAAGATGGGAAATTGGTAGGGGGCTTATACGGAGTGTCTATCGGATCGGCTTTTTTTGGCGAATCAATGTTTCATACAGTTTCTAATGCATCGAAGGTTGCGTTTGCACAATTGATTGAAGTTTTGAAAAAAAACAGCTTTAGGTTGTTAGACACTCAATACATCAATAGTTTTACCGAACAACTGGGTGCAATTGAAATTCCTGACTCAGTTTATCAAGCAGTTTTAGGGAGCGCATTAAAACATGATTGTTCGTTTAATTAGTATTGCGCTTTGCTTTTTGGTTATCTCTTGCCGACCAGAACTGCGGCAGACGATTACCTACCCTTGCCCGATGCCACCACCACCACCTGCCTGCAACTCTACCGATTTTAGCACCGTGGTTTTTGACACCTCAAAAGTAATTAACGGATGGCGTTGGAAAATTTCTCGGGTACTTGGTGCTGAAACTTCGGCAAACGAATGGGGCCTTGTTAGAGTTAAACAAAATTTTCTACTCATCAAGGGTGAATCTGCCGCAACTTCAAAACAACTTCCTGTTACACTTAAAAATGTGAACACGCTCGATTTTGGTTGGCCAATTGGATTGACTGAAACGGGCTTTGTGACGCGTGTTGCTAACGCAGACATTACTGGTGATGCGTCAATTTTTGAAACCTCCGTTGCCGGAACTAATGTGGTAATTGGAAAGCCCCTTAACGATTTAGTTAATAATAAAATTTACTGGGACGGACACTCCACGGTTTCGCGCGATGGGGAAATTATTGTGTTTGCGTCGGACCGACCGGGCAGCCTAGGTGGTACAGATCTTTGGTTTTCGAATTTGAAAAATGGTGAGTGGCAGGAGCCGCGAAGACTTTCCAACGACGTTAACACACCGTGCGATGAGTTGTGTCCGCAGTTCGCACAAAACGATAGCCTACTCCTCTTCTCCTCGGCCGGGCACCAAACGGCGGGCGGCTATGACGTGTTCAGTTCTTTCGTTACGTTTTCTGGAGATAGCATTTTGGTGCGTGCCCCGCGCAATATGGGTCTGCCAATCAATACGCCGCACGACGAACTTTTTCCACAAATGACTGACGCACAAACCATTTACTACGCATCAAACCAACCGAAGGCTTCGCGGACTAAAGCGTCGGATTTTGATTTGTTTGTTTTGCATCGCGTTGAGATAAAAGGCAATGTTCCTGCGAAGGCAGTCATTCCTCCTCCACCAATTGTTGACGAACCGCAGATTGTTGATACGCCGGTTGAGACCCTACCGAAAGAGGTGGCGGTAACTACACCAGATGTTGATGCAGAGATGCCAGTTGTTGAACAACGAGGTACAATTCAGGGTACGGTGTTACACCAAGAAACACACAAGCCGGTGGTTGATGCAGAGGTGACAGCAAAGCACAACGTTTCGAAAATCGTACTCGCAAAAACCAATACCGATTCTGCTGGCAAATATTTGCTCTCGGTTCCTGTAGAAACGCCGGTAGAAATTGTTGCGCAATCGCCGGAATTATTTTACGATAACGCAGTCGTTACTGTGCCATCTAAAAAAGCGAACGATACCCTAGTACTAGAAAAACCACTTCAACTTCCGTTGACGTTTTATTTGAGAATCAACTTCCCTACTTCGGTGTTCGATGCTCCATATCAATACACGTTGGATTCACTCGGCGTCGACACCGATCAATCATGGCAACAGTCGTTGAATCAATTGGTTGAAAATGTCAACCTGAGCGGAAAGCGCTTGAAGCGCCTGGTGCTAATTGGTCACACAGACGATGTTAGCACTGATGCATCGAACATGAAGCTCGGCCGACAACGCGTTGACTTTGTTGTTCAAGAATTAGTTAGTCGGGGCATTAACGAACAACTGCTCGAGGGCAGAAGCGCGGGCGAGAGAATGTTGCCAGAGAAACGTAAGAACGAAACAATCGACGTGTGGAGGAAGCGGGCGCGACGTGTGGAATTAGTTAAGGTGATGCAGTAACATCTATGAAGTTAAAATTACCCGATAATCCCGTCAAGCTAATTCAGTACGCACTTTACGCGCTGCTCACATTAGTACTGATAATCGCCGTATACGTTTTTGCAATACTTCAGGATGGACTTCCCACGCTCGAGCAACTCGAAAATCCACGTCAGGATCTAGCTACACAAGTGTACAGTGCCGATGGCGAATTGCTTGATCACTTTGCAACTACGCGTAGAACATATACTCCGTATGATTCTATTCCCACATCCTTCGTAAACGCTCTGGTTGCAACTGAAGACCGCGCCTTTAGATCGCATTGGGGCGTTCACTCGTTTCGCATAATTAAGGCTGCAGTAAAAAATCTTTTCGCCTTTCGCGCAAAAGAAGGTGCCTCCACAATCACACAACAACTTGCTCGAAATCTGTATTTCACACAAGAGCAAACGCTGTCGCGAAAGGTACGAGAAGCTTGGACCGCACTTCAAATTGAACGCACATACACGAAAAATGAAATTCTTGAAATGTATGCCAATACGGTGTATTATGGTAAGGGGGCTTACGGGATTCGCGTTGCTTCGCAGGTGTACTTCAACAAAGATCCCATGCGATTAACCGTGGCAGAAAGTGCATACTTGGTTGGATTGTTTAAAGCCCCTGAAAGATATAACAGCGACGATAGTGCCGGCATTGCACGCAGAAATCTGATTCTCGGAATGATGCGCGAAGCTGAATTCATTGATGAAATTCATTGGTCGAAGGCAACGCAAGAAGGATTAGTAAAACCAAGTAAAAAAGAAATTGTTCGCGGCATTGCTCCGCACTTTGTTGAGCTCATCAGACAAGCATTGAACAAATCTGGGGAATGGAACGGTCGGCTTAAGGGTCACGATTTGTACCGCGACGGTTTGGTGATTTATACAACGCTGAATGCCCGACTGCAAAAACATGTGCTGCAATCTGTTGAAGAACACATGGCGGATTTTCAAAAACAATTCGATAAATCTTGGTCTTGGAAATCCAAATCGGGATTGCTCGATGAACTGGTGAATCGTGCCATTAATAAAAGATCAGATTATATTACCGGAAACGCCGATTTCAAAAAACGATTGAAACAGCGACTTAGCAAATCAACTTCATTCATCGACTCTGTAAAGCGCCTTGCCACAGTAATTCAAATCGGAACTGCCGTTATTGATCCGCATACTGGTGCGGTGTTAGCTATGGTAGGGGGCTCACCCCTCGGAATGAAATTGGATGCAGCCGCTCGATACTCTTTGAATCACGTAACACAAATTCGACGCCAACCCGGATCAGCATTTAAACCGTTTGTGTATGCCTCTGCGCTTGAGTCGGGACAGACTCCCGAATCTGTAATCGAAAGCACTCCTTTTAGCATGACGCTGTCTAGCGGTGACGTGTGGGCGCCAAGTGGCTCTAGCAAGGACGGTCTCCCAATGACTCTGCGAAGTGCTTTGAAGTACTCAACGAACAGCGTTGCTGCCCGACTGATAACTGAACACACTTCGCCATCTGACGTTATTGCATTATGCCGGCGGATGGGTATTACAAGTGCAATGCCCAGCGTTCCATCTATCGCGCTAGGATCTGTTGAAGTAAGTCCCATCGAGTTGATCAATGCATTCTCGCCGTTTGTTAATCAAGGTGTGAGTGTGATGCCTTCGTATATCACCCGCATCGAAGACCGAATGGGAAATGTGCTGTACGATGCACGCTTGCCGCGTCAAGTTGGCGACGCAATTAGTTTGACTACAGCACAAAACATGCTTTCCATGTTACGTGGCGTTGTTGATGGTGGCACTGCATCCGGTATTCGTAGATTTTTCCGCTATGATGCCGCCGGAAAAACAGGAACAACGAATGACTTTGCCGATGCCTGGTTTGTGGGTTTAACACCACAACTGGTTGCCGGTGTATGGACGGGATTTGACGACCGTCGAATTCAGTTTACCGGTAACTACGGTCAAGGTGGCAGGGCCTCGGCACCGGTATGGGGAAGAATGATGCAGAAGATTTACAACGATCCGCAACTTTCGTATAAGCAAAAGAAATTCACGATGGTTGCGGATTCAAACGATGTGTTGAATCCGGAGTTGATTATTAATCCACCGTCGGATCAGATATCAGACCCTGCACCCGACACCACGAATCAATTAGGAATTAGGAATTAGGAATTAGGAATTGAAAATGAAAGAAGCGTTGAATAGAGAATGGAATTTTACGGATGGTAGTTCGATACCTGTGGGTACGATGTATGGTGTGGGAAGAAACTACGCCGCGCATGCCGTAGAGATGGGTGGTACTGTTCCAACTGATCCGATAATTTTCATTAAGCCCCCTTCAGCATATTGCAAAAGCAATTCCACAATTGAATTACCAAATTGGAGCACCGATGTGCATCACGAACTAGAGCTGGTTGTGGTAATTGGTACCGACGCTGAACAAGTTTCCGAAGCGGATGCGTTTTCATTGGTGGCCGGAATTGGTGTTGGGCTAGATCTTACTGCACGCGATGTACAGGCACGCGCAAAAAAGAAAGGCGAGCCGTGGGCAATTGCCAAAGGCTGGAAAAGTTCTGCTCCGGTTAGCGCCATCGTTCCAACTAGCGTTTGCGGGATGGGTCCGTGGGATATCGCGTTATTTACAAACAACGAAATTCGGCAGCAAGCAAATACTTCGCAGATGGAACGAAGTGTTTCTCAATTGATACATTATTTGTGCAGCGTATTCACACTGCGCAAGGGCGACTGCATTTTTACGGGAACTCCAAGTGGTGTTGCCGCAGTGCATAGTGGCGATGTGGTTACGGCAACATTGGATGAATTGACTTCACTAACGGTACGATTCACATGAAAAATTCTCGACACTTTTTCTCATTGACGATGGCGTTTGTTGCGCTGACATTTTTGTTTGGATGTGTGAGTTATACACGCACCGAGAGGGACGTGCACACACACACTACAATCGACACCGTGGTGTCGGAAACTGTCAAAAATCAACCTGGCGACAGAGACAACGGCATCATTTACCCTTCTTCGAGGACCGTAGTTATAAACCGTTCCGTGGTCCAGTATGATAGCGTTGCAATACGAGAATATCCAAACTTCATTCGCCTCGGATTGTTTGAAGGTATCGGTTTAATGGGCACTGATTTGGGAGGGGGCTCAACCCAAACTGGTTTGTTCGGAGTGTTTTATGAGCTAGATAGGATACTCACGCAAGAGCCTGCACCGGCAAATACAGGAGCACTATTCAGTGGATACATTTATCGGTTTGGAATTGCTGAATGGCGTCTGCGGTGGTTGGGCGACGCTCACGATTGGTCGGTAGGTATTACCGGCTACGAAGTAATCCGACCCGATAACGCCGATGGTTACACATTAACAGGTGCTGGAGTACTATCGGTTCACAAACGCTTCTACCTGTCAAACAAAATTCCCTACCTGTGTATTAGACCGCAGTTTTCACTTTCGTTTGTTCCGTCGCCGTACGTTAACACCTCGGTCTCGGCTGACCTGGGTAGTATTGGCGGACTGAACCTGCGTGTGTACGCAGGATACGCGTTGGGTGTAACTAAATTGGTCGATGGTAATAGCGTGAATTTTCCGTACATCGGGATTGGAACCTCTGTCTTGGATTTTCTGAATCGTGAAGAAGAGTTGGAGACTGAATGGAAGAACCACGAACACTCAGCCTGGCACGTTGAAGTGACAGACTTTGCATTGATCGGAGCAAACACCAACTTTTCCATTTTTACAACCAACGATCCGTCAAAGCCGCAGCCCTTGCTAAGTGGAATTGCCGGCAGAGTTGCCAGTGCAGAAGTTGCGCTGCCCATTCTAGACAAACGTTTTGCAGTTGGAACTTCCTTGTTGAATGTTCTGATTATGGGAATGCAAGAATTCGGAATAGGAGTACTTCCAATCCGCGTGAGTTACTTCTGGAACCCATTCGGCAACCGATTTACTGTCCAGCCATTCCTCGAATACAATTACGCCCCCTCAAATTTTATACATACCGGCTTCCGCGCTTTAATGCCAATAGCCGACAACACAACGCTACAAATTGTTGCAGGCTATGCCAGTGGCAACGTGGGCTCGGCCACTGCTCGCGTGTTTGGAGATAAGATTGGCGTGCAAGGAATTGATAGCTTTCAGGCTATCTACGTAGGCGTTGGTCTTAGTTTGTTTGATAGAATTTTCGGAAGCAATGAACTCCGATATGGTAGGGGGCTTCCCCATGAGTAATACTCCAGTCTCCGCTGCATTGTGCAGTGCCACTTTCCCCAAGCTGTTGTTTATTCCTTTCTTCGCTCTTACGGTGCTAGTTGTCAGTTGCAATCCATGGGTGTTCGACCTAAACAAAGACACTGGTTGGCCGGTTGAAGGACGCATCTTGAAGAACTACGACAGTGTGGACGTGGTGTCCGGAAATGCAATTCAAATTTCAGGCGACAGTAAGATTGCAATGCGGTGTGTGAATGTAACAGATGGTGTGTTTAGTTCCGATGTACAACTCAGATACGGCACGTTACTAACTTTGGAATTCAGGTCTACGCCATTCGATGATTCAACAAGCCTGCGCAACGGACTCATTCTAACTATTGGTCGTGATGAAGTTAAGGCAGAACTAGACGGTAAGTCAACCACGGTTCCAACATCGCAAACCACCAACAAACCATTTATTGTCGTTATCACTCACCAGGGTAATTGGATTGATGTTGATATAGCGTGCACAAAAATTGGACGCTTCAAATCTCAAGCCCCTTCCACTCAGTGGCTGCTTGCAAATACTAGCGCACCCGGTTCCGCGTTGTTTGTCAACCCCAGATTTGAGCCCCTTTCCATGTATTATTAAGTCGAGTAAAAAAGTTGAGTAAAACGAAAGTTGAGTAAAACAATGTCGAAATCAATTACAATTGCCGGCGCGGGATTAGTTGGAAGTCTATTGGGTATCATGCTTGCTAAAAGGGGCTATATGGTGCAAATTTTTGAACGACGCGCTGATATGAGAACCGAGAGTATGTTGGCTGGTAGGTCGATAAATCTTGCGATGTCCGACCGCGGACTGATGGCCTTGGAAATGGCCGGACTTGCAGAGGATATTCGCAAGATTGCTATCCCAATGCGAAATCGAATAATGCATGATGAGCACGGGGGCATTTCAAAGCAGCCATACGGTGTTGACGATCAGGCCATTAACAGCGTCTCGCGCGGAGACCTGAACATGATGCTCATGACGATGGCCGAAGCCAACGGAGTTACCATCCATTTCAATGCGAGATGCCAGAGTATTGATGTCGATTCCGCAACCGCCGTATTCGGTGAAGAGCCGAATAATTTACAGACGGCTCAAAGCGATATACTTATTGGTGCCGATGGTGCCTACAGCGCCGTCCGCGATGCGTTGTTACGTACCGATAGATTTGATTACTCACAATCATATCTCGATCACGGCTACAAGGAGTTACATATTCCGCCAACACCTGATGGTGGTTTTCAGTTGGATAAGAATGCACTTCACATTTGGCCGCGTCATAGCTTTATGATGATTGCACTTCCAAATCTTGATGGCAGTTTTACCGTAACGCTCTTTCTCGCTCATAAGGGGCCCGTAAGTTTCGAACACCTTACTACTGAGAATGCGGTTACAGAATTTTTTGCAACGCACTTTGCCGATGCAGTTCCTTTGATGCCCACATTGCTGCAAGACTTCTTTTCCAATCCGGAATCATCACTAGTAACTGTGAAGTGTTCCCCGTGGACCAGAAATAGCAACATTGTTCTTATCGGCGATGCTGCCCATGCCTTGGTACCATTCTACGGACAAGGCATGAACTGTGGTTTCGAAGATTGCCGAGTACTTATTGACTGTTTGGATTATACAAACGATAATTGGGAACGGGCTTTACAGTTGTACGAACATCATCGTAAACCGGATGGTGACGCAATTGCCGATCTTGCTGTTCAAAATTTTATTGAAATGCGTGACAAGGTTGCCGACAAAGATTTTCTGCGTAGGAAAAGGATTGAGGGCTTTATGTTTAAGCGTTACCCAACCAAGTTTGTGCCTCAATACACGCTGGTTACATTCATGCCAAACGTTCCGTATTCAGAGGCAAAACGAATTGCTAAAGAACAGGATGTGTTGATGGCTAGGTTGATGAATAATCCCATCGTATATAATGAATGGGAATCAGATGCAGGGATTAAAATAATCGACGATGAAATGGAAACCAGAAAAGAACTGGTGTATTTGCCCATTTCTCCAAGCGTGTACTAACGCTGAATACCTGCGAATGGGATTTCGCAATGTCACTTCTGACTATCTGCAAAAACTGCCAATGAATTTTAGACAAGTACATTGCATACTTCGGATATGATTTGAGTCAGTCGTGATTTGTGAAAAGTAAGTGAAAACGTGAAAATTTTTGATTATGTCCAATTCTTACATACGATCTATACGTGTGGTTGGATGGGGACCACAGAAGTGGGTACGACACAAGCTTAACATGTATTTGCTAGTCAGGGTACGGCGATTTAGGCATCGTGATGTATTCATCATCCTGACCTCTAACAGGGTTCAATGCTGTTAATACTAGCAAACTCACTATCAGAAAGCGTTTCATCATGGTAACAGCAAAACTTTCTTATACATCGTGTCTTGCAAAATAGTTATAATCTCCAATGCAGCCGCTACAATCATGGCGCTCCTTCTATGTAAATATCCAAATGTGTCCGACCCAAAGTGGTTGGAAATATGTTATGGTTTGAACAACACAGTACTGCTCATCCTTCTATTAGAGGTCCATGGTAAACCAAGGCCGCAAGTTCATATTAGAACGTGAGGGCGCACTCTACGGAAAGCGGTCACTGCAAGCAGGCCGCAAGGGGCGACTAGCATACCCTCACGTTAGACAGTAGTGTTAGTATTGATTATCGTTATTGTTTCGAGGACTGCTCCACGTATGGTTGGGAATTTTTCAAAACAGTATATATCGTATTGAGAAGTTTTCTTGCGACGTAGATAATGGCAACCTGTGACGGTCGATTCTTCCGCTTCTCGATGTGGGCGGCCCTGAATCTGTCGCTAGACCTTGCTGCCATCCAAGCAGATTGGACCAAGGCCACGCGTAGTTCTTGCTGAGCGCGGTGCTGCATTGGCATCGATCGGTCTGACGAGCCGCTCTGATGCCGCATCGGTACTAGGCCTACGTAACTAGCTAAATGGTCGATTGTGCGGAATCGTGATATCGGATTCAATTCGGTTAGTATAGTAATAGCCGTTAGTCTACCTATGCCAGGTATCGTACACAAGAGATCCATATCATCTGCGTACCTTGGACTAGAGGCCAATTCATTAATCCGCCGCAAATGCTTCTGGTACGCTATCTCTGAAGTCTCGAGATTCTCTAGCATGATCCCAAATGTAGTCTGCGCCGATGCGCTGGGTAACGTTCTCATTCCGAGCCAAGCCCTCAATGGCTTCGACCAATGCGACGTATCCAATTCATCTGGTATGTGTATGCCGTATCTGTGAATAAACATCTTAATGCGTGTCTTGTGTTTGGACACTTCCTGACGCAGGCGCGAACGATACCGAACAAGATCTCGATCGCCAAGTTGTTCATCGCTCGGCACATAAATCTTTCGAAGTGTTTCTGATTTGAGAGCCTTGCAAATCTTCATACTGTCTGATCGGTCGCTTTTCGTTGTGCGCTCCTTATTCGTTGTTGGAATGTCCGCGGCATTGACCACGATGGTTTCTACTCCAAGTGCATTCAACTGCTTACACAACGCAAATCCACTAAATCCAGCTTCATAAGCTGCCGTCAATTGTTTGCCCGGATACTTTCTCTTCACTTTTCGAATGTACTCTTCCATTATATTGGATCGAATATGCGCTTGTGCCAGAACTATATGCTGTGACATCAACGTTACGTCAATATGTTTTTTATGAACATCCATTCCGATGTATATTCGATTCGAATTGTCATTCTCTTTCGTAGCTTGACTCATTGGCCGCATGATTCCTCCGTTTAGATTGTTGTTGTTGGTATTCACAACCTACGACGGTTTCAGAATCATGTGGCTTTTTATTTAACATACGCTCTTCGGGGCTACTTTTGATTAAACTGATACAGCTCTCCGTGCAAAACGGAATACACACGCAGTACCTTGCCTTGTATATCGCGTACCATTAAAAAACCGTTGTTCACATTTTCAGAAAGCGACAGTAACTCGGAGCGGTTGTCGATGTTTGCGCCTCGTACTATAAAGCGTCCGTTGAGGTCCACAATATCGCAGGTGACAGAAGCTTCGGGCCATGCTATGGTGGAGGCATCGTTTATGCCTGTGCCTACGATTTCTATCGTATCGGTTACCGTGGCACACCAGTTCCTAGTCATCACTACTGCGTGGTAGCGTCCGGGTATAGGGTCAAGTAATTCTAACGCACTTCTTCCATCCAGCTCTTCCCAAGGTAGAGGCGAGCCGTTGCGGTACCACTTCATTAGTGCTATGTGTGGTTTTGTTTCTGGTGTTGCCTCGAGCAATGTACCCGTTATGGGCTTGGCTATGTAGTGCTGATAGAGCTTTATATTGAATTCGTTTTGGTTTCGAATATCGGCGCAGTAAATGGTATCGATAAAACTGCCATCGGTTGCTACCATCGTGAAACGACCCGTAAAGCCTGGTTCACGCACAAATGTTACAAGGTCCGACAGTTCACGTTGTATTCGACCGGCTATACTCATTCCTGCATTGTTGGAATACGTAAACGTCACCTTGTGTCTGTTCTCTCCTCGAACAACTAACTGTATTGTATCGCACGAATACAGAAGGTCATCTATCTTGAACGGACGTACTGTTATGGGAGTGATAGATGTAATGAATATTGAATCTGGCATACCGTCCGACATCATAAATGTCCGGCCATCCGGAAGGTGGGCTGAATAGTATGGTCTTGCAATGGTGTGTAGTGGAGGTGAATTCTTTGGCGAGCAGTACTTATTGGTGTCTAGGCTATATTTTTCATAGTATTCACTAAGTGTTGAATGAATAATTCCGCAATAGGTTATTGTATAGAGTGTGTCCGGCGTTTCGACATAACTATCACTCGAAGCACGAGATTTTGTTGCAATACTATCCAATCCGTCTATATCTATAAAATAGTTAGTGTTGTCGAACCTACTTCTGACGTTGTTAATGTATCGTCCGAATATTGTTGGTGTTGAGTTGTAATTTTCACTTAAGCTGAACAGCGTATCCCAACTAACTCCTAGATCTGAAGTCTTCATCAAGTGTGGATAAGTGCTTTCGCCAGTTTCATACAACACTCTACCATCCTGTGATACGATCATTTTTCGCGCGCTCTCTATTCGAATTGGCAACAGTCTAACATGATGCAGATTCTGCGCAGGCCACCAGATGTGTAACGGCTCCGAGCCCCCCCACGATACATATACGCCTGCAGGGTGACGGATGATACCATCAGTATCTGTATAGTAAAATGAATCTACAATCTCCTTAGCACCATCCATGGGGTCATAGCGCATAACATACTTTCTGTATGGTCTAAAGCGCCGATCGTAATCTTTATAGTAGTACCACTTGCCATCTGGTAGTACTACAGGGTCGCAGTCCTTGTTATCAAATCCATTTTCAAACTCATTTAAACCCCCATTGGGCAGCAAGGACCAGGTAAGAGTTTCAGTATTCATCGTATAGTTGAATATTGCAATTGTTGCATCATCCGTTACAATTGGTCTCCAAATGCCACTATAAGGTATTGGTGTGTCGTTTAGTGGATTTGGGAACACCTTTATGTAGTCCTCTTGACAGGTAGCGCTGAAGCTACATAGAAACAAGAACGAAACCACTATGTTTACAGTACTTCTCATGGCAGCAATAGAGGTAAAGTATGTTGCTCATAACCACTCATCACTCTTAGCAGAACCGCACCACGGTATTCCTCAATATTTACAAATGCAGAGGTATTGCTTAGCAGCTCAAAAGTTTGCTGTGACAGTAGTTGACCTATCACAGAAACTACCTGAACCTGCACTGTTCGATTATGCTTGCCAATATTTTCAACAAGTAGAGCATTAACCTGTGAGTAAGAAACTCTCAATGAACCAACAGTTGCTGTTTGCTGTGGTTGCCGTCCTGCCCTTTTTCCAAACTCCTCTTCTTCAAAGTACTGCAGACGGGAAACCTCCGTAGCATTTGTAACCATCGTAGCAATGTTAGCTGATGTTGCTGAATCGTAGGAATGCATTACGTTACTTCGAACTATATCCAGCAATGACGTAACCGAAAACGTGTCGATTTCTGAGCATGGCCAGCCATTCACATCCAGTGAATCAATCCTGGCCATAGCTTCCTGGTGTCTATTTGAGACATCCAAGGAATAGATGCCCGCGGTAAGTGCCTTCATTCTTACATAGCATGGTAACAAAGTATCGGCTATAACGGAGTCACAGGCTGCTTCGAACAAAATGTTATATGTAATGTCTTGTAAGATGGTGACGATTTCCAAAGCAGCAACCACGGCATCGAATCTTTGTTCTGCTCCAAGATTAATGTTGTTCATCCATACAATTGCCGTATCCAAATCGGCAATTCTGAATTCATTTGGTCGGTAGCCATCATAATACCGAATGTCAACGTCTGAGTCTCGGTAGAGATAGGAAGGGCAATGCACTTCCCAACCTCCAACTAGTGCCGAGCACGCTGGCTCTGTTACGTCATGCACGTTTAGAATATCTCCGACTATATCAAACAGTCCCGGTTCATATCTTACAGCATTTATCTCCACTGCAGGGTTACTGGCAGATGTGCTAATCCATTCGTTGTTGTTTACACGGACAGTTTTGACAACATTTCTGGTGTCGGGAGACTCATCCAATTGTCGATGAAGGTGGTATTGGCTTCCTTTGTCAATCCTGTTATAACCACACTCAACCAAGAGGTTTGCATACAACGTCACATCGAAGTCATAGGAAAAGTTGACTCTTGGTACGGCACTGGAGAACGATTTGAAAAGAAAGGGATTATCATTTACCCTTGTACCATCCATATCTAGATCATTTCTGCCTTCGTGTTCATGACGAACAATCCAGTAGTTCTCTGTTGGGAAAAACCTAGTTTTTGAGTCAACCAGTATCTGGGTGCCATTAGTAGCGCGTAAACCGGATTTTGCATTCACAATGTCATTTCCACGCATTAGCAGATTACCTGAATTCTCATGCGAAATGGCATTTCCCATAAACTCAGCATTCTCTTCAAAGAAAGCCTCTGTGGAGGCTATCAACGGCTTTCCAAAGTCATTATCATATACTCTGCTGAACAGAGAGTTCTTTAAATTCACACCAAGTCGCGTTTCGCCAAAGCGGTTTAAACAAATCTGGTTTGTACTCAGCTGATCTGAAAAACCCGTCAAACTATACACCACCGTGTTCGAGCTAAACTCATTGAAACCGCTACTAATACAGGAAACTCCTGACGCTAGATATGCAAACTTTGAGGCCTGTACTTTTACGTGGGAAAGCTTGGTCGTGGCAATGCCGCTCACTTCAGGGAAATTCTCTAAATACTCTCCACTACTATTCTCCAATGGCTTCCTATAATAGTAGAATGTATTCCACTTACCATCAGGGTCCTTAAACAAACAGCTAGAAATCTTCACTGTTCTGATGCGCGATTCAACATCCTGTGCGTTTATCTCTGGGTGAGCTTGTAGGTCTAAGTTGTAGTAAACAGACAGCATAGCACCATCCCTTACAAAACCACTAAGCCCCTTAACCTGATTCCGATTCATAAGGAAGTCTGAGTGAGCAATTTCTCCAAAACCATCATTAGTCTGGTTGCTAAAGCCGTTAATGATAGGCGCATTCACGAGGTCAACATAGACATTGCTGAATTTGGCGTTGTGGGCACGAAAACCCGTGAACACTTTGGCTAGTGGATCGTTGCCCGTGAGTCCCGTAAATGGGTTTTGCACCGTTTTGATCACCAGACGTGGAACAGCTGGTTGCTCGTAACATTGGCCATCGAATATAATGGCATTTACTTCTGACTTCGACTGCGGATTTAACCCTTCTACAAGGATCCTGCCTTCGGTTTCGAATTTTGCATTTGGCTGTGCTGCCAATTGAAGAATCGATTGATTATCGACTCTAATTGTAGAATTTCTGCTACCTTCGAGTCCTCCCAACGAAAGTGTATCCTGTTGCGTAAGATTGATGGCAGCGTTCTCGAGTAACTTGAGTTTTGCATGTGATAGATCGACGTGATTATTACCAACATTCGGAAACATAAAAACTGAGGTGGCAGGGGCAGTAGCAGCAGGTATTTCCACAACAGGTAATTCTGTGGTTCCAATTACAGGATCGATACTGGCACGACCTATAACTGATATTTTTCCGGTTCCTTCTACCTTTAATGACCTAACATGAATGCCTGAGCTAAAGGGTGCCGACGAAATAAATTCAATTTCGCCACCACTTTGTACGAGAACGTCGGCATCGATGTTGACAGAACGCGAATTGTTCTTGACTCTGATTTTGCCACCGTTACCAACGATGACCTTTCTACCTTGCGCTACAGCAACAATATCACAGCCGTAATCTAGGTCCAACACCGCTCCGTTAGTAATAACAAGATCCTTGCTACCTTGTAGTAAAATTGATGCTGCCGGATAGACCCTTGTAACACCAGTGGTTGCAAAAACTGGTTCGGCGTTGTTTTGAAACTCTACTTTTCCAAATACTTTGCACTCTTCGTTGCTTGTTGGTGAGAATTGTATAGTGCCACTCTTGAACACAACATCCCCAAGGGTTAGGTTACCTACTATTGACCCACTACCCTGCAAAAAGCCACTGAACATGATCCTACCATTTGTGTTGCTTGTTGTTGTTATTGTTCCGTTGTAATCAAACTGAACAATACCATCGATGCATAACACATTGTCTATTCCAACAGTGTAGGTGTTACTACCGAGTATCGTTTTGCCAAAACTCAGGTGGCTATCCTCTCCAGTTGGAGTAAAGCCAAAAGCTGGTGAGTCAAATAGAAGCTTATTATTTTCAAACGATCCTGCACTTCTGCCCCAAGCACCAAAAAGCACATACTTTTTTCCGTTAATAGTAGTGCCGTTGGTAAAGTTAATTTGATCATTATTGCCGTAGATGTTCTGACCCTTTGCTGGAATAGACTGTGCTACACATCGGTAGGCATCAACCAGACCGTAGCCATAGTTGTATGACCATGAACGCTTCATTGGGTCGCCGATTTGCGTTGTATAAGTATAGGTAGGGTTTGGCACTTTCCGTGCCGTGAACGTCATTACGTCGCGCATGCGTCTGTGTAGCTCATTCTTCCATACAATTTTATTCTCCGTTTGCAAACGCGTGTTTACTAACACAGGATTTGCTGAATAGTAATCGTTATAGCACCCACTAATTTGAATGTCAGTTGCAAGCAATGTTTCAGTACTTAGATTTACCCCTCCTGTCACATCTACAGAACGCATGAGTGCAAATACACCGTTTACAAAGGGCAATACATAGGATTGATCAGCGAGATGTTGTTTATAGGTTTCTCCTGTTCCCTCGCATAGAATACTACTAGGAACAACAATATCCGGATGCTGTGCCCAGGCTTGCGGCGTATTCAAGTTGCCAAGAAGTTTGAGTCTGTAGCACCCTTCGCTCTCATCCTGCGCTATACCACATGAGCTAGATGCTTCATAGAGAACGTTGGATGGCGTTGCTGTTGTGCCCTGCAACTCAGGCTTTTGATGCCAAAACGAATACTTCGGAGTAGATGGACTGTTGTCGAAATAGGACTTGAACAGATTAATCTCTCTGTCGAATGATGCACAATCAGGATCCACACCATCTACGGCTGTAGTGTTTACAACAACTCCATCGTTCCAGGTGCTAGCAACCACTGTTCGAGTATCCTGCCAAGCACTAACATTCATACGCTTGTCAAAGTTAATGGATGGTTTATACAGACAAAGTGGGTCGTAACTCGTAACTGTCTTTCGAAATTGGAATGCACCACGATGCGTAGGCGTGACCACAGGGAAGGCATTCTGACTCATTGAAAAAGGAGCATATTCAGAAGACGCACTGTAAATGTGTGGAAGTTGAAGGCCAGGTGAACTTGGATCAAGATCGAGGCTTAAGGGATTTTTGCTTAAGGACGAGATAAAGTACTTGCAGTTCGGAGCAATACCAACCATTCCCTTTCCATTGGATGCGCAAGCCATTATCGACAAACATTGCACAGCATGATTGTCTGTTGCAGACATTCTTACGATGTAGTTCCCCGACAGATTAGGCTGATTGTTTAAATTCTGACCAACATCAGGAACCCAACGTTCATTTTCGAATTTCTCAAAGACATGAATGTTTCCATTTTGACTGCTATTCTGAGCTTCATCTTCGATGGTAACATAGGATCCGTCTGTTTGAAGCCTATGAATATTCATAACCAGATCCTCCCGGCCATCAAGATTACCCATGGTGTTTACTTCGTGAGTGGCATCCATGTTTAATCCAACACCTGACGTAAATCCATAGCTGGGAACTGGTTCATCGTTGCTATTATATGGCGCCGTGGCGTCATCTGCTACTAGAACTCGCACATCGGAACTTCCCATAGTTATCTCCCAGGCCATGGGAATCCTTGCCGCGTACAAGCCCCATTGCAAACCCATTCGGTGATAACTTGGAATGATGGTGCCGTTGTCATCCCTCCTCTGCTTGATATATACTCGCGTAGCTTCCGTACCCCATTCTGTAGATAGCTGTCCCGTTTTCATACTAGGCTCCAATCTCCATGGTTGCGCATGCGCATCACTAAACCACGCGACGAAGATCCACAACGCTAAACAAGTTAAACAGCCTAGTTCTTGGCTCTTGGCTCTTGGCTCTTGGCTCTTGGCTCTTGGCGAAAATCAACATATTTACAACTCTCATTGTCAACTCCTATTTGTTAAAGTTATACACTGAATACTCAACTTACGGATTCCACATTGGTTTCAGGCAAAGACCAGGATTTATACACATTCTAGTATCAAAGTCATTGCATTTCACAAGCATTAACATGCCACGAAACTGGATAAAGTCTCATTCTCTCGCGGACATTTTCTCCGGGACAATATGACACCAATTACAATCTGCTTATATCAAGATGGTTCTTACTAAAGCGTTGAATGTCTTTCGCAGTATAGCCCTAATGCGCGTAATCTGGGTTAAACTAGACTTACGTACTTTTTAATACCCTATCTGCCCCTATCTCTCAATAACTATAATTTGCGACGTGGTTAACAATGGTGTAGTATACACAACAAAGTACAGTCCCTGACTCCAACTTCTTGTTGATATGTTGTTGACGTATTCTGTTTTATCAATAGAATTGTGCTCGATGTTATTGCTGTAAACTTCCATGCCTTGAATGTCAATAATTCTCAATGTGTACAGTCCTGGAGCGGTCATCAGAATGCTTGTATTTAAGTCGTCGCTAGCAGGATTTGGTGACACACTTAACGTTGGCAACGCAAACAGCCTTACAATCCTACCCTTTTGATAACAGACGCCTAGAACTGCCAGATTTCCGTCACGAACCGTAGTTCTCGGACTCTGCCACACCTTCAACCATTCCACACTGACAAGCTCGAGTGGTGACTCGACCAAGGCTGCCGACAAAACCGTGCCACGAAACTCTGTCAACGTCATTAATCCGCCCTTGATGTCAATCGATTCAATCTCAATTGTTAACGTCCTTTTCTGACCAATCAAGTCAATGTTATCCGAAACAATACTTCCTACCGTAACAGATTTTGGAGCAAACAACTTAGAATCAAAACGAACTGTCAATCTCATTTTTGTATCCGGAAGTGAAATAGTGTCGGGCACTAAATTGCTTCGAATCGGAATTGGAAAGTCTAAGTCGCCGGTCTTTGCCGTTGTGTCTGATAGATACACTACAATCTTAATTGGGTTCACTACGGCTGTAACATCAACCACCCTGCTCGACGGACAAGGTGCCAACACCACTACATCTAACGTATCCGAATAGGATCTGTCTTCGTCTGCAAAGAATGAAACCAAAATGTCAAGCCTTTTGCCCGGAGCAATACTCACTGGAAAACTTGCGGGTTGAATTACTATGAAATCGTTTGAAAGTCCGATGCTTTGTATCACTAGAGAATCGTCATCGTTGTTGGTTATTGCAAATGATTTTGTGTAGGCCTTCTTGAAGTCTACTGTCCCAAAATCTAACTGCGCATCAACGGTGTACTGTGGCGAATTATCCCAAACTCTTAGTCCTCCAGCAGTGTACACACATCCGCTCGAATCTGTGGTAATAACGGAATACACACCCGGTGTTGATACCGTAGTGAACTTCGTATTTGCCCCATTGCTCCACTTGTATTTAATATACCCATCCGAAGCGCCTAATATCTGCATCTGACCCGGACATATTGGACCACCACCCCAGGCTGATAGTATTAAATCGGCAGGCACTTTCCAATTGAACCGATTTATAACAACACCGGTGTCTCCAGGTTTAGAATCCCAGGCTAATCCAAATGCGTCGTTATCCGGATATGTATGCGTTCCATTAACTCCGGGCGATACATTCGACACTACATTTTCCGTAGGCTGTTTGTACACAATTACTCCGCCACCTCCACCACCGCCAGGACCATGAGCATTGAATTTGTGACTAATAATTCCACCGTCACCGCCACGGGCCGATACATTTAACGTATCGTAAATTTTCGCTGCATCTATGTAGATAGTTCCACCAGCGCCTCCGCCGCCAGCCCCGTCCCACTCTGCCGGTTTAAGTACACTTTGGCCGTCGGCAGAAATTGTGTGACCATATGAAATAATTGTCTTAGCAATTAGAAATACAATTCCCCCACCATTCGCGCCGGAAGTACCAAGCGTATCATTTTGATGACCACCGCCACCACCACCGCCAAAGAAAAATCTTTGTTTTGGAACGAGTGAATCGAGTCCTTTACCTGGTCGTCCACCAACAAACTTATCCAAATCGCAATGTCGGTTTGCCGATCCTCCGTCGCCACCGTTTCCACCATTTCCACCACCTGCGCCACCAGCGTTATTTCCATTGCCACCACCGCCGCCGTTACCAAGTGGACCACGTCCTGCCGGTTGATAGATAACTGGCAAGTTCACAATGCCTTCACCTTTAGCTCCCGAAGTTCCAAAACTCCAGTTGACTAATTGCGCGTACACGCTGCACCTGCTTACAGGTACACTAACAACGCCACCTCGAAAACCTTGACCCGAAACTGTAATGTCTGCGTTCAAGGTTAAATCTTCCTCAACTTCAATTGCAACTACACCACCAATGCTTCCATTCCAAGGTCGAGCCACAATATCTTTTGTAACTCGCGCTGATTTATACCGAGCCACTTTTACAAGCTGCACGTTACCATCGGGATCGTACGTGTGAACTAGTTTAGAACCGAAATAAAATTGGTCGCCATTTATTCGCGTAATAGTTAAAAACTCCGCACAGCCTGCCCAGTTCAAATCTGTAAAATTTCCAAAGGTGCTATCGTTTGCGGTTACTATCTTAGCCCCCTTCATCTGAATAATCAAAACACGATCACCAGGTGAAAAATTGGCCGGATTACCCACGCGCAACAGACTGTCGCAGGGCGAGATTTCAGTTACTTGAACGTATTGATTTACTACTCCGCCAATGTTTTGCTGAGCACCAACTGTACCAGGCAAAACTGCGCAGATCACTAAAAAAGTGAATAAGGAGGCGATATGTATAGTTACTTTAGTCATAACTCGTAGGGAGGGTGAAGCCTCCAAATCCCGTGCCATCTCCGCAATTCTACGCCGTTTAATCTGTAAGGTCAAGCCCAACAATAAGTTACGAATAGGTGAAATCGACGCTATACCCATAATTTCCACGTACTTGTGGCATTATCCACACATTATCAACACATTATCAACCTAGATTTCCACATTTTAGCATATGATTCTCCCAAAGGTACTTCCTAAGAAGGCAACAATAGGCATAATCGCGCCAGCATCACCCCAGCGCGACCTTCAACGTCTGGAACGAGGCATTGCGTACCTAGAGGGTCTAGGGCACACTGTGGTGCTTGGCAACCATGTTCACGGCAGATTTGCCGAATATTTGGCGGGCACCGATGCTGAGCGACTATCTGATATTCACGAAATGTTTGCGAATCCCGCTATCGATGCAATTTTTTGTTCGAGAGGGGGCTATGGGACTCCGCGACTGTTGGACAGAATAGATTATTCGCTGATTGAAAAAAATCCAAAAATTTTTGTGGGGTTTAGCGATACCACAGCGCTTCAATTTGCATTGCTGAAAAAGATTGGTCTCGTTACGTTTAGCGGTGCACTGCCTAGCGTGGATATGGCGGAAGATTTCGACGCTGAATCAGAAGAAATTTTTTGGCGCGTGCTACAATCTACAAAGCCCCTTGGCATAATTAATCAGTCGTATCCTGCAAAGAGAAATAAATCTGGTTCGGCTAGCGGGACATTTTTGGCAGGCAACCTATCAATGATGGGCGCTATCATGGGCACGCCGTTTATGCCTAAGTTGGACGGTACAATTTTGTTGGTTGAAGATATTGCCGAGGAAACGTATCGGTTGGACCGACTTCTTACGCAGTTGCGTTTGCAAATGTTAAATGACAACAACCAACCAAGTGGCGAATTGGCGGCGCTCTGTTTTGGGCAGTTTACAATGTCGAAGAATCCGGGTAACACACCACATCGTGATGTTAATGAATTGATTGAAGAACAGTCGGCGTGGGTGACGGGTCCAATAATTTCAAACATCATGTACGGACACGAGTCAAAAAAACTCACGCTTCCAATTGGAGTGCGTGTGAAGATTCATGAAGAGGTTGACGCTCTGGACTTCTACGAAGTCAATTATCAATTATGAATTACGAATTATGAATTACG
>JABMNI010000041.1 GCA_013204605.1 Ignavibacteria bacterium
TACGAATTACGATTTACGATTTACGAATTACGAATTACGATTTACGAGTCCCGAGCGCGACGAGGGACGAGCTAATTGCTAATTGAATTTGATGATTTGGTCATTTGATGATGCCAATCTTAATATCCAATGTGAAATTGCTAATTGCTAATTGTCTACTGCGGTATGATTTCGTACGGCGACAACTCGTCATTAATCACCAGTGGCACCTTGCCGTGTGGTGTTTCAAGAATGACGGATTCGGTGCTCTCCATGCCCCCAAGCATGTCGGACTCGTGCTGAAGTTCGGCAATCCAGTTGTACAATGCGGATGACACAGCCAGCTCGTGAGGGGGCTTACCATGTTCGTTTGCGTATCGTTCAACCGAAGCAAAAACTTCATCAAATGCATCAAACCAGTCCATTTTTCCTACTTTTTCTATGTAAAAATGGCAAAACGCCAGACCACATACAACAACCTCGCAAGCGCCCCGAAGTTACCCATGAGTTATTAACACACAGCCTGGGAGAGCCCCTTTTACCATTAATTCGCGTTTTTTCCATATTTTAACACTCTTTTCTCGGGCCCTAAACTTGTTTCAATAACCTTTAGCGACGAATGCGATGCGGAGGGCCGCGCAAAGTAATTCGTTTGGTTCGGAGTATTACATGTCGGAACAGACAGAAGATCAAAATGAAGTTACACAGGACAGTTCAGCCGATACGGCGAACGATGCGCCTGAAGTAGCTGTGGAAGTGGTGGAAGAAGAAACAGTTGCAGTACCGGAAGCTCCGGTAGCGGTGGCTGAAGAAGTAGTTGAAGAACAAGTAAGCGCAGTTGAGGCTGTTGCAGCACAAACAACATTTGTTGAAGAGACATCGATGGAATCGATTGCTATGCGTGCTGCTCAAAAAGCAATCAACACAAAATCTGCCATGGCTAAAATTCTCGAAGGGGAGTTGGATGACGTGTCGATGACAGATGATGCGTTTAGAAGCTTGTTCGATGACAAACTTTCACGTGTAAAAGAAGATGAGATGGTTCACGGTACAGTGGTATCGGTAACCAAGGATGAAATTTTAGTCGACATCGGATTCAAATCACTAGGTATTGTTCCGCGCGCTGAATTTGTTGGTGCCGAGACTTTGTTACCGGGTGATGGCGTTGACGTATTTGTTGAGAAGATAGAAGATGGCGAAGGACGACTAATTCTTAGTCGACGTCGCGCTGACTTCATGAAAACTTGGGAAGATATTCTTAAGCTTCATGAAACTCAGGCTATCACTCCTGTACACATTCTGCGTAGAATCAAGGGTGGAATGGTTGTTGACCTTTTGGGTATCGAGGCCTTCCTTCCGGGATCGCAAATCGATGTTCGTCCGGTTCGTGACTTCGACGCATGGGTTGGAAAAACTCTCGACGTTCGTGTAGTTAAGGTAAATCATCCTAGCGAGAACGTTGTTGTAAGTCATAAGGTATTGCTTGAAGAGCACTTGGCTGAACAACGCGGAAAAATTCTTGAGCTACTTGAGAAGGGTCTTGTACTTGAAGGTGTGGTTAAAGCAATCGCAGACTTCGGAGTATTTGTTGACCTTGGTGGTGTTGATGGTTTGGTACACATCACAGATCTATCATGGGGTAGAGTTACTCATCCAAGTGAGATTGTTCAACTTGATGAGCACGTTAAAGTTGTGGTCCTTGAGTACGATGAGAATCGCAAACGAATCTCGTTGGGAATGAAGCAACTAACACCTCATCCATGGGATCAGATTTCGGAACGTTACGAGCCGAACTCGACGGTATCCGGCAAGGTTGTTTCCTTGACTGACTACGGCGCGTTTATTGAAATTGAAAAAGGTGTTGAAGGCTTGATTCACATTAGTGAGATGAGCTGGACTCAGCACGTTAAGCATCCATCGCAGGTTGTGAGCTTGGGTCAAGTTGTTAACGCGGTTGTATTGAGTATCGACAAAGGCGAGCGCAAACTTGCCCTTGGTATGAAGCAACTCGAGCCTGATCCTTGGAACGACCTAACAGCTAAGTATCCGGTTGATTCAACGCACAAAGGTATTGTTCGCAACCTCACCAACTTTGGTGTGTTTGTTGAACTTGAGCCTGGTGTTGATGGACTGGTTCACATTTCTGACCTTTCTTGGACAAAGAAAATTCGTCATCCGGGTGAGTTTGTGAAGAAGGGCGACGAACTTGATGTTATCGTTCTTGCTATCGACAACGAGCACCGTCGGATTTCTCTTGGCCATAAGCAGATCAGCGAAAACCCATGGGATATCTTTGAGAACGAATTTGGTGTTGGCACCGAAACTGAAGGTAAAATCATTCGCATCATCGATAAAGGTGTGATTGTTGAACTTCCTCAGGGTGTTGATGGATTCGTTCCGGTATCACAACTTTCGTTCGCACCTGTTCGGAACATTGCAGACTTCTTCAACCCTGATGATACGTTGATGATTAAGGTTGTAGAGTTTGATAAAGAGCAGAAGAAGATTGTTCTTTCCGCAGTTGAGTATTTGCGCGGTAGAGGTGCCGAAGAGATTGACGCATACAATGCGAAACACCCGGTTCCAAATGCTGACAAATACAATACGGACGGTTCGGCTTCAACTTCGACAACCATGGAAGATCTTGAAGATTCTTTCCCGGTTGAAGAATTGGGTCTGGACTATTCTGGAATTCAGATTCCCGACATCATTATCGACGAAGATGATAATGGTGACCGCGTTGTAGAACCAGTCAAAAAAGCTCCAAAGGCGAAGGCGAAAGCTAAAGTTGTCGCTGAGGCTCCGGCTGAAGTTGTTGCTGAGGCTGCTGCTGAAGTTGCTGCTGAGGCTGCTGCTGATGACGTAGCTGCTGACGACGCTCCTGCAGAGGATGCCGCTAGCACGGAAGAGCCAACAGCGTAAAATCACCGCAAGTTGATTAGTAATTAGAGTCCTGAGCGTTTTGCTCAGGACTCTTTTTTTTGTTCTGATTAGTTTTGAATGTTATGTTACAAGACCCCAACAAAGAATTACTCCACCAATTGTTTGCCATGACGTTCCAAGGCATCAAGCCGGGATTGGAACGCATTCAACAAATGTTGCAGACGCTGAATAATCCACACCTTTTGTTTCCCGTAATTCATGTTGCAGGTACAAACGGTAAGGGCAGTACAAGTAGCATTCTTGCTTCGGTTTTGCGAAGCGCGGGGTACAAGGTTGGACTCTACACTTCACCGCACATCGTCAGCTTTAACGAGCGCATAAAAATCAACGCGGAAAATATTTCCGACTCCGACGTGGCACGCCTGGCAAGCCCCCTAATGGAAGAAGCTAGACAGATTGGCGGAACATTTTTCGAGGTGACTACTGCAATGGCGTTTCAGTATTTCGCTGAGCAGCGCGTGGATGTGGCCGTGATTGAAGTGGGCATGGGCGGACGGCTGGATGCGACAAATGTGGTGGAGCCAATTTTGAGTGTGATCACGGCAATCGATTTAGATCACACGGAATATCTGGGGAATACCATCGCAAAAATTGCCGCTGAGAAAGGGGGCATTATTAAATGCGGAATTCCAGTTATCGTTTCGGAACAGTCGCCGCATCACCGAGCTGAGGTATATAAAACGCTCACCGACATTGCAGAAAAAATAAATTCGCAAGTGGTTTTTGCCGATGATGTAGTAAAGGTCGAAATCGATCACGTTCATCCCGATCTTAGCATGAGTGTAAGCGTTATCGACGATGATTTTTTGCATTACTACAACGTAGATATTGCCGGTGCGCATCAGGCCGCAAACGTTGCGACAGTTTTGGCGGCGATTCCATTTTTGCAACGACTCTATTTCATAAACGCCGATCAGCTGCGTTATGGAATCGAGCATGTACGAGAGCAGAGTGGCCTGTATGGTCGCGTAACGCTCATAAACAAAACGCCGACCACCGTGCTTGACGTTTCGCACAATCCTGCCGGCATTACAACATTGGCCAACACGCTGTCGGCCGCTGGCTATGTCACTCCGAATTGGAACGTTGTGTTTGGCGCTATGCAAGACAAAGATGTCGCGGGCATGCTAAAAGCTGCAGCTGTTTTTGCCGGACATTTCCATTTGTGCACACCTAAAATTGCTCGCGCAGCATCGGTTGACGAACTTGAAAAACTACTAACTGAATTCAGTTCAATTTCGTACACCGTTCACGCATCTGTCGCTGATGCATTTAGGTCAGCACAACTTGCCGGTCCAACTATTGTATGCGGATCATTTCACGTTGCCGACGAAGTTCTCACCTCGTGATAACCATGTACTCAGCACGCACTTACCACGCACTCACCTCGTGATAACCAGGTACTCAGCACGCACTTACCACGCACTCACTACACACTCACCACGTAACAACTAACGCAAGCGCAAATAATACCGTAGCAACAATCTGAAGTTTAATGGTGTTCACATTAGCCTTCACCAGAGTTCTAAGCAAGATGTGTTTGCGCATATACGAGATAATCCATGCACCGTACATTAAGCTCACCAGTGCTGAGATGTTGAGAAGGGGCTTTCCATACATTAGCCCAAGCCACACTGTGACTGCAATGCTGAGCATCCAAAACATTGAGTAGAAAAGTATGGCGCTCTTTTTTCCGAACGTTACGATGAGATGATTTTTTCCTGTAGAGGCATCGCCCTCTTCGTCGGGCACTTGATTAAGAACCAAAATATTTGTGGTTAGAAGTCCCGCCGGAATTCCAAACAAAAATGCTTCCCAAGAATATGCGGAAGTAAGAACGTAGTGCATTCCCATCGTAATTAACGGACCGAAGGCCAGTCCAATAACAATCTCTCCCAGACCATGCCTGGCAACCAGTCTGATGGGCGGCGCGGTGTAAAAGAAGCCCAGGAACAAACCAATGGTTCCTATCACAAGCACTCCTGTGCCAACAACGCTGGTTAAATAGACGCCAATAACTAGTGCTGCAATAGCCAAACCAATGGCCACATTTCTAGTACCTTTTAAATCTATCAATCGCATTTCAATTGCTCTGCTGCCACCCGAATACTGCACAAAATATTTCGAGTTTGCAGCATCAGTTCCATTCTTAACATCGAAATAATCATTAAAAACATTGCTAGCCAAATGTAGGAATGCTACGCCCAGAATGGCAAGTATTGCATGTGTCCACACAATCGGAATTCCTACTACACCACTACTATATGCCAGTCCAATAAATGTCGGTGTCAACGCCGCGGTCAAAAACGGAGCTCTGGTGATAACTAACCACCGAATAATTTTCGTAGCAGTTTTAATTGGAACATCAACTACTTCACTCAACTCCTCTGTTACGCCGCAATAACCAATTTGCACCCCGCCTTTAAACGTCGGTGAAATTCTAATTCGAGCACCGAATTCGTCACCGTTCTTTCGAATAAAAACAGTGTCGGTCACATACTCGCCATCCTTCACCGCAGAAGTAAGCCACGTGTTCAAATTCTGAAGGACAATCTCGCCCGGCGAAAACAACGAAACGCGCTGCCTCGAAACAACCTCTTGTGCATTATACCCAAACATTGCCTCGGCACCCGAACTAAACGTTTCTATGATGCCTTCCATATCACACGTGATAACCGATTTGTCTGCAGCCGCCATGGCGTCTCCTGGATGAATGTTGATGAGATGGGTGCTAATATACTAAACTGACCCACTGGTCGGAAGTCTAATGTGGAAATTTATTAAATCTTGCCGGGGAACTTTTGCCGGGGAAGAAAATTGGGTTTCGTAGTTTTGTCCTTCATAATCCTTCCCCTCATAAACAAAATCTTCCCTTAAGAATGCAAAAAACAGCGCTGTTATCCGTTTCAGATAAGACAGGAATTACCGAACTAGCAAAACACCTACATGACCTTGGATATCGCATAATGTCGACCGGTGGCACCGCAAAAGCGGTAAGCGAAGCCGGAATTCCGGTGGTTTCGGTGTCTACAATTACGGGCTTTCCTGAAATAATGAACGGTCGCGTAAAAACACTACACCCGAACGTTCACGGTGGACTGCTGGCAGTGATGGACAATCCGTCGCACGTAAAAGCTCTGAAGGAACATGGT
Organism: Ignavibacteria bacterium; assembly: GCA_013204605.1. GTDB lineage: Bacteria > Bacteroidota > Ignavibacteria > Kapaibacteriales > Kapaibacteriaceae > JABMNI01. Next base: position 6,075 of record JABMNI010000041.1, read on the forward strand.
ATCGACAAAATAGATGTCCTAGTTGTAAATCTGTATCCGTTCGAAGCAACCGTGGCGAAGGCCGATGCAACACACGAAGAAGTGATAGAAAATATCGACATCGGTGGACCAGCCATGGTGCGCGCAGCAGCAAAAAATTATTTGCACACCGTTGTTGTCGTCAACCCAGATCGGTATGCAGAGTTGACAACCATGCTCACAAATAACGACGTACCAAAAACCACTCGTCTCAATCTCGCGCTCGAAGCGTTTGCGCACACCGCTCAATACGACGCACGTATCGCGCAGTATCTAACCACGTTTACAAAAAACGAAAACATTCGCGAGACTGCAATCCCCTTGCGCGTAGATCAACACTTGCGATACGGCGAGAACCCGCACCAAACTGCAACGCTGTACGGCGATTTCACAAAAATTTTTACACAACTGCACGGCAAGGAATTGTCGTACAATAACATCATCGACATCGACGCCGCAGCAAAACTCTGCACAGAATTTTCACAGCCTGCCGTAGTAATCGTTAAGCACACAAACCCTTGCGGCGTGGGCATTGCAGACACCCTCACCGACGCATGGCACAAGGCCTTCGCCACCGATACAGTAAGCCCCTTTGGCGGAATAGTTGCTGTCAACCGCGAAGTTGACAAACAATTCGCCGAAACAATTCACAGCATTTTTACCGAGGTTGTAATTGCGCCGAGTTTCTCCGCAGAGGCACTCGAAATTCTGCAAAAGAAAAAAGATCGACGTCTAATGATTTCAAACGGCGAACTACTTGCAAATAATTTTGGCAACGATTTCAAATCTGTGTCAGGGGGCTTTCTGGTTCAATCAACTGATGCGGCATTGTTAAATGCAGGCGCCTTAAAAGTTGTAACCGAGCGCAAACCAACTACTGATGAAGAAGCTGCCATGATGTTCGCGTGGACAATTGCAAAGCACGTAAAAAGTAACGCAATTGTATATGCCGCCGCCGATCGTACGCTTGCCATTGGTGCGGGTCAGATGTCGCGGTTAGATTCCGCTCGAATTGCCGTGCGCAAGGCTGCCGACGCTAACATCCCGTTAGACGGCTGCGCAGTAGCATCAGATGCATTTTTTCCTTTTGCCGATGGATTGCTGCAAGCCGCCGAGGCCGGTGCCACCTGCGTTATACAACCGGGCGGATCAATCCGCGACGAAGAAGTTATTGCCGCAGCTAATGAAAAGGGGCTTGCCATGATGTTCACTGGAATGCGCCACTTCAAGCACTAAGCATTACTTGTTTTTCTGTATCACTATTCCTGAGTCAGAGTCTTTACTTCGCGTTTCTACTCGCCTCATGTAGCACGTCCAAATTGTGCTGCACTTTCCCATATACAGTGTCTTCCGGAAAGGTTGAATCGGTACCAATCTCACCCGCAGGATACCGCATCATAATCTCCACTGCATCTTCTAACGTAGTAATTGGATAGATGAAGAATTTCTTTTTTCGGATAGCTTCAACAATTTCGTCACGTAGCATTATGTCTGAAACGTTTTGATACGGTATTGCAACTCCTTGCGTGCCAGTTAGCCCCCTATCCATACAGACTTCAAAGAAGCCCGTAATTTTTTCGTTCACGCCACCGATTGGTTGCACGTCACCTTTTTGATTTATCGAGCCTGTTATGGCAAAATCTTGTCTGATGGGAATGTTGGAAATCGCCGAAAGCAAGATGAGAATTTCGGCCACAGATGCACTGTCGCCGTCGATGCCGCCATACGATTGTTCAAACGCAATACTGGCCGTAAACGATATTGGTTGAGAGCGAGAGAAAAGCGATCGCAGTAGTCCCGATAATATCAACACGCCCTTAGAGTGGATGGCTCCACTCATATCAACCTCGCGCTCGATGTTCACGATGCCGGCGTTTCCGGCACTGACAGTAGCTGTGATGCGCGATGGTTTGCCGTATGCTACAATGCCGGCTTCGTATACAGTTAGTCCATTAATCTGACCCACTCGTTCGCCCTTGACATCGATTAGCAATGTCCCTTTTGTTATCTCTTCGCGCATCTGTATATCCACGCTGTTGCTGCGCCACCTGCGTTGCTCCAACGCGTGTAAAACATGTGTACGGGTTACAATTTTGCCACCATTGATTTTTGCAAAATGAGAAGCCTCCCGAAAAACATCAGCAACGTAGCTGAATTGAAGCGAGATTTTCGATTTCGATTCCGAGTATGCCACGGCCCACTCTACTATAGCTGAAGCGCCCGATGCATTACAGTGTAATAACGATTCCTCCTGCGCAAGCCGGTGAAAAAATCGACAATAGTTCTGCACCATTGTGACCGAAAGTTTTGCCGTATCATCGAATTGCGAATGCACCTTAAACATTTTATGAAAGTCTTCATCGGCCGCCCACAAGGCATCATAGATGCTCGGATCTCCAAGCAATATCACCTTAACATTCACCTTAATCCATTCGGGATTTATTTGGTTAAGTTGCATTTGATTTTCGGGTGACTGTATCTCCAATCGGTTGTACAGTAGCACTTTCTTTAACGCATTCCAAAGCGTTGCATCAGCTAACAAATCCATTGCATTCAGAACAATGTATCCACCATCGGCACGCAACAAAGAACCCGCGCGAATATTTGTAAAGTCACTCACCACAAACCCGCTCGAGTCCATGCGCTTTTCGATCGTACCAAATAAACTCGCAAACGTTGGCGACGTTTCAACAAGGATCGGCGCCGTCTTCGTATCGTAGTTGTCTACAATCAAATTCACATAATGCTTTCGTTCAAGAACCTTGATCTGCTCATCTGCAACGGGATCCACCACACCTGCCTGTTGAGCAGAATACGCTTTGACGTATTCTTCCAAATGCCGCAACAAGAACGCCGTAACGCCCAACAAATATTGCTCAACTCGTTCGCGTGGAAAACTGTGTCGAACATCCGATAATACTGCATTTAGTAAAATCTCCACAGCAACTCGGTCATGCTTAGAAAGTTCGCGTTTGAAATTCGTCATTAGGCGCAACGACCTTCTACCCAAATCATTCAATTCGTCGCGGTGAATCGCATATTTTTTGCGAATTTTTTCAACCTCTTTCAGCGTAATCCCACCCTTCGCCAGCAATTCGTCCAGCTCATCTGGTGAAAGGGGCTTTCCATCTACTAAGGGGAATATCTCGGAGCGCGTTGTGCCGTCTTCTTCCTGCAGTTGACCGAGCACGAAGCCCACCGGACGCAACTTTGCATCGTACTCTTGCAAGAGGTCTTGCTCCAAGGTCTGATACCGCTGAATAATTTCTTTGCGTTTCGATTGAAATTGTTCCTCGTCGAAAAGCATTGGGATGCGGCGCTTAATCACGGTAAAGCAATCCGACATCATCTCCTTAAATACTCGACCTTCTCCAACATCAAAACGTAGCAACACCGGACACTCTGGCTGTTTAAAATTGTACACGTAGGCAAAGTCATATAACTCTTCAACTAAATGTTTGTGCTCATCCAAGATTTGCCTAACCGTTGTCATTCTTCCTGTACCAACCACGCCAGAAGCCCAAATGTTATAGCCTTGACTTCTAATTTGTGCGCCCAAACGTATGGCTTCGATGGCCCTATCCTGTCCGACAATTTTATTGAGGGGTATTAACTCTCGCGTCGTTTTAAACTTCACCCACTTTGTAGGACATACCCATTGTGCGTCTGCCGCAGTCAAAGGCACAAACTTTCGGAGCATGGCCACAGGAACCGCAGGCTTTGCAGTTTTCAGTCTTTTTTTCGAAGCTGTAGTAGGTGTTTTCTTACTTACATCAGAATTTTTCTTTGCCATATTTGATTTTTGATAGTCGGAGTTGTCTTCGCAATAATTAGTTTCTGTTAGTCTGGTCTGTTTTCCAATCGGCAATTCGGCATAGTTCACTGTATGCACAAAAGTTGCAGACATTCTTTTCTGGCCGCACCGGATAGTATGTTGATGTAAGCAACTCTATTCCGTTTGGCACTGTACTCATCGCCTCGAGGAGCTGTGCCGACACGTTCGTCACATCCATCGAGTCTTTCTCTTTATATACCCATTTTTCTCCCATCGCAATTTTTTGCGACGGTTCTTTGTCTGATTTTATCGACTTGCCAAACGTTCTATACACCGCACCCACTGGCACGGTAGTAATGGCTTGTTTTTCAAACAACCACTTCACGCCCTCAAGATACAACGGCATTTGCGAAGCCTTGCCTTGCTTAATTACACTCCACGGTTTCACACCGTAGCCAGTGGTTTTGTAATCTACCACTATGAAAAACATCAACCCCTCGTGGACTAACGTGTCTACTCTATCTATTCGCATTCGCACGCGCTGGAGAGCCCCCTTACCATCAATTGGAATTTCGATATCTACATCTAATTCGAAAAACGTTGGACGGAATTTCGTGTCTCGCTGAATTTGAATTTCTTTCATCAGCCAACGTCGCAACAGCCCGGCCCTTCCCTCATGGTCTAACAAAATCCGCTCTTCAACCGGTTCGTACAAATAATCGGTGCGATACGTTCGGCGCACCTCATTGTACACTTCAAGTAAATAATTGTACAACTTTTCCACGTCTTCCGTTGGCAACGTCACCTGATACTGCTCAACCTCGGTCAATGTTCGTGGCAATTTCGAGTCTGATTTGAGGAACGATTCGTAAAAACGCCGTGCAACATCGTGCATCATTGTACCACGCTCCAACGCCGACAACTTGTCTTCCTCTTCGGTAGTGTCTTCGAGTGCTAGCAAGTACTTTGCATAATACTTGTACGGACACGCGGTTGCCGTATCGAGTCGGCTCGGACTCAACGCTCGCTGCGTAACACTTGCATGACGTTCCAAGGCCTCAGCGCTTGAATCCGCATTTATCACCACAGCGTGTTGCCGTGCATTAACATCAAACGCAACGCTACCAACACCCACCCTATCACCATCACCATCACTATCACCATCACCATCACTACCCACTCCGCCACCTAGCTCCGAGGTCACTAGCGCGAACGTCATTGTTACGTCGTCGAGAATTTTCCACCCACTTGGTTCGTCAACATTTACTAACGAATAACTCTCTTGAATCTGTGAAAAGTATTCCGACGGAAGCACTTCATCTTGATCCACTTTAAGTGGCCTACTACAAAACAGAAAGCCCCCTTCACAAACTGCACTCTGGATGTCAGCAAACATTTCGTGTTGCAATTGTGCATGCAAATCGGGCACGATAAACTCATCCACACCCTTGCCTTTTCTGCTCGGAAATTCGCCATCAACAAAACCAACCGCAAAAACATACTGCCACTTCTGCATTCGGAGCATGGACGGACGCATGATTTGAATTCCGTTAAAGGGGCTTTGTGGCACAGCAACATTCGTGTTGCGCACTAACTCCCACCACCACGCCAGATGCTGCGCAGCATGCGCCATGCCCCGCCGGTACTGGTGTGAATAGGTTTGGTAATTGGCAATCAGTCCGCGGATTGTTTCAAGCGTTCGGCTCTCAATTCCCCTGACGTTATGCAGGGCGGCTGTCGAATCTAGTGTTACAGAATTTTCAGATTCCTCGCACAACGTAAATGCAGGGAGTAACAACTCCGAAATGAATTTTTCTGCCGACATTATTTCGGCAACGTTTTCAATTGCTTCTTGAACGTGCTTTCTAATTATTCCGGCAATGCGCGTTTCCGACATTCTACGATCAACTTGGAAATTCAATGGAATCCCCGAGAACATCCCAAGTTCTTCAACTATGCTATCGTAATGTGAATTCTGAGGAAGCACAATGCAAACACTGTTCAGTTTTATCTCTGCTGAATTAGTCTTTATCCAAGCGAAGATTCGACGAATCTCCTCTTTTCTGCTCTTCCAATTTCGCAACACCGTCTTGAAACCTTTGCTTGAAGAATTTTCAGTTTCAACTTCAGTATTGAAACTTTCTGTGCTCCATCCGCCGGCTGCAAACCACAGCTCAGCATCGGCGCTTCGAGTAGTATTTAGCGGGTCGTTGAGTAGTTGCACGCCTATCTTCCAGCCCTTAGCCGACAGTACGTGCAGCAATTCGCGATCAGTTTGCGACACTCCATGCGTTGCCATCATCACCATCATATTATACGTGATTTGCGATCGCTTTTCAAGTAAATAAAATTCAGATTCTTTCAACAACATTCCAATGGCACTGTATGATGCGTCTGCCGGATCGGAACCATAAAGCCCCTTAGCACTTTCGTAGTCATGCCATAACTTGAGCACTGCATTAAACTCGCGTTGACGTCGGGGAATATCGATATTACTCAGTAGCTCCTGCACTTTCGCGAACGGCAGACCCTCCTGCTTCCATCGGATAATTTGATTGACGTTTAGCAGGGCGCTGTGAAGTGAGTTCGAGTTTTGCGACGACTGCGCAAAAAGCAGTGCGGTTTCAGCCTTGCTCATTAGGCGAGCTCCTGGGTGGAGTTGGCGCAACATATCGCGCACAAACACGGCCAGCGTGCTTACGTACGGATGGCTTTGCGTTGGATGGTTGCGTCCGAAGATCCGTCGCAACTCCTGCACATGATGCATGGTTGGCACAATCAAAACCGTATCAACTCCGGCACTCGCAGCGGCAACATCAGCAAGCTTTTCGCAACACACAGCGGTGCGAATATTTTCATTGTCGGAGCTAGTAACAGCTACCATGCTTAGTTACGACCTCGATGTCGCGTATTTTTGTAGTTCATTATTAAAGTCGAAATCTGACATCGCTCACACCAAATAAATCCGTTCCATTTTTACACTCGCACGTTGCATCGTTTGACAATATGTTTTGCAACCGAGTCCGTAGCATTTTGCGTCGCAATAAATCCGCTACGCTCTTAGTTTTGCAACCTAATCAAACCGAGATAACTGAGTGTGTAGCGAGACATCACGATATCGCACAAACCCCGTGGTTGTTGAATTTACTGATTGCGTGTTGTCTGTGTTTGATTGCTACCTCATGCAAAATGGATTCTGTTCTCAACTCAACCGCAAAACTTGAAGTCTACAAACTTTCCAATACAATTATCGCAGATTCACTTCGCACAGAGTTTGCTTTGCCATCGGGATCGGAAACGATATATGGATTTTACGTAAAACAACCCGATACAAATCGCATAGCCCCGCACCCCGTAATTATTTTTCACCATGGCGCTGCAGACGATCTGCAATATTATTGGCCAAGGGTAGAATTACTTTTTCAAGCGGGCTTCGACGTGTGTATTTACGACTATCGTGGCTTTGGAAAAAGTACGGGAAGCAGCTCCGAGCAAGGTTTGAAAACCGATGCGCAAACGGTGCTGAATTTTGTTAGGGGGCTTGCCACGACTGATACATCATTCATAGTGCACTACGGCTTTTCAATTGGCATCGTCAATGCACTTTATTCTGCTGCCGAATTGCATCAAGCGAAATCAGTCATTATCGAGTCAGGTTTTGCCGAAGGACGCATTGATGCAATTCACGGTGAGTTCGACAACGAAGAAACAATTTCCAATATCCACACTCCGGTTTTAATTCTCCACGGTCACGCCGACACTATTTTCGACTACACCCGAAACGCCGTCGAACTATACGATGCAGCAAAAAACCCCAAGCGCCTCATTGGCATTCCAAATGCAAATCACGAAACCATCCCCGCAACCATGGGCACACAACAATACTTAGATTTGATAACTGTTTTTGTAAGGGGCTCATAGAATGTTTACAGGATTAATCGAAGACGTAGGCGAAGTTGTGGAAATGGAAACCGCTGCAGACAGCGCAACGTTTACCATTCGTACAATACTTACCGACATAAAAGTAGACGATTCCATTTCCGTGAATGGGGTCTGCCTAACCGCCACCGCCGTAACAAGCGGTACGTTCCAAACCACCGCCATTAAAGAAACACTCATCAAAACCACAGCGGGCAAACTAGTAGTGGGCTCGGCAGTAAACCTAGAACGCGCCATGCGAATTGGAGATCGCCTCGGTGGCCACATGGTGTTGGGTCACACAGATTGCACTGGTACCATCACCTCCATTGTGAGCAATTCCCAGGGCAAAGAATTCTGGATCTCCTTCTCACCGGAATTCCGCAAGTGGCTCATCCCCGTCGGTTCGATATGTGTTAACGGCGTATCACTCACCATTGCCGAACTAACCGATACTACTTTCAAAGTAGCAATCATCCCCCACACACTCCAGCTCACAAACCTGGGTTTGGTTGGTGCGAATGATATGGTGAATCTGGAGTTTGACTCCATGGCAAAACACGTTGAGTCAATTATGAATTACAAATTATGAATTACGAATTGTGAGTTTCAAGTGCTCGTAATTCGTAATTTCTTATGTCGTAATTCGCAATTCGTAATTCCTAATTGACTAAGAAGTTCATGGTTACGACCATTCCGTCGGCAGTCCTTTTAAAATCTGAAACATCAGAAAGACTGCGGATGAGGAAGACGCCACGGCCGCCTTCGCGGAGGACGTTTTCGGGGAGGCGCGGGTCGGGGACGTCGTTCACGTTGAAGCCGGCACCGCAATCAGATACACAGATTGAAATTTGATTTTCAGATGAAAGAACTTCGATGGAGATTAGTTTTTCGCTGTCGAAATGGTGGGCGTGAATAATGGCATTATTGACGGCTTCGGTTACGGCTACAAGGAGGTTGTGGTATTTATCGAAGGATAGATGCGCAATGGTTGAGATTGAACGTAGGAAAGGATCGACCATGGTTATGCCTTCGGGGTTGCTCTGCATAACAAGGGTATTTGATTCGGCTACGTTCATAAGAAGTGTAAAATATAGAGAATTCGAGTGTGTCGGCCTGAACCTACAGGTTGACTTTTGCCTGTAGCAGGACGTTGGGAAGCTCGCGATATCCGGTGACGTTAACTGTTTGAAACTCATACCAACCGCTTAATGAAAACGTGGAACCGCCGGCAGTGCGGTATCGGATTGAAGTTTCGGGCGCCCAGAAATGCACCGAGTTGATTAGCGACGGTAGCCCTTCCACGGTCTGCAGCGTATGTTGCTGCAACGTGTACAGCCGCACGCCAAACCCCACATCCCAAATGTTTTGTCCAACGCCTTGCATCCATGGCGTGGTGACGGCATCGCGTGCGGTTGACCCAATTGTAGTGAAGGCCAAAAATTTTATGAGATATTCGAGATTGTTCGTTTGTGGAATTTCTGAAAAACTTGCGGGTAACAGAGTGCCCCTTTCAAAATATCTTAGCAGCAACTGAGTTTCGGTGCGGATGTGCTGCGTGAGGAAAATCTTGATGGAATCGCGGTAGGAAATTTGGCGGAAACTGTAGGAGCGGACGCTGGCGCCTTGACCCTCGAAATCGTAGATGGTGTAGTTGGCCAGCACTTCGAGTTGCGGCTGCATGATGAGCGATTTGCCGGCAATACGCACAAAGGGCGACAGCCGAATAACAGTGTTCTGATTGTTTAGAGCACTGCGTAGTGATTTGAGAAAAACCAAGTGGCCAAATTGATACGCGGCCGAAACGCCGGCGGTTAGCACCGACGAAATGCTACGGGTGTACCGTAATGATGCGAGGGCGGAAATTTCATCTCGATCATCATCATTTAGGGGGCTTGGGGTGTCGTATTGGAGTAGCCACCAGCTCCACTCGGCTTGCAATGTATCGTGCTCTGAAAACCGATGTTCGGCACGAGCCAAGAACCGAGTGCGCACGGTATTATTGTCGCGCTGGAACTCCTGCGCCCGAATTTGTGCGAAGTCGGTTGGAGTGATGTTATAAACCTGCGAAACACTGTTCTGTTCGTTGCGGCGGTACACAGAAGCGCCAGTCATAAGACTGGTGCTCAACGAGGTGTATGTAACAGATCCCTCAAAATCGAGCAACAATTCGCCCAGCTCACGATTTACGGCTGTAATTGTAGCTGTTTGAATGTCCTCCTTATACAGCCTACCAATCCGGTTGGATTGCACGCTGCCTAGCCCCCTTACGGAGAAAAGTGGCGACAACACATAATCCAGATTCCCCGAAAAACTCACGCGGTTTTCGTTGCGCGCCTCCACTGCAAGTTGATTTTGCGTGCCCGAAATGGTTGTGAAATATGCCCGCTCCAGGGCGCCGTAGTTACCAGAAATAGAAAACCTCGAGCCATCGGCAATGGTCCGCGAAGCCCTGGCGTCGACATCAAAATCGGTGTTAATCCGCAAGGCGTCCATTTTGTGCCAGTCGGCAAATACCTTGCCCGACATGTCCCATTGCTCCAAATCGGCGTGGTTTAGGACCGCTTGACCCGACAAAAGTGGACCCGTGCTGATTACTCCCAACTGGGTGGTTTGCTCGAGGCCGCCAAATGCTTCCGACCAAAAATCCTGGTCGGGTGCGTATTTCATGCCCACGGCGCCACCTATGCGCTGTAAACTTGACAATCCCAAACTCCTCGAATCTCTCGAAACCAGCCAAGTTTGCCTAAAAAATGTGGAAAGGGGCTCAGAAATCGGGTAGGAAAATTCACTAAACAGCGCCTCGTCGTCCCGAATTGCCGTGTTTAACGTCCGAAATGCCGATCCGCGGTACACATTGCTCAATCTGAACGTTCCTTCAAACACCGGCACCTCAATATCCGCATTCCCTATAAAAACAAAGGTGTTAGCTATTTTATCAACGCCGAATTGTAAGGCATCCGACAACTGGCCGCGTGGCTGACTGAACAAAAGCTGGGATTCTTGTGCAAAACTCGATGTAACAAATGCCAGAATAACGGGTATATAGCAACACATACTAAACGCAACAGCAGCAAGGCGTACAGCCGACTCACTAATCGCGAAATATTTATTTTTAGTATGTAACATTTTTTACTTGCGTTGTCTTTACCAAAGAACTAAGTTTGGCACAGTCTTGGGAGTGGCTTCTCAGGAATAACATATAATATATGTCACAATCACCCCGCACAATATTACTGCTAGATGCAGATTCTGCACGCGCAATTGACACCGCGCAGATTTTGCTGCAGCATAGCGTTTCGGTTTTAATGGCCAACGATGTTGCTACGGCGCAGCAATTGGTCAGGCACCACCGTCCAGGCGTGGTTGTGCTAGATGGCGGATTTCTATCCATCAAGGACCTTCGCGAAAAACTTTTCATCCACGGTTTGAATGTTGATACACCGTTTGTAATTCTTTCGCCGGACCGCGAACCACTTGCAGAAACCAACGTTCCGTACGCAATTATTTCGCGTCCGTTAACCGATGCCGGCATTACATCCTTACTTGCCATACAGGGTCTGCCCGTTCAAGGTGAAATTCCTCCAATTGTAACTCCATCGCAAACGCAGCCTTCGCTGTTGTAAGCGTTACCACACGAATATCGCACTCCTTTAACTGACATCATTGGCCAAGCTTCATTTTTGCACGGTCATGCGTCAGATTGTCCTGCCGAAGAAATCCGAGAAGTCAGTGCCGAAATCTTATCTGCCGCACGCCGGCTGCTCCGCACTACGGATAACTTTTTGATGTACGCGCAAATTGAGACGCTATCAGATAGCCCCCTACATATCGAGCGGATGCGTCAGTGCACATCGGTCGAGCCCGCGGGCATTATGTACGACGTGGTTGTACAAAAAGCGTTGGCCCACCAACGTCAGCAAGACGTATCTATGGCGCTCGACATCGAAGGCGTGCCTATTGCTATTATGGAGCAGCACCTCGACAAAATCACTTCGGAGTTAGTCGAAAACGCGTTGTACTTCTCGCGTCCGGGCACTCCAGTTACCGTCACCGCCACACCAAGCAAATCGGTATTCGGACTAACTTCCGGTAACGATGGCGCGTATGTTTTTTATCCCGACTCCGTTGTTTCTAGCATAGAGAACGATGACCTTGGAAATGAAATCCAAGTTTCCATCTATCCCAACCCTTCCAATCACTTGTTCACCATCGATCTAACCGGTACAGGATTCAACCCTGCAGAAACAATCATAACCTTATTCGATGCCCAAGGAAAAAAGATTTTTGAAAGGTTTCCAACGAACATTCATAATCAATTTAGCGTTGAAGGACTTCACAAAGGTTTGTATTTGCTTCATATCGACAATCAAACAACCAAAGCCGTTAGAAAATTGCTCGTTGACTAATTGAGTACGAGCATGGGCTCGCAATGTATGCCAGTGTTTGTTGAACAAACTACATAGTAGGTTCCGTTTTGCAAGTCCGACACATCCACTACTATACTACCTTCGTTTCCAACGCTAACTGAGTTTCCATCAATCGGTAACTCTCGCACGGTGCGTCCTAGGTAGTCGACCAATTTTAATCTCACCTGCGAAACTCCTTGACCAAGCGCACTAAAATTTACGAATCGAATGCTCGCGCTATTCGAAACCGGGTTAGGTGAAACACTTAATTTGAATTGAGTGCTTAGATCTTTCTCATTTTCATCAATTGATGTTAAAAGCGATCGAACGTAAAGCCCTTTGTCAGTTGACACCCATAGCTGTTGCCGTGCATCAAGAGCTACACCAGAGATTCTCGTATTAAATGGAGTCACGGATTTCTCTTTCCATGACAGACCATTATCTACCGATACAAGGATAGCTTTGTCTGAGCTAGCCACGATAACAGCAGGAGCATGATCAATCGACCATGAAACATTGCTAGCTAATTCAAGGTTGTAGGATTCAGTATGTACCGATTTCCAAGTGCCACCGTTATCGGTAGATCGAAGCAAGTACCAGTTATCCCACCTGAACTGTCCCTTATTCGACCAAACATCCCAGGTAGGTCGGGATGCCCAACATAGCAAAACATTGTCGTCAACTTGCACTACGTTCTCAATCCATGTAAGGTCAGCAGGTACGTTTGATTTTGCCCACGTAACGCCATCATTATCTGTTGTCCAAATGCCACCTGGAACTGAATCCTTCAACTCACCATCCTTTGAAATAACATACCCTCTATAACCAATCACTATTCGGCCACTGCTTAAGGGTATAATCGATGAAATAGCAGGTTTAGAAGTAGCTTCTTTATAAGCATCGGGAACGTCTGACCAGGTAGTTCCTTCATCCTCAGACATAAACAGCTTTCTAAAGCCAGCGTACAATACATTTTTTGATGGCTGGCTGGCTGCTGAAATCGTGTCCTTACGAATTGCTCGACTATTGTGCCCCTCAATCGAAAACAAACCATTACTTCTAAAGCTAAACAGGCCAAAGTCAGAAACAGCCAGTGGCGAATTTCCGATTTCGAATCTACTTCTTGATTCAGGAGTCGAGGTTAGGAGTTTTGCATATTTCATCCAGTATGGGCTACTACCATCGTCACCAATAGTCAGAACATCCCCAAGGCTCGACAATGATAGTATACTACTGTCACGGCGTCGCACTGACAAAAACTCACGTGGTCTTTGGGGCTGTCCGTCCGCTGAGTAGCACTTCCCTGTGGGCTGCAAAACACCACGTTCAAGATCTACTTTATTCAGCATCGTTGAAACACCAGTGGATAGTAACTCTTCTCCATTCCACAATAAAGAATATAGCCTAGTTCCACTCACAACAACTTTTGATTGGCCCGTTTTAACGTTAAAAAGAACGGTGTTGTTAATACTCTGAAGCCCCTCTGTGTGACTATACTTCATAACAACCGAGTCACCCTTCACAGCAAAACCACCGGGCCCCCTGTTCACTGCACTCACACGTGTTTCAAGAGGCAAACGGTAAGCTGTAAATGAACTTCCAGTTGCTACAACTACGTACCCTTTGTCAAGCGCCATAACAACTACGGAGTCATTTATTCTTACCAAATAACTGCTGACGTTTGAGACATCGATTTTGGGGAATGGAATGGCTGCTTCACTAGGCACATCTAACTCGTTCAAGTACACCCACGAATCACTTTCACTTGCCCTACGAGCAAGGCCAACTATCAAATTCGTGTTTGAGCCAGCCAACGAAACGGCACTGCCTTTTTCTAAAAATTCAGTATAACCTACAGAAGTAGGCAAGCTGTTTGTCGCTTCCCAACGCTTTGTTTCTAGATTCAACCAGTGCCATGATGAATCCGCTTGAGCAAACGCGAAAAATCCTTTGGTTGGGTTATAACTCGTAGATAAGAAATGCGCCGTTTGTCCCCGATACGATTTCAAAGAATCTGGAATCGGCGCGCGAACCCAAGTAACACCACGATCTGTTGAATATGAATCCAAAATTGCGAACGCATTTGGTTCGAACCCTCTGAAATTGTTACCGTCAGCTATTCCTCCACCAACGTTTTGACTATCCAAATCTTCAAAAGTCAACACCCTAGGTGAATCGGAGGGCTTCGTGAATAGGTACGTTGTACCTCTAGTCTCAGTAGCGAATGTTCCTCCTGAAATAATCCAAGTGCCATCTGCCAACCACGCATTTTGATTGCTTGCCACTATCCTTTTGAAAGACGAGTCCGGCAAGAACTGGTGCATTTCATCTGGTGTTGATCCCTTGAACAATCCAAATCCCGTTGTCACTGTACCCCACGTAGCATGCCACCTACAATATTGCCCATCAAATACTGAAGAATATTCTGTCCACCAATAGTCTGGCAATGGTTGCTGTGCTTGCGTAACGATGTTTAACGCAAAGAACATTGTCAAAATCAAGATTTTCATTTTGTGGTTCCTCTTAATTATGGAGTGCAGCATGGTAAGCCTCCCAGTTTGCAACATTCGTCGAAATAAGTATTGCACTCGCCAGTACAAGCCGTGTTATCGCCCTCACAAACAGTACGTTGAAAACTACAGCAATCAACTGGAGATGTTCTGCAGTATCGTCTTTCAACAAAACAATGTCGGGCACAAGAGTTATCACATGCATAGTAACAAAACGGAGCGTCGTAATGTTTATCCAAACATTTAGGTAGGGCTAGAATATGGCAGTAAACATTGTTGTTCGTAAGATTTGTACATGTGTTACCAATGCCGCAATTCGGAAGGGTCACACCCAGAATGTTGTTGCAACAAAGATCAGTGCCTCTTATGATTGCTTGGTAAATAGCAGTCAAGCCTTGGTTTTTCAATTCCTGGGGAACACATATCCGTTTAATCCAAGTAATCGCATTTACACCATAATTACAATCCAGCCCTCCACCGGCAGTGCATGGGTTATCGATTAGTGTCGAACTAGAAGCATATTGCGTACACATCCAAACAGAAGCAGTATAGTTAGTCCCCGCAAAACATATCGTAAAATCCGTTTGCACACCTTCACAATCGCAATCCAATGGCATTTGTTTTGGACACTGATCTATAGGATACTCACATTGTGCTTTCGCATCACTGGCGGTTAACCCCAACATAACCAATGAAAGGACTAGCAGAGAGAGAGAGAGAAAAAAAAAACCTTTTTCACATAAACCTCACCGTTTAACTGAAAGAAAATTTAATTTCAGTAATAATACGTGATTTTGGGAAAATGTCAAGAAATTGTTTTCACACCACTTCGAGTTTTGCAAACTCTGGTTCTCCTATCTATTCAAATACACCTTGCCAGTTACTTCACCACATGCTGTAGACAGCGTGTAACAGATCAATCCAGTAAGGTTATGAGGAAACAAAGCCTCTATTCTATCGCTTGAAGCAATTCCTTTACCTGTGTGCACTAATTCACCGGCATACGTGTAAGCCTTAATGGAGAATGACCGATCGGTACAAGACGGGAAGAGATTTGCACCCTCCGTGTTTTGAGTTGGCTCATCCTTGATCGACGTAAAAATAGTTGGAGTGTACTTGTACAAACTTCTGTTAGTTCCGAAAAAGTATATGTCACTACCATCCACTGCAAAACCCTGGATACGGTACGGATTACTCCAATTCGACACCGCAGAGCCATTCCAATTTTTGCATCCATCAGTACTTGTAAATAGCAAGGAGTATTGGTAGAGCATTAAGGTTCGCTCCTCATTGCGATCCACTTGTTGCACCAACAAACTTCCGGGATCCACGGGTTTGCCATTCAAGCTCCACTTCATGCGCTCAGCGCTCCACGCTGATGAATCTGCATTGAAAGAACAGAAGTAATTCACCACGGGATCAAACAAATTTGTAGATCCGCGAGTTCCCAACATGTAGGCAATCTGATTTTTCAAATGAAGATCGTACCCGGTATGTGGAAGAAAAGTCCGCACTACAACTGGGACTCTGGGCAAAATACTTACAGATCCATCATCAAACAACTCGAATACTTCCAGTGTATCCGGGATGCGATTAGTTTGGGTTCTTTGTTTATTTAACAAGCTCACTCGTAGCAGTACCTTACCGTTCTCCAACTTATCAATCCCAATTAGTCGGTATATAATTGAATCTTTATAGTCAATCTTTGGCAACACCCATGTTGTCCCATTATCGGTAGAAATCAATGGAGCAAAAAAGCCCCATCTCGATGATGAAAAATCACTACTACTTGTTGCGGCAGCCAGCAATCCGGAATTGGTGCGAATTAATGTACCGACGTACTCTACCTTAAAGTTGTCGATACGGACCGTTTGTTCTTGCCAACTGCTCCCCGCATCAGAACTTGTTGCATAATGATTGTCATTGGAACTTCCACTCAGGAAGAGAATATTGCCTTGTTTATTCAATACTGTGTATCCAGTTTCAAACGTAGCTAAAGTGTCCTCTTGGCAATTCACTTCAGCAACGTTACTTAGTCTCAACACAGAGCATGACACTGGAGTATCAAATTGACCAACCACCCTGGTATTTAATACAAGAAAAGAACCTTCATCAGACTTTATTGCGCCACGCCATTCATTCTTGAAACTTCGAAATGTTCCCAGTGAATCTATCTCGAAATTTCCGATAGCCGATTGCACATCTTGAAACCGCCACGATTCACCACCATTACGTGTATGATGAATTGCAATGTTTTGTCCATTGAATTGAGAGCCACAAAACACAACACCATCGGTGTCATTTAACATTACCACGCCAATTGCAGGAGTTGCGGGGTATAGGGACTGATAGTTTCCGTCTACTAATTTGTCTGTCAATAGTGCCTTGTTCCAAAAAGCCCCGCCATTGACGGATTTTGCGACAATCTGAAAGTAGGCATTATCACTCTCTTTCTTCCACAGATTTCCGCAAACATAAATTCTCCCAGAAGAATCCATGGAGAGCTTTCTAAATGTATCGTCGCGCTCAACTCCATCCGCGTACGGGTAAGGAGTAGGTGGAATTAGATGATATACTTGATCCCATGTTTTTGCGCTATCTATTGACCTAAATACACGCCCTAGCGCACCACAAAGTAGTACCACGCTATCAGAAACAACTAATGCACTTGTAATGTGCATTGTGTCCAAGGGTGCAGGTCCATCAAACCACGTTTTCCCGGCGTCTCTCGAAAACATACTCTTCCCATGCTGACCAGGTACTGCAATTACGTCTCCCTTCATACTTAGCGAACCGCAAACAAAGTCAGACTTGTTTTGCACCACTCTCCATTCGTTAGTTGCACTACTCAACACAAGTATTTTGCCGTCGGTAGTGGCAACTACAATTCCATCTGGATGAGCCTGAACTCCTGAAATACTGGAGCTAACTGGTGCATTGATTGACTCCCAAATATTCGCGTTCTTAGGTCGCCTCCACACGTTTCCACCCTCACCAGCAGCCCACACGTCAACCTCGGTAACCAAGATTGACGTGATTTCGAATTGAACTGGCAAGCATTCCCATTCCCAAGTCATGCTACGATAGTCGTAGGTTCCTACGCGCCCAAACCCGCCACCAGCTATAACGTGAATTGAGTCGAGTTTTTCTGCGGCCATCAGATATCTGGCCCCATATTTACAAGGGAGTATCTCCCTCTGCACCGATTGTGCACTTAAAGTAGCGCACAGCAAAAAGTTAAATACTATTCCAACTAGAATTTTTTTCATAGCTCAATTCACACAGTTAACTACTTTGCAGTTGTTATAAATTGGGTCAGTACATGGTGGACCTTGCATCAGCCACGGTCCATCCCAGAATTGAACCTGACTTTGCGAACTCTTACAAAATGTGCGGACTCTATAACAGCAACCGTTATTCAAGCAAGTGGTGAAACCTACAGACGCGTTTGCGTAAGGTGTAGGAGGCGGCAATGGGAACCAAGAGGCTTGAATCAACATCAAATAAGTCGACCAAGAGATTGTAGGATCGTACGACTGCGTGGTGTGCCCGCCACCAGGGGTCTCCCACGTTATATAGGTTGCCATGCAATTTGCCACTTTGGAATAAATTAATGATACAGTTGAAGGACATGGACAACACTCTGGATCGGCTGTCCATTTAGCCATTTCTTTATTCGCAATAACCTTATAGATCCCGTCACGTAATCTCCCATCATTGATGGCAGCATTTATTGCATTTGCATCTGCACAGCCGGAAGGTGAAACGACTTCCATATTTACTGAATAGTCTAGCCACTCTATTTGATTACACCTTGTCTGATAAGGCATGAAAACCTCAACAGAACACGGCGGAGAAGTTGAAATTTCCACAAATGCAGTCAAGGGATGATAGACCCAAGGTTCAGCACATGGCGGCAACCCACCCCAATTGCAGCCTTCTTGGGCAGCAACTTGATTTGTCAGTGCACTAAGTAGAAATACCAGAGAGAGAGAGAGAGAAAATCTTTTTCACATAAACCTCACCGTTTAACTGAAAGAAAATTTAATTTCGGTAATAATACGTGATTTTTGGAAAAAGTCAAGAGATTTTTTACACCACTTCCAGCTTTGCAAACGCTAGCATGAGTTGCTTGCGCTGCCCATTATTGAACATCACAGTTGCCTTGGCGCTTTGCTCTGATCCGCTCAAAGCCATGATGGTGCCAATTCCAAACATGGGATGGTTTACCTGCTGCCCAACGGTGTAGCCGTTTACGGAGTCTTTGTTTGCCGGACGGATGGATTTTGGAATGGGGGCGTTGTAGCGCGGTGCCGAAGGTAACTGACTGTATGTTTCGCCCTCGGGCATTTGACTGAATTCAGATTGACGTTTAGGAGAGCCCCTTTCCCAAACATTTTGGACAGCATGCGCCTCACTGTGCGGGGTGCGGTTGGAGTGATTCCCAACTACACAGGCGGGATCGATCTCGCCGATAAACATTGATGGTCGCGAAAAATTCATTTCGCCAAAACGGAACCGGCGCTCGGCATACGTGAGCACGAGGTGCTGTTTTGCGCGCGTAATTCCAACGTAAAATAACCGACGCTCTTCCTCGCGTTCATCTATGTCTTGCTCGGCCTTGGCCAGCGGGAACAGACCCTGTTCCATGCCGGCGATGACTACCATGGGGTACTCCAGACCCTTCGCGGCGTGCATCGTCATCATACTTACTCGGTTGCCACCAGTCGCCTCATCGTCGGCATCCGATAGCAACGAAATCTGCTCGATGTATTGCGACAACGTAAGCGTCTCATCAAACTCGTACTGCTCCTGAATGTGGCTGAGCAATCGGTCGATGTTATTCCAGCGGTCTTGGGACTCGTCGGTGTTTTGCAGACGGTACATATCGGCCAACCCGGTTTGCGCCATAAATCTCTGAGCAACTAAGGCAGGGGGCTCGGTGTCGATATCAACTTGGTTGCGCGTTATGAGTTCAACAAAATTTTGCACCGAGGTTGCAGAGCGCTTTTGAATGCCAACTACATTCTCAGCAATTTTAAGCGTTTCGAATAATGTGGTATTTGTTTCAACGGCGTAGTCTTGCAGACGCTGCATGGTAGTGTTGCCGATTCCCCTGCTTGGCTCGTTGATGATGCGCAAAATACTTTCGGTATCGGAAGGGTTCACCAGTACTCGCAGATACGCCAACGTGTCCTTGATTTCTTTGCGTTTGTAAAAGCTAACACCACTCACAATATGGTAGGCAACGTTGGCGCGGCGCATAGCATCCTCGATGAGTTGCGACTGTGCGTTGGTTCGGTACAAAACCGCAACATCACTTGCTTGAAGATTGCTTTCGCGCATCGCGGTCCGCACAACCTTCATAATGGTTTCGGCTTCTTCTCGATCATCTCTACAACCGAGCACGAGAATTTTTTCACCCTCGGCGTTATCGGTCCACAATTCTTTTTTCAACCGACCCGAATTATTCTTTATCACACTATCGGCTGCTGCAAGAATAGTTTTTGTACTCCGATAATTCTGCTCGAGTCGAACGGTTGTTGCCTTTGGATAATCCCTTTCGAAATCTAAAATATTCTGAATATCAGCACCGCGCCACCGATAAATACTTTGGGCGTCATCGCCCACCACACATAGGTTCCGGTACTTGCGCGCCAACAATTCCACAGCCTTATACTGCGCCTTATTTGTATCCTGATACTCATCAACCATGATGTACCTGAAGCGCTCCTGTAACTGGTCAAGCACATCGGGTTGCTGCTGCAAAAGTCGAATCATATTCAGCAGCAAATCATCGAAGTCCATGGCATTACTTCTCTTCAATCGCGCTTCGTATTCCTGAAAAATCTGCGCCGTCTGCTTTTCAATTACACTATTGGCTCCATTCGAATACTGTTGCCACGATATCATAGCATTCTTCGCGGAACTTATTCTACCGCGCACTCCATTTGCCGGCAGCACTTGTTGCGAAATACCAAGCTGAACCATGATGGCTTTTACGGCCGACAACTGATCATCGGTATCGTAAATACTAAAGCTTCGGTTGTAGCCTATCAAATCTGCATATTGCCTGAGTATTCGTGCAAACACCGAATGAAACGTGCCCGCCATTACGCCATACACCGTATCGCCCACCAGGTGTGTTATCCGCTCGCGCATTTCCTTGGCGGCCTTGTTCGTAAACGTCAACGCCAGAATACTCGACGGATGAATTCCCTGCTGAAGCAGATACGCAATTCTGAACGTCAGTACGCGCGTCTTTCCACTGCCCGCCCCCGCAATAATCAACACCGGACCCTCCGTTGTTACGGCGGCCTTGCGCTGATGTTCGTTCAATCCCTCTAGAAGTGATTCGACCGTATTTTTTGTAAGAGCAGATTGTGACAACATGTTCAATTTCTATTTTTTAAGGGGCTTTATGTTTTTGGTGAATCAGACTTCGTTGAAGAATCTGATGTTGTTGATGAACTAGTTTCTAATTTGTTTACAGATTTTTCAGACGCACCAGATGTTGATTTTGAAGAGTCTGTACTTGAAGATTTTTCACTCGTTTTTTCAGAAGATTTTTCTGTTGACTTCTCGCTTGAACTTTCACCTGATTTGTCACCCGTTTTTTCAGACTTTTCACTAACGGATTCCTTGCGTCCGCCTTCCTTTTCCGACTTGGTATGAACATAGTCAGTAAGGTAGAAGCCCGCACCCTTGTAAATCACGCCTGTTCCACCGGTAATCTTGCGCGTGATAGCGCCTTTTCCCTTTACTTCCTGCTGGCAAACCTGCTCCGGGCAGGTGGTTAGTGCGTCATCCTTCATGGACTGGACAAATTCAAATGTGGCTCCGCATGTAGAGCATACATAGTCATACGTGGGCATGCGCACCTATTATGTGACATTATTCGAAAAAATATTACTGCGTTCAGCTTTCGCAAAACTACCATTCGCCCAACTAGTGCTTTACAAAGCAGGTTTACTGCTATTCTATGAAGCCCGTTTTCTTGTAAACTTTTCGCAAAACCTTGCGTGCACGACCCCGAGCTTTTTCTGCTCCATCGGCAAGGATTTTTCTCAGTGCTGCATCATCGGCTCGGATTTCAATAAAGCGTTCACGTATCGGACGCACGTACCCGGCTATGGCATGCGCAACTGTTTCCTTGAATTCTGCATAGCCCCCTGACCCTTTAAATTCCTGCTCGATTTCGGCGAAAGATTTGTTGTTAACAATGTGGTAGAGCGTCATAAGATTTGAAATTCCCGGACGTAATTTTTCATCGTAGATAATTTCGGTTCCGGAATCGGTAACGGCGCGTTTTATTTTGTTGATGATTTGTTCGTCGGTGTCGACCAGATAAATCGAATTTTTCTCGTTCGGATCCGACTTCGACATTTTTTTCGTGGGCTCTTGCAGACTCATAATGCGTCCGCCAACTTCCGGGATATACGGCTCGGGCACCGTAAACGTATCCGAGTACCGATGATTAAAACGTTCGGCCAAATTTCGTGCAAGCTCGAGATGTTGTTTTTGATCTTCACCCACGGGAACCAGATCGGCGTTGTACACCAAGATATCGGCGGCCATTAAAATTGGATACGTGAAGAGTCCGACGTTTACATTATCAGAGTGGCGGTCAGACTTGTCCTTGAACTGCGTCATGCGCGAGCACTCGCCCATGCCCGTCATGCATGTAAGCACCCACGCAAGTTGCACATGTTCGGGCACATGACTCTGGATGAACACCGTGCTTTTTTCGGGATCGATGCCCGCGGCAATGTACATGGCGGCTGCATCGAGGGTCCGTTTGCGCAGCATGGCTGGTTCTTGTCTGACGGTAATTGCATGCTGGTCTACCACGCAAAACAGAGAGTCGAATTCGCTCTGCAGCTTAACCCAGTTGCGCAGTGCGCCGGCGATGTGTCCAAAGGTTAACTCGCCCGACGGGGCCATACCCGATAGTATAGTCTTCATAACTGCAAAGCTAACACCCAACGCGCAATGCCGTATTTTCGACGCCATGAAAAGCCCCCTAAAAATATTATTCTTCATACTTGCTATGGTTTTGTGTGTTCCAGCAAGCGCGCAAGAGGAGCTAGGCAAGGTGAGCGAGCAGTCGTCATCGTGGTCGATGATCGGATTTGATCGCACTTGGGTCCCGCAGGAAAGGGGCTTCCCCAATGGTGGATTTGGATTTACAACGTTTCAAAGTTTGAACGATCCGCGCACAATTTGGCTAGGTGGGGGGCTACGGGGAACGGGCGTTCACCGGCGCGATGCGCTGGCGCTCACCATGGGTCCAGGTGTTCAATTGCTCGGAACCTCGCGTCTGGGAGTTTTCGCATACGTCCAAGCCGGCATGTGCATTTCCTCCAGCAACGCCCTAACTGGATTCAGTTTTTTCACCGACACGTCAACAACGTTTGGATTGACCTCCATAGGTGCCCTTGGCGGGAGCGTAGAAGCCTTTTCAAACGTTAAAATTTACGTCGCATTTATTGGCACCTACTTTTCAAACGAGCACGGCTACACCCCGTACGGTCTACAGTTGGGTCTGACAATAGGAGGCAAGTAATGATAGGATTTGGATCGTATCGAATCAACACCACAAACGCCCAGCACGAACAAGCGCTCAAACTCGCACTTGCCAACGGCATAACGCTCATTGATACCAGCACCAATTATGGTAACGGACAAAGCGAACAACTTATCGGGCGAGTTATAAACGCGAGAAATTCTGATGCGGGAAATTCTAACGCTGATAATTCTAACGCGAACATTTCTAACACGGAAAATTCTTACGCGGAAAATTCAGCGGTGCAAGTAGTTACTAAGGTGGGATATATTCAGGGCGACCTCCATGATTTTGCGCTAGCGCACGAGGCCATGGGCAACCCCTTTCAGGACGTGGTGAAACTCTCCGACGGGCTCTGGCACTGCATTCACCCAGATTTTCTCGAGGCAGTTCTCGAGCAATCTTTTGCCCGACTTCAAACCCCGCACGTCCACGCCGTGTTGTTGCACAACCCTGAATATTTTTTGCAACTGGCGTTCAAAGAATCCAAGGATGTCGATGAATCCCGCACCGAAATGTACCGTCGCATCGCTCTTGCTTTCGAGTATCTGGAAAGTTTAGTTGTTAAGGGGCTTATCAGTGCGTATGGAATTTCGTCAAACACGTTCGTTGCCGATGCTCAAGCGTACGATCATGTAAGTCTTGAGAAGTGCATTGAAATTGCACGTGCTATTGCAGAGACAAGTTCAAGTGATAGCGTGAGCTCAAACTCAAGCGAGAGTGCTGGGCTGGTTTCGAATAATAGCACAGCTGTTGGCGTGCAAAATACTTCCAGCTCGGTACATAATTTCAAGTACGCGCAATTCCCTTTCAATTTGTTGGAGAACGACGCCGTGCTTTGCAAGAACCAATCCGACGGTACGATGTCTACATTGGATGTAGCTCGCGCCAACAACATGTTTGTCATGGGAAACCGACCTCTCAATGCATTTGTCGATGGTGAGTTGATTCGCCTTGCAACACACGTGCTGCCGGGTCAGGAGAACATCGCCGACCTCAGCGATTTCGCACAAGAAATCGAAACCACAATTCACGCACTCGAGCTTGTTGAGCACGAAGTCACACAAGATGTAATTCGAAATGCGAATGTAGATGCAGAGGAGCAACCAAAGGTTCACGAAGCCTTCCGAATTGCCAGCGCCTTGTGTTCTGCGTGGAACACTTTTCAGGGCAAAATGCACTGGGAGGATGTTCGCCGCGCACATCTCGACACGCGCCTGCAGACCGTTACAGAATACGTAGATCGAATGTCAGATCCGGCAAGCTTGTTATCCTACATCGAAAGTATTTCTGCCTTACTCGACCAACTCTCGCTTCTGTATACGGCAGATGAAAATGAATCGCTCGATTCAATGCGCGAACGTCTAACGGAAATTTTTTCGCTGCCTTCAACCACGCCCCTTCAACACATTGCCATTCATGCTGTTAATCACACGCAAGGTGTCGGCGCTGTCCTAGTTGGAATGCGCACCCCGCAATACGTACGCGATGTCCTGCAGTGCGCTCAGCTGCCACCATCAACTTACGATGAACAAACGTGGGAGAAAGTACGAGAAGCGTTGGTGGAACTGTCGGCGGAAGAGTGATGCCGGGTAACTATCCATCCCAACAAGCACCAGGCTCTTCGTAAATTTGCATTGGGATTTTTGCATTGGCATTATGAATTGGCATTGATGATTGGCATTCTCAGATTTACACATTTCCACATTTACACATGATCCTCGCTCCGTCTTTACTCGCCGCCGATTTCGGCCACCTATCCAGTCAAATCGCCGAGTGCGAAGCAGCCGGAGCAGACATTCTGCATATCGACGTCATGGACGGACACTTTGTCCCGCCCATCTCGTTCGGCGTCAGCCTCATGCCGGCAATTCGCGCCGCAACCACATTGCCCCTTGACGTACACCTCATGGTCACCAACCCCGACCACCACATCCCGCAATTTGCCGACGCCGGAGCCAACTGGATTTCCGTTCACGCCGAAGTATGCCCGCACCTCCACCGCACGCTCCAATCCATCCGCCAACGCGGATGTCGCGCCGGTATCGTGCTCAACCCCGCCACTCCCCTCACCTACGCTACCGAAGCCGCCGAACACGCCGACTTCATCCTCCTCATGAGCGTCAACCCCGGCTATGGCGGCCAAGCCTTCATCCCCTCGTTCTTCGAACGCTGCAGTTCTTTGCGTGAGAGTCTAAATGAAAAGGGGCTTTCCCACATCCAAATAGAAGTCGACGGCGGCGTAAACGCCTCCAACATCAAAGCCGTGTGCGATGCCGGAGCCGAAATAATCGTCAGCGGAAGCGGAGTGTTTAAAGGGGATATTGCGCAGAACATCTTACAGATTCGGGCAAATGTGTAAATGTGGAAATCTGAGAATGCCAATGGCAAATGCAAATGTGGAAATGCGTAAATCTGAGAATGACAATGATAATTAGTCTTGAGGTCATTTGTTACCTACTGTTGTTGCTAGCATCGTTTGAATTGCTACCTAATATTGGCATTGAGCGGCACACCGTTGTTGCGATTATCATGTCTGTGATTACGCTGTACTCATGGAATCGGCGATCAGTAATTCCCGCATTCAAAATGGTGAGCTTGGGCAGTTTGATATCCATGCTGGCGCTTGGACTCATACCTTTGATGAGTTCAGTTTCCATTCCCATTTTTGTTTTTCTTTGTGTTGATGGTTTTGTGCTTGTAGTGTTCTTGGTGACGGTTGCAACAGACATTACAACAATGGTCGGCAGTAAGCCACTGGCCGAATAGGATGCTTTAGCCGGCTGGGTAAGTCCTGCATGGACGACACATTAATTCCGGTAGAACACTTTGCGCTCAACGTGCCCATCTTGCAAGCGGATGGTGGCGGCGTAGATGCCCTTCGGAGACTCGAGGGAGTTGTCGAGAATTACTTTACACTGTGTGCCATCACATCTTGATTGTCACATTTTAGCCTCCTTCCAGCACTTATTCAGCGTATTAGCAAACACTTTAGGATTACAACGGCAGACTCCGGCAGAACGGCACTTGCGTTTCAGTCAAATTGACGGTGATATTTCTACTTACACTTACTGTTATCTATTTTTCCTATATTTGTTTTGAATATAACGTTTGATAACAACAAACTAGCACGACTGGCCAACAACTTCAATAGATGTCAGAAGGAGATGGGTGCCTTTCGCGCAAAGCTCTTTCACAGACGCCTGGGCGATTTGTTGAACGCTGAAACGCTGGAAGATGTTCGATATCTCCCGGGCAAATACCACGAGTTGATTGGTGATAGAAAGGGTCAATGGGCTTGCGATCTCGATCAACCTTATAGAATGATTTTTGTACCTCACGAGAAGCCCGTTCCTACTAACCAGCATGGAGTTTCCGAATGGAATCAAATCAGGGGTGTGATAATCTTGGAGATTGCTGACTATCATGGCAAATAGTTGCTAATGGAAACGAATAATATGACAACGAAAGAGCACACATATAAACCACAAATAGCATTCCATCCGGGTGAAACCTTGCGGGAAAAACTGGACGAGATGAACATGGGACCCAAGGAGTTTGCTGTGCGCACTGGCAAGCCAGAAAAGACCGTGATTGCCATTTTGAATACCACGAGTAGCGTTACTCCCGAAATGGCAGTCAGATTTGAACATGTGTTGAAAATCCCCGCACATTTTTGGCTGAACATGCAACGCCACTATGATGAGTATGTAGCTCGTGAACGCCACACCGCAACGCTGAAAGAGCAGTCCAATTGGGCAAGGGGCTTTCCCATTGCTGACATGGTAAAGAAAGGCTGGATTCCTGAGCGAACCACAATTTCTGAAAAGACGCAAGAGCTACTGTCCTTCTTCAGCGTGAGCAACCACGAAGCCTGGGCGAACTACTATCTCAATCAAGAGTTGAAAGTAGCTTTTCGAATCTCGCTTGAACACGTGAAGGAGCCTCATGCAGTTTCGGCCTGGTTGCGCAAAGGCGAACTTCAGGCCGCGAACGTGAAGGTTGTTCCATACAATGAGCAGAAATTCAAATCTCTGCTGCCGAAGATGAAGTCAATCATGTCCTCACCGCCAAACAACTTTTTTAAACAATTGCAGAGTCTGTGCCTGCAGGCAGGTGTAATCGTGGTCCACACACCGTGTATTAAAAACGCGCCTATCAACGGCTGCACTCGTTGGTTGAACCATGCACCCCTCATTCAACTTTCAGGAAGAAATAGTAGGAACGACATCTTTTGGTTCACGTTCTTCCATGAGGCCGGACACATTTTGTTGCATGGCAAAAAGGACATATTTCTGGAGGATCTCGAGTACTCTGAGTGTGATGCTCAAAAGGAATATGAAGCTGATGAGTTTGCGAAGCGGTGGACGCTTACTACCGAGCAGGAATCCGAAGTTTTACTCCACATGCCCTTAACAGAAAAGGACGTAATTGGATTTGCGAAAAAGTTCAAAACTCATCCAGCTATCATCGTAGGTAGACTTCAACGCAGTGGACACGTTCGCCGGTCGTTTGGTGCAAAGTTCTTTGTGCACGTGGAACTGGAGTAACCGTTGGGCGAAAGCTGAAAGCCGCGTTAATCGCCCTTCAACCTTGCATGACTGAGTTTTGCGAGTGTGAACACCAAAGTTAGAACTACCAGCGCCACCATGCCCCCTACAAAGAAGTATGAGTCTGGGTACCATCGCTGGATGGCACCGGCCAGTGGATAGGAGAAGGCCCACCATAGATGCGACCAAGCAAAGTGGGCTCCGTATACTCTGCCTTGGATGGGCTTGGGAATGTGCAGTGCGATTAGTGTTTGCATGCTGACGTTTACTAAACTCTGTGCGGCTCCCGCTACAAACCAGGCTACCATCAGTATGGGCAACGTGAAAAGATTGGCAGGGATAATTACAAGAGAAACTAGTGTAGCGCCTGCAATGATTATGGGAACTAGGTTGGTGCCATGGCGTAGCGATCCAAGCCAAAAGGCGGCCATTGTAGCGCCAATGCCGAGGGCCGACATTACCCAGCCGTATTGCGCCACTTGCAAATGCAAACTTCCTTGCACGTACCCTACCGTGCCCACAAGTATTAACGCGCCTGCTACGGATGCCCCAAGCTGCATGAATAGTGGAAATCGTAACTGCGTTTCTCCAAACAACAGTCGGGTTCCTGTTTTGATGTCAGACCAGTTACTTTGCTTTTTACTCTTCGAATCTGGTGATGCAAGTAGGGGGCCAGGCAGAGCAACAATTACTATTGCCGCAATGAAAAATGTGGCAGCATCGATAAAAAAGATTTGACGTAATCCGATGAACGCGGCCAAGGAGCCAGCAATGCCAGGTCCGAGGACGCCAAGTAATTGGTACGTAGATGCCGAGAGCGAAATTGCACGACCGTACATTATCTCGTCAGAAAAAACCAACGGTACCGTAGCGTTATACGTGGGCGTGAAGAATGCGTTGAATACGTTTAGCCCGAACATCAAAACATACAGTTGCCATACTTCAGTCACAAATGGAAACATGCAAACAATTGCCAATCGAACGAAGTGCGTGGTGGCGAGTATGTACTTCCTGTCAAATCTATCAGCCAACACTCCGGCATACGGAGCCACAAAAACAAAGGCTGCTACACGTAGTGTTAGAGCGATTGAAAGTATCTCTGCAGAATTCGATGGTGACAATTCGAATGCCAATAAGGCTAAACCAAGCCACGTTATTGCATCACCAAACAAGCTTACTGACTGCGCAAAATACAGTTGCGCAAAAACCTTGTTCGATAAACTGCGAAAGACTTCGGGTAGCTTCATGTGCTCAATAGCCCCCTACACAGTTAGTGCGCCGATAGGTACAACGGAGATACCGTCGGTGGTTTGATAGTGATGACCAGTTCCAGTTAAAACAATCAGGGCCTTGGGTTCGCCTTTTTTTTCAAGATTGATTTTATCTCTGAATTTTATCAACGAACTGCTTGCTTCAACAACTCTGTCTGGACTCAACTTAATCTCGATAGCTATCCAATCACCGTTTCGTTTCTCCACAATTGCATCAACTTCCAGGTTGTCGCTATCGCGGTAATAGGAAACCGTTGCGTCGTGTAATTGTGCATACACGAACAAGTCTCGCATTACTAAGTTTTCAAACAACTGACCCAGAAATGAAGTATCTCGGCGCAACAAATATTCGTTTGTATCAGCCGCAGCAGTTGCAATTGATGGGTCGGCAAAATAGGACCGACGCGTTGTGCGCAGTCGCACCTTGGAACGAAGATGAGTGTTCCAAGCTGGCACCATGGAAATCAGCATCGATCTTTCCAATGCATCGATGTACGAGCTGACAGTTATCTCTGATACTCCTGCTCGATCACCCACGCTTCCCACATCGTTTGCTATGGTTGCTATGTTCATAGCTGCTCCAACACCTCGTGACATCGACTGCAAAACCGATCGAATTTTGTTTGGATCTCGAGACTTTGTTGTAGTTCCAATTTGTGCCACATCAATGCGAATCGACTCTTCAACGTAGTCTCTGATTGCGTGTCTGGCCTGCGAAGACGTTAACCCAATATGACTAGGCCATCCTCCTGTTAACACATGCTCGATGATATCGCCAAACTCCAATGCGCTAGTTCCCAATTCAACCGGAATACCATTCAACAAGTCACCAAAAGATACCGCATTGGTTGAAAGCCCTAACTCAAACAGCGTCAACGGCCACATTCGCAGTCGGCTAAATCTCCCAGCACCTGAATGTCGTGTACTGTCTTTAGGCGGTCGTGCCGATCCCGTGAGAATAAACTGTCCCTTCATTCCACGGTCATCCACGGCCCTTCTAACCACGTTCCATATCTCCGGATACTCTTGCCACTCATCAATTAGGCGCGGTGTAGCTCCCTCAACTGCTAACCTAGCCACAAGTTCTCCTCCCGTATTTTTTGCCTTTTCTGTGTCAGCTCGAATTTCGCTTGCCGCAAACCTTCGCGCGGTAACGGTTTTGCCACATGCCTTTGGACCCTCCAATACTATCGCCCCAGCGTAGGTTAGCCGGAACTCAATCATCTGATCCACTATTCTCTTATGATAATTCTTGTTCATCTGAATACAAACATACACAAACTGCGATCAATACTATAGGATTTGCGGAACTTATACTATAGGATTTGCAGTGTTTATACTATAGGATTTGCAGAATTCTCAATATTTGGCTCTGATCACAAATTATCTGCATAACACTCTACAAAATCTGAGTCGACGTGGGGTTAGGTTCACCGAATCTTGGGGTGCACTACGTTCCACAAATCTTAACCGCTCATCGTGCAGTAACTAATGTTCTCTAAAAGATGAAGTGCTTTTTGTGAATTGGGGACTACAAGTCCGCGAGTATTAAGTAGTTCTAGTTGGTCAACCAGACTTAGTGAAGGCTTACAGTACTTCTTCTTAATCATTGCTTTTAAGCAAAATGATTAGCGGAAAAGAAAAAGCTCACCCTGAGCGCGCTGTTCTATGGGAAGCGAGTTGAGCATGTTGGTTCAACTATACGTTAAAACTCACTCTGGTCACGTAATATCCGCTTCATTTCTTCGATCGTATGCCTCGGCAGATGTTTCCTAACCACATCCAAAAGCGCCAACGACAAATTCACAAACTGTTCGCGCTGCTCGAGTGGAATCACTGCGAGCTGTTTCTTCACGGCATCCACATCGCCCCTTACCAACGGACCAGTCACATCGAAATCTTGATCCTGTTCGATGCTGACTTGAGCATTGTGAAGCGTGCGCTGCATGATAGGTATAAGGAACGTCTCGACTGGAATGCCGGCCGTGTTTGCAAGATTGCGCGCAAGGTGATAGGCTGCGTACGTGAAATTAGAGGCGGCCACGGCGACGGCGTGATAAACTAATTTGTCGGAATCGTTTTGCAGTTTCAATTGAAAAGGGCTTCCCGAGAGCATTCCAATAAAGTGTGAGGCGCGCGAATAATTTACGTCGGCGCAATGCACGCCCCATCCAATTCCAATCAGTGCATTTGGATGCGAGTTGTTGAAGGTTTGAAATGGATGCGCAGCTACGCAAATGGCGCCATGCTCACCGCACGGCTGCAAGACAGAATACGGCAGCGAACCGTTTACATGCATAACCATTACGCCTCGCAGCGTACTGGTTTTTGCGTCGGCAATTTGGCGGACAACTCTCTCGAGCACGTTGTCTTTTACAGCGATAATAATTGTCGTGCGTTGTGCGATATCCCCAACATCTTCAACGCTACGATCACCAACACTCTCACCAACACCCGCACCAACACTCGCACCAACACTCGCACCAACACTCGCACCAACACTCGCATCGTGTGTCAACCAATCTGCAAAATCATTTTTGTTCAGGCCAATAACATCCAAACTGTTCAGTTTGCAATAAGAAAATATTGCACCACCAACCCGACCAATCCCGACAATTATTATGCGAGGTTTCATGGCACTGGTTCCAACGTGTAGCCGTCCTTGCCATCCTTCATTACAAAACCATTTGACGCAATTTCATCGCGAAGTGCATCGGCATCGGCCCAACGTTTTTCAGACTTTGCAAGCCAACGTGCCGACGCAATTTTTGCAACGTGCTCTGGAATTTCAGCAAATATTTGTTCAGTGAATTCCCAAACGTTCAACACGCAATTAACTCCCCACAACACTTCAAGGTACTGCGTGGCCTGGCTGATGTCCAACTCGGCTATCATAATTTTTGGTAACGCAGAAAATAATTCCGCCAGCGCCCGCGGCATGTGAAGGTCTTCTGCCAAGGCAGTGTATACGCTTTGCTGCAGAAAAAGGGGCTCACCCAACACGCTGATATCAGAACCGATGTAAGATTTCAGATTTGTTTTTTTCAACAACTGCCAAATAAGTTGTTGTATGCGTATGCGAGTTTTGCCGGCAGCCACAACACCATCGAATGTGAAGTTTAACTTATTTCGGTAATGTCCGCTAATTAGCGAAAACCGCACATCACGAATGTCCAAGCCCCTTTCCAAAAGATCGGTAACTGTGTAGAAATTATTGAGCGACTTCGACATTTTTCCGCCGTCTACTTCCAAGAATTCTCCGTGGCACCAAAACGTGGCCTGCTCTACAATATGATAACCGGCGCAGCACTGCGCTAGTTCATCCTCGTGGTGCGGGAAGCGGTTGTCTACGCCGCCGGTGTGCACATCGAACGGCAGACCCAACAGTTGTTTCGACATTGCAGAACATTCAATATGCCAACCCGGACGGCCGGGAAGGTTCTCGCCAGCAACCGTGAAATCCCAAAACGGTTCGTTCCCTTTTCGAGCCTTCCAAAGCACAAAGTCACTCACGGAATCGCGGTCATATTCATCTGCATCAATGCGAACTCCTTCGCGAAAGTTCTCCATATCCACGTGAAATATTCTGCCATACGTGTGAGTTTTTCGGTAAGCTGCAACATTGAAATACACCGAGCCCCCACTAACGTAACCGTACCCCGCATCAATAATTTTCTGCGTCAAATTGCGCATCTCGTCGATATAATCCGTAGCTCGCGGCATCGCTAAAAAATGTTTGCGCTCTATTCCCAATCGTGCAATATCATTCAAAAACATTTCCGAATAGTACTCCGTTAGCCTCCGCAAATTCACCATCGAATCATCAACCTGCGCGCCTAATTCTTTTGGCCAACTTGAACTCCCCATCGCACTGTCGGCAATTGTTTTATCGTCGATATCCGTAATGTTCATCACCCAGCGCACCCCATAGCCCCCTACCACGCGCATCACGCGCTGCAGAATATCGGCAAACAAAAAGCTCCGCATGTTTCCTATGTGCGCAGTGTTGTACACCGTGGGTCCGCACGAATAAATGCTAATCTCCCCTTCGGTAAGGGGCTTCACCGGCTGCACAGATTTGGATAAGGCGTTGTATAAACTTACGATCATTATGAATTACGAATTATGAATTACGAATTGAGGATTAAGGATTGGCATTCTCACATCTACACATTTTCACATTGGGCTTCACACATTTTCTTCTCCTCCTACCCACACGCTCCACACATGGTTCACGCCAAAGTGGTACACTAGTGAACTATACGATGGCACATCATAAATTACGAGGTCAGCAAGTTTTCCAACTTCGATAGATCCAACAGAATTACTCATGCGAAGTGCGTGTGCACCGTTTAATGTTGCAGCAACAATGGATTCTTCGATGCTCATGTGCATGTTGGCGCAGGCGAGCGATAGAACGGTTGACATGTTTTCAGTAAAGCAGCTACCCGGATTACAGTCTGTGGCGAGCGCAACAGTAAGCCCTTTTTCAATCATCTTGCGGGCGGGTGGGTACGGCAGACGCAGCGTATATGCCGTGCCGGGGAGTAACGTGGCAACGGTGCCAGCTGTTAGCATGGCGTCCATATCAGATTCGGTTGTGAACTCTAAGTGATCAGCACTAACGGCGCCAAGTTCAGCTGCCATTGCCGACGCACCAATGTTTGATATTTCATCTGCATGAACTTTAACCAAGAAGCCGAGTTTTTTTGCGGCTAACAAAATTCGTGTTGATTGTTCAACGGTAAAAAATCCAGCATCAGTAAACACATCTACAAACACAGCAAGATTATGCTCGGCAACTTTTGGAAGCATTTCGTTTATCAAGAGATCGACATACTCATCGGGGGCGTGTTTGAATTCAGGCGGTACATCGTGCGCACCCATGAACGTGGGAACTATGCGTGCCTCGTGCGTTTCACGCAACAATTCGATTGCTTCAAGTTGAGCTAACTCTGACTCGACGGATAATCCGTAACCGCTTTTAATTTCGATAGTGGTGGTTCCGTGCATCAGTGCCGACGTAGCAAGCGCTTCGGCAACATCATACAATTCTTGAACCGATGCTTCTCGCACGGCATTCATAGTGGTAAGAATTCCGCCACCTTCGGCTGCAATTTGTGTGTATGGAACGCCTTGCAGACGCCGTGCAAATTCGTCTGCACGATTGCCTGCAAACACCATGTGCGTGTGCGAATCCACGAAGCCGGGCATAACCGTCTGACCCGAACAATCAACGAACTCAACGTCATCGTTGCCCAAATGCAGATCCACAATGGCGGCATCAACATCATTGTTGCTTCCAACCCATCGAATTTTTTCATCAAACAATATTGCGCCGTTGTTAATCACTCCAAGGTCTTGCATGGCCGCGCCAACCTTAAACAATTCCCCGTTTGCGTTTACAGTTACTAAACATTCAATGTTCGAAAACAACGTCATGAATTTTCCTACGGTTTATGTTCTTTTCGGGAACGGGCTTTCTGGATCTGACGCTCCATGATCAAATCCGCCAACATATCTGGCACGTCGGGCGGTAACGCTTTATTAAATACTTCATTTACTTTTTCTTCAGTAACATCAATTCGGTATAACACGGCAAATAATTTTTCAACATTAGTATTGAGCAGTTCTATTATTCTACTCACCAACTCTGCACGAATTCGCTCATACGTATCGGTGTTTACAATTTCGCCTTCGGCTTCATCGAAGTCTAAATCAAAAACTCGCGACACATGTTTCACCACCTGTTGCTGAATGTTTGCAGTTGCTTCATCGTCGTCATCAAAGAACATCATCAAGCCCCTTATTCCGCATAGCCTGCACAATGCGTTTTACTTCTTGCGCCCTATCCTTTGGGCATACCAGCGTGGCATCGGGCGTTGCTACCACCACCATA
Source organism: Ignavibacteria bacterium (assembly GCA_013204605.1). GTDB lineage: Bacteria > Bacteroidota > Ignavibacteria > Kapaibacteriales > Kapaibacteriaceae > JABMNI01. Next base: position 40,991 of record JABMNI010000041.1, read on the forward strand.
TCGCGTAGACCCAACGTAGCGACGATGTGATTATCGCCGATGGTGTTTACAATAATCGACGATTCGGTGTCGACAGTTTCTGTCAATCCATACTCAACATTTTCGCCCGGTTTCAGCGTCCGCAATCTGTCTAACGAATCCCAACTTCCAACGTCATCCCACACAAACGTTGCCGGTTTTACAAAAACATTTTTCGCACGTTCCATTACTGCATAGTCGATAGAAATGTTTGGGAGCGCCAAGAATGCTTCGGCTTCCTTTTCATTTTCAACGGATTTGTAAAGTGTTGGAAGTGCTGTTGCAATTTCAGGCACGCATTCTTTCATGGCATTGAACAACGCGTTTGCGCGCCAAAAAAACATTCCGCTGTTCCACAAATATTCTCTGCCGCGCACGTAAAGCAAAGCAGTTTCTACATCTGGTTTTTCTTTGAAACTTTGCACGGTGCGGATATCGCCTTCTACCGCATTCCCAAAGTGAATATATCCGTAACCAGTTTCGGGGCGGCTGGGTGGGATTCCCAGCGTTACCAACGCATCTTGCTTTTCCGCAAACATCAATGCGATTTTTACATCTGTTCTAAAATTTTCTTCGTTGCCAATAAAGTGATCCGCGGTCAACACCGCCATCGTAGCATCAGCTTGTTCACTTTGCGAATTCATTTGTTCGCGCTGTAAAATAATACTTGCCGCCAATGCCAAGCACGGAGCCGTATTCCGTTTGCCTGGTTCGGCAATTACATTCTCAGCGGGAAAATTCGGCATGGCTTCGATGATGGCCGGCTTAAGTACTTCACTCGTGATAATCAGAATATTTTGTTGTGGAACCAGAGGTTCGATGCGATCAATTGCTTCTTGCAACATAGTTTTTGTTGTGCTTGTAAGCATCAACAATTGCTTTGGTTTTTTAATTCTGCTGTAAGGCCAAAAACGCTCCCCAGAGCCCCCTGCCATAATTACTACATAGGATTTCATTTCGGTTGTAGGTGCTCCATAATCTGAATTGCATTTGTGGCGGCGCCCTTGCGCAGGTTATTTGCCACAACCCATAAATGTACGCCGTTTTTCACCGATGCATCCGTGCGAATGCGACCAACGAAAACTTCATCCCGGTCAGTCACAAATTTTGGCGTAGGATACAAATCATTTTGCGGGTCGTCCATCACCACAATTCCAGGCGAATTTTTCAACAGTTCTCGCACTTCGTTGGCGGTAGCTGGCTGTGTGGTTTCAACATTTACACTTTCGGCATGACCGCCCAACACAGGCACACGCACACACGTAACTGCAATTCGCAGCTCTGGAAGATGCATAATGCGGCGCGTTTCATTCACCATCTTCAGTTCCTCCTCCGTGCTCTCGCCATTCATGAACGTGTGGAACACCGTGTTAAACGCAACCGTGTGCGGCGTAATTCGCGCCGTAGGTTCGCGTCCGGCTATTTCATCCGTCAGTTGTTGCACGCCTTTTTGACCCGCCCCACTCACCGACTGATACGTGCTAACCACAACGCGCTCGAGTCCAAATTTTTCTGCAAGGGGCTTTAGGGCAACCACCAATTGAATAGTCGAGCAATTTGGATTGGCAATGATCCCTTTATGAGTTGAAATATCGTGCGCGTTTACTTCTGGCACTATAAGCGGCACGTTGGGGTCTAAACGAAACGCGCTGCTATTATCAATCACCACGCAGCCGGCATCGGCAAACTTCTGAGCATATTCCCTACTAATCGCACCACCCGCGCTAAACAACGCCACTTGCACGGTTGACGGATTAAATCCGCGCAAGGCCTGAACTGTAATGTTCAGCTTAGGTGCATCTACGTCAAACTCGCCATATTGAATGGTTTGTCCAGCCGATCTGTCCGAGGCCAACAGGCTAATATTTTCAGCCGCATACCCACGCTCGTACAAGCCCTGCAGCATCGTGCGTCCAACCAAACCCGTAGCACCAACAATTGCAATCTTCATAGATGCGAAATTACGGAATGCAGGAACGCACCGGGTGCAATTGCTTAATTACAGATCCTGTGTTTTCCTCACTACGAAATTCATCTCAATCAAGTCTGTACCCAAACGCTGCGAAATTCGGGCCAGCACCCTGAGAGTTGGGTTTGCGTTCGATTGAATGAGCGCCGTAACCTGCGCCTCGGTCAATCCGGTCTTCTCTGCCAACTGTTTTTGATTCAGTTTTTGTTCGCCCATCACCTCTATTAGTCTAGTGGCAAGTTTGTGTTGCCATGTCCAATATTTCCGATCGTCCGGCTGCACGCTGGCAAGAATTTTTTCGTAAATGCTCATAATTGTGCTCCTACAATTCAAATGTCAATTCGTCAACATCACTTACCACTAAAACACCACTACTATCAATGCCAACAACCCCGAAATCTAATCTGGTTTCTACCTGCCTAGCTACTTTCGAAATGAACAACGCATCTTTCAACAACTCTGGCCATTGTTGTATTGAGACATTCTTGGTTTTCAGACCGCCCGATCCAATCAGCATCGTCGTCGCTTTCGAACCCAGATAGCAGCACAATAATCGTGCAGGACAATACGATATTGGGTTTGAAAGTATTCCGTTGTGCTTGTACATAGCGTAAATACCTGGACTCATCTCAAACCGCAATCTATCTGGACTGATATACTCCAACGTCAACAAATATTCAATAAACGTCACCAATTGTTGAGCAATACTTGGGTTCAAATGGTAAAGCTTTTCAAGAAACTGATCAACCAATACCACTCCGTCGCATTCGATGGCATACAATACAACTATCCCTCTGCGCCACAATTTGATTTTTATTTCCACGTGTGTTCTGAGTCATTACAATATAATATAATTTTCAACACAAATTGCCCCTGTTGAGTGGGGAGTATCATTGCAAAGCCGTGCATACGGAGCCGTGTAATGTGACATTCCTACACTCACAAACTTCAACGACGTCCTATTTTTGCACATGATCCTTCGCTTACTATTATTTTGTTCCCTGCTGGCGCTTCCCCTGCACGCCCAAGACTGCACCAACCTACCCTTCGAGGTGCAACTTGCCCACGACGTAAACCATTGGGGGGGCAGCGGATTCCATTCCGCATCGGGCGTTGTGAGCGATGCCCTTTTGCCCCTTACCATAGGCGTCCCCGTCATGCTGGTAGCGTATGGCGCGCTGGAGATGCAAATTTTTGAGGGGGCTGAGGGGTACCGTCACAAATACGCGTTTCAGTCCGGACTCGAAATTGCATCGAGTTTGGTGGCGGCCTATGGCACGGTATTCATTGCTAAGAAAATCTTCGGCCGTGCTCGGCCCTACCAGGAACACCCCGATTGTATCACGAACTACCGCGATGATGCCTATGGGTCCTTCCCCAGCGGCCACAGCGCCGGTTCGGCCGCTCTGGCCACCTCGCTCAGCCTTGCCTATCCCGAGTGGTATGTAATTGCCCCAAGCGTGGCCTACGCCCTGTACACAGGCTTCTCCCGAATGCATCTTGGAATGCACTATTTAAGCGATGTTGTAGGGGGCTATGCAGTTGGGGTCGGAGCCGCCGTGGTGGTCCATTTACTTCGAAATCATTTTTTCCCATACGAAGGCGAAGGAATGGCCACCAACACTCAACAAAATTTTCCACGTCTTGCCGTGCTGAATCCGTACCAGCCGGTGTTTGCCGTTACGATCCCGTTTTAGATTTCTGCGGGCGACGCATGCGTCGCCCTTACTCGGGGATAGGTTGCGTGTAACAGCATCGTCATTAACATTTTCACATTTTTACATTTTCTCATTGGCATTCTCATATTCGCACATTTACACATTGGGCTTCCCTCCCGGCTATTTTCTCCGGGCGACGCATGCGTCGCCCCAACTTGAAGATAGTTTGCGTGAATATGTTCGAAAAGAGAACTTCGTTTTTACGTCACATTATTTATTGCAGATTACGCATTGGCATTGGCATTCTCACATTTTCACATTTTCACATTTACACATTGGGCTTCGCTCCCGGTTATTTTCTCCGGGCGACGCATGCTCGCCCCAACTTGAAGATAGTTTGCGTGAATTGGTTCGACAAAGTAACTTCGTTAACACACTACATTATAAATTGTTGATTGGCATTGGCATTGGCATTGGCATTGGCATTCTCATATTTACACATTTACACATTTGACTTCCCCACATTATGAAGATAGCTGCCGTTCAATTCACCCCTGAGTTCAAAAACGTTGACAAGAACGTTCAGCATATTCTTGATCACGTTGTGAACGCACAATCGGATTTGGTTGTAATGCCGGAACTGGCCACGTCGGGATACTTCTTTTTGAGCGCTGCCGAGGCGGCGCCATACTCGCACGAAACAGATAGCCCCTTCATAAAAAAATTAGAGTCCGAAGCGGTTGCAAACAACACGGTGGTGGTGTGTGGATTTATCGAGAACAGCAACGGGGTTTTGTATAACAGCGCGGTGGTGGTGGGCAAGGGAGTTGCAAAATACGTGTACCGCAAAACGCATTTGTTTTACAAGGAGCATCAAGTTTTTGAAAGGGGCGATACGGGATTTGGTGTGGTGAATATTCCGCATTTGGATTGCAATCTGGGCGTGATGATTTGTTATGACTGGCGGTTTCCGGAGTCGGCGCGGACGCTGGCGTTGCGCGGTGCCGATGTGATTGCGTGTCCCTCGAATCTTGTTACCAACATCTGGCGGATGGCCATGCCAGTGCGCGCGCTCGAGAACAAGGTGTACTTGGCGGTTGCTAATCGCGCGGGTACAGAATCGAACGACGGCGAAGAAGTAACGTTTAACGCTGATAGTGTGATTTACGGTTATAACGGCAGCGTGTTAAACCAAGCGTCTACCACTGATAACATGGTAGTTGTGGCCGACATCAATCCATCTGAAACGCGCGACAAATCGTTTAATGATGTGAATGATATTTTCAAGGATCGAAGGCCGGAAATATACGAATGACAATTAGCAATTAGCAGTCCCGAGCGCGACGAGGGACGAGAGGGACAATTAGCAAGTAACAACTTGCAGTCCGGAGTGAAACGCGAGACGAACAGTAAATTCCGAAAATTGAACCCTTGTTTCCTAGGTTGAATTGGTCAGACACGTTCACGATAGTCGGAAAGGAACTGATTCAATCGGCCCGTCACCGTCAGGGTACCCTACTTCAACAAAACAACTCCCTGAGAAACCGCGGCATTTAAACTGCTCACCACCACTCGATACATTCCTGGTGGAAGGGGGCTTAACTCCACCGCGAATGTTCTGCCTACGAACGTTGTATGCATCGATGTTTGTCCAAACATATCAACAACTGAAATGGTGTGTTCCTGTGCGCCATCTTCATCCAACGTGATGGTAAGGGGGCCAACTGTCGGGTTTGGATGCATGGTGATTTTTCCTGAGTGTGGGAGTTCCTGAACAGAAACGGGAACGGTTCGTCTGAGAATCACGCGCTGGTTACCAACGGCAACAATTGTGTTGCCGGAGATGGCAATGTCGTTTATCGGTTCGTACAAAATTCCGTCATAATCCAACTCCCAGGTAAATCCGCCATCTGTTGTAAGGTAGATATCTCCTTGATTGTCGCCCGCAAATCCATGCAATTCATCGGCAAAGGCCATCGCCGTTATCGTGTATGGCAACTCGGTCTGGGGCTCATGCCAGGTAAGACCCGAGTCGGAAGTAAAAGCAATATTCTTTGTGAACGAGGCAGATTTGTAACGATTACCACCGACCCATAGATGGTGTGGCATTATGGCCTCCAGCGCGTTAACCCGGAAACTTGACGATATCTTGTTCAAATTTGGTGGGAATATGTACTTCTTCCCATACTTCATCATAACCTCTCCCCCTACGCCTGCAATAGACTGAGTCCAACCACCAAAAAATGCAATGCTGTCACCACGAACAATTAGAGTTTCACAATATGAACAACCACCTATCTGATTAATCCATGTGGCACCGCCATTTGTGGTGTATGAGTACACAGCGCCTGCGGGACCCAATACATGTCCGTAGAGTTCACTATTAAATCCGATGCCCACGGCATACGACCTCGTTCCGTCACTCGCTAGCACCCTGTGCACACTATCCCACGTCATGCCAGCATCGGTGGTTTTGAATACATATTCACCGGCAACATACCCCGTATGAGCAGTGGGAAAACTCACCGCATGAAAGCTCTGCCCCTTGGCTTCTTTAGGTTCGATCTTTAGCCACGTTCTCCCTGCGTCCGTTGTTCTAACTACAAAGGGTCCACCAACTGTATAACCCGTATCGGCATTTACAAAGTCAACATCTGTCAGATCAACTCCGTCACAAGGGCACAAGAGCCTTTCCCAAACAGCGTTTTGAGCTCGGGCCAAACTTATTAAAGCGAGCATAGCTAATACAACTGAAATAAAGATCCTCATCGCACCACCTGTAATACTGTGGATACGGTATGGCTACCAGTGCTTAGTACACATATATACAAACCTGCTGGTGTTTGGTCCAATTCGATTTGTAGCCGATGAACGCCCGAAGGATAGTTTACATTCTCTATTAGCACGCGATGAACACGCCCAAGTTGGTCGCAAAGCACAAAACGCACTGACTCTGCGTTCCGGAGTGAAAACCATAACACACCTTCATCTTGTACTGGATTGGGTGCTACGAATAACGTCGGTGCTGAGGACGCTAACTCGGGAGAAACAGCCCCAAGTTCTTGGCCTGCACTGCCATTTGAAACAACAATAGGTACTCTTGGAAAAAAGTCAGTACATGGGTCAGCAATTGAGGCTCTGAAGGAACAACCATCTCGTGCTCTAAACCCATTTTTCAGTCTCACCCTATCACCGGCAATGTAACTCAGCGTCGCCCCGGACTGTACAATGTTTTCATTGGCATTTCCGCAAACCTTTCCTGCCGTTATCCTGTGAATTGCCTCAAGCAACGTTTCAGTTGATTGGCTTGTGTATGTTGCACACCGTACAAAGTCGTAGCCAACATTATTCGCGTAGACACCTACGGCTTTCCATGCCTCCTTAATCTGCGTAACATCTCCTGAGGTCAGCTCACTATTCAGAACTAAATCATTTGCTGCTTCCAAACTCCCGATACGTGCGTCCACGAAGTTTGACCATGGACCTAGGTAGTCTGAAAGATTCCGAAATGCAACCTTTGCTGCTTTTTCCTTTCCAATCCCGGTAACTGAATACGTGGCGGTGCTGCAACAATGGTTATTTGTTCCCGTGTGCGTACCCGACTTAGCAAGCAAGGTGAACCATCTATTTTGAACCCCGGCACGGATATGATATCCAGGGTCTTCTTCTTGAATTGTGCTCCAGTATGTTCCACAGTATGTATCGGGGTGTTGCTTCGCATTCGGGTTTACCATGTTTCGCTGGTTGGCCGTCGTCAGACATTCTTCTCCCATAATATAGTCTTCACAGTCGTACTGGTTGCTTTGATCATACAGACCCTTTGCATAGCACTCAACCATACTGCCAAAAATATCTCCAAAGGACTCGAATAGCGCGCCAAATTCACCAACAGGACCAGAAGTTGGAATATCGGCGACTTCGTAGCTGATAGCATGCGTCCATTCATGTCCAATCACGTCTAGCGCTGTGCCCCAGTCAATAAAAACGTCTGGGTACTCTTCAGGGTCAGGGACAACTATGCATTGATAGTTATTATACCAGTTAAATTGTGACCGTCCTCCTAATAACTGCAACATGGGTGACCCATTATTATCATATCCATCATATTTTTGTTCTTTATGGAAATATTCGTAGGTCATCATGGCGGACCAATGCGCCTGTACATATGGATTTAGGGCATTGTCATCCGTCCATTCGAGATCAGCATGAGATATTTCGGTTTGCGTTGGATTTGTGAGGATATGAGCATCAATACTACGTGTTTGAATATATGTAGCGTTGCAATAATCTTCGAGTATATAATCACTACCAACTAGCTTCACATTTATGATTTGCTCACCGTTAAACAAGGTGTTGGCATTTGCTTTTGGATTGGTACATCCAGTACTGTTGCGAACGGCTTTCACAATTGAACCATTAATTGCATCCACAAACATATTGTATTGGCCAATTGGTCGAACGGTTGCAATTGGTATTAGATAGGCTAAAACAAGATTAGATCCCACAACATCTTGATTGTCATTAACCCGTACGAAGGCTAGTTCCGGTTCTGGATATTGCGTGACTGTCGTGTCATTCAGTATACGTTTAACAAAGAGTTCTTCTGCCCGGTCAAGAAAGGCAGGCGTGCCGTGTGGCACAGCACGAATGGCTCGTTCAAGAGCTTGTTGCCTTGTTAGATTTGGCCAACCGGAGAGGCCTAAGCTGATAACGATCCTGCCATTAGCTTTTACGGCTCTGCCGTTCTTCTCATGGACGATAAACATGGCATCTTGAATTGGGACGCCATCGTGATATTGCTTGTATCGGTAATGAGTATACCCATATCTGTCTTGAGTAACCCGTAACAGTCGCATCTCATCAGTTGAGGTTAGCCCAAATAGTGGTCCGTAGACCTCAAACACACGCTTCCCTGAAATGTTCACGTTGTCTTTGAAACGTACCCATCCGCTAGGGTGTACGATATTGCATATCTCTGTTACATTCGGGTCAAGCTGAGCATGAAGCGACCTTGGTACAGAAAAAACAACCAGTGGAACTATTAAGAGAATACACCGGCTGAACGAAACCGAAATTGCTGTACTCATCGCATGGATTCCCGAATTTGGTCAATCTCACGTTTGAGGGAGTTATTCTGCTCAGATAATCTGATAACGTAGAGCGTCAGTTGTTCAATTTTTTCTAAAAAAGTTGCTTGTAGCTTGCCAAGCAGAACCCCATGTTCTGCTACTTCTGACTGATTTGGAATTCCAGGAAGGTGTTTGTTCTTATATATATACTCTTTCAATTCATCTATTGCCATAAGGTTATAGTCTTCGCTAAAAACGTAATCGGGCCACCAACCTCCAGTTCGAACAGCAATTTCTTTTGTCAAGATCACACCGTCTACATGCAACTTGTGAGAAAAATTTGCCGTTAGTTGATCGTCGTTATAATTTTCACCTATAATAACATCACCCTTTACTTGCAGTCCGCCCCCTGCTAAATTCGAATGTGCATCACCATACCCTACTACCAATGTCCCTGCATTCGTTAGCTTAATCAACTGGGAGTTATCCGAGTTAGTGATCCTCAAGGCATTTGTCGCACCTGTATAATCTTGCGTCTTGATAAAGAGTCTTGTCCCAGTTTCCGGCGTACCACTACCGAATGCGTAGATTCCGTTGCCGTTGGAATCGTAGTATAAACTCAATCCATTAAACGTTCCAGATGGCTCTTGAAAATCCACTGCTCCGTCAGCGCTTCCAGTACCACCTAATCCCAATCGCACCTTACCGTTGCTGGCAAAATCGAGTACTGAACTGTATCCATTGTTAATTCGCTTCTGATTGTTCGAACCGTCAACGTAGACATTGAACCCGAAAAAGTCGTTGAACGAACCAACATGAAACGTCAGCCGTGGACCTATTTGCAACAACTCCTTTGGATCTACACTCGCAATTCCAACGTGTCCAATGTCGATGATCCGCATTCTTTCCGCATCTGCGCCGCTATTCGGCGATGTCGTCGCAAACCGTATCATCGAACCAGGATCGCGAGTGGTAAGAATCAGGTTGGCGGTTGTAGAATCAGAGACACCCACGGCAATTGAAAAATCATTGAGAGTTTCGAGTGTAGTATTTTGAAACCCACCACGATACAAACTTAAAGTTGTATGAAAATCACCAGCACATATCGGACTCAGTGCTGGACCATTCGAGCTGAACCTTAGAGATGGCTGACCACTCTCCAATAGATGCAGAGTAAATGGCTGCGTATAGTTATTTGCGCATGCACAGCCATTCGCATTGTCTGTAATCCTTACCCGCTGGCCAATTCTATCCCCATTTATTACACCCGGATTACAGTTTTGTGACCTAGCTACCCCATGAATACAAAACAGGCTTATTATAAGAACCGCAACTATGTTATCACGTCTGGATAGGTAACTACGTCGAGAGAGAGAGAGAGAGATTTAATCATAAACACCTCAATGTTAAAAACTTAAACGCAGTATTTATACTGAATTGACAACTATACTAAATTTTTTTTTTAAAGCAAGTGAGTTTCCAAACAAACTCGAAATATCCTTAATCTATTGACTACTTATAGGAGTAGTGCATCGACAACCTGAAGGTTTTGCCAGATAATTCTAACTGGATACAAACTCGAAATCATATGTTCGCTGTTTATATGAACAGTAGCAATTTTGGTCGCCACCATCCATCGTAACGCATAATAGATCAACTAGCTAGGTCAATCCAATTTTCTGCAAATCGCCGAGCTAAAATGTGCAGTTAGCTGTCCCGAACGCAGCTAGGGACGAACTGGACCATTAGCAATTAGCATTCTCAGATTTCCACATTTTCACACTAGGTTTCTTCCCGGTACATCCTTCCCGGTAATTTTTCTCCCGCCTATTTCTTGGGCGTATTTTGTAGTTCGTAAATTGAGCGCGACTCGTAATTGTTTTTTCGTCCCTCGTAGCGCTCCGGACTCGCAATTCGTAACTCGCAATTCGTAATTCCTAATTCGTAATTCGAAATTGTTTATGAACTTTTCAAGCATCCATCACATCCACCTAGTCGGCATTGGCGGCATTGGCATGAGCGGCATCGCCGAAATTCTGCTTTCGCAGGGGTTCAAGGTGAGTGGTTCGGATTTGGCGCGTAGTGATGCTACTGACTATTTGCAGCAGATTGGGGCCACGATCTACATTGGACACAGCGAAGAAAACGTACACGGCGCCGAAGTTGTGGTGTACTCGAGTGCTGTAAAGCCCCTTTCAAATGTTGAAACTGTGTATGCTACCGATAAAAAAATTCCGATTATCCGGCGCGCCGAAATGCTGTCGGAAATTAGTCGGCTTAAGTATTGTCTGGCGGTGGCGGGCACCCACGGCAAAACCACCACCACCAGTATGTGCGGGTTGATAATGATGCAGGCATCGCTCGACCCAACGGTGATTGTGGGAGGTAGGTTGAAGGGGCTGGGTGGTACCAATGCGCGGCTGGGCAAGGGCGAGTGGATTGTGCTGGAGGCAGACGAGTATGACCGGTCGTTTTTGCAGCTGCTGCCCACGATTGCGCTGGTTACCAATATCGAAGCAGACCACCTGGATATTTATTCGGATTTGGATGATATTAAGGGGGCTTTTGTAGAGTTTACAAATAAGGTTCCGTTTTATGGGACGGCGTGCGTGTGCTTGGATGATGCGGGCGTACGCGACATTTTGCCGCTGATTAAGCGCGTTGTGGTGACCTATGGGATGTCGCCACAGTGCGATGTACGCGCGACCGATGTAGAATTCGATAAGAATTCGGCCACATTTATGTTGAATTATCATGGCGAAGAATTAGGCACAATTCATTTGAATGTTCCCGGTGATCATAACGTGCGTAATGCGCTTGGCGCTTGTGCAACGGCCTTGCAATGCGGCATTTCTTTCCAGGTTATTCATGATGCTTTGAAGCTGTTTACGGGAGTGTACCGGCGGTTTGAGTTGATTGGTGAGCGCGATGGAGTGATGATTGTTGACGACTATGCGCATCATCCTACCGAGATTAAGGCCACGCTTCAGGCAGCCCGCGAAGGGTGGGACCGACGCATTGTGGCCGTGTTTCAGCCCCATACCTACACAAGAACCAGAGATTTATATAAAGAATTTGCACTTTCTTTCGACGATGCAGATATTATGGTAATTACCGACGTTTATCCCGCCAGAGAAGCGCCAATTGAGGGTGTTTCGGGACAGCTCATTGCCGATGCAGCAAAGGCTGCAGGGCATAAGTCGGTACTATACGTGCCGCAACGTTCAGACGTGGCCAAAGCACTGCGTCCGCTGCTTTCCAGCAACGATTTAGTGCTTACCATGGGTGCCGGCGATGTGTGGAAGATAGGACAAGAACTTCTGAACTGACTATTTTTGCCCTCTGCTCGTCAGTGACGAGCCTTAAATTCATTGTTTCCGAAACACTCAGAAATGCTCATGTTGAACAGACTCAATCCAAACGCGGTTGTACTTGCCATTTTATGCATTGCCTGCACCCAGATGTTTGCACAGAAGAAAACGAACAAAACAAGCAGCCCAGTTGTTAATAGTTTCGATGCCCTTGTGTTGGCTACCGTTGGTTCAGAAAAAGTAATGTATGCCGATGTAGAACGGGCGTTTCAGAAAAACATGACCCGGCGCGACACTAGAATGTCGCAGGTGCCAAAAGATACCGCAATGGACTTCCTTCGGCTATACACAAACTACCGTTTGAAAGTTGCTAGCGCCAAAGAACGCGGAATGCACAAAGATTCGGCCGTGATGGCCGATATCGAGAACAACCGGCGTCTGCTTTCGGAAACGTTTTACTTCGACAAAGTAGTGGCTGATGCTCGCGTAACTGAGCTGGCCAAACGTCGCACGCAGGAATTGCAAATCGGAATCATTCTTTGCGCAATTCAAAACACCGAGACAAAATTGTGGGATACCGTTGGCAGCAAGCGGAAAGCCGAAGACATTATTAAGCAGCTAAGCAACGGTGGCGATTTTCAGAAAATTGCTCGCGAACAATCCGACGATAAAGAAACCGGCAGCAACGGTGGAATGCTTCCGTGGATTTCTGGTGGCTCCATCATTAAAGCCGTCGAAGACGAAGCCTATTCACTTCCCGTTGGCAAGCACAGCGCCAAGCCCGTCGATTCTCGCTTTGGATTTTTCATCGTAAAAGTTTTCAATCAGGTTCCGCGTACGTCAGTGAAATTCCGTCACATCCTTTTGCAAGCGAAAGACGGACGCGACAGCCTTGCCACTATGGCGCTTGCCGATTCGCTGGTCAAGTTGTTAAGATCGCCTAAGGCAAAGCAAAGGGAGCTTCTCAAATCTCGTGGCATCACAACTGAAGGCGACGCATTTACCGAAGTAGCAAAGAAGTATTCAAACGATGAAGCTTCGGCTGAGAAAGGGGGCTATCTGGGTTCGTATTATTCACGTTCAGGCGGTCTAGAAGCAAACGGTACAAGATTACTTGCCGAGTTTGAACACGGTGTGTACGGATTAAAGGACGGCGAAATTTCTGACAAGGTCAAAACAATTTTCGGCTGGCATATTATTATTCGGGATTCAACAAAAATTCCAAACGAGTTAGTAGAACGCGATGTAGCAAAGCGTACGTACCGCAGGCTTTACTTCGAAGAAGACAAACGCGCTGTATACGACTCACTTAAAATGGCATACGGTTATCAATGGGACGCAGCAACGTTTAAAGCGTTCATGAATACGATCGATACTACAAAAAACACGCAAGACACTGCTTGGTGGAAGGTTGTACCAACTGACTTAGCCACACGTTCAATATTCAACTCGCCTAAGAAAAAACTCACCGTAAACGACTTCACAGATTCGCTACGCCGCAGAATGGATATGCGGGGCTACACCCTCAACCGATCGGGAATGGAACGTGCGATTAATAAGTTGTACGATGCCGAAGTGCTTGATCAAGCTACTTCCGTGTTAGAAAATAAATACCCCGACTTCGCTGCGCTAATGCAAGAATTTTACGATGGCATTTTGCTTTTTAAAGTTGAGGAGCAAGAAGTGTGGAGCAAGTTGAAATTCGATACTGTCGATGCAAAAGTGTTCTATGAGTCAACCAAATCACGATGGATTTCGGAACCTAAATATCGATACTCAGAAATCTACGTTCTGCAAGATTCGATACTCAACGAAGTACAACGAAGATTAAAAGCCGGTGAAAGTTTTGAGTCGGTAGCTGCGGCATACACCCAGCGCGATGGTGCACGCGACAAAAACGGATCCATGGGAGCACAGTCTCCACGCACTTCCAAAATCGCCCACGTGATCGAATCCGAACGACCATCCATCGGTTCCGTGAGTGCTCCAATTTCTATTGATAAGGGGCATAGTGTTTACCGGTTCGACGGACCTGAAGCACCTCACGTGAAATCTTTCGAAGAGGCCTTACCCGAGCTTGCACCTGCATATCAAGACGCCTTGCAAAAACGACTAACCGAGCAATGGCTTTCCGACGTGCGTAAACGCAATCCCGTTGTAATGAACGAAGCAAACATTCAGACTATCTGGGGTAAATGATATTAACTCACTCTTGATTAACTCGCTCTTAAAAAGTCCGCAACGCTTGTTTTTGTGTGCCATGGCAGTTCTTGCCCCATTGCTGGGGAGCGCTACTCTTGTTGCGCAAGAATCTGTCGAAAAAATCATGGCCGTTGTAGGCAAGGAGATAGTTCTCAAGAGCGACGTTGAGGGTCAGCTAGAGGTACTCGCATCCAGAAATCCGGCAATCGATAAAGCAGATCCGAAAATTCGTCAATTCGTTTTGGATCAACTTATTAATGAGCGCTTGATCATGACAAAGGCTCAAGAGGACACTGTAGAAGTTTTAGAAGAAGACATAACGCAGCGAATGGAGTATCAAATTCAATCGATGGTTCAACAGTTTGGATCGGAGAAACGGATTGAAGATTTGTACGGAATGTCGATGAGCAAGGTACGCCGAGAATTTCGCGACGAAATCAAGAAGCAACTTCTCGTTGAAAAAATTCGGAACATTCATTTTGGGAATGTAAAAGCAAATCGTTCAGATGTTGAAAGTTTTTACGAGCGTTACAAGGACTCAATTCCGGAGATTCATCCGCGTATCGACCTTTACCACATAGTTCGTTATGTACGCGCATCGGACGAACAAAGCAAGGATGCCTTCGACCTTGCAATTCGCGTCCGCGATTCGATTATGAAGGGCGGCAACTTTGCCGAGTTCGCTAAAAAATATAGCGGCGACCCAGGATCGGCCGTTCACGGTGGCGACCTAGGATTCGTTGAAAAAGGAAAGTTCGTTCCTGCGTTCGAAGCTTCGGCGTATGGCTTGCAGCAGAATGAAATTTCTCACCCAGTCGAGACCCCGTTCGGCTGGCACGTTATACAACTGATAGATAAAACTCCCACGTCAATCAATTGTCGGCACATTTTGTTTAAGGTTGGACAGTCAGAAAGCGATCGTAACAAGGCACGCGAGGCACTTAACGAGATACGAGATAGTGCAAAGGCAGGCAAAGATTTCGAGGAGCTAGCTAAAACTTTCAGCGACGAAAAAGAAACCCAAGGTTTCGGCGGTTCTATGGGTCAGATTGAGTTAGAAAGACTTCCCGAAGACATGCGAAAAACCATCGAGGCTTTGCCCGACGGAGGCGTGAGTGAACCTATGCCCTATGCGGCCGATCCAACGAAACCCGGCTACCACATAATGTTCCGGAAGTCACTAATTCCTGCACACCAGGCCAGCCTAGAAACAGATTACAAAGCCATTGAACAAATGGCAACGTTCGAGAAAAAACAGCGCCTAGAGCAAGAGTGGATTGTTCAATTGCGCTCAACCCTGTACTGGGAACAACGCGACAAGTAAATGCCGGGGAATTTTAGCCGGGGAGATATCATTAACTTTGGGGCTTCAACGGAGTTCACATGAAAATTTTGAGACGTATTCTGTGGTCGCTTTTAGGCTTAGTTGTAGCCGTAATGATAGTGGGATTGTTTTTGCCTTCGCAGGTAAGTATCGAGCGCTCAATAGTGGTAAAAGCTGATGCAGCCGAGGTGTACGATTTGATTGCCAACCCCACCAACTTCAGCAAATGGTCGCCATGGCACGAAAAAGATACGGCCATGGAGATTACATTTTTTGACCCACTTTATGGCAAGGGGGCTGGGTATACGTGGAAGAGTGAGGTTAGTGAAGTAGGCTCCGGACGGTATGAGATAATCAGCGTTGATCCCGGCAAGCAGATAGATGTGGAGATGAATTGGGACGAAATGGGTCCGTCGTTCGCAAAGTATATTATTACGCAAGATCCCGCCGGAAGCAAGCTCGTATGGACGTTCGAAAAGGATATGGGCAGTTGGCCTCTAATGCGCTGGATGGGTTTACTAATGGACCCTATGCTAGGATCGGACTATGAGAAGGGTCTGGCTAAATTCAAGACCGTCATTGAAAAAGCCCCCAAGGCGCACGTAGCCAGTATTTCGGAGCAGCAATTTCCCGGAATGGACATACTTTCAGTTACCAGCACCATTAATCCGCGCCTGATTGGTTCAACCTTGGCCAAGAGTTACGGCGCTATTATGCAAAACATGGGCTGGCACAACCTAACAATGATGGGCAGCCCGATGGCAATCTATCACACATGGTCGCCTTCAAAAACCACGATGGAAGCGGCCGTTCCCGTGGCATTAATGCCTGTGAGCGCTGGCAAAATGGACCTGGGCGGCGAAGTTATTGTCGGTCAAATGAAACCCGGCGCGACGGTCGTTGCGGACTACTTCGGACCTTACGAGCGCACCGGAATGGCACATGATGCACTAGCAAACTGGGCCATCAAGAACGGGAAGCAATTAATGGATGCGCCGTGGGAGATCTACGTCACAGACCCAACAACCGAGCCCGACCAAAGCAAATGGAACACCAAGGTTTGCTATCGGGTTAAGTAATCGAAGTAACTTTGCACGTGGCAAATCCATTCAGTTCTGCATCGGTTAAAACATTTTCGGTCCTTTTTGCACTTGGAGGCACCATTTGGTTGGGTGCAACCATTGCAAGAACCGCAATTGGTTTTGATGTTTTTGAAGGGGGCTCTCTGATTTTCAAGGAGTGGCAACCTGTAGAAGTAAGACTGCATGTTATCTGGTTGTTCTCCATGTTGGGCGCACTTACTGGATGGTCGTTCCTATTGGCCACAATTGGCGCTGTTGGCAACCTGTTTTTATTGCGTCAGCATACCAAACAACACGGTTGGATAATGATGGCCGCCATCATGTTTTTGCTCATGTTACCCGTCCAAATGTACCTATCGTGGCAAGATTTCCATCTGTGGCGATTGTTCGATCCGTATACCGGAATGCCCCTTGCCAAGACCGATGAAATATTCAGTGTCTTTTTAATGCGCTACACAAACGTGCTTATTAACGTCGCAACCGGCATGCTTGTCCTGATGGGCGTAACGCTGGTAATGGTGTTAGCGGCACGACCGCTAAGCAAATGTGAGAATGTGGAAATTTGAGAATGACAATGTGGAAATGCAAATGTGAGAATGTGGAAATTTGAGAATGACAATGTGGAAATGCAAATGTGTAAATGCAAATGTGTAATTGAGTAGATATGTAAATGAGTAGTTATGTAAATGAGTAGATATGAGAATGCCAACAAAACGTTTCAAAGCTCCTATCCGCAAGTAGGGGCGACGCATGCGTCGCCCGAGTTGTCCCCAAGAAAACCCAATGTGTAAATGTGGAAATGTGGAAATGTGAGAAATGAAACCCGATAAAATTCTTGAAGAGTTATACGCGTTGGCAAAGAGCCTTGGATATAGTGTTCATCGCGAGCCGGGAGCCTTTAAGGGTGGGGCATGCATTGTGCGCGAACAGAAACACATCATCATAAATAAGTCGATGCCGCTCGAAGCATCGTCAGTTATACTTGCACGCGCGCTGTGCCAACTCGACGTTGAAGGAATGTTCATCAAGCCCGCCGTGCGCGAGATAATTGATCGCGAAAGAAAATGGGCATTGTTGAACCCAGACGTTATGTTCGAACTCGATGGCGCCAAAGAGGTTCAAGAATGACATCCGAATTAAATTCAGAGTCGACGGGAACGCCCGAAACACAAGGCACAGAAGAAAAGTCAAAAAGGAAGAGTGCATCAGTTGAGCCTGATAAGAAAAGTGCATCTGTAATATCTGATAAGAAAAGTGCAATTGGAATGAGTGAATCGAACGAGGCGGTTAGCGCGTCTGGCATGGCGGTGTTCAAATGTGGTCAGGTGGCAATTGTTGGACGCCCTAACGTTGGCAAATCCACGCTGATGAATACCATTCTCGGTGCTCACTTAAGCATTGTTACGCCAAAGCCGCAGACCACGCGCAAGCGCGTGTTGGGAATTCATTCGGCGAATGACACGCAGATGATTTTTATTGATACACCAGGAATTTTGAAACCGCGGTATAGAATGCAGCGGACCATGATGGAATATGTTCATCAAACGCTTCAGGAATCCGACGTGGTGTGTGTGATTATCGATGCGGTGCGAGGTTTGGAAAATAAAAGTTTCATCGATCCAATGATCGACGAAGTGTTGGTTGGAGTAACAACGCCAATAATCTTGGTGATCAATAAAATGGACGCTATAAGTGTGCCCAGCTTGATCCCGCCGCTCATCGAAGAAATGCGCGTTCGAGGTGCCTTTGCGAAGGCCGTGGCTGTGAGTGCACTTGAGAATAAAGAAGTAGACGCACTGCTTGAAATTCTTTCTGGCTACATGCCGGAAAGCCCCTTTCTATATGATGCTGACCAATTGAGTTCCCTGCCTGAGAGATTTTTTGTTGCTGAACTTGTGCGCGAAGTAATTTTCGAACGCTTTAAAGATGAAATCCCCTACTCCACCGATGTAACGGTAATTGAGTTTAAAGAACGCGAACGAGGCAAGTGGCTAATTGCGGCCGATATCTACGTGGAGCGTGACACGCAGAAGGCCATCATAATTGGCAGTGGAGCTAGCGCGTTGAAGGATGTTGGAATGGCCGCACGGCAGCGCATAGAAGCACACCTTGGTGCACAAGTATACCTTGAGCTGTTCGTTAAGGTGCGAGCCGACTGGCGGAACGATCCTGCGCAGCTGATGAACCTCGGCTATTAAGAGAATGTGCAAATGTGTAAATGTGAGAATGCCAATTGGATTATGTGAAAATCTGGAAATGCGATGCGTTCCTATCTTCGAGTAGGATGCGTTCCTATCTTCGAGTAGGAGCGACGCATGCGTCGCCCGCGTATTGAACGCCCCATGCGTCGCCCTTCCTCCCCGCATCCTCGCGTATCGAACCTGTCGCCGGTGAGACCAGATACCGGCTGTTTCGCCCCCAATTCGTAATTCGTAATTCCTAATTGATCATTGGCTGGCTTAGAAACCTTATTTTCGTAGTCTATGCCTTTTAAACTCATGCCGATGTCCCGTTTTGTGCTGCTTCGTTTAGTAGTGCTTCGTATTGCGCCGCTGTTTGCCGTTGCTTTTCTTGTTGCGTGTGGCACTTCGGAGAAAAGTCAGCAACAGCAAACCGTCGAGGAAGTATACACGTCGGCTATGGCCAACTATAACGATGGCGACTGGAACGCGGCGATTTCGCAGTTCGACATTATAAAACTGCAGTACCCGGCAAGTCAGTTTGCCGATGATGCGCAGTATATGTTGGCAGAAATTAATTTCAAACGAAGTGAATACATTATTGCCGCATTTAATTACAGTATGGTGCGCCGCTCGTATCCAACTAGCGATTTAGCAAAGCCGGCCATGTATAAAGCGGCCCTGTGTTACAACGAAATAGCCGGTCCGCCGGATCGCGATCAAGAATACACACGCAAGGCAATCCAAGCATTTTCGGAGTTTCAGAGTGTGTATCCGGTAGATAGTTTGGCATTGGAATGCGTGGTTCATATCCACGAATTGCGCTCGCGTCTCGCGGAACGCTACATGATTGTAGCCGAGCATTACGTTACAACACGTTCGTTGAAGTCGGCACTCATCTATTACGACGCTGTAATGGATGAATACCCTGATTCGAAGTGGTACGAAATGGCCGTGGTAGAAAAAGTTCGAACGCAGTTAGCAATGAAAAAAATTGAGGAAGCTCGCGCGACTGTGACGGTGTACAGAAGAACAGTGAAGGACCCAAAACTTGCATCTCAAATGGATGCACTCGAGAAAGAAATACCATGATGAAGCCCCCTGCAGAATCGACTGTTATAATGACGGAGTTAGTGCTGCCGAATGATACAAATCAGTTGGGCAACTTATTGGGAGGACGCTTGATGCACTGGATTGACATTGCGGCGGCTCTAAGTGCGCAGCGGCACGCCAGCAAGGTTTGTGTTACGGCATCGGTAGATGAAATTAGTTTCAACGAACCAATCAGACTGGGTCATGTAGTTCACATTAGGTCTGTGGTAACCCGCTCATTTCGCACATCGATGGAGGTGTTGGTGGAAGTTGAACGTGAGGATCCATTGCACGGATCACGCGCCCACACTTCAACCGCCTACTTGACCTTTGTGGCAATCGATCAGTACGGCCGACCGCTTCCGGCAAATGGAGTGGACCCTCAAACCGAAGATGAAAAAAGACGCTTTGAAGAAGCTTCCATTCGTCGAGAAGCACGATTGCGTGAACGCGAAGCAATTTCTGAGCGGAGGAAATGAATTCTTGAAAGGGGCTAAACCAGGATTCATTTTTTCAATGTTGTGTGTGTGTGTAGTTTTCATTGTTACACCTCAGATTTCAAGTAGCACCGACGTAGCGTTGCGCTTCATTCGGAGCTATGGTGCAAACAATGAATTGTTGCCACCCATTGTTTCTCTGGGTGGAGCCTCGGAAGATGTTCAAGGCTACGTTTCGGAGTTTGCAACAGTAGAATTTGATTTACGAAGCAACAATTATCCAAACGTATACGCGCGGTTGATTCATTGTCAGACGGATTGGACGGAGGATCAGAACGCGTTTCTTTCCGATGTAACTAATCGCACAACCCTTGTGGACTGGAAGCTTGCGCCATCGCGAAGCACGTATTACACACATCGCGGAAAAATTCAAATTCCAAACGTTCAAATGCAACTTCGCTTTGCCGGCAATTGGAAGGTGAGAATTTTTGATATGGATGGCGATATCGTATTAGGTGAGGCAAAGATTTTCGTTGTGAAAGAAATGGCATCTGTGAACGTAAATTTTATGACTGATTTTTACGAGCCAAAGGCAAAGGTTTCTACCATTGCACTAACGCTGGAAGCCATTGTTAGATCGGGCCGTGGCACCACGCTAATTGATGGCTATCAACACTCAACAGTTTTTTATCGTAATCACAGATGGAACGAACCGTTCATGGTGTCATCGAAATATTCCGAAGAAGATAATCCGCCAAGTACAACAACAGGCACGGCAGGAATTCTCAATGCGGGAAAAGTTTTTCGCATTGCGAAAATTCCGGCGGAGAATGAATATCGAGTTCTGGATTTAACCAACCTTGCAATGTATCCGTTTACGGGTCAGCCGGTGCGAATGCCGCTCTCGGATTTGCGCCGCAATGGAATGTTCATTCAGCGCGCCGATGATGGTGCCATGGTAACAAGTACCGTGAGCGGTGTGAATGATGAGTATGTTCCGATAGAATTTCTGCTTAACCCGGACCCCGGAGCCCCCTCCGAAAATGATGTTTTTGTGTCTGGCTCGTTTAATCAGTGGAAGCCAGATAGGACGTGGATGATGTATTTCGATGAGACACTTAGGTTGTATAGGCTGCGTCAGTGGGTGCGCCGCGGACGCCACAACTACATGTATGCAACGGGCCGCGTGAATGCCGACAACGGATTGGTGGATAATTTGTCGTACGAGGAAATGGAAGGAAATACGGCCAGCGCTGGTATTGGATACCTTGCTTTTGCCTATTATCGCATTCCTGAATATGGTGGTTACGACGCAATAATTGGCGTGACTGCATCTAACATTTATTTATCGAACAGATGAGAGACCGAAACAATCCTGAACTAGGCACGGCGAAAAACGACGACGAAGTGGAAGCCTCGTTGCGGCCACCTACGTTTAGTGAGTTTACCGGCCAAGATAAAATTGTAGAGAACTTAAAAATATTTATTGCTGCTGCGAAGAATCGTGGCGAAGCATTAGATCACGTTTTGTTGACGGGTCCGCCGGGACTTGGCAAAACCACGCTGTCGCACATTATTGCACGCGAGCTCGACGCACGCATTACAATGACGTCGGGTCCGGTTCTTGAAAAACCAGGCGACCTAGCCGGCCTACTCACCAACCTCGAAGAAGGCGACATTTTATTCATCGACGAAATTCACAGACTGAGTCCGATAGTTGAAGAATATTTATACTCAGCGATGGAAGATTTCAGATTAGACATCATGATCGACTCCGGCCCCGCAGCCCGTTCAGTTCAGCTCACCGTTCCACGTTTCACCCTCATTGGCGCCACAACGCGCCAGGGTTTGCTCACTGCGCCACTGCGTTCTCGCTTTGGTATCACCAACCGCCTCGACTATTACAACGCCGAAGAATTATGCGGCGTAGTCCAACGCTCGGCAAGATTGTTGGGTGCCGCTATTGAATTGCAAGGGGCTATGGAGATCGCGAGAAGATCACGTGGAACACCAAGAATTGCAAACAGATTGTTACGCCGCACTCGCGACTTTGCCGAAGTAAAAGGTGATGGCGTAATCACAAAAAAAATTGCCGACGTTTCGTTAACTGCGTTAGACGTGGATGAGTATGGATTGGATGAAATGGACACCCGAATCTGCATGACGATAATCGAAAAATTTGGTGGTGGTCCTGTTGGTTTATCAACTATCGCTGTTGCAGTGGGTGAAGAGTCGGGCACAATTGAAGAAGTGTACGAACCATTTTTGATTCAGCAAGGTTTTATTCAGCGCACTCCACGAGGGCGCATCACAACGCCTCTTGCCTACCAACATTTTGGCATCCAACGTCCACCAGCTGCCAGCGGACTTTTTGAGCAGGAATCATTATGAGAATTACAGCCGTTAAGCGCAAGTACACCGTTGTAAAAACTTTTGTGTTCATGAATGTTTTATTCGTTTGTGCATTCGCCGTACTCAGTTCCGCCGCATGTTCCTCTGCGCAAAAAATGGAGGGCACTGAAACGCAAGACTCAAGCACCACAAAGCCCCTTGCCGACACTGCAGATGCTGTTCAAAAAAACACTGGGACTGATGCCGCACCCAAGAAAAAAAAGTCAGAAACGACTGAGAAGGCGCATAATATTTTAGGTAGGGCTACTCGGTTAGTGTTGAGTTGCAAAGACGTGATTAAAAACATGAGTTGGTGGAGCAGGATTGGATTTGTTCCGATGGGTGCGATGGACCGACCGGATTCTGCGATGACGTTGAGCGATGGGCAGATTGTGATAACGCTGATTAAGGATCCGCTGCCGTCGCCGATTGTTATGTTCAGCACGAAGGATATCCGACAGTTGAAGGACACGTTGAATGAATTAGGAATTCCAATCACGTACGATTTGAAGGGTCCGTCGTACGGCGAGATTCGCCTTATTTCACCGAACGGTGTTCACCTTGCAGTGAGGTCGGAACAAGACGAGCCGGTGCAACGCACTACGGGCGAAGACAACGTAATTACCGGCAAACTCACTGAGTTAAGCATAGGCGCTGCATACTTACAACGTGAGCAACAATTCTGGCAGACGCTAGGAATGGTAGTTACAAAGTCGTCGCTAATGCCCTATCCATTTGCCAATGTAAACGATGGCACAATCGAAATAGGCCTGCACGAAAATCGCGACATCTTAACGCTTGCCATTACTTACCACAGTCCGGACATGAAGGAACGCATTGACCGTCTAAAGAAATCCGGCATCAAATTCTTCGAAGAAATCCCATCCGACGACAACGTCATCGAGAACGCCATCCTCCATTCCCCAGACGGCCAAATCGTGTACATGTTCAAAACCGTGGAGTAAAGCCGGGGAAGAAGCCAGTTGGCCGGGGAACTTTGGCCGGGGAACTTTGGCCGGGGA
>JABMNI010000042.1 GCA_013204605.1 Ignavibacteria bacterium
CGCAAACGCAAACGCAAACGCAAACGCAAACGCAAACGCAAACGCAAACGATATAACGAATGAGAATACAACTGAAAGTGGTATTGAAATTCAGGCAACACAGGCTGGAAGTTTCTTGTTAATTGCCGGCGAACCCATTGGCGAACCCGTGGTGAGTTATGGTCCGTTTGTTATGAATACCGACGATGAAATTCGCACTGCCTTCCGTGATTTTGCCGGTGGTAAATTTGGCGTATTAAACGATTAGTAGCATAGGTGGAACAAACTTGATTAGTTTGATGTTAAAAGGTACGAACACAACGTAACTGTATTAACTGATGTCAACTGATACCGATTGAAATCATCCGCTACCAACCTCATAAATGGAAGTACCCATGAAATGGTTTTCGACAACTATTTTGTTCTTTTTGTTTGCAACGTGCGTTGCAAGTGCACAACTCTACTTTCCGCCTAATGTTGGAACAACCTGGGAAAAAGTAAGCAACGCTGAGCTTGGATGGTGTGCCGAACGTGTGGATTCGTTAACGAAGTTATTGTCAGATTCGCACACTAAGGGCTTCATCATTTTGAAGGATGGAAAGATTGCGTATGAGCAATACTTTGGTGACTTCCTTCAGACAGATAATTGGTATTGGGCATCCGCCGGGAAATCGCTCACGTCTGTACTCATTGGGATTGCTAATCAAGAAGGTCGACTCCAACTCTCCGACAAATCTTCAAAGTACCTGGGCGAGGGATTCACATCTTTAACGTCGGAGCAAGAAGCAAAAATTACCGTGTTACATCAGTTAACTATGACGTCGGGTCTCGATGATGCCAGTGGAGATCCGCATTGTACTCTACCCGAGTGTTTGAAATACAAGGCCGACCCAGGTTCCAGGTGGGCGTACCACACTGCCCCTTACACCCTTTTGGACGGAGTGATAAGCGCTAGCACGGGAATGCCTATCAACACGTATTTGGCCACGCGCGTGAAGAGCGTTACTGGCATGGATGGAGGGTATGTAAAGGTTGACTACAACAACATCATGGTGAGTACTGTGAGGTCGGCAGCGCGGTTTGGATTGCTGATGCTGAATGGTGGAAAGTGGAACGAAACGGAAGTGCTAAGTGACAAAGAGTATTTCAGAAATTCTACTACTACGTCGCAAAATTTGAACAAGAGTTACGGCTACTTGTGGTGGCTAAATGGCAAGCCATCGTTTATGCTCCCTACGCTGCAATTTGTGTTTGATGGGTCGCTTTCTCCTGATGCACCTGCAGACATGTATTCGGCACTTGGAAAGAACGACCAGATAATAGATATAATTCCAAGCTTGAATATGGTTGTGGTACGATTTGGTGATCCCGCTAGCGCCGATGGAAGGGAGCTAGGTGTTACGTTCATCAATGAAATTTGGAAACAGATAAATGCATTGAATTGCGCAACCAGCGTTGCGGAAATCGAGCGCTTACATAAATGCAATATTCAACTGTCTGCAGACCATACTTCGCTGACTCTCCAGTGTTCTGCGATCAATCGCAACGCATTTATCGACGTGATAAACACACGGGGTGAAGTTGTTAGCACGGGCGGTGGTGTAGTTAGCTCGAGTGGTGATGGGGTAAACAAAAGCAGTGACGTGGGGCAGCTCGGCAGCGTACACGCCGAAGTTTCTGTAAGTGGATTTGCGAGTGGGGTGTATCTACTTAGGGTAAGGGGCTCAGAGCAGCATGTACACAAATTTGTAAAGTAAGGTTTTTAGGTTGTGTTTTGTTGCCGAGTGGTAATTTTACAATGTGACTAACCAGTGCATGGAAATCTTGCGAAGTTCAATTGATGAGGTTGAACACGCGAGTACTAGATTAAAAGAAGCGTTTCTTGAGGGCGACGAGATGGCGATTTGCGCTGTTTTAATCGAAATTCAACGCGGCAAGATTGACGATAATACGGTTAAGACTGTCGACGAATTGTGCACAAGTGTTGACGTTCAAATTCAAACGTGGGCGATGTGTTGCAGGGCGCGTATTGCTGCGATACATCGTGACAGCAACCTAGTTGAAAAAATGGGACATCTCGCCATGCAGAGCGGCGGGGTTATTAAGGACCATTTCGCCGTTGCTTGGTCAGCCAGATTGCTTGCGGTATTGCGGTATGGTCAGGCGAGATACAGTGAGTCGCTAGAGTTTTAAAAGGAAGCGTTGCACCGCTACACCATGGCACACGATGCCGCCGGAATAGCACGCATAACCGGCAACATGGGCGTGATTTATCAGTGCCAAGCCGAGTACGCAAAAGCATTGCAGCATTTCCGTGAAGCATTGGCCGTGCATAAAGAAATGGGAAACAGAGTTGCCGAGGCGCGAGTAACTGGGAACATGGGTAACATTTATCTGAATCTTGCTGATTACCCAGCGGCGTTGGAACAATATCAAGGTGCGCTAAAACTTTATAGCAAAGTGAACGACGCCATGGGCGAGGCTACCGTGACCGGTAATCTTGGAATTGTGTATTCGTATTTGGCCGACAACGAAGCCGCGTTGGTGTATTATTTGCGAGCGCATGGATTGCACAAATCGATCAACGATTTGTTAGGACAGTCTAGAGTTGAGAGTTTGATTGCCAGCGTGTATGCAACTCAATCAAAACACGATGATGCAATTACGTACTGTAACGAAGCGATTGCCGTTGCAAAGAGTATTGGTGCTCGCGATGTGGTTGTGCGGGCTGGGACTATTGCGGCTAGATCACTTGCCAAACTTGGACGAATGGATGAAGCCGCTGAATTGCTAGATGAAATGGATGCGTTGTCAAAAGAAATTGATTCGGCGAGTATTACGTTGTCTATCAAACTAGGAAGAGCCGAGTACGACCAGCTTGCCGGACACATCGACAAATCTGTAAGGGGCTATGTGGACGCGAGTGAGCTAGCAAAGAGTACCGGAAAAAGGGGCGAAGAAGCAGATTGCCACAAGGTACTTTGTACGTTGTACGAGCAGTCAGAACAGTGGGAAAAGGCTTACAGAAGCAACGTGCAATATCACGAATTGCGAACAGAAATCTCAGGCGAAGAACAGCAACGAAGGCTTGCCGTTATGAAGGCAGAAAAAGACTACGAATCGGAACGAGCTGCCGCGAAGCGAGAAAAAGATCTGTTGGCAACCATTCTTCCCTCAGGTACCGTAGAAAGAATTTTAGCTGGGGAAGAAGTGATAGCAGATAGGTATGAAGGTGTAGCAATTTTGTTTGCCGACATTGTGGGCTTCACCACAACGGCAGCTACGTTGTCGCCAGATGAATTGATCGAACTCCTGAACTCAGTTTTTCAAAACTGCGACCGTATCATGAAAAAGCACAAGTGTACTCGCGTAAAAACTATAGGCGATGCCTACATGGCAATTTGTGGTGCACCGGATGTTGATGAACTCGCAACATTTCAAATGTGCAAGGCCGCTATCGAGTTAGCAAAAGCATCAACTGTGGCGTTGCGGATTGGAGTCCACTATGGACCCGTAGTTGCCGGCGTGATTGGAACTTCACGCGCAGCCTGGGATGTTTGGGGAGATACGGTAAATGTGGCTGCCCGCCTTGAAAGCGCAGGGCAAACTGGCTTAGTTCACGTCAGCGAAAGTGTGATTGATAATCTGAAAGCGCTCGAAAAACTTGACACGTTTACTGTAGAAGAAAGAGGCGAGGTTCTGCTGAAGGGCAAGGGGAAGCTGGCGACGTTCTGGATACTCTAATCAATTACGAGTTACGAATTGCGAATTACGAGTAAGGACGAACGGCATAGCGTCCGGTCACTTTCAACTTCGCGAAGAAAACTCATTTTTTGGTAGTTGCAATATTGTTTTTTTTCTACGGTACGTACGAGGGAAAACTGTGTCTCGTGACACTGATACATAGTTGCGGGTTTGAAACATTGCCTCTGTTGCTTCGGTCCAAATGGTTCTTACAGGTGGAGAGAACAACTGCAGTTTTACTGCAATCTTTGATAACCCCTTTGACAAGCTAAAATCGTAAGACGTTACGTAGAATTTGAATTCAATTGTAATAATTCAACACATGGGTGTTTATAGATTAACTGAAATGCTTCGGCGGTGGTAAATAGCGTTAGTTAGTTGAATTTTAAGCACGCCTAATTGATAGCGTGTGACATCTCTTAAAATATTGGAACAGTTTAGCTAAGGGTTTCAATTCAAACCGTGAGATAAAAAACCAAAATGTCGCAAGGCAGACCATGGCATAATCCAGACATTGGTAAAAACAATAGTATAAATACGTAAAATGTTTGGTTTGTTAATAAAAGTCACTTACATTCACGCAACGTTATACTGAGTTGCTTCAATCTAAAGTGATGAAGCTGACTGGTATACAACTTATATAATGGAGTTTTTATGAATATTGTGAGCCTGAAGCAATCGCTTCATATGGCCTTCCGTTCTAAGCTGCACATTTTTGCATGTGTTGCTTCGCTACTTCTCCTGTGTTCGACGGTATCCATGAGGGCCGATGTCAATGATTGCACGTGTAATGTTGATAGTACACTAGCGACGAACCTCACGATTTGCATTGGAGGTACAAACTATGTGGTGGACATTTTTGGGTGTAAAAGGGATGCGCCGCCATTGTTGGCGCCAATTTGTGCTGCCGGAAGTATAAATCAGTATACTACAATAACCAAGGTCTGTTTTGTGGGTGTCAGACCAATACCTATTGATCCCGCGGCAACCTTAAGTGCGATACTTTGCGAACTGGATCCATGTAAAACACCTGGAATATTGGGTGCTACTGTAGGCCCTACATTTTTAGATGTGTATTGTTGGGCATATTTTCTACCCAGATGTGTAAGAGTAGATAACTTAACAGGATGCATAATTAAATGTGGTGATGGTTGTTGTGTAGTAAGACGTGACTTTACAAGACAGGCCGATGGTAGTTGTTTGCCTACCCTGTTTGCCCAATGCACCACCGCACCGACCGCTTGTATAAGCCCATGTGTACAAATCGATTGTGTCGAACCAGTTTGCTGTAATTAAGTGCTGTTATCTTGATTTTCGGAGTGCCTATATTTGGCACTCCGAAGTTTTTTCGGATCACATGACAAGATGGAGTTTGAGACATATGAATAGATACTTTGGACTTGTTTGCTTGGTTGTTTTGTTGGCATGCATGTTTAGCGATTTATTTTCGCAAAACAGTGTGTTGCTTTACCGCGAGCGAGAAGTTTCTCAGACAGAGGGTCCGCTCATTTTCTCACATGGACTAGACTTGCCTATATTCCTTTCAGTTAACCGCTTAGGAGTATTTACGCTTTCAGGTCCTTCATTTACCCCCATTGAAGTGTTAGGAATGAAAAATTCTGACGGGTATGAATTTCATGAAGTCTGCGATTGCAAAGATGGTGGTTTTTTGCTAAAACAGCGTGGGTTTTTAGGCGGTCGACTTTCAAGGTTAGATGACAGTGGCGTAGCTCACAAGATTACTCTTGACCGAGGTGAGATAAAGGGTTCCTCAGTGTTCGATAACGGCGTGGCGAGTCTAGCTGTATTAGACACAAATGGAGTGGGCTCCAATCTGTTGACTCTTGATTGTGGTCAAACTTGGTTTGAAGTAAATGGCAACCCAATTCCTTCTGTGGGTGGCGCAGCAATTCTTCAAAACAACAACCCACTGAGTTTCAGTTTAGCACGACCCGGTTTAGGGAATGAAGTATTTCCGAGTGGGATAACCAGAACAAAGAGCGCAGGACTATCTAGCATTGCAATATTGGGCAGGGACAGCGTTGTATGGTGTGCTCTAGGCAAACAATCATCAGACCCCGATACTATTTGGTATGCCAATATTCGTGACAGGTCCATGAATAGATTCGATACAGTGCTACCTGTTAATGGAATGTCCAATGCTGTTTCAAAGTTTTCTGAAATAGAGTTAGTTGCGACTTACGATGGCCTTTTGTTCGCATTCCATAAGAAGTCTGGCTGGTACGCACGATACAACAATAGTTCGTGGACGGTAGTAGACACACTCCCGCCAATGGCATTACCAGGCTTCAAAACGTCACTTGTAACATCTGTATCAGATACCATTATTCGTTATAAAAGTTCCCCTGAAACAGGTGGAAAACTAGTCACGGTTCATTTAGACGCCCAAGCTCAGCATAACGAAGTGACCTCATTGGTGCCGCTATCAAACCCTATCACTTTGACCATGATTTCATCAATATACACCTTCTTACAATGGAATAAATTCCCCCTACTCTATTGCCTTTATAATGAAAACGATGGTTTGAAATCTCTAAATAGTATCGTCCGAGGTATCGATCGACTTCCTGTTACCCCTATCCTCTTTGGATTTACAAGTAAAATTGAGAAACCAATTGTGGTGCCATATCACGACTGTCCTGTGTTGGTAACAGAGTCGGGTATTGGAATGCCACAAGAGTCATTTTTCCGTGGGGAAGAGTGGCATTCACTCACACTTGGTCCACGAATACAATCCACACGTGGTCTCAGAACACCGTTTGTTGGTCGCAAAGAAGTGATTGCACCTGGCGATAAAGTGAGACAGTTCACACGGGATGGCCGTTTTGTACAAGTGCTACGAGACAAACCAGCAACAGCTGTGTTTCGGATGCCAGACACTACGCTGTTGATTGCCGACGGAGCGGTTGTTACAGTTTTGCGCGCAGGGGGCTTAGTGGACTCAGTAGATATCACACCTGTCCTTTGCTCAACTTCGGCTGTCGCGGGATATGTCAATTCGATCACTATGGCTCCCGACGGATCACTCCTTGCTTTTACTAATGGACTTCGACTTTTGGATCTCGAAACATTTGGAAACAAACCTTGGCATTGTGGCGGTATTGTTCGGTCCATAGATACCGGGCGGACATGGGTGAAATGTACTTCCCCGGTTGAAACACCATACTTTCTTGGTAGCATTCGAACTTCGACAGGTGTATTGGTTGCCTCAGTTTCTACGGTTGTGCGAGATACCACTAAACAGGTTTCTGATGACATTGCTCCAGTTGTAGAGTCCAAAAACCACACGTTCAATGATAGAACAGTGATTCGTTCTACTGACAATGGCGCAACCTGGACTCAGGTCTATCATTCACCTTCCAAAAGTTCGTTTAAACTTATCGGTGGTGATGGAACAATTACAAAGGACGGCACATTACTTCTCATGACAACAGACGGAGTTTTGCAAAGCACGAACGATGGTCTAGATTGGGACTTTCGAGATATAACCGGTCTTGAAGCTGGATCGCAAAACGTAATTTCCATGTTTCAAGATACTGTTGGGTCTGCAGTATACTATTGCACTATCAACGGTCTCTACGAAGAGCAACCACTCACCACTGTCCACGAAGAAAACAGTACCGCTACAAATGTTCACGCAGCTCGCACTTGGGAGAGTCATTTATCAGCATGGAAAAAGAGTGGCATAAAAATCAAACGACTCATCTCAATACTTGGGTTTGAAGTGCCAACAGTTAACCCGCCAGCCGGACTATACCTAGCCGAATATGAGCTTCATTCCGAAACTATGATTGAACCAATTCTTGTTTTGGTCGATTAAGGAGATTTCAAATGACATATTTCAAACGCTTACTACTTGTGGTCCCATTCCTGCTAGCATTTACTATAGCAATCGGCCTGAGTGTTCCTCCCGTCCCCGGTTTTGGTGTAGATGTGCAGCCACGAATTTGCACCGATGAAGTTATTGTAAAGATTGCAAATTCAAATCTTGCAGTTGGTGGAGTGCAAACTCTTGCAATTGTGAGTGTCAACGGGGTGACTATGGAAGACATCAAACCTAGAATAACGCAACGCGAGGGACTTCAAGAAATTACTGTTCAAACCAAGGAGTGGGGAAGAGGAATGTATGTCTTAGTTGTCTCCGATAACATGAGTCAAGGTATTATCAAGATTCTGAA
>JABMNI010000043.1 GCA_013204605.1 Ignavibacteria bacterium
CCGAACAAAGGAACCTTTACAGTTCCTAAGTTCTTTTGTACATAATTTCAGGAATTATAGTCCTAACAATAGGGGTCCGGTACAGAACGGGTACTCAAAGTTTAGCGGATTGTTGGATAGCGTCATTTACATTCTATCTTGATTCGTACGGCATGGGCGAGATATCTCTGTTTGCTGTATGTCTTGGTCGTGAATTGTAATTGAGACGGAGCCAAAGGTCAACTACATTCCGTTGCACTCAAAGAGTTGTGAAACGGAAAGTAATGAGTGAATTTTGCTTTCATCATTAAAAGAAAAAATACATTGCGGTGTGTAGTCGCGGATATAGCGGGCCGTTCCAAATTCGCTTCGCGAGCCACACTTTGACTGAGGGTTTTGAAACAGGTGGCGGCGAATGGAACACGTATGCGTTGCCTTCAATATCTCGGTACAATCATTACATGCTGAAATGAACCGAAGTTCGCGGTGACAAATACCAGTTGCATGGCTGTCTGCATCGAGTAGACCTTCTCATTCTCATTTGAAGAAACCTGGTGTGCTATGTCTCTGCCAAGTGCATCGAACACGCGGATATATGGCTGTTCGGTGTTGTAGGAATCCCATTGAACATGGAGCAACCAATCGGAATCAAACCATGCATGCACGGGCATGTTGCTTGAAGTGATTGCTGTAATACTGGTGGCGGGAATGATGTATTCTTCTGACCAAACATCGCAGCCGTATTTATTTCTGCCTCTCGTCTTATAACTGCCGGGACCAGCTATTGGCACAACGGAGTCGCAGTAGGGGCCCTCATATGCTTGAGGCCTAATGTATGGTTGATCATTGAAATACCAGAGAAACGGACCGTACGGCCATGTACATTTCAGTATCGGACGATTCTGAAAGTTGACTGTGGGTGAGATAACAGGAAGTAGATGTCTTGGTATGATGGAATCCGTGATCCACATAGTCGGGAACACGGCATCTCCCACTGAGAAGGTAACCCTCATAGGTTTTGTTGAATCAACTACTTCAATGTTTACATACGACACCCTACGATTTGGCGAAATGGTTGCATGCAAGTATGCATTCTCCGACCTGCTTGGGTCGGGCGAGGCCCACAGAAGTGCTTTCCCGCTTATCACATACTGAACGCCGTTGCAAGTGTATAGCTTATCGATGATCGAAATGGGTCGGGGCATCGATGGTGGTATGGTTGCCGAATCATTGTACACATGTATCCTGCCATCAAGGTCCATGAAAATGCCCTCTACATAGTCATTAGTGATATTTCTAAACTCTGGAGCACGCGCGCTATCTGTGGGTTGCGCATTTTTTGGAGGGGGGGGGCTCAATACATACAGACCATGTGTCTCCGTAGCTCTTTGTCGTTGAACTCCAGTCGCACTTCTCACAAAAATGGCTCCAGTACTATCCATTATAGATCCTAAGAAAACATCCAGATATCGGGGATACGGTGACCAGCTCTCGGTTTGGGAGTTCCAGTAAGCGGTGACATAATCAAGCCGTCCGTCACCGGGCTTCCAGACGTAGGACAAAAACAACGTATCCCGCATCAATGAAACACCGTTTACCCCTGTGAACCCCTCTGGCTCCTTATTCATTCGTGCGACATTCCTCCAACGTCTACCATGGTCCATAACCATTGTAATCATGTCTGAGCGGACATCGAATTGCATGATAGTCCCACCAGAATCAATGAAGAACCTCTCCAGCGCACGTTCTAGCGGATTTAAATCTGTTGCATTTACCCCTTCATCGAAGCTCATGTAAAGTCCTCCAAATTGGGTTCTCCAATAAAGGACCCCACGTTCATCTCGGACAAATCCACCACTTATGTACTCATTGGATGGTCCCTGTGAACTGACAACCCATGTTCTACCACCATCATAACTCGTCCAGAAATCGTTACTCTGCCCACCGGTAAGTAACCGTCCATTCTTCAAAATCACCATACCCTCCGCTGTATTGGTATTCCGTGCTGACACTGCTTCCGGTTTCCAAGTTCTCCCTCCATCCATTGATCTAGTGAGAATAAGACTATCGCACGGGAAGGGTACATTGTATTTCAATACAGAATCGATGCACATTATCTTGCTACTTAATAGTGATCCATCCGGCAGTGCCACATAGCCCCATGCTCCAATTTTATAAAGCCACGGCTGGTGTGCAAGTTGGCCGTACATAGCTACGCTACACCACAATAGGGGTAGAATGCGAAGTAGCAACGTTACACGTATGGTTCTAAGAAGCGTCATTTAATAATGTAGAGCGGCAAGAAATGTGTACTTGAATTATTTGACAACTCAATCCAATACATACCAGAACGGAATGAAGTAAGCGAAATCTCTGCCTCCACTTGTGAATTTATCTTGATTGGCATAATCTCCGAAACCACGATGCCTAATGAATTGACTATTCTCATGTTACCTACAAAAGAATTTTCATTTTTCAATCCAATGTACACCATATCTGTCGCAGGGTTGGGCCGAACCTCGAAATAAGAATCGCCCGCTTTACCAAAATCAGTTTTTGTAAATGGACTCTTTTCAAAACTTTCGGATGGCTGTTTAGCATGTAAAATTTCAAGACTTGTTATCGAATGCAGAGTATCAAGTTTATCAATAGTTGCAACATTGGTATCACCTAAAACAGCTATTCGCAATTTTAAGTACTCAATACTTAGTGAGTCGAATCCTTTAAACATGGTGTTGTCTAGACTGTCAAGAACCAACATAGCCTCGGCAAATAAATTTTTGGATTCAAACAGTTGAATCGTTCCCAGTACTGATTTCTCCCTTATCTCGACAGAAACGGATGTGTCGGTGCGCAACATCGTTAACGCACTCAACAGTACATTGGTTACAGAATCAGCCTCAGCATGATGGATTGCCGCATTGACAGCATTGGACATGGACTCGTTTCGTACCGGTATAAGCATGTTGGTGTCACTCAGAAGTTGATTAACTCCAATTCCGTTTTGTCCGATTTGACCTGAAGCACTACAAGAGCACGCACATTTCATTTCAACACACTGAAGACTCAATAACGTGGTTTACCGAAAGTATCCTGCCCCGGCTGAGTGAATAAAAACCCCACCAATCGAATAAAGTCCGGTTGAATTTACCGCCACAACATACACAATACTATAAGCGCTTAGTGCTGTGATTTCTGCGTGTTGCTGGAAGTATTCTATGTTGCATTGAATTCGCCTTCCAAGCAAATCATAAATCTGAAAATCTGTGGGTTTAATTGTCGATGTTGGCCACTCTATTGAAATTTTCCCGTCTGAAGTTGATTGAAGAGTATAGCTTGGTAATATACCTGGTGTGGCGTTTTCAACTTGCGTAGCAGTGACTAAATATTCGTTTGACAATACATCGCAGCCATATTGTGATTTCCCCTGTACCGCATATCTACCTGGGATTGGGTTTTTGATAACAGAGTCGGAGATACCTTCTTGTAAAAAACCCAGGACAGGTTCTCCGTTACGCAACCACATATATGGGCCATCTAGCCAACTACATTCCAAATAGGTAGTGCCAAAAGAAGACCTGAAGCTTACAATCGGCTTGACTTTTACGCCTATGACAGAATCTGTAAAGACCTGCTTTGGAAGCTCGCTATCCGACACTGTTACAGAAAAATACATCGCAAGTGACGAATCGGCAGCGTCCACAATGATGGTTGCTAGTCGATGGTTGGGGGTTATGGTGTACCTCAATGTCGCATTACTTGAAATAGCAGAATCTAGACTAACAGACTCAATGTTACGACCACCAATCACATACTCCACTCCAGAGCATGTATATAGTCTGTCAAGCCTTGAAACCGGACGAGGTTTTGTGGTAGGAAAAATAGCCTCATTTCCCTGTGGGTGGATATTACCATCTAGATCATAGAAGAGGTAAAATAACTCCCCTTTCCGACCATACAAATATGGAATGGTATCTCCAGGGACGGGGTTACATGGAACTAACTCAGAAGGGCAGTCGCGAGCCACAATCGAAATTGAAGAATCATTAAGCGCTAGCTTATAAATTCCCGCTCCAGAACTGTGAAAAAATGTTTCAGAACTATCCATCAATGCAAGTGAGTTGAATATTCCCAAGAACTGTCCCGGCTTCCAGATTTGACTGCTTGAGTGGTAATAACTCGTTCTATGCTTCGGTGTAAAAATAGAACTAGAACGCTCAATTGTACCAAAGGCGTCGCTGACAGCAATTGTATCCCGTATAACAACACACCCCCATAGTCTTGAGGCCGAGTCTCTGTTACTATACCCTTGCAATGAGTTTATCCAAGTTCTACCGTGATTGGTACTCACGCGTACTGCGCCCGGTGAATTACCAGCGTCGACTTCGTATAAAACCATAATCCCAGAATTAGTCAAAACATGGTAACCTTCTCTTGTTGTGGAACCACTCAGCGAAATGCATGTTAATCCATTGTTTAGGCTCATTACGATGAGACCACCACGTTTCCAATACAAGATTCCACGCGCATCGCGATGCAACGAAACAGCAACAGTAACTGGCCCTGAAGTTGGAGTGGCATCAGTTGTATCTATCAAAGGCTGCCAACTATTGCCGTTGTCTCTACTGACCATAAACCGATTTACCCAGGGATTGTGACTCGTCAACAATACACCATCGCGCAACCGCACTATGCCACCGAATGCATAATCTGGCGCATCCACATTCTCTGGACTCCAAGTCCGCCCTCCGTCCCAGGATCTTGTCAGCACAGGCATTACGCAACGGTCTGAAATTATACTGTTGGAATTAAACGTAGGGCAATTGATAGCTCCACCAATCATCGATCCATCGTTACATGGCACCATACGCAAAGCCCCCTTCAAGTAGGTCGAATCAAGTTCGATGGTAAGCATTGGGCTTGAAAGTGAAGTAATCAGTAATATGTAGACTATAGTCAACATCACGTCTATCTAACTATCGATATCATTCTGGAAACGGAATTTTTGCCCACTACTAACTGAACTATTAGAATCCCATTCTGGGCATTCGGTATGTTGAGTTCAATCTCTTTGCTCCTCAGACTGCCAATATCTGTAATTCGAAGCAGTTCTACGCCAAACAAGTCCAACACCCTAATCTCCCACGGCTCGGTTTTACTACTCTCTACTTTTGCAACAAACTTCCCATTATTTGGGTTAGGGTAGACCGTAAAATTGTGTTCGTGCTGGCCACCTGTTTCTAATTTTGGAAAGGCCTGTTTTGCCATTGTTTCCGGACGTTTTGCATGTTCAACCTCCAGTGCTACTACGGCGTTTAGCGAATCAGTTTTTTCAAACACTGTAAGAGTAGTATCTGCTTTAAAAGAAAGTTTAGCAGACAAATGTGAAATGGTTACTGAATCATACCCTGAAAATAGCCCAATTCTCATAGAGTCTAGCCAAAACAAAGCCTCTCCAAACTGCTCACTATAGGAAAGCAACTTCACCAAACCAAGCAAAGACGCTTGACGGATCTCATTTTGTTGTGAGGTATCGACCAATACGGACTGTAAGTCCAAACTTAACTCCTGATTCACTGAGTCAAGCTGCGGGTGAACTAGCACAGCACGTACGGCATTTCCGATAGCCGAGACTCGTGACGCAACATCAACAGTATCGTTCAAAAGCCAATATCTAGATACATTGTATACTTCTTTAATGTAATTGGAATCTTGAGGATCTGAGTCAGGCGGCTCTATACCGAACAACTTAATATTCAAGTAAGATAAACCCTGCAAATCATAGTCTACAGGAAAACCAACACCCTCTTCTGGCACGGGCAATTGTACGCATTCAACTTCTCCCATTAATCGGTTAGAGCTGGCGCATGATGCCCCAACAGGGTGTTCACCATTTAACAGATCCGAGCCAACTGGAGTAATGAGCGTATTTCGACGGATGCCAAGGAGTGTTGATGTACCAAAGTTATTTGTGGTAACGTCTAACTCTGTCGGAGTTACTGCCTTTTGCAGTTGATATGTTTGATTTGCACTGAATACGTTTCGACCACACTTGATTTCTACGCTCCCTTTTTCATTAATATACATATCGGCTGCTTGGTCTGAAGATGGATATGGATTGGCTCCAGTGGCAGTTTTACCAGCAAAATTGTTGCGACCATGAACTATCGCATTTCCACGGTCATTTGGGTCGTGCGTTAGAAATCCGAATTGATCGCCAGCCTCAAGCTTTCCGACTTTGATGTCAAATCCTGCCGTATAATTCTCCAAGTGATTATTTCTGCAATTGCTCGTCGAAGCAAGACCCTGAAAGTATCCAGAACCAATAAATGCAACGCTTTCACTGGAACCAAAAAGTGGATTAATTGTTTGCCCCATTGTTCCGCCAAAGGTATTGTCGTATACCGCACTGCCTGAGGATCTAACACCATTTGTACAGCCGCTGAATACATTCCCGCATATTCGACCAGCGTCACAACTGAGGCCGTCTGCGTGCCCGCCAAAAATATTTCCAGAAACAATTATACGCCCGTATTCAAGTGCCGCTCCGACATGCAAAAATGCCAATTCGGAATTTTGGAGGGTAATCGGTGACATATTATCGACATGCAATCCCGAAACTGGGTAATCGTCCACAAGTTGTGTCAAATTCCTGTAGTTACTTTTGGTAATTTTTCCACCAGCATCTGAGAATTGGCAGTTTTCTACAAGTAAACCGGTAACGAGTTCTCTTCCTTGCCACCATACGGAACTTGGAACGCTTGAACCTGTCAGTCTAGCTTTTTGAAACTCACGGCTATCTTTCGTAACATGCAATAGAAAAAGTTTTGCGTTGCGATACTTGGCGTTTAAACTAGATTCAGTATACTTAGTTCTGTCAGTGGTAAACTTACAGTCTCTTAATTTCCCCCCAATGAGAAATCCACCCTCTTTACTAAATATTGGCATATTGGTGATTGTAGTAAACACGTTTGAAAATTCTACATACTGCGCTAAAAAATATGCGTTGAAATTCTGATCTAGGGGAACGGAGCCTGGAGTATTCGTGTTATATATCCATTTATCAGGCGTTACATCTAAACGTGAAAATATCACTCTGTTCAGTCCAGAGCAGGTAGTGTTTACCTCAATGGTAGATTTAACTTTGATGGGGCTGCCAACGGCACCTTCCGCTATAAATTTTCCATGCACGAAATTTTTCTCATCTAACAACTGAATTGTTGAACCAAGATTTGCCAGGATAGTGCCATTAGACTGCACCAAAAGGGATCCTGTTTTTAAGGTAGCAGAAATGCCGACTTCAACCTTTCCGCCTGACTGTATCTCAATGGGTACATCGATGCGGACGGTTGCACTTGTAGGAACAATAATCCCAGTTGCAGACTTGACCACGATGCCGGGTGTAGTCGAGGCTGGATTTATACGTTGAATGAAAGTTTTATCTACGATGTCGATTGAACCACCATCTTCGACAATAACCTTGTGAACAGACAGGTTCGGAAAGATTTCACCTTCGACAGCTTTTGTTTTTAGGATTGCGCCATTACCAACGAGAAGCTCTGCATCTATCACAACTTCCTCAGAATTGGCATTGACTTCCAGAATCCCACCATCTCCGGTCGTGCCCTTGTTTTCGAGAGTGATGCAGTTTGCAAGTTTTGTTGTGCGCTTGTCAACAATGCGTGATGCATGCATCATTATTAGCCTAGCGCCCTTCTTTACAGTAATCTTCGCATTTTCCGTAAGGAATATTGTAGCCCCGGGCATTAGAGTAAGCGTGCCACTCTCAACAACTAGTTCACTTCCACCACGAAGCCATGTGGTGTCGTGCAGTTCGCTAATGCCTACAGTCTTTAACGCAGTTCCATTACTCGTACGAATTACACGTAGATCACTAGCCCGTACTTGCCCCTCAAGTAGTACATCTTTAACCCATCCCGTTGCCAGTATTCGAGCAGTATTATGTGAAGTCGATATCTTTTTGTCTGTACCTGTGGATGTCAATATTCCATCTATTACCAAGGCTTGATTCGCACCTACGCTTAGATTAACATCAACTAAGGTTTTGCCGTTATTGTTCATATAAGCTGGTTCACCAGGATAGGCGACACCGCCAACAGCTAGTACCTCATTCGTGGCATCTTTAAATTTACCAAGATGCAAATAGGTTTTACCGTCGAGCGAATGTCCTCTATCCCACCTCAAAACATCAGACCCGGAATATTGATACTGTACATTTGGATCATTGTTTGAGTTTTTTCCAGGAATGGAGTGTGCAACGCATCGGAATGCGTTGATACGGCCAAAACCGAACCTAATGGTCCAATACCTAGAAAGTACATCGTTAGCCATTGCCATGTAATCCGTATAATCTTTATTTAGTTTTGTTTTATCGGTTGTCAACAGACCCGAATACCAATCGACGAATCCCTGATTTGGAATTCCATATTCGCGTACCGGCAATGTTTCGTCTCCTAACTTGGCTCTTCTAGAATATGGATTCGGATCCGTATTTGCCGCCATCGTCTGGGCGACCGTGTTTGACAATCCTTGGTCCAATATCTTATCAGCCGTAAAAGTAACTATATCATAAACACGTCGGTGCACATCGTATCCCGTACGTCCGAGTCGCTCATGGACGGCCATCATCAAACCCACTATCCCTCCAACTTGCGGTACGCTACGAGAATTGCCAGATTCAAAATCGGCATAAAATGAACTGCCGTTCCCATATTTTGCCCCAATTCTGTTTATAGGCGTCACCACATCAATTGTAGCATAGGATTTAGGGCCAATACGTATACTTGGATCAGTATTGTTATTAAACTTATCGACACCGTATGAAATGGGGCTGAAGTTACCTTGCATTGGGGCACCACGAAATGCCATTTCACAGCTTGTCAAAGGAACAAATTCTTGATCGTATGACGCAACACATAAAACTTTTAAATCTTTTGTTGGGTCAGAGGGATAGTCTGGATCGTAATAAACACTTCCACCAGGCGAGCTCGTTTTTGGAGTTAACATAATTACAGAAACTGATTCTACAATCGTGTTTTCATTTTCTACGCGCGTCTCATTGTGTTTATCATACAGCGGACAGTCTGTGTAAGGGCATGGGGGAGCCTTTGTTTCACCGAGATCATTATCTATGGCACTAATAACAACAATACCTTCTTGCATTGCTAATTGGTAGTTATCGCCCTGTTTTTTGTTTTCACCATAGTACGCACAAGTCATAATGTGGGGTAGTTGATTCCCAATGTTTGCTGAGAGGTCAAGATTAGTGTACGAACGTCCCTTTTGCGTTGCAAAAACCCGCATGAGTGGTGCAATACCAATAAGCCCTAAAGAGTTTTCTTGAGCAGCCATAATGTGAAGATTCGGATAGCCATGAGTATTGTCAGCCAGTGGTTGAATATTTAACGATCCCCCATATTGTTGTCCCGGGTAGAAGTAATTCCCTGCTGGAGTTGATGTATGAAGAGTCAGATCTTGGTGTAATTGGGGTTGTCCGGTATAAAGTGCTCCATAATAGTCATCTACCCCAGCGTAAATGGTGGCACTTCCTTTCGTTATCTCCCACGCTAAAGGCACGTGCAGGTCATACCATGCTCGTTGCCATCCTAGTAAGTACGTTCGCTTGTGTTTTTCTCCTGTGGATGTCGCTGGACTCGCATACTCGGCATTGGTTGTGAGCGGCTTCAAGCCAGGATCATTTGGTATTGAAAGCTGTTTCATGGCTCGGTTAATGTATTGGGCGTACTCAATGTTGGAAAAAGTACGAATCTTATCAACAATCGTGTCTACTGGCACATAGTCGTCGAATTCGAATCTATACGTGCGGAATGCAAGTCCAACTGAGTCATATGTACTATCGAACACCCATTTAGCAAGAAAGGGTTCATACATAGTTCCCACCTCAAACCATTCTGCAAAATCTGCTTGAGTTGTATCAAAATCGTCTATATCGTAATACCCAGTTTCTGACGGAGTTGCATCGTTACGCAATGGGGATAGTATGAACCTGATTTCAAATGATTTTCGTGCGTAGAGTACTCGCCCTCCTCCACATGTGTCAACCAGCACACTGTCTGAGTTATAAATCCCCTTAGCGGGGTTATGCACAAACATTGGAATTAGGCATTGCGCACTCATGGTTGGTGATACTGCGTACAGCAATGCACAAACAATCAGCGCTAAATAACATTTCGCTCTCGGCGACTCTCGGCGACTCTCGGCGACTCTCGGCGACTCTCGGCGACTCTCGGCGACTCTCGGCGACTCTCGGCGA
>JABMNI010000044.1 GCA_013204605.1 Ignavibacteria bacterium
ACAACTGACAGCCACGGGGGTGATTCAAAGCATGGAAAGGTCGCCGACCAACTTCCAACTTTGATTTATTAAAGCGGTGCTCCATGAGCCCAAAACCCCTCAGGCAACCAGTTAGGCGAAAGCTGAAGGCGAAATCCACGGGCGAAAGCTGAAGGCTACTGGCAAATTCGTCCCTCGTCGTGCTCGGGACTGCTAATTGCTAATTGTCTTAATGTATTGCACAATTTCCTGCAGTATCACATTACTATTCATACTCTGCTGTGCCCATTCGGGAATTCCTGACTGGGCTTCGGCAACAATGTTGGCCGCTTCATCTTTATGGCCGTTTTTCCAAAGTAAAGCAGCGCCAAGAATCTGACCCCATTTGTAACTCGGGTTCACTATTAAGAAAGTTCTGGCAAGCGCAACGGCTTCTTCAGTTCTACCCAACTTATCGTACAGTCTTGCCAACGTTAATCTAGCACCGATAAACGAAGGTTTTGCGCCCATTGCCATTAACAAATGTTTCTCGGCCTCAACATTGTTGTCTAGTTGCATGTATGCATTTGCAGCCATTAGCATTATGGTTTCTTCATCTGGTATGCTTTTTAGACCTGCCGAAGTGGCCTGCAAAGCCCCCTCCCAGTCCTCTAACAATCTGCAGTAGCCGTTCCAAGCAGAATACGTGGCAAAGTTATCAGGAGCAACCTTGACTAATTGTTGGATGGCTTCGGCTACACTGTAATTTTTGGCAACGAGTTTTTCCATCCTGTTCAAGTTCAGCATCATATAAATGTACGAGGCAATTGCCTCGGGGTCAGTAGAGGAGCCAACCGTTTTATGCGCTTCTGCTACAGCAACTTCTGCAAGGCTGGTATGCTGTCCCCACATGGAGGAATTGGCAATGCACAGCCGTTCATTTAAATCAGACGTTGCATTAAATAACGCTTCAATTTTAGGGAAGTGCAGGTCTTGGTCTGGTTCAATTGCGTGTGTCCAAGCATGCTGAAGGGGGCTGTTTGTTGCCTTCATCCCGCTACGCATAATTTCCAAGGGTTCATCATCATCATTACTTGTAGAACCCCTGAACAATGCAAAGGCGAGTGCTATGTAGGCACCCGGATTTCCAGCGGGATCCAACTCGATGCTTCGACGCAAAAATTTCTCGCTGAGAGAAAACCGACTTCGCTCTTCGAGCTCGTGTCCGGTCTCAAAAAGAATTGCAGCATCGTTCCAATTTTCATAACCGGCGCATACTAGTTCAAGTATTGTCATGTTACTGCCTTCGTGAAAAACTCTTCCATTGGTTTTCCCACCTTGTAATAGTTGAAAAGGGTTTTCACGCAGTCCGGACTGGTAAACGTAGATACGGGATCTGTCTTCCACCAAAAAAATTGCTTGTTAAAAAGCAACGGCTCTTTTACTGCGGCCGCTTTGAATTCTGCCGATAGAATTTTATTCTTAGACCCTTGCAGTTCACCATACGTGTCCTTGAATTTCTTTTCAGCAAGAAGTTTATGAAGCGTTTTTCCTTCGTGTAAAATCAAATCGCGAATTGCCAGAAGTTGATCTTTATCCGGCATGTAACAGCCGCCACCAATTCCACCGCCCTTAGCACTAACTTGTAGATAAAAACCGGGGATACCCGCAGCGCTTTTCCCGTGCACCGAAATGTGGGCTGCGCAATGAGTTTTATACGGGGTTTTATCAGCGGAAAAACGGATGTCGCGATTAATGCGGAACACCGCATCCTTGGCCTGCATCATCAGCCGCGGTTCGACAGTTTGAATTTGATCAATGAGTTGTTGTACCAATTCTCTGAATGGGACTTTTACAAACCGTTCATAATCCTTCTTGTGCGTGTCGAACCATTCCTTGGTGTTGTTCTTTTCTAGGTTTTTAAAAAACGTAAAATACTCTTTTGGCAGCATGGTTGTCCTTCGCATCTCTACAGAATTCGTTTTTTTAAGGGGCTTTCTGGATTTGCCCCGGTCAGTATTTGTATTGGGGTTGCCAGTCGGCAACGCCGTCTTTGAGCATGTCGAACATGGGGAAGAGGGGCATGTAAAGATCGCCCGGACCAAACGCATCGGCACCCACGCGCAGGATGGTGCCGTCGTCGTTTTTATAGAACGTGCTGAAGCCGGGAATCAAATGACGCTTGCCATCGACCACGGTAGAAAAGCCCATTTCGTCTGTGAACGCTCCGCCGTTATCGTGCATCATTGCAAAATTCCA
This sequence comes from Ignavibacteria bacterium, assembly GCA_013204605.1. GTDB lineage: Bacteria > Bacteroidota > Ignavibacteria > Kapaibacteriales > Kapaibacteriaceae > JABMNI01. The sequence goes on from JABMNI010000044.1 coordinate 2,218, forward strand.
TCCGCGACTCTCCGAAAATTCTTTCTGAGTCTCCGGCGAATCTCCGTTCAACAATGCCACTGCCGTGCGCGATTGCATTTGCGGCAACATTCCGTTTAAACCGTCGGCCCACAAGGTGCAATACCGGCAACCCTTGCCCATGTTGTGAATGATAATTAGGTCGCGCTGTGCGCCAAACAATTCCGATAACACCTTGGTGCTTCCATCGGTAGTAGTAAAGGCGTAGTTCTCCACTTCGCACTTTGCCGCGTCGCGACGCTGTGAGCTTTTCACGAAGCCCCCTTACCACAGAATCTTGCGCTTCAATTTCGGGTGTGAATACCGTCATAAAATTCCTTTGAATTTACTGTGACTGTTTTGGCGTGCACCCAAATTATGTGTGAAGGGGGATTGCCCTTGGACTAAGTTAAGAAGTCGTATCGATACACGTCGTGCGAGTGTTCGCCGGGGTCGACCTTGATTAAATTATTCAGGTAACCGGTCCGCATGTCGTACACCCAGCCATGAAGCACCGGACGCTGATGATCCTCCCACGTGCGCTGCACAAAAGAAATATCAGCCAGGTGTTGAACTTGTTCTATTACATTTAGCTCTACCAATTTGTCTTGGCGTTCGGTGACATCTACAATGGCATCTAACTGCGTGGCATGCAAACGGTACACATCTTTAATATGACGCAACCAATTATTTATCAAACCGAAATCGGATTTCGACATAGCGGCTTTAACGCCGCCGCAGCCGTAATGTCCGCACACGATTACATGCTTAACCTTCAAAACTTCAACAGAAAATTGCAACACAGAGAGCATGCTGTAATCTGTATGGATAACCATATTGGCAATATTTCGATGCACGAACAATTCGCCTGGTTGGGCACCAGTTACATCCTCGGCAGGCACTCGGCTGTCTGAACATCCAATCCATAAAAACGTCGGATTCTGTTCCAACGCCATCTCTGAAAAATAATCTTCGCCGAGTTGTAGTTTGTCTTCAACCCAGGCCTTATTATTCAACAACAATTTATTATACGCTTCCAATTTTCTCGCTCCTCGAAAAATGTTCTGACTGCACACTAGTGGTAAACCCAATGGTTTCAACCTTTATTCCTCGGTATAAAGCTCCAATTGAAAACTCTTCGAGAATTTCCAAAATGTCCTTGTCGATTACCGAGGCTTTCGACGCATTAATTATCAATTCGGCGTTATCCGGAATCTTTAAAAGTTTTCTTTTTAACTCTGCTTTGTTCACGAACGACATGTCTTTGTTAAATCTAATCATCCAGTGATGCTCGTCGTTTACCACGGTCACACCGGCGTGATGGTTTGCGCGCATCACAAAAAACACGCTGGCCAAAACTCCAATAACAATTCCACTCAATAAATCTGTAAACACAATTGCAGCTATGGTAATCATGAACGGTAGGAATTGAGAAAGACCCGCCTTCCACGCGCGTTTAAATACCGTTACCGATGCAAGCTTGTAACCAACATGAATTAGAATTGCCGCCAAACAACTCAGTGGAATTCGATTAATTACCGCAGGCAACAGGAACACAGCCACTAACAAAATTCCTCCGTGCACGAAGCCTGTCATCCTGGTGCGTCCGCCGGCATACACCGCCGTCGACGATCTCACGATTACGGCAGTAATGGGTAAGCCCCCTATCAACCCTGAAACAAAATTGCCAATACCCTGCGCCTTTAGCTCGCGGTCGGCGTTCGAGATGCGTTTTAGCGGATCAAGCTTGTCCACAGCCTCAACAGAAAGCAGCGTTTCAATGCTAGCAACCAAGGCAATGGTAATGGCTGTGGTAAGCACGTCCAGGCGCCACAGTTGGCTGAAATCAGGGAGTTGTACCATCGAGGCTATTCCAACGCCGGCGGGAATTTGAACCAGGTGGCTGCCGCGTTCCAGTATAGATTTTAGGGCAAGGGGCGAGGCAGTAATTGTAAAGAATTCGTTTATCAGTGTGCCGGCAACTACGGCAATGAGTGGACCTGGTATCATTTGACCGAGTCTGCTTTTTTTGATGCGGGGAAGCTGCCAAGCAATTAGGAGTAAAAGACATGTAACGCCAATAATGGCTGCGCCCGGGGTGATGCCGCTAATAGCCGTTAAAATGTCGGCAAAGGGTCCGTCGTGGTGCAAACTCACAAACGCCTCATCGCCTTCGGCGCGAACGTCCCAACCAATGGCGTGGGGGATTTGCTTGAGGATAATCATAACGCCGATACCGGAAAGCATACCGCGAATAACGCTAGTGGGTACGTAGTCAACAACTTGACCCGCTCGCATGAAGCTGAACAAGAGTTGAAACAAGCCGGCAAGAACTACGGCAACGAGAAAAACATCGTATGCGCCAAGTGATGCAATGCTTTGTAGAACAATTACAGCAAGACCAGCCGCAGGACCGCTAACGCTCAGTTCAGAGCCGGAAAACAGTGTAACAATGAGTCCGCCCACAATACCGGAAATCAATCCGCTCATCAGCGGAGCGCCCGACGCCAAGGCAATTCCCAAGCAAAGCGGGAGTGCAACCAGGAAAACAACTAGGCCCGCGGGTACGTCGTTGCGGGCATTTTTCAAATTAGGGAACGTAAACAATTGACTCATAAATTCAACTAACTCCAAAGCATCCGTATTTTTGTATCAAGGAATATAACTATGGCATCGACATATACTTTTGACCTAGTGAGTTCGGTTGACATGCAGGAAGCAGATAACGCTGTAAACCAAGCACACAAGGAGATTGATCACCGGTACGATATGCGCGGATCAAACTGCGTTGTCACACTCGACAAAACTAAGCGCTCGATTGAGATTAAGGCCGAAGGCGAGCATTTTGTAGTTGCCGCTATGGACATGTTGCGTTTGAAGATGATTAAGCGCGGCATTAGCGTCCAATCATTGGATGAAGGTAAGGTGGAACTCATGGGTGGTAAAAGTGCCAGGCAGGTAATTTCGCTGAAGAACGGTATGGATCGTGACGACACAAAAAAGGTCACGAAGTTCATCAAGGAATCGGGCATCAAGGTTACCACGCAGGTTATTGATGACAAGGTTAGAGTTACAGGAAAAAGCAAGGACGAACTGCAAGCCGTAATGAATCTCGTGAAGAGCGAGGACTTGGGATTTCCGTTGCAGGTAGAAAACATGCGCTAACCGCGCATAAAAACATGCGTTAAGAGCGCAATAATTTTAGAAAAATTGGAGCACACCCCGTTGGATATTTTTCAGAAGTGTTTAGAATTTACCCGAGCCGATGAAGTAAAAGCGCTCGGACTCTACCCGTATTTCCGTCCCATCGAGGAAAATGAGGGTCCAGTGGTTCGAATTGAAGGCCGCGAAGTAATCATGGCCGGCTCGAACAACTACCTAGGCCTCACCGCCGATCCCCGCGTAAAAGAAGCCGCCAAAAAAGCCATCGACAAGTTCGGAACCGGCTGCTCTGGCTCGCGCTACCTTACCGGCACCATCGATTTGCATATCGAACTTGAAAAACGCCTTGCCGCCTACCTTGGCTACGAGGACGTTCTACTATTTTCGACCGGCTACCAAACCGCGTTGGGAGTAATTGCCGGCTTCGTCCAAAAAGGCGACTACGTTATTTCCGACAAGGAAAATCACGCCTGCATAATTAGTGGATGTCTTTTGGCGAAAGGGGGCTATGCGGATTTTGTGCGGTATAAGCACAACGATATGGACGACCTGGAACGCGTTATTCAGCGCATACCCGAAGAGGCCGGAAAGTTCATCGTGTCTGACGGTGTGTTTTCTGTGAGCGGTGAATTAGTAAATCTGCCCGACCTTGTCCGCGTTGCCAAAAAGTACGGCGCACGAATTTTGATTGATGATGCGCATGGCACTGGTGTTGTGGGCGTGGGTGGCCGAGGCACAGCCTCGCACTTTGGTCTTGTTGCCGAAACCGACCTCACCATGGGAACTTTTTCAAAAACATTTGGATCGCTAGGGGGCTTTGTGGCAGGTCCAGAGCGCGCTTTGAACTACCTCAAGCACCATTCACCTGCACTAATTTTCAGCGCTTCGCCAACGCCCGCATCTGTTGCGGCAGCGTTAATGGCATTGCATATTGTTGAAACTGAACCGGAACGCATTACCAGGCTAATTGAGATTGCCGACAAAATGCGAAGTGGGTTTACCGAACTTGGGTTTAACGTGATTGAATCGCGCACCGGTATTGTACCAGTCGTGCTAGGCGACGTTGATAAGACACTAATTTTCTGGCGCAAACTCTACGACAAGGGCGTGTTTGTAAATGCATTTGTCCCGCCTGGAGTACCCCCTAATCTCTCAATGCTACGCACCAGCTACATGGCAATTCACGAAGATTCGCACCTCGATGCAATTCTAAACGTGTTCCAAGAAGTCGGCCTCGAGCTTGGAGTAATAACAGCCTAACTTGGAATATCACCTGTCTAACTTGGAATAACACCTGTCTAACTTGGAATAACAGTACCGTAACATGAAAATCACGCAATTCGAACTGGGTCTAAACGGCCGCGTTGCCATTGTAACCGGAGCCGCCATCGGGAACGGCCGCGCATTTTGCGAGCGGTTAGCACAAGAGGGCGCAAAGTTGGTGATAGCGGACTTGGTAGACGCAACAGAAACATTGCGTCTAGTAACCGAAGCAGGGGGCGTAGCCGTGCATGTGCAGGCCGATCTAACCAATCCTGCCGATGCTGACCGCGTGGTTGAAATTGCGCTCAAGGAATATGGTCGGTTGGATATTTTAGTTCACAACGTTGGGCACTATTCCGAAGAACCGTTTGAGTTGTTGGAATTTGACGAGTGGAAGAAAACCATGGTGCTCACGTTAGACACTATGTATCACATGGTGCGTGCAGTGTTGCCAACAATGAAAAAAGCTGGCTTTGGGCGCATTATTACATTCAGCAGCGATACCGTTTGGCTAGGCACGCCATACCTCACGCACTACGTTACAGCCAAGATGGGCGTTATCGGATTTACAAGATCGTTGGCTGCCGAAGTAGGAAAAAACGGTATAACCATTAACACCGTAAGCGTGGGATTAACGGCCACACAAAGCGCCACCGGCGACGCCGTACAAAGCTCCATCCTCGAGCACATCCTTCCCGCACAGGCCGTGCACCGTCCGGACGAACCCGAAGACATCGCCAACGTAGTTGCCTTTCTTGCCCTCCCGGCTTCTGGTATCATCACCGGGCAGACCATCAACGTAGATGGCGGCGTAGCAAGGCACTAGACCCTTCAGGCGACCCTTCAGGCAACCCTTCAGGCGACCCTTCAGGCGAGTAACGGGAATTCCGCTCTCGACTTCTGATTACAGAACAAAGTTGGTGCTGGCTGTTCAAAATCAATTAGCTGCCACAAACTACTGGTTAGTAGTATATAAGCGCAGTCTGCTTCCATAGCAAATTATTGGCAGCAAATGCCTGTTTGCTGCCAATAATTTGGTTGTCCGCAAAACCCTGCGAGAATACTACTGACGGCCTAAGGACAATTCACAGCATGAAATCGTCACCGACCGAGGTCCAACCCAGATATACCTGTGAAGAGCACCAGGATTTCGTTAACCTGAAGGCGACCCGATGGTCGACCCGATGGTCGACCCGATGGGCGGAACCCGATGGTCGACCCGATGGGCGAATGGTGGGACATCCGACTCGTATCTGCTCATTGCAAAAAGAAGTTGGTGTTAGCTTACCGAATCAATTAGCTGCCATAACCCACTGGATACTAGTGTGTAAGCGTTTTTTGGTACTATCGCAAATTATTGGCAGCAAATGCCTGTTTACTGCCAATAATTTGCTTACAAGATAAACACGGCGAGAATACTACTGACAGTCTAGCGACTATTCACGGCATGCAAAGGTCTCCGACCGATTTCCAGCTTAGATATACTAGAGAAGTGCACAACGAGTTCGTTAAACTGCGGGCGACCCGATGGGGGAAAGCTGAAGGCGAAACGATGTGTGACACGTTGGGTGGATGTCATTTCGAACGAAGTGAGAAATCACGCTGCTGTTCATGTGAGGCAATTCGTATTTTTTGATTCGTAACACGCGATTCGTGATTCGCAATTCGTAATTATTAATTGAACTTTTGGGAGTTCGTATGAAATCTTTTGCGCAACGGTCTTCGGCAGTGATTGTGGTAGTGCTGCTCATTCAGGGATGTTATCATGTTCGCATTAACACGGCCCACTATGACCCTTCAACCAACTACGAATCTAAAACGGTACATACGTTGTTTTGGGGTTTGGTGCAGGAGGATGTGATTGCAAAAAATTGCGATGCTTTGGAGGTTAAGGGGCTTGATGAGGTTCGAGTAACAACGAATTATGGGTACTCATTAATCACGGTTTTGACGTTAGGAATTTGGTGTCCAACGCAGATTGAATGGAAGTGCTCAAAGCCGTGTCCGCGTGAAGGAGAGTTATGATAATTAGCAAAACTGGAAGGACGGAATGGATTCCGCGTCACGAAACCTTCACGCAAAAAATTGTAGATATGTACGACCTTGGAAATCAGAACATGGGGAGCGTGCTCAATGACTACAATAACACAACGACGGGTGTGCAGCGAATAATTAAAGAAGCCATTGAAAAAAAGTGCGAGTGCGTGCAATTGGTGGTGAATGGTCGTGGTCAAAGATCGGTGCGATGGATGGAATTTTACTAAACACAAAGCCCCTTAACCTGACATTTAAAGTGTCGGCAGCTAGCACGTCTGAGGCGTATGCGAACACGCCGGAAGACCTGCATTTTGTGCAGTGTGGGGTGTCGGTGCAGGAGCTGAGCCTAGCGCTGAAGAAGCGTGGGCGGTCGATAAAAACGTCGGGGGCGAGCAACGGGCAGACGGTGGCGGGCTCGATGAGCACGGGCACGCACGGCGCGGCCATTGATTACGGGTCGATTACGGAATTTGTGGTTGCGCTGCACATTATTGTTAGTCCTACTAGGCACATTTGGTTGGAGCGTGCGTCGTATCCGGTGGCGTCGGACGTGCTGGTAAACCGGCTTGGGGCGGAACGCGTGGCTGATGATGCGCTGTTCAACGCCGCGCTTGTGAGCTTTGGAGCATTCGGTTTTATTCACGGAATAATGGTGGAAACTGAACCGCAATTTTTATACGAGGCGCATAGGGAGCGTCTGCCGTTCGATGAAAAAATTCACAAGATGATGCAACGGTTGGACTTCACAAACTCGCCGCTTCCGCACGGTTCGGAGCGTCCGTTTCATTTTCAAATAGTTCTTAATCCATACGATTTAAAAGGTGGCGCATACGTGACCACCATGTATAAACGCGCCTTCACTTCCAATTACATTTCACCACTTTCTGCACTGGGCGGGGTGGTGCCGGGCGACGATGCACCGGCGTTTATTGGAGGCCTCGTTGGCGCAATTCCAGACCTTATTCCCATTGCCGTAAACGCGCTGGTTGCCGCATCATACAAACCGTACTCGAACGTTTGGGGCACTCACGCCGAAATTTTTACCAACACAGATACGCATGGCAGAGTTCTAAGCAGTGGCATTGGAATCGATCCGAAGGATTCTATTCGCGTCACTAAAATTCTTTTCGAGCTAAATGCCGACGCACCATTCTCCGGAATTTTTTCCTATAGATGGGTAGGGGGCTCAACCGCCACGCTCGGGTTCACAAAATTCAAACCAACGTGCTTAGTGGAGCTCGACGGCGAGCTGTCTGACAGATCCATTGAATTCTGCAAACAGTTTTGGGCCATGCTCGATGCCGCTGGCATAAACTACACCTTCCACTGGGGCAAGGTTCTCGAGCTAAACCAACATTCTATTCGCAAAATGTACGGTCAAAACAACATCAATGCTTGGCTCGATGCGCGCAAAACGCTCATGCAAGACCCAGCCAGCATGCGCGCCTTTACCAACGACCTTATGGTGGATTGGGGTCTAGACGGAATTGCCGCCGGAGAGAGAACTGCGTGATATCCGTTGGGCGAAAACTGAAGGCGAAAACCCTGCGGGGCGAAACCTTTGGGCGACCCGTTGGGCGACCCGTTGGGCGACCCTTTGGGCGAGCGTTTCGCTGTGGTGAATTCTATAGTTTTATCATTCAAAAAATACGTAAGTTCACAGCTCAGTTTTGGGTGGTAACAGCCCTAGCGAGAATGCAACGGGATTGGTTGACCTCAATGCCAGTTGTTCGAACGTCGAAGTGAATTGTGAGCAACTTTTAAAACACATCATAGGTTCATAGATATGAAACCGTCAGATTACTTCATTACATCAAACAAGATTCTAGTGGCATTACTGCTAGTATTCTCGTTGACACTCCTGAGCTCGCCAGAGAGTAGAGCACAGAGTTCTTGGGTTTCTGAAGCCCAACAAGATGGATTTACTTTAAAGAAGGTTGTGAGTGACACGGTAATACCGAGTGGTCAAACCTTTACGTATTCCATATACTTCTCAATTCCTGCTGGAGCAACCGCCGTAACGGTTTCGGATGTGCTGCCTGCATCGATAGAATATTTGAGTGGAACGTATACGGCACCATGTGGTACACCCACGGTGTCGGCTCCGTTGGTGAGTAGCCTTGGAGGGACTTACTCTTTAACATTTGCATCGCTTCCGTCGGGATGCTCAGGCTCGTTTACACTTACGGTGCGTTTTCCAAATGGCACAACGTGTAACAACACAACGGCTCGAAACCGAGCGTGTATTACTGGAGTGTTAGCCGGAAAGACAGTTGAATTTTGCACTGGATATGTTTCAACCAGAGCTACAGCAGTTGAACCGTGGAACATTAACAAGTATGTAATTGGTGCAGCATATCAAGGGGGCACGTGTCCGTATGCAACAGCCGATTCAGTACTAAACTATCAGGTGTGTGTGTATAAAAATGTGGGCACGACAGGTCAACTGAATCTTAGTGCGGGGATTGTTACAGACGTTCTTCCCGCCGGTGCCGTTCTTACGGGGTCCACTTGTGGCGCTACTCAGACCGGAAATACAATTACGTGGAATGTGGGTGGTTTGAGTGCGCTGCCTATGTATAACACAGTCTGTTGCACATTTACCGTACTGTATCCTAGAGCGACATTCCCAACTGGATCCACAATCACGAACAAAGCTGTTTTGTCTGGAACACTTGGAAGCTCGCAGAATCCGTGTGGAACATTGAGTGACACTAGTAATCAATCCTGTGTTGAGATTAAGGATATTGTTAGTGCGACGATAAGCAAATACGTATACACCAACCGTCAGCCGGGATGTGCTGGCAAATATCAAATTTGGATTTGCAATAATGGAACATCTACGCTTTCATCGTTCACCGTAACAGACACTATACCAACAACGCTTACAGGACTTTCCATAGGCACCACATCTGCTGGTTTAACGGCCAACCTTGTTGGAAATATTGCGACGGCAACAAGCACATCGGCACTAGCGCCGGGTCAGTGTAGATACTTTGAAATTAATTTCACAATTCCGGCGGCAGCAGTTGTTGGATCAACCATCACTAATTGCGCATGGTTTACAAGTGCGGGTGTGGCGCCAATTAAAGCCTGTGTATCGTTTGTAGTATCGGCTCCGGCACCACAAGTCTGCATTTGGAAAGATGTGTGCGGAAAATTGCCATCGTATGCTCCAGGATCCACATTCCGCTACCGGATGCGTGTTCAGAACATCGGTGGACAGCCCCTCACGGGATCGACAATTACTGATGCATTGAATGGAAATATTGAGTACGTTGGTAATCCATCTTACTATACTTCGACAGCCTGGAATGCCCCTTGCCAGCCAACTTCGAATTGGACGGGCGTCACGCTTGCGTACAATTCTGGAACGCATACAGTCTCGGCGGCATTGCCAACAATTCCTGCGGTCTGCCAAAATATATTCTACTCGAATTGTGGAATGTATGGCACAAATGGAGTGTTGTTCTACTTTATTGAGTTTGATGTTAAAGTGTCGGATAGTTCGGCACTCGGTAACATTCCTAACGCGTTCACAATAAGCGGTGGAACACTTCCTTCGGGAGTAACATCGAACGTGGAACTTGTAACAGTTGCCGGTACGGCCGGATACACGTTAGATAAGAGTGTTAAGGAGAATCCAAGCGGATCATACGGAAGCTCGGCAACTGCATCGGCGGGTGGTTCGATTGCTTATAGATTGCGATTAACAGTTCCCACGGGTAGTGTGGGTTTACGACATGTTACGTTTGCAGATTTGCTGCCGCGCGACAATGGTGTGAACGATCAACTAATATTGGGTCCGTGCACTAGTCGTGGAAGCGCCTTTGATGTTACGTATGCCCTTCCGGCGCTTGCATCAACTCCAGCAACTACCACATGGAATAACCCTACCAGTTTTGCTCGGGTAAATACGTATCAACCTACGGGTGCCCCTGCGGCAATGTTTACGGGTGGGTGTGGTACGTTAGGCACTTGGGTTGCTGGCCTGACCACGGGCGCAAAGAATGCAGGTTGGTATTTCGGCTCTGCACCAATTTCAGCGTTAGGCACGGCCACTGCGCAAATGAATGGTTTAGTGTCTTCGACGGCAGCTGATTCTGCGGTAGCGTGTAACACGTTTGCAGCAAGTGCAGCCGTACGTCACCTTATTAACAGCACGATTATTTCCGATCAGGTTATTGGACAATTGGAGTCGGGACCTGTTTGTGTACGCGTTGTTAAAAAGGAGGTCAGCGGTTGTATAGATAGCATTCGCGTCAAGATAGATTGTGACGGCAAGGATGCTGCCGGTAATCAATTGTACAATGTCCAAATTACTGGCACTAACTCAGGTGGAGCCGGGATTCTGGTATTGAACTCAACGCAAGGAACTTTTGCGCCTGCATCATTTGTCATTCCTTCTGGACCATTTGTTGTGAATACAGTGTTTACCGATACGCCACCGGTTAGCACGCTTATCACAATTGGTTACGGTTTGATGGGTAACAACGGTCAGATTATTTGTAGAGACAGCGTTAAGTATGACCTCCCACCTTGTCCGGGACTTCCGCCAGACGATTGCTGTAAGGAATTTATTAAGCGTATCGACAAAACAAAAATTACGTTTAACAATGCTGGTGGAGTTCAGTTGAGTGCGACAATAACGGCAGGTGCGGCACCAATTCAAAAATTCATAGCGTCGATTATTGGTGTACAACTGCGCACGAAATGTGGATCGGCTCCGGCTTCTGCATGGCAGCGTGCATTTGGTGACATCGTAAGTGGATCTCTGTCAAGCCCACTCTCACCGGGTCCTCAGTTACTTTCGGTATACAGCAGGGTTGCACAGTGGGGAACTGGCGAGTGTCAGAATTTCATGCAGGGCGTGAACATGAATTTGAACATGATGTTCCCACCACCACCTGCAAGTTTTAAATGTAACGACACGTTGATATTTACTATCCGCTACACCTTTACGGATTGTAAGTGTAACACGTGTGAAATGGTGAAGCGCGACACGGTTGTTCGACGTCGCACATTCAAGCCTTGGGATGACGTTGGAATATTGTTCCCACACAGATTAGGCAGTCTAGCAGATGGCGGAAGTAAACGTGGCGAAAACGTTCAGGCTGATAGCGCGAAAACCACATCGGTTACTATGACCGATAAAAACAATGGGACACTGCACATTATCAATCCTGCTGCTAACGATAACAGGGTTGAAGTTCTTGGTGTAGAAGTGACATCGAATATGGTTCCGCTTTTGTCGATTACAAATGATGGAAATAAAATTCCTGTTATAGGTGCAACGGGATATTCGGGTGCCTCGGTTCCTCCAGGATCGAACGTACAGGTTGGGCTTGAATTCAATAATTCGACCAGTCTGATGAAGTTTCCTTTGGACGTGAGATTCCTATATAACGATGGCACGGGAAGCGGTCCGGAGTTTAGCGAAGTGGTCCACTTTGTTGCACGCGTGCCTGGTGGTACGCCTGACGAAGTGTCTGCCGACGCAACCACAAAGCCCGTTAACGTAAAAACCTATGCGGTCTTTTTCAAGAATGCTAACAGTTACTCAGATCGTACATCGGTGCTTAGAATTCGTTCCAAGAGTTCAGCGCGAATTCTGGCTGTTGGACCAGCTAATACTAATAGTGCCGAGGCACTGTTAGCGCCAGTTGCCAACGATGCTGGTGCGTATATGATTACTGCTCTCGAAAATGGTGAAGGGGGCGTTGGGGCTGGTGTTACTGTGAAACCGATCTATCTGACGCTTTCGAATGTTGACGGCAACACGGCCGAGTTCGATTTTGAAACCACGGATGATATTGGCAACACTATTTCCAGCGGCACCTTCGTATTGTCGAGCCCAATTTCAGGTATTCGAGAATCTGGTGGCGACATTGGTAATCCCGTTGCGTTGATAAACGTGATGCCAAACCCGGCTGGCACAGGAGCCACGGTTTCGTTAACGTTGAACACGTTTGTACATGCGGCCGACATGACGATTTCCGACCTCAACGGTAAAGTGATTCAAACGTTGGTATCGGGTCCGTTGGATGGTGGCAGTCATATCATACCAATCAACGTCTCCAACATGAGCAACGGCGCATACTTCATAGTATTCAATACTCCGTTTGGAACTCAGTCATTACCGCTGAACGTGGTTAAGTAAAACCATACGCGAATTGCATTATTACTGATGCCGGGCTTCTTGGAGTCCGGCATTTTTTTTATGTGTGCAGTGCAACGATTGAAAGCTGAACACAAAACCCGATGGGCGACCCGATGGGCGACCCGATGGGCGACCCGATGGGCGACCCGATGGGCGAAAACTGAAGGCGACACTAGCGCGCAATACTCCGTCGCCTACTGCTAATTGCTGACACGCAGCTGGCCTTGGCTGCTCATATCCGATTAGCCGCCACAGCTTACCTGTTAGTAGTATCAAAGCGAAGTTTGTATCCATCGCAAATTATTGGCAGCAAATGGCTGTTTGCTGCCAATAATTTGATGGATCGATAAACTTGGCGGGAGTACTACAGACAGCCTAGTGACAACTCACGGCAAATACTAGGTTTCCGATTGAATTCCAACCGTGATTTACAAGAGTTGAGCACCATGAGGCGGTTTGACGGTGTGCGACACGATGTGCGACACGATGTGCGACCCCAGGTGCGGCCCCAGGTGCGGCACGGTGTGATCGTAATTGAAACCTCGTAATTCGCAATTGATTCTCCGTAACTTCACGGCGAGGTAAACTATGAAACACATTCTACTAATTGCAGTCACATTATTCCTTGCCGTTGCGGGGAATGCGCAAGACACTGTTCGCGTGAAGACTCTGACTTTTGACGATATCACCAAGCGAAGTGGTACGTGGCTTTTTCCGCCGCCACAGAAATATGAGAAGGTGTGGCTTGAGTACACGCTGAAGTGCGATGCCCGCACCACGCAGGACAATTTGCCGTGTGGTGAGTGGGACTACCTGACATATACGGTGCTCAAGGATTCGACCGGCGAGTTCGATTCTACGCAAAAGTCGTCGCCGAATTATAGGGTAAGGGGCTCAACCCCACCTACATTCGGATACGTAACCGAAAAGCCCCTTGCAGGAAAATTTGTTAGGTATAAAAAATCAGTTACCCGTATAGATTCATCGAACGTTTTTAGATACGCAGTAGGAAACGGGACAGCGGCCGAGCAGGTGCTGATGACCGGGCAGGCGGCGCGGACGCAATTTGTGTGGTCGAAAGACGAGCTGGTTGCCGCCGGTGTTAAGCCAGGTAAAATCACGGGAATACGCGTTTTTGTAACATCTACATCGCGAAATTCGGCGCTGAATTTGGCCGTTAGAATGCGTCACGGAGTTGGCACGTATCTGTTTCCCGATACAACGCTTCAGACAGTGTATAACCGCACCACTCCAATCGAATCGGGAATGCTGGAACTACCGTTTCACGCGCCATTCACATGGAATGGTGCCGATGGAATTACTGTCGATTTTTCAGTTGATAGAATGGCCATATCTGGTGCCACGTTACGGTCTTCTACCATAACTATCAACGCAATTGGAGTGTCGGGAAATAACAATGCGCTGCTGTTTACGCAAGGTGATAAGGGAACTCTTCCAACTGCTGTTGGCAGTTCAATTAGTAACGAAATTACGGTTGCGTTTTGGTGTTTCGGCGATGGTTCGAAATTGCCGAGAAATTCGAATATTTTCGAAGCGACAGACGCACAGGGTCGACGCGTTTTAAACTCGCACCTGCCGTGGAGTAATAGCCGGGTGTATTGGGATGCAGGAATCGATCCGCAATCGGGTGCGTTCGATAGGATAGAGGCCGACGCGCCAAAAACATCATACGCCAACCGGTGGAACCACTGGGCGTTTGTGAAAAATTCAAACACGGGCATAATGCGCATCTACTTGAACGGCAACGTTTTTTTAGAAGGCACCGGTAAGTCAAGAAAAATGTTAGGCATTCAAAAATTTGTTTGGGGTAGCGGTGGTTCGGCAAGTTTTGAAGGATTGATTGATGACTTTGGCGTGTGGAACCGGGCGCTTGATTCGGCCGCGATATCAAGACTCATGACAACTTCTCCTGTGCAGGGGGCCGACCCAAACGCCACAGGATTGCAGTGCTATTATGATGTGACTGCCGATAGCGTTTTGTTTGCAAATGATGCTTCAGTTAACAATAGAAATTCGAAGTTGTTTGGCCTGCCAACCGCCATTCTGACACCAGGCGCAGAGCTGCGAATGGGAGGGCTGAAACTCAACGTCCGACCCGATGTTGTTTTCGAACAAGGAACCTTCACACAAAAAATTGATTCGATAGGTTACGCGATTGCCACCCCGGCAAAACTGAATTCAATTGAAATGTTTCCTGCCGTTGTTGAGCGCAGAATTTACAGACCCAACGAAGCGAATTATCCGGATGTAGCTGTCGATACAATCTTGGGCTACGAAGCAAATATTTACTCGTATACAATTGACGAGTACGGTAAAAAACTCGACTCAACCCTAATAGCCCCTTCCCAGACTTTAACGCGAGTATTGCGCGATTGGTTTACGCCGATTGTTGACTTTGAAATTGGGAGATATATTACGCCGTACGGAATTGGGCTGGATCTGGGTCCGAAGGGGTTTAAGTGGATAATTGACATGACGGATTATGCGCCGCTGCTGAGAAATAACGTTACGTTGTCTGCCGGAAATCAGCAGGAACTCATCGACATGACATTCATCATGATTACGGGAACACCACCGCGCGACGTGGTGCAAATTGATCAGCTGTGGTATGATAGAGGTGCACAGTTCCCCAACATTATTGCAGGGAATGCGCTGCCGCCTGTTACGATTGACATAGAGCCCCTTGCAAAAACTTTCAAAATAAAATCGGTGACCAGCGGACACGACTTCGACAACCCTACCAACTGCGCAGAGTTTTGCATTCGCGAACACTTTATTAGCGTAAATAACACAGAACGTTTCAAGTGGGATTTGTGGAAAGAATGCGGCGATAATCCTGTGTATCCGCAGGGCGGTACGTGGTTGATAGATCGAGCGGGATGGTGTCCGGGCGCCCCAGTTGACGTGTATGAATTCGATGCCACTCCGTACATCACGCTACCTACCGCGACATTCGACTACGGCGTGAAAAAGAAAGACGCTGCCGAGAGTTGGGGTAGGTGGGAAGTTGCAACGCAGTTGTTCGGTTATACTGCCGCAAACCGACGCTACGACGTGGCGGTGACCGACGTGATTCGTCCGTCGAATTGGGAGTTCTACGGTCGGCTGAACCCCGTGTGCGGCAGCCCACGCATCATCATTCAAAACACCGGCAGTGAAACGCTAACTACTTGCAAAATTTCGTACGGCACTCAGGGCTCGCAAATGCAAGACTACACGTACGACGGCAATCTACTTTTCTTGCAGTCCGACACTATCGATTTGCCCACGCCCGAGTGGCCAAAAACCGAAGGCGCGCACACATTCGTAGTAACGGCTTCGCAACCCAACTCAATCGACGATGAGTACGAGCAAAATAATTCTATGAAAACGGGCTTTGTGGTTCCACCAATTTTCTTTCCTGATGTTCAAGTACGGCTGCGCACAAATAAGCAGGCCAAGGATCAGTATGAATGGACGTTGAAAAACATCGATGGCACCGTGATTAGTTCAGGTAAGGACTTAGTGAGCGATACGCTTTACATTCACAATTTCAAACTTGGCAACGGATGTTATGATTTTGAGTTGATTAATAAGGAAGGTCTTGGATTAGATTTTTGGTTCTATCGTGCGCAATTGGGAACGGGAAGTTTGTCGATTAGTTCTGGCGGACAAAACCCTAAGACGTTTAATCCCGACTTTGGCAATCGTGCTTGGATGCAGTTCCGTGTTGGTGCGCAACCAATGCTAGCAACAACTGTCGACACCATATTTTTCAATACACCAACTCCTACAAAAACGCTCCGCACAATAGGTGTGACGTCGGGCAATTCCGAAATGATTACCGTAGACAGCATAAATATTTCATCCATCAAGCCGCACTTTAGTATCGAAAGTAGCTCGCGTCCGTGGCCATTTACGTTAGGTCCGAACGATACCGTCTTCGTAACCGTTGCCTTCGAACGTCCCGATATAGGCAGCACCTCTGGGTCGATGCGCATCTACAGCAACGATGCCCGCACCACAACAAAGTTCATCAAACTATTAGGCAACGCTGGAGCAACAAGTGTGGAGTGGGACGCAGTAATTCCGTTATCGGATTTGGTGTTTGTTAACGTTATTCCGAATCCTGTTTCGCTTGATGGAAACATCGAGCTTGATGTAATGAACACTCAGCCCCTTGCAAATACCAGCGTGGAAATACGCGACGTAATGGGCAGAAGCATTGCGACTTTATTTAACGGTGATATTCTGCCTGGCAAAATTTCGTTTCCAATTCCGCAGGGCATGGCCGCAGGCTCGTACTCGGTTGTGGTGAATTACTCAAACCAAATTATTGCAACGCCATTTGTGGTGACGCGATGAGAATGGCATCTCAAGAATTACAAAAGTTGTTAATGCCGATCGATGAAGATCTGATTTTCAAATCGGGAAATCCAGACGATCTGCGTCTGGGGGATTTGATTACACCAATCGCCGACGTCGAACTTGGCAACGCAACAGCGGTGGTAATTCTAGGAATTCCGCAACACATTGGCGTGGAGCGAAACAACGGCAGGCCGGGCGCCGCGGGTGGTCCAACGGAAATTAGACGAGCTCTGTATAAAATGGCCACACATTCAATTAGTCCCACTATGCAGGCGGGCAAGTTGATGATAATCGATGCGGGCAATTTGGATATCGCCGGAAAAACTCTCGAGCAAATTCACGACGAGCAACACGATGTTGTTGCAGGGTTGTTGAGGAAAAAAATATTTCCGATCATCTTGGGCGGCGGACACGACATTGCGTGGCCCACCATGCGGGCGCTTGAAACTCTTGGCGAAAAATATGGCGTGATAAACATCGACGCTCACGCTGACATCCGCCCGTTGCAAGACGGCAAACGCGCCCACAGCGGATCGGCATTTCGTCAGTTGCTTGATGTGGAACACTCGCACATTTCTGCAGGGGGCTTAGTGGAATTCGGTCTGCAGGAATTCTCAGCAAGCAAGGAACACACCTCGGCTATTAAAGCCGCCGGCATGCACGTGATGATGTTAGATGAAATTCGGATGGAAGGAATTGCGTTTGCATGGCAAGAAGCGTTGGGTCATGCAACTACTTCCGCCAACACCTACATCTCCCTCGACATGGACGCATTCGCCTCGGCCTTTGCTCCCGGCGTAAGCGCTCCCGCCGCCGATGGTTTTGCGCCATGGGAAATTGCGCAATGCATCCGCACAGCAGCACGCAACCCCGCCCTCAAAATATTCGACGTAGCAGAAATGAATCCAGAGTACGACGTAGATGGCCGAACGGCAAAACTTGCGGCGACCATGATAATGCATGTACTGTCGGGAATAGCTGAAAGGATTAAGGATTAAGGATTAAGGGCATCTCTAAAAACTCATTGCAATAGTGCTCATAGTTGATGATATTTGAATCGCAGCAAACAAGCAGAGGAAAAGCAATGAAACAGGGTTCAATATACGAGCAAATGCGTCGCTCGGATAAGTTGATAAAATTTAGCGATCCACTGGGAGAGCTCAATACGCGGACCAATATCGAGGCATTTAGAAAGCGACTGGAAAGCGCCGTACGTAAAGAAGCGAAGGGTCCCGGAGGACGTCCTCCGTTTGATGTGGTGTTGATGTTCAAGGTACTGATCGTAGGTGTGATGCATCAGCTATCGGATGATCAATTGGAGCTGCGGATCTACGATAGCCATTTCGTTCAGAAGTTTTTGCAGTTAGATTCAGACGATAGGATACCTGACGCCAAGACGATATGGGCATTCAGACAGTCATTGACACAATCAGGAGTCATTGACCAATTGTTTGCAGACTTTGATAGCATGCTAACGAGGTCAGGAGTTACCTACTCCAAAGGTATTATCGTCGACGCGAAGATTATCGAGATACCGAAACAGCGAAACACGAGAGAAGAGAATGTGAAAGTAAAAAACGGTGAAGTGCCGGAAGAATGGAAAACTCCGGAAAACGAAAACAAGTTGCGCCAAAAGGATGTCGATGCACGGTGGACTACCAAGGCCAAACGTAGTTACTACGGATACAAGAACCACATCAAAATTGACAAGAAGACCAAACTCATACGATCGTTTGCCGTGACACCTGCTTCAACACATGACAGCTTGGCGATTCGGTCCTTGCTTGACCCTACAGACAAAGGCAGAAGCCCGCGTTCCATGTATGCCGACTCAGGATACTACGGTATTGCCGTTGAGGAAGCATGCAGCGACAATGATGTAACACCTCGAGTAGTATTTCGCCATCGCCGCGGAAAGAAACCGTTGACCCAAGCACAGAAGAAACGTAACCTATCCATTTCAAAACCACGAGCCAGAGTTGAACATGTTTTTGGAGCAATGGTCAACGACCTGAAGTTTCAGAAACTTCGAAGCATCGGGTTGGCACGAGCGCATGCCCAACTCGGAATGATAAACTTACTTACTAACATGAAACGAGCGCTCGTATTAAAAGACCGTACGTTGCTCATAGGTTGGACCTAAAAATTCAGCAAATCAACAAATAATCAAACCAAAAATCCTTTTGAAAAACCAAAATTTGGTTGACGACTGAATTCTCACTGTGTGATGTACAACCACAAATCACACGATGCTTCCGTAAAACATTGAAAATCAATTTAAAATCGATTTTAAAAAACAAACAGACTCAAAATTTCAGGTTTTGAGAGGTGCCCTTAAGAATTAGGAATTACGAATTTGGGGAACAATTCCATTTTTACTATCTGCGACGGGGATTCCTCCAAATAGAATCTCAGGACCAGCACGGCAGAATGAGCACAGGTGAGATTCAAGCTATAAGTGGCCCTTAAGAATCATACGTTATATGCGGTGTAGGTTCAGCCAATGTTATCAAGCTTTTATTATCGGAATGTGCACGTTATTCTTTTGAAAAAATGGGTCAGTTTGCATCTGAATTGATCAAAAATCATTTCAAAAAAATAGTTGTTGGATAATTGTTTGAAATGCGTAGTTTCACGTACATTTTTTGAAGGTGTTAGTATGAGTAATAGAATTTCATTAGTTTCTGCGCCTCTGCGCCTCTGCGCCTCTGCGCCTCTGCGATAATTTTTCTTTTCTGTGCAATTGGGGCAATTGCACAAACAGATTGTGATTGGTCTGGGAGTTCTTGTACAGATCCATGGGTGCCTAACCCAATTTTTAATATTTGGGTTCAGATTTCTTCGTCTCCGGCATGCAGCGTAATGGTCCAGATTCATTCCGCAACTAGGTGCAACGAGATAAATGTTATTACTTATGACGCTTTCATTTGGATTGCTGATCCACCGGGATGTGCAACCCAGTCGGACATTTCAAACTCCATAACCGCAGGTGTTATTAAGGAAGCTATATATCTACACCTTGCTAATTTTAAAATGTTTGAATTGGCAATGGATCCATATTGTTGCCCTTGCCCAAACGATCAAGGAATGATCATTTCTAAAACGCTAAAATGCCAATCTATTGCCTTGCAATGGACTGGTAGTGGTGGCATTTTGAGATCAGTGACGTATGACCCGTCTCAACCTTGGTCATTCTATCAAAATATGATTGACATGTCATACGGGTTTTTGGAAGTTCCACCGAGTGCCAACCCTTACTTTTCTTTGGTGGATTGTCTTTCACTTGGCTGCTGCTTTAAAACGAGATATTATTGCCGCAACACAAGCGACCAGATAACCTTTACAGACGGTGCATGGCAAAGTTTTGGTTCCGCTTGCAATACAGAAACCACACCGCCTTGTATTATAAATAATTGTAATTTTTAATACCTAAAGTTATTCATGAAACCACTATTAGTACTTCTGATTTTTCTTGCTGGCTCTACAGTAGGTATTTCGCAAGATTTACCACAACGCTTAACGGTTCTTACCCCTTGTGAGCATGGAGCATATCGTCTGTATTCATTGTGCGCTGTGGACAGTCAGAATATTGTGGCGGTGGGATCATTAGGCAGGGTTGGAATACTCAATATATTCACTGGTAGTTGGAACTGGGAGTGCTTGCCAGTGAACTTTACATTACGACATGTTCAAAAAATCAACAATGAATTATGGACGGTTGGAGAAGGTGGTACTATTTGGAGGAAGAATATCGGTACTGGCGATTGGCGCTATGTTGCTCCACCGGATGGAAGCAATTTGACTGGGATAGTTGGTGTTGATGATGGTATTGTAGTAACAACAGATAGCGGAAAGTTTTTCCATTGGACTAGTCTGACAGATACTTGGAGTTTGACAGCACAGCAAGATGGTTTTCGATCCGGAACTCCATCTGGAAAAGGGAACACAGTAGTAGTTCCGAGTTTTGATGGAAGAGTAGCCAGATCTGTTGATGGTGGAATTACATGGACTTTTCAAAAGGTCTCTGAATTCAAGCTACGAGCTGCACTTGTGCTTACAGACAGTGTACTGTTCGTTGCTGGCTCCGGTGGAAGGGTTTTTCGTTCGTCAGATACCGGGGCGACATTTGAAGAATACGCGTTGTTGCCAATTTCTACTGCTGATTTAAATGACGAAAACGAAACAACTGACACATTCTGGAGCCTAACCAAGGGTACAGGTAATCAAGTGTTTGCCTGTGGTCGAATGTGGATTGAAATGCAAAGCAAACAAAATTATCAAGCGGTGTACCGTGGAAAAAATGAAGGCACTTCGTGGAGTAATTCAAAACTATCTGAATGGTTTGAGCTACTAGACCACGAGGTGTATGCCTCGCCTGCTATTGGAGCTGTAATGCTTGACAGTGCACATGGAGTGTGCGTAACAAGTTCTGATTTGCATAACTCGATAGGCGTTCACGTAACAGTAAACGGTGGAGATTTGTGGACGCCCAAAGCGGTGTGGTATGCCGGAGCGTTACTGGTTGAATCTGACATTACACCACAGTTATCGGGTAGAAATGTAATAAATAGCGATGTTGGTGTATCCAGCGATTCCGGACTATTTGTTCTTGAAAGTTACTCGGATTTTGGAATTCTTATGGGCAGTACTGGGTACTCCAAACTGATTAAGTTGTCAGGGTGGCAGAACAACGTAATGAAACGCGATACAATAGCAATTCTGCCGGGATCATTTACGCGACTCAGTGTAGATGGTGCAAAAATGGCAGTGTTTGGTGGTGGTAGGTCTTACGCTATTTCATCCGACAGTGGACGTAGTTGGACTACTTTTGACTCTGTAGATGGGTTTCAAGAAGCTGGGCAATTGACCACTGTTATGTTCGGAGACGGAAATTCAATTTTCACTAAAGCACAAGTAATTTCAACACCTATGCACTCATGGGGATACACCATTCCACTTTTGTCTTCGGATTTTGGAAAGACATGGCGAATACCGGAATACAATTACAAGGTTGATTACGTTTACGGTGCCTTCAAGTCAAACAAATTATCAAACGGCAGTATTGCAATGAATGTCTTGATGTTGCCCTCGCCCACAGAGGCGTATCAAGAGATGGTGACAATTGATCAACAAGGTTTAATGAAGTTTCTACCTCCATTGCCGCCGGATTTTCGTGAGAAGTCTCGAAAGCAGCCTGTATTAATTGTTCATGACGAGACAATTGTAGCAATAGCTTCTCAACAATGGAATGTGAACGGAAAGGAAGTGAACGCGCTTAAACGAATTACTTTTAAACCTGAGAGTGGTACTTGGCAAATAGATTCTACATTCTGGTTTTTGTATAACAAAATTCAGGCACCTAAGATTGCCTCATGGAAATATTCCAATCGTAGTGGAAATTCCATTTCAATGATAAACAATTTCTCTGAAGTTTATGCATCAAGTGATGGGGGTATTAATTGGCACTTTATCCCTAAAATATTGACATCGTATGATGCCAATATCGACGCCGCACTGGTGATCGGCAATCGATGCATTGTTTCGGGCGGAAGCCGATTGCTGTATTCTTTTGGGATAAATGATGTTACATCTCATGCAGTTGAACCATCAGATATCCGTAAGCATCAATTTCCAATTGAGTTGTGTTCTGAGCTGGGTGGGAGCTTCCGAATATTTAGTGTTTTGGGCCAGTTGCTTAGAGAGGGTAGCTTTCTTGAATACTCGGAGTTAGAAGGGCAAATTCAATCTATGGGAAGTAACCAGTTGCTGGTGATTGAGGTACTTCAAAAGTGCGGACGCACCGTTCTGAAAACATACCATTGAGTTTACTTGCTATACGTTACAGCTCCTGCCTACATTTTGTTCGCCTGAACAACCACATACGGTACAGATTTGATGCTCTTGACTAGTGATAGTCCAACTGCCAACAGATCATTCTGGACGCCCGCTAAATCGTTTCGGCGGATTTCAAAATCGTATAACTCTCGGTAGTTAATGCTGAGATCGTAAATCACGATGAGTCCATACTCACGTTTAATGTACGATAGCATAGAACCAATGGTGACATTCTCCAACTGAATTTTCCCTTCGGTGCCAGTAAGCAGATTTGTGTTGGCACTTCGAGTGCGATGTAGCGTGAGTAAACTGGAATCGGAAATTGATATTGATAAAACTTCCACAAGTCTGTGTTCAATTTTTGTCTTCGTACCCAATGCAACATCCAGTAACGACAACACTCCATCCCGTATCCGAGATCGGTCCGTGGTAGAATCCAACCGTAGTGTAAAATTGAAAAACCCGGGTGGTTCCTCGCCGATCACTTCTCGCTCGGCGTTTTTATATCCCAAAGTATTTACCACATTGATAATTATTCCACTGGGTATCTGCGACCTGCCCTCCATAAAGGTATCCATCGGGTGATTACTTGAAATCACATTCTTGTCCGATGCAAGAGCGTTGCTCACCTTCAACTCGAAAAGGGTGCGTTCCTCCAAGGTTGGATCTGCAGGTATCGAGTCAGTTAATAAATACGTACCTACCAAATCGGTAGTAAGCGAATCTGCTTTTCCCTCCCAAACCACCTTTCCATCTCGTCCCACCATTATGGCGTACGGTATGCCCCAAGCCCCAAAGTATTTCAAGAACATATCGCTTTTAACATCAATGCACACTTTCTGCGGCATGGCCTTAACCGAAATGAATGAGTCGATAACTTCCTTTTTCGCATTCCACGATACCGCCACCACCTCTACTCCCTTATCTGCAAACTGCGCCTCAATGGCGTTCACTTTTGGCATCAAATCAATACAAGGCTTACACCATGTTGCAAAGAACTCAAAAATCACAACCTTGTTCTTGAACGTCTCGTTCGACACCGCCGCCGGACGTACCCACAGCAACTCTTCGCAGTTGGGCGCGGCTTTCCCAATGGCATTCTTTTGCGCAATCACTTGAAGGGGGCTAACCAGCACCCACGCAAAAACTACTAATACCAAAACAGATTTGATAATTCCTAGCGAAGGTCTGATTTGTCTCATAAGGGCTGCCGAATGGAATTGAATGAATTTTCTAAAATAGGAATTTGCACAATTGGCAAGAGAGTGATTATACCACAATAAGCCCAGATCTCGATTTATTCGAGGATCAGCAGGGTACTGATGTAGGATGATTACTATTCTCCGATCGTGGTCTACCTCACTTGAAATATTTAAAAAAAATTCAGTTGTGTATCTGTGGCGAAGTAGTATATTTACCTGATTATTTTCTACAACTTAAATTCTTGAGGGTGTTGATATAGGTAAGCGTCTTTCATTAGTTTCTGTGCCTCTGTGCCTCTGTGCCTCTGTAATATTTCTATTTTTTGGCTCATCTAGCCTGCAGTCGCAGACCGATTGTGATTGGACAGGGAGTAACTGTACGGATCCATGGGTTACTCCGCCGCCACAGACCTTTTGGGTTGAAATTTCCACATCACCAGCTTGCAGTGCCAAAGTGGACGTTTATTTTAAGACAAGGTGTGGTGAAATTGACGTATTGGACTTTTATGTTTATACTGATGTAAACCCTGCAAATTGTGCAAGTCCAGCAACTGTGGGAAGCTCCATTGTTAACGGAATAGTGAGAGAGGCAATCTATATCAGATTAGCTAACCTTAGAATGTTTCAGTTAGCATCCAATCCTACTTGCTGCCCGTGTCCTGTTGGAGCAATGTCAATTGTTTCTAAAACAGTACGCTGCCACGCGATTATATTGAGCTGGACTAATGGAAGTAATATTCAAATCTCAGCAGAGTATGATCCCACAGTTTCTTGGTCATACTACCAGGGTTTGATAGATGCGTCATTCGGTCCTGACCAAAGCCCAAGTTTTGCATATCCTAATTTCCGAATGTTGGATTGTTTGTCACTTGGGTGCTGTTTTAGAACAAGGAGTTATTGTAGAAATTCAGAATCACAAATTATCTATCAGGACGGTCCATGGCAGATTATTGGCCCTGAGTGTAATCAGGAGACATTTCCACATTGCACTGTTACAAATTGTCATGATTAAAAAATATCGAATTCAATGGCCTATATTCTATTTTCTTGTTCTATGTGCATCCTTTGGTAGTGTTTACGCACAAATTCTTCCAAATGGATTACAGGTGTTAACGCCATGCAGCTTCGGCGCTTACAAATTGAATTCAATGTGTGTTGTTGACGCGCATAATATAGTTGCCGTTGGTACACTGGGAAGAATCGGAGTGTTCAATATTTTTTCTGGCGTTTGGAACTGGGAATGTCTGCCTGTAAATTTCACGCTTCGTCATGTTGTCAAGATCAATGACATGCTTTGGACGGTCGGTGATGTGGGAAACATTTGGCGACGACGCCTTCCTAGCGGCGGTTGGGAGAATGTAGTAGCACCTGACAATGGAAATTTCACCGGCATTTCAGGGGTTGAAGATGGTATAATTGCAACAACTGAGGATGGAAAGATTTATCACCAGTCAATGCAAACAAGTGCATGGAAACTGCTAGAACATATTAGTGGTTTTCGGTGTGGTGAACCTTCATCGAATGGGGCAATTACGATAGTACCAGCTTACGACGGTAGAGTGGCAAGGTCAAGTGATAATGGCAAGACGTGGGTGGTTGCAAAGGTGACAGGGTATAAACTTCGAACGGCATTAGTGTTCTCCGATAGTATAGTCTTTGTAGGGGGCTCTGCGGGACGCGTATTTCGTTCCTCAGATTCAGGCGCATCATTTGAGGAGTATGCTCTTTTACCAATCTCAAAAGAAAGTGGAAATGAAGACAACGAAACAGAAGACACATTTTGGAGCTTAAAGAGAGGCTGGCAGGATCAGATACTAGCTTGTGGACGGATGTGGATTAAAAGACAATTCAATGAAAATTACCAAGCCGTATACACTGGGAATTCAGTTGGAACTGTTTGGAGTAAACACTCACTGTCTGAACGGATCGACAGTTTAGATTTTTCAGTATTTGCCTCGCCAGCAATCGGTGCCGTCATGCTAGATAGTAATAATGGTGTTTGCATAACTAGTTCAAATCTGCACAATTCCATAGGTATTCATATTACCACAGACGCCGGCAAGACTTGGGCCCAGAAACAGGCTTGGTTTGCTGGTTTGGCCTTTGGTAAGTTGGATAGCACAAACAGGAAATCTGGGTTTAATGTTAGCATCACCGATGCCACTGTTTCAACGGATTCCGCAATGTTCGCTATTGAAAATCGAGCTTCATTTGCACTACCTGCGGGCTACATGGGAAATTCTCTCCTTGTCAGGTATTCTCAATTGAAACCAAATGACACCAAGAGAGACACTATAGGAATTCTGCCAGGTATCTTTACAAGGTTGTCAATGAAGGGAAACCGTATCGCAGTATTCGGCGCTAATCAGGAGTATGCTATCTCTTCTGATCTAGGTCGTACTTGGACGAAATTCGATTCAATAACTTCCTTCTCTGAAACTGGTGCGATTTCTAGGATGTTATTCCGAGATAATGGCGAATTGTTTGCATTGGCTGCTGTTGTTGCCAAACCTGCACATTCTTGGGGATTTAACATTCCCTTGTTTTCATCAGACGGAGGAAAATCCTGGCGAGTACCTGAATACAACTATCAGCAAGGTTATACATACGGAGCTTTTAACTTTAATGAGTTGCTAAACGGGAACATTGTAATGAACACCTTAGTGCAACCCACACCAGCGGAAGCTTTCCAAAAGCTGGTACAAATCGATTCAAAAGGAGTAATGGACTTTTTGCCATCGATGCCACCTCAGTTTGAGGATTTATCTAGAATGCAACCCGTAATGATAAGCGATGGCGATAAAATAATTGCTATCGCCTCACAACAATGGAATGTCAACGGTATCGAAGTAAACGCAATGAAGCGCATTACCTATCATCCACAAACCGCAACTTGGAACGTTGACTCAACTTATTGGAGATTGAACAACACTGTTCTCCCGCCAAGGACCGAGAATTGGAAGTATTCCAATCGAATTGGTAAAACCATCCACGTGATATCGCAAAATTCCGAAATGTACACGTCGGTTGATGATGGGATCAACTGGCAATTCATTCCTAAAATTGTTGTTTCGTACGATGCAGAAATCGATGCTGTAGTAACCATCGGATCTCGTTACTTAGCATCTGGTGGATGTCGACTTTTGTACTCATTCGTAGTGAACGATATTACATCGGCGGTAGACGAACCAAGTGAGCCGGGTGTACATAGATCGTTAAATGATTTGTGTTCACATCTCGGAGGGAGTTACAGAATATACGGTGTGTTGGGTCAGATTCTTGGAGAAGGAAACTTCCTTGAAGTTTCCGAATTAGAAGGACAACTTCGAGCAATTAGAAGTAACCAGTTGTTTATGGTCGAAGTTCTACAAGAGTGCGGACGCACCATAATGAAAACATTCAATTGAATTCTTTCAATTTTGCATTCATTTACGCAATCCATTTCGATACCAGCAAAAAAAGTTTGGGACAGCCATTTCCAATTGCGTCCCTCTGGACAAACCCTCGAAGGGGGCTCTTCAACTGCGAATTACGAGTTGAAAATTAAAAATTATGAATTGGCATTCTCACTGTCACCCTGAGCGCAGCGAAGGGCTCATTGTCAACCTGAGCGCAGCGAAGGGCACATTTTCACGTCAAGACTTCTTAGACAAACGTACAGCCGCCATCGCCGCCAAAGGCGCTACCATCACGTCAATACTGTAGTGGACGTGTTGCATGAGAACGGCTAGGCCAACTACAATGGCTAGGGTGCCGAAGAAAAATTTGAATGGTTTCTCTTCGAACATGAAGGCTAGCAGACACAACATTGCCATGTGACCGGAAAAGAAGAGGTCTTTGGTAAGGGGCTGTGCAGCTCCTGCACCAAAAAATTTCGCAATTGGATCCACTAAAACTATTATTCCATCAGGTGGTTCAAGGGGCAATAGCCACATGCAAATAATGCGGATGGCAATCAGGATTGTGTAGGCCCGCATGATGTGAAATAGGCGCTGCGGACTTCGAACTAGGCCAACAAAGGCGATTACCACAGAGCCCCATACCGAAATAAAAATGAGCCAAGAAAGATCTGTTGGGGTGAACAAACCCAATAATGGGTCGGGGATCCGTACGCCGAGGCGGGCTTCGATTCCAGTTAAAAAGCTAGAATACGACCACATTGAAAATGTAAATACAGCCACCGAAACAACCGCTGTTATCAGGGCGGGCTTGCTATTTACAATGGTCGACCAGGTATCTTTTTGTTTCATGTTTCAGTTTCTTTTGCCAATTATACGAACCGAAAATTTCTAACCCGTATTTTTGTTTTCTTAATCATCTAAAATCCTTAATCCTTAATCATTAATCATTAATCATTAATTACTCCTAATGGCATTACCAGAACCACAAAAAATTATCTTTTCAATGGTTGGCGTTGGCAAGATTTACAAGCCAAACCGACAGGTACTGCGCGACATGTACCTCAGTTTTTTTTACGGCGCAAAAATCGGCGTGCTGGGTCTGAATGGGTCTGGAAAGTCAACCTTACTCAAAATCATCGCGGGTCTCGACGACGAATACGTAGGCCAGATCACCAAGAACAAAGATGTCACCTTCGGCTACCTTTCGCAGGAACCGGAATTAGATCCCGAAAAAACCGTCAGACAAATTGTTGAGGAGGGGGCTGTGGAGGCCGTTGGACTCTTACGCGATTACAATGCGATTAGTGAAAATTTTGCCGAGCCAGATGCTGACTTTGACAAACTTCTTGAACAGCAGGCAAAGTTGCAAGAAAAGATTGATGCGATGGGAGCGTGGGATATCGACTCGAAATTGGAAATGGCAATGGATGCACTGAGGTGTCCACCGCCCGAAACGTTGGTTTCGGTGATATCTGGTGGTGAGCGCCGACGCGTTGCGTTGGTGCGTTTGCTATTGCAAAAACCCGATGTGTTGTTGTTGGACGAGCCTACCAACCACCTTGATGCCGAGAGCGTTGCGTGGTTGGAAAAACACTTGCACGATTACGAAGGTACCGTGATTGCGGTAACGCACGATAGGTACTTTCTGGACAACGTTGCTGGCTGGATTCTTGAACTCGATAATGGATACGGAATTCCGTTCGAAGGCAACTACACCTCGTGGTTGGAGCAAAAACAAGCACGTTTAGCCGTCGAAGAAAAGCAGGAATCAAAACGTCAACGGGCGTTGAAGGAAGAGTTGGATTGGGTGCGCATGAATCCGAAAGGACGCCATGCTAAGAGTAAGGCAAGGATTTCGGCCTACGAAAAACTCCTGAGTGAAGAGTCGGTAAAACGCAACGAAGAAATGGAAATCTTCATTCCCGTGGCAGCTCGTTTGGGCGATAGAGTGATAGATACGGTGGGCATTGCAAAATCGTTTGATGACAAATTGTTGTACGAGAATCTCACAATCTCCATCCCCCCCGGTGCCATAGTTGGCATTGTGGGACCCAATGGAGCTGGAAAGACTACGCTTTTCAAAATGATAACCAAACAACTTGAACCAGATTCAGGTAGCATTACTGTGGGTGACACCGTAAAACTTGGTTACGTTGATCAAAACCGTCCGCTCGATTCCACTAAATCAATTTGGGAAGAAATTTCCGAAGGCGCCGATACCATTCAACTCGGAAACCGAGAAGTAAACTCGCGCGCCTACGTTTCGCGGTTCAACTTCAACGGAGCCGACCAACAGAAAAAAGTCACACAACTTTCGGGTGGCGAGCGCAACAGAGTTCACTTAGCAAAGGTTTTAAAGGAGGGGGCTAATGTGCTCCTGCTGGATGAGCCTACAAATGATTTAGATGTGAATACCCTGCGTGCGTTAGAGGAAGCGCTGCAAGGATTTGCAGGAAGCGTTTTGGTAATAAGTCACGATAGATGGTTTTTGGATAGAGTAGCAACTCATATACTTGCATTCGAAGGTGAGAGCGAAGTTTTGTGGTTTGATGGAAACTATTCGCAATACGAAGAGGACCGTCATCGTCGATTGGGCACTGATGCGGATAGACCGCATAGGATTTCGTACAGAAAACTTACTAGAGACAATTAACAATTAACAATTAGCAATTAGTAATTAGCATCAGAACTTATCGGGATATATTCACGTGGTGAGTAGTAGTTAGTAGTCTCGATTTGAAGTATTAATTTGGAAGTAAAATGGAAATTAAAAAACAAAAATTAGATGACAGGAACGGAAAGCCCCTTTCGAAAGTGATGAGCGTAGTGGGCATTTTGATGATGCTTTTTGGAGTGCAGTTGGTGGGCGTGGGTACGCTTAGTGCGCAAAAAGGCAAGATTCAGATGCCGAATTTTGAGTCGCCGCCGGGGTATACAACAACGGTGCAGGGAGTTACGCACACGTACAATTTTTATCCGTTAACAAAGACGATTTTGATTCCGTGGGACCGGATGCAGATGAATGCTAACGGTTTGCCAAAGGGTGTTACTACGAGCAATGTGTTTACGTGCCCGTCGGCGACGGCGAAGAACTATTACAACAATCCGTTTGGGACGCTACCTAAGTTTGGGACCCCGTCTAAGACAGCGTTTCAGGCATTTCATGGCGGAACGGCAACGGGAACGATTTTGTATTTCGAGTATGCACATGTGTTGCCGGCGGATGCAAAGGAGCAGTTAAGCAAGTTATTTTTCAATTCGACAACGCCACCGGACCCAAATACATCAACCAAGGTTGAGCAATTCTTGGTAAATAATCATACGGTGATTGTTTGGTGTTTTAGGGATAAGACCAGCCAGGTAAAACAGGACCATCAGGAAATGATTTTTGCATTGATAAGCGAAATGGCAGAAAAAAATAAGTAGGCTGATAGAGTGCCTTGATTAATTAGGCTGGTAAAATTGCTCAACATTATTATTTTGCCGTCAACACAAAACGTTTTATAGGTGCACGGTATGAATTTGTTAAAGTCATATTCGAATGAGATGGAGGCCCAGTTGCTTGGGTCGCGTCTGGCGGAGGCGGGAATTGATCACAAGGTTGAGGCAGAGGGTACGGACGTATTCAAAGTAATGGTTTTTGAAGACGACGCAGATGAGGCGGCTGAAATATTGGAGGCGCTGGCGTTTGAAGATGATGCTAGCGATAATGATTTTGACGACGTTAGTCTTTTGGACTTCGACGACGAGGACGACGACTAGTCGTCCTCGCGTTTACTAATTACGTTTACTAATTTATGCGGTGTATACTGCTGCTCAATTAGCCCTTCATTGCGTTGCGAACTTCTTCGCTAACGCTATCTGCAAACTGTTTGAAGTTGTCGTTGAATAACTCAACCAGGTGTTTGGCTTGCTTGTCGTAAGCTGCTTTGTCTGACCAAGTATTGCGCGGGTTGAGAACCTCATCAGGTACGTTGGGGCACGTTGTTGGAATGTCGAGTCCAAAAAATCCATCCTTCACAAACTCAACATTATGTAGCTCACCATTCAATGCGGCCTTCAGCATGGCCCTAGTGAATTTAATCTTCATGCGCTCGCCTGTGCCGTATGGACCACCGCTCCAACCTGTATTCACAAGCCAAACTTGCGATCCATGTTTTTCAATCTTGTCGCGCAAAAGATTTGCATACACGCTTGGATGGTGTACCATAAACGGTGCGCCAAAACACGTGCTGAATGTTGCCGAAGGTTCTTTAACACCAGTTTCTGTCCCCGCAACCTTTGCGGTGTAACCGCTAAGGAAATGGAACATGGCTTGCTCGTGAGTTAGTCTTGAAATAGGAGGCATAACGCCAAAGGCATCGGCGGTTAAAAACACAATGGTCTTCGGGTGTCCGCCTTTATTTCCGGGTGCAATGTTAGGAATTACTTCGCGTGAATACGATGCGCGAGTATTCTCGGTATGAAGCTGTGAGTCGAGATCGATAACTCGTGTGGTTTCATCGATGTCAACATTTTCGAGAATCGTTCCAAATGTGCGTGTCAAGTTGAAAATTATAGGCTCTGCCTCTGCGCTAAGATTGATCACCTTTGCGTAGCAACCACCTTCATAATTAAACACACCGTTGTCGCTCCAACCGTGTTCGTCGTCGCCAATCAAGGCGCGCTCGGGATCGGTAGACAACGTAGTTTTTCCTGTACCGGAGAGTCCGAAGAACAGTGCCGTATCGCCGGCAGTGCCAATGTTCGAAGAGCAATGCATGCTCATCACGCCAACCTTGGGCATCAAGTAATTCAGCACGGTAAAAATGGCTTTCTTGTTTTCGCCGGCGTACGATGTACCGCCAATCAAAACAAGTTTTTGTTTGAAACTCAAAATGATAAACACTTCCGACAGTGTACCGTCAACTTCGGGAATGGATTTGAATTCAGGAACAGTAATCACAGTGAAACCGGGAAGGAAATTCTCCAACTGTTTTTCCGTGGGCTCGATAAACATGTTTTTTACAAACAACGAGTGGTACGCATGTTCTTGAACGAAGCGAACGTTCAGACTATACTTTTCATCCGATCCACCAATCAGGTCTTGAACGTAAACATCCCGTCCCTGCAAATACGCCAACACGCGCATCTTTAACGCGTTAAAATTTTCTTCACTGAACGGCTTGTTAACCTTGCCCCACCACACATCAGCTTTCGAATCTGCCTCTTCCACTACAAACTTATCGTTTGCCCTGCGTCCGGTATATGGCACCGAGTTCACTGCCAAGGCACCGTGCTCCGTAATTATCCCCTCTTCATACTGCAACGCATGCTCATATAGTTCTGGCGTTGTAAGGTTGTATTGAATATCACCTAAATTGCTAAATCCCTGCGCCTCTAACGATTCGCGGATGGCTTCATCATCGGTTGTCATGCAAGATTCCTTCGTGTACAATATTGTGTAAGCAAACCACAAATATCGGGGTTTTTGGGAATATGAACAGGACACAATATTCTTGAACGACAAAGACATCCATACTTTTTTAGCAAGTCCGAAGCTTTTGGAACACCTAGCCCCCTACATGGAAATGTACCGGGCGGGCGGTAAAACAGAGTCGGCAAAACTGGTCGCAGCCGTGGTGAAGGGTCTACCGGCCACGCTCCTGCCGTTCAAAAACACCATAGTCGACATCGTTATTGGCACCGTTCGAGCGGACAAATTGGGCAAGGGGCTACGTGGCTTTTGTTATACGCAAACGGCGGTCGAACAGAGCACGAGCGTGGGAATTGCGCAGTATCATGCATCGCACTTTGCTGGGGCAAACTGCGTTTTGGAGATATGCAGTGGTGCTGGCGTAGACACGCAGGCGTTGGCGCGGGTTGCGGGGCGTGTGGTGGCGTTTGAATCGGATCTGGTACTAAGTGCCCTACTTAGGGGGAACCTTGCTAGGAATGGCGTGGAGAACGTGGAGGTGCGAAGTGAGGCGTGGACGCCGCAAATAGATCTAGGGGTGGAAATTTCGGAGACCGATGCTATTTGGGCGGATCCATCGCGGCGGTCAGTGAGGGGACGGGCTAGAACGGTGCATGAGTATTCGCCGGCACTATCTGAGATTATTCAGTGGGTTGAATCAAAAACGAGTTTCAGCCCACGGTCAAATATTCGGCGGTGTGGAATTAAGATTGGCCCTGTGGATGATTTCGAGCCAAACGAAAATTGGAAGCAGGAGTTTATTGGGTACGGTGGCGAGTGCAAGGAAAAGATCCTTTGGTACGGCGTGGAAAAGGCGCCACGCTCTGTGCATATCGTGGATAAGGGTTTGACGTTGAAGCAGTTCGCGATCCCGATCCCGATCCCGATCACTAACACGAGCACAAACGCGAGTACCAACGCGAGCACAACATCGTTCGAAAATCAAGTTGGCAATTTGGTTGGTGTGCGAATGGTTGAACCGGGCGATTTTATCGTAGAACCACATTCGGCACTGATTGCATCGGGTCTGCTGAACCAGTATTACTCCAGCCACGGTGTTTCAGTGATGGACGCAAAAATTGCGTACGGCCTGACCACCAACCCAACTAACGTGTTGGATTGGTGTGCGGCTTTTAAAGTGATCTTGGTTGACAAGGGAATTGGTGAAAAACCCATTCGAAAGCGGGTGGCAGAATTGAACTGGAACAACCGCACCGAGATCAAAAAACGTGGTATTCAGATCGATCCCGACGTGCTTCATAGGTCAATAACCTTTTGCAATTCAAATTCGGCCGGCGTAATAATCCTTACCAGGATTGGCGATAAACGATACGTTATTTACGCAACGCGCGTGGCTGGAGCTGCATCACTTACGTAATGCGTCTCGAATTTCAGTTAGTAGTATTTCTTCATTTGATCGTTCAGGTGGAGCGGATGGGGCATCCTGTTCTTTTTTCTTCAATGAATTCATGACTTTAACTACCATGAAAATTGCGGCCGCTATTATGAGGAAATCAATCACAGCTTGAGCAAACATTCCGATGTTGATTGTGACAGCAGGATTGAGAACTTTTTCGCCTTCCATCACCGCTTCTTTTAGCGTCCACGCGATGTTTCTGAAATTAGCACCACCCAATAATATTCCGAGTGGCGGCATTAGAACGTCGTTAACGAATGACGTAACAATCTTCCCAAACGCGCCGCCAATTGCAACACCCACGGCCAAATCAACTACGCTTCCTCGCATAGCGAACGCTTTAAACTCCTGCATTATGCCCATAACAGGCACTCCCAATTGTGAAATTAATGACACAAAATAGGGAAAACTCACAATCGAAAACTGTACAGAGTTATTACTCTAGGAGTTCGGCTTACTCTTACAACCGCATTGCGCGATAAGCTCGCGTTTGAGCGCTTCTTTCTGTTCGAGAGTCATTTGGTCGCATCGTTGTTGTGCGCTCACTTTAGCAGCGTGTGCGGTGGCTATGTGCGTTGAAGCAGCGTGCGTAACGGCATCGTGAAATTCTGTTTGCAATTCAGGGGCTGTATGCGGGTAATCGGCACCGGTAGAGGTGTTATGATGGTTAGAGTCGGAAGTGCGGTCTGATAGAAGTGATGGACCACCTTGCGACGTTTTTGCTGAATACCTAACACTGAAGGCAATAACGTAGGCAAATGCCGTAAGTCCGGCACCTTCGAGAAATGAAATGTGGGCTGCGTTACCGATGCGCTCTGCCAACACGTGATTCCATAGAAAAATCACTAACACACTATTAAATACTAACAGCCCGCCTACACAAGAAAGATAGATGAGTAAACGGGCTGTTTTTGATTGTAACAGCAGCATGGCGTCCCGAATTTGAGAGAGTCGTGATTAGTCGTCGTTGACCGTATCATACAACTCCTGCAATTTCTTGCGGAGGTACAATACAGCGTAACGCTTACGAGCTAGAAGGGTGTTAATATTAACCCCTGTTTCGTCGCTCATCTCTCTAAACGAAACACCTTCGAATTCATTTTTAACAAACACCCACTTTTGTTCTTCGGGTAGTTCGTCTAGACCTTCCAATACGCGTTCCCAAATGGTAGAGCGTACTAGATCATTCTCGGGGTTGTAAGAGTAATCGCCTAAAAAGCGTTCCACATACTCCATTCCGTCATCCTTATTCTCGGCGGATGCGAAATCTGAGAAGGTATTGGTTCTTTTCTTACGGTAACTGTCAATAATCTTATTACGGACGGAGGTAAATACCCAAGATGCCAGGTTGTCGATGGGTTTATTTACTTCACGAGAAGCCGATAGAACGTTTGTAAAAACGTCCATCAAGATGTCTTCTGCTTCATCTTGGTTGCGCACACGCTGCCGGATAAATCCTAAATACTTTTTCCGGTCTGTCCTGAATAGCTGCTCAATTTGCAGGGCTAAATCCATGGCTATACTACCTTCCTTTGTTGAATAGTGTTGACCTCGAACCCAAGTTTGGGTTACGTTCATACCCGTCTTGCGACGGAACTCAGTGGCTCTCATGGCATCCTCTACTACGTGAAAAATGTAGACAAAGTCGAAACGTCAGTCTCGCATGTCAAATTGGCGTAGCAGTTATGCCATTATGTCCCAAAGTTGTTCGAAATCAGTTATACAGTAAGTAGTGGTATTTCTATGCCAAATTCCTTCGCGTTGTGAGTAGCTTTTTCATATCCTGCATCGGTATGACGCAAGATGCCTAATAATGGGTCATAAGTCAAGACCCGTGCCAACTTTTTTTCAGATTCTTTTGTACCATCAGCAACAATCACCATTCCAGCGTGCAGGGAAAGCCCCATTCCAACACCTCCACCTTGATGGAGAGAAACCCAGGTAGCGCCACCAATGGCGTTCAGGGCAAAGTTGAAATACACCCAATCAGCAATTGCATCCGATCCGTCTAACATGGCTTCGGTTTCACGGTAAGGAGAGGCAACACTGCCGCAATCTAAGTGGTCGCGTCCAATTACAATTGGAGCGCTCACTTTTCCTGTGCGAACCAATTCATTGAACAAGGCGCCTGCCTTTGCCCGTTCTCCGTAGCCTAGCCAACAAATTCTGGCGGGTAAGCCTTGGAAGCCAATATGCGTTTGCGCTTCCTTTATCCACCGGTGCAGTTGTTGGTTGTCGGGGAAAAGACCCATTATGGCGTCATCGGTTACACGAATGTCTTCGGGATCGCCCGAAAGCGCCACCCACCGGAAGGGTCCCTTGCCGTCGCAGAACAGCTCCCTCACAAACGCAGGCACGAAACCCGGAAAATCGAAAGCGTTAGCAATGCCGGCATGTTCCTTGGCAATTCCACGAATATTATTGCCGTAATCAAAAACCACCGAGCCCCTTTTTTGAAATTCAATCATGGTTTCAACATGCAGGCCAATGCTGCGGTAGGTATCATCAAGGTAGGCGGTGGGGTTGTTAATGCGGAGCTGATCTGCGTCGGCCTTGGTGTAGCCCGCGGGGTAGTAGCCGTTTAACGGGTCGTGCGCCGAGGTTTGATCTGTTACTACGTCGGGAATAATATTACGTTTGAGCAATTCCGGCAGAATTTCCGCGGCATTCCCCACCAGTCCAATCGAAATCGGTTCCTTGCGAGCAACGAAGTCATCAATGGTTGCCAGCGCCTCGTCCAAACTAGTGGACTTACGGTTCAAATACCCATCTTTAATGCGTTTGTCAATCCGCGACTCATCAATTTCAATGCAAAGGGCGGCAGCGCCAGCAATAGTGGCTGCAAGTGGTTGCGCCCCACCCATTCCTCCCAGACCCGCTGTTACTAAAAACCGACCATTCAACGTGCCCCCAAAATGCTGCCGAGCGCACTCAGCAAACGTTTCGTACGTGCCCTGCACAATGCCCTGGGTGCCAATGTAAATCCACGATCCCGCCGTCATTTGACCGTACATCATGAGCCCCAAGGCATCCAACCGTCGAAACTCATCCCACGTAGCCCACTTCGGCACCAAATTGCTGTTCGCAATAATTACACGCGGCGCCATTGTGTGTGTGTCAACTATGCCAACGGGCTTTCCTGACTGCACAAGCAGAGTCTGATCCTCATTAAGATTTATCAAACACTCCAGAATTTTTTCGAAACTCTCCCAGTTCCTCGCAGCCTTACCCAGGCCGCCATACACTATGAGCTTGTCCGGATGCTCTGCATTCTCGGGATCGAGATTGTTCTGGATCATTCTGTAGGCAGCTTCGATCTGCCAGTTTTTGCAAGTTAGAATGGTGCCTCGTGGCGCGCGGACAACGCGTGGTTGGAAAGTGTTGTTCATCACCGAATTTAAGACAATGTGAGAATCTGAACACGTGGTGGTCAGAAAATCTCATGGTGAATTTCAAATTAGACTCTCCCATTTGCTCGTCCTCAGAACGGCTCTAGTAGGATACTAATTGTTTGTCGTATTTTATACAATCTTCAAAGGGAATTTGATGACATCTAAACGAGTCACGACGGCTTCGTACTTACATGCATTGGACGAGGCATTTTCAAAAGGTAAGGCTGGGTATTTTTCCTCGAATGCAAAATTTCCGTGGGCAGTAATTTTAATATA
Organism: Ignavibacteria bacterium; assembly: GCA_013204605.1. Classification (GTDB taxonomy): domain Bacteria; phylum Bacteroidota; class Ignavibacteria; order Kapaibacteriales; family Kapaibacteriaceae; genus JABMNI01. Next base: position 40,183 of record JABMNI010000044.1, read on the forward strand.
TCTGGGCGTGATCGGTTTATTGATAGCACTAGGGAATATCTATCCGTTGGCTCGTGAGGTTGCGCCTCTTGCCATTATCACTCTTTTCGTTCACATTGCAGTTGAGTTGAATAGAGTTAGAAAGGGTAGGGTGGAACTAAAAAAAATTTCTAAAAATCTTCATAGAATCAAGAGCAGGGTTCAGGGATGTTCGCATCTAACGTTCAACTTTGATGGACTCAATCTATCAGTGAAATTCGAAAGCATAGGCGATATTTTCGAAATTGATAATTATAACGCAAAGGATCTGATTCTAATTGAAATGGGAATGGGCAAATACATCGAATTGGCTACCCCTGTGAGTGCAATTATTGCTCCAAAACCAATATTTACAAGCCGGGAGTTCATGGAGGTGTCAGCGCCATACTGGGACATTCATAAAAAGTTGACGCGTAGCAAACCTGTAACAATTGATGAATTGGATAACCTTAGGCATCAACTTCCATTCTTGTTCCAAGAATTCGGCCGTAAATAGATACAGCTCCTGAATTCCGATTGCTGAAAGGGGCTTTTTGTTGCGTTATGTTTTATTGGTTGTGCGCACACCAATTGTAGGGACACAGGGTCGAGCATTAATTTCTAATTCTTAATCCCCAAATCGACTTGCGCGAGGGTTGCTTTACTAAGTTTTTTGGTTTCAAACACGGACCGCAGCAGCTCCCAAGTATACAGTCCGGTACTATGCCCATCCTTCCATGTAGCCTGAAGTGCGTAGTTGCCTACGGGAGTCAGACTGACTAGTTCGTTCATTCCAGGGGCGAACATTTTAATTCCTGCAAAGACCGTTTGACCCATTATTTCCTCGCCCGTGCAGTGTGCACAGGGGCAGGCGTCTCGGAGGTCCGAAAGTAATACACAAGATTCCAGTCCATCTGTCCAGGTAGAACAGAGTACGGCTTCGTTGCGACGTTTTATAGATGTGATTTGAACCATGATGCAATTTAAATGTTTGCTACTTCTGACCAATGTAGGTATTGAATACTACCGTCTGAATTGGAGTGGTTCTTTCCGCTGTACAACAGCAGGCCTTGATCGTCCGGACGCAACTTTTGCCAAAATTTTATTCCCTTTTGCATATCGCTAGTTAACGATGTTGCTGCTTTAATCTCAACTGCGTACGTTTTACCTTGCTTTTCCAAAATCAGATCAACTTCGTTACCGGTTCTATCCCTGAAGAAGTACATCCCGCCTTCGAGTCCTTGGTTGAACTTATTCTTCCGGATTTCTGTGATTATCCAATTCTCATATATCGCACCATATCTGGGGTGTGCTCGCAGTGCCGATACAGATAATATTCCTAATAGATAGCACAGCAATCCAGTGTCGTAGAAATACAACTTGGGAGATTTGATTAACCGCTTCTGTACGTTGTTATGAAATGGTTGCAAGAAATAAATGATGTAGCTGCTTTCTAGCACGTTGAGCCACGACACAATGGTCTTGCTGTCTACGCCAACACTTTTGGCAAGAGAATCCTTGTTGAGTAACTGTCCGGCATAGGTGGCGCAAAGCAATACCAATCGGGTAAACGCAGCCATATTGTTAATGTTCTTCAACAACCTCACATCGTGCTGAACGTAGGTTTGAAAATAACTTGCCATCCATTTTTCCGGGGCAATCTGTTGCTGCCAGATTTCTGGGTACCCTCCCGTAAACAAATGAGTATCAATCGATGCCTTCACCAGGCGGGCATCCTTAAGCTCTGCATATGATAACGGTAACAACTGAAGGTAGCCCACTCTACCAGCAAGCGATTGGGATATTTGTTCCTGAAGTAGAAAATTATTCGATCCTGTCAGTATGAACTGCCCTCGTTTTTGATTACGATCAAGGATTTCCTGCAGGTAACGAAAAACTTCAGGAACTCTTTGAACTTCATCTAGAATTGCTCCACTCTTCAAATACTTCTTAATGAATACATCAAAGTCAGATAATGCAGAGGCTTGATTCTTCGGATTCTCAAAATTTACATAGGGTTTCGCATGAAAGACTACCTTGCTTAACGTGGTCTTTCCACTTTGTCTTGGACCAATAACACAAATCGACCGAAACGTATTTGCTGTTAACAGGGCTTCCTTCACTATGTGGCGCTTAATTCTTTTCATGTTCTCGCGTGATGTTTTAATTCAAATACAACCACGCACAAATATAGCATATCCGGAGTCCAATTCCAGATCCGCCAAAAATAGCGTTTCCGGAGTCTAATTCCAGATCCGCCAAAAATGGCGTTTCCGGAGTTCAACTCCAGATCCGCCAAAAATGGCGTTTCCGGAGTTTGGCGAATTTCCCATCACAGTGGGGTTTGTGAGCTTAGCACTAGAATATTTCTCACGTACTTTCTACTTCTCGTGGTAGAATGATTGAGGATTCTTGTATTTTTTCCGAATGAAAAGAAAACAAATAGTTATAAGCCGTGTTGGCTCAGCTCTGAAAAACTGGAAGTGCTGGGTAAGCCCCCTAGCCATTGCGCTGCTGGCTGCTCCTGTGTTTGGGCAGACACAATTGTCCAATGGGGACTTTGAGGAGTGGACACTAACAAAGGGTTCTGGGAATTTTAAAGATTACGAAGAGCCATCGAATGGTTGGAGCTCTGGTAATGGAGTGATTCACGTTGCACCGAACACAAATCCTGTGGTTGTGAAAAGCACCGACGCAGCGGTAGGAAATTATTCGGCGAAGCTGATTACGCAATCAATATTTGGTCAAATTGCCGCGGGTAGTCTGTTTATTGGACGTTTCAAACTGAACTTGACAGACTTTGCGGCGAGCGCAATTTTAGGAGCTTCATTTACGGATAGGCCGACGAAATTCCGCGGACATTACAAGTACACACCGGCGAACGGAGATTCGGCAACGATGTACGCACGGCTAACACGGTGGACGGGAACGGCGCAGGTGGTGGTGGGCCAAGCTGTGCTTACTGAATATGGCGCAGTGTCTGAATGGCGAAGATTCGACATTCCGTTCCAATACAACAGCGGTGCTACACCAGATTCGATCCGCGTTGTTCTGGCATCAAGCGCCGGTGGTGAGAACTTTAAAGGAGAAATTGGCAGCACGCTTTTCGTAGACAACGTCCAGCTCGACTACACCCCACTTTCCGTTGATAACGTTCCGAGGCAATCCGTGGACGACGCATTAAGGTTACTCGGAAACGTAATTGAAATCTCATGTAACAGTGCTGCGCCAACCGTTGTTCGTATTGTAAATTCTTGTGGCATGCTGGTGCGTGAGTTAACAACATCAAGTGAAATTGATTTCGTTGATTGCACTTCATTGCCACGCGGCGTATACTTTGCCTCGGCATTTTGTAATAACTTCACCACACCCATATCGCTTTTATTCACCGTGTGCCATTGAGTAATACTAACCCCACACAAATTCTAGTCCGCACTAGTTTCTTGCGCTCGGTGTGCAAATGGCTCATGCGTGCCGCTGGCAAAATTATTTGCTATTCAACTGCAATAATCTATCTGATCATTTCATCGACAAACGTTCTGGCCGAACCGGAAACATTTCTGAGTGCAAAATTCACCGATTCACTTTCCAAAGAACCAATAGCGGATATTTTGCGCAGTCCTGAAATCGCGGCCTTTGTAAAAGTTGGAACGTCAATTGGAAGTCCGGTTCCATTCGGAAACATTCCCGAGGGTGCAACTGGAAGCCCAGTTCTTGGATTGTTGGCAGGGGGCTCTGTGGTTTTTCCAATTGCGAAAAAATGGAGTATTCAAACGGAAATTCAGTTTTGTCACTACGGTGCAAGGTTCACTACTCCGCTTAACAATCAATCGTACATTGACAAGGTGGCCATCACAACCCCCGACGGTGGCGTGGTGATTTTTGACGTCGAGACAACGTTTACCGGCACCGCCACGGGTCGTTTTTCAAACAGTTACATTCAACTTCCTGTGTCTGTCGTTTACAGCTTGAGTGCGAAATGGAATCTACTTGGTGGCGTATACATGGGCTGGCTTACTAGTACTAGCTCGTATGCAAATGGCGTGGGACAGGTGGGAATTCGGCCTGAAGTTGTAAATCGTGACATGTATTTCGACAGCAATATTTCGGGAATAGACTACGGATTATCGCTTGGGGTTCAGTACGAAATTACTCCAGCGTTAGTGCTGGATGCCCGTGGTACGTTGGGCTTGACCTCGGTGTTCGACGAGAAATTCAAGACCATTACGTATAGCGTACGCAATACCTTTCTACAGCTATCCATCCAATACGCAATTCTGTAAAGCCCCTTTCAAAAATCTCGCCGTAATTTCCAACCTCATTGCCTTGCACATTTAGCATAACTGTAAACACGTAAACATCATGACATCCCGCTATAAAAGTTTTGTATCTGTCGAAGATTTGCATCAGCACGTTGGCCAGGAAGTAACCCTGAACGGTTGGGTGTACGATAAAACTGAGAAGGGCAAGTTGGCCTTTATTAAACTTCGCGATGGCAGTGGAACAGTGCAGTGCGTGTTGTTCAAGCCAAATGTGGATGAGGCAACGGCGGCTAGTGCTTCGGCTTTGACGCAAGAAACCAGTGTTTCAATTACCGGTACGGTTCGAGAAGAAGCGCGCTCGCCAACGGGAGTGGAGTTGGATGTTACGGGTATTAAGGTTTGGCAGATTTCGCAAGACTATCCCATTTCGCCTAAGGAACACGGGGTTGAATTTTTGATGGAGCATAGGCATTTGTGGCTGCGTAGTGCGCGGCAGCACGCCATTATGCGGGTTCGTGCTGTGGTGGTGAAGGCCATTCGAGATTTCTTTGATGGCAATGGATTTAGGTTGATGGACTCACCAATTTTTACGCCGAACGCTTGCGAAGGAACTTCAACGTTGTTTGAAACTGAGTACTTCGATCTAGGTAAGGCCTATTTAACACAGTCGGGACAGCTGTACGCTGAAGCAAGCGCAATGGCCCTCGGAAAAGTTTACACATTTGGTCCAACGTTTCGTGCGGAGAAATCAAAAACCCGACGTCACCTTACGGAGTTTTGGATGGTCGAGCCGGAGATGGCGTACTTTGATTTGAACGACGACATGGACCTTGCCGAAGATCTCGTTGAATACATTGTGCAATCGGTTTTGAAAAACTGTGCAAAGGAATTGGCCACACTTGGACGTGATGTTTCGAAACTCGAAGCGGTTCGCCGACCTTTCTACCGGATGAGTTATACCGAAGCTGTTGAATGGCTAAACAAGAACAACGTAAAGCTGAACAGAAAACAAACCGACGGTTCAGAAATACAAATTGACTTTCCGTGGGGCGAAGATTTTGGTGCGCCGCAGGAAGAAGCAATTATGCAGCAGTTCGATAAGCCGTGCATTATTCATAGGTACCCAACAGAGGTAAAGGCGTTCTATATGAAGCGCGATCCGGAGGATCCCAAAGTTGCGATGGCCATGGACATGTTAGCGCCCGAGGGTGCCGGCGAAATTATTGGCGGCTCGCAACGCGAGGATAATCACGATTGGTTGTTGGAACGTTTGCAACACGAGGGTCTTCCAGTTGCGGCGTTTCAGTGGTACCTGGATTTACGCAAATACGGCTCGGTGCCGCACAGCGGATTTGGTTTGGGCGTGGAGCGCACCGTGAAATGGATTACCGGTGCCGATCACATTCGCGAAGTAATTCCATTCCCACGCATGATTTATCGCATTGTACCGTAACAATCGCATTGTACCGTAAATGGTAGGGGGCTATGTGGGATCGCCCCTTAGTTCGCCGGCAGAACTTGTGCGTTGGTCGGCAACGTGTTGTAAGTACAAACGGAAATCTGGGTGTGCCTGCACCAGTTGTTCGAATACCGTGTGGTCAAGAACATATAATTCGCAATAATCTATTGCTCGAACGTTGGCCATTCTGCGTCGTTTTTCTAGCAACGCCATCTCGCCAAAAAAGTCCCCGTCACTGAGCGTACCAACCACAACGTTGTTCTCGTCGGTCACATCCAACTTGCCTTTCACAATGAAATACATGTGCCGGGCACGGTCGCCAATGTGGAATACGTCTTCGTCGGGCGTTACAAACAACGGACGCATCGCGTTCGAGATTTCGCGAATGAACTGGTCCGATGCCGTTTTGAAAAATGGCACTCGCTGAATCACATCGCGCTTTAAAAACAGTGAAACTTCCGAACGTAAGCCGTATGGAAGCATATTCAGCAAACGCGACTCATCAAAAACCACCCGCTTCTGGAACATGTACATGAAGTAGTCTATAATCCGGTGCTTGAGCTCGGCCGACACTTCGTTCTCGCGCACAAAGGCGGTTACCTCTTCAAGAATTCTGGTCTGTTGCGCCCGCATGGGGTCGGAAGAATTCAGCATGCTCGCAATGTTTCCAATCAAGTACCCAAACAATCCAAATCCGAGCAGCATTACAACAATTGCGTACATCATCTCCGAAGGCGTTACCGGAGTGATATCTCCGTAACCCACCGTTGTTAGCGTGGTAACAGCCCAACAGAATGCCTTTAGATAGGCTGCCTGAGGGTCAGTTCCTGCAGGAATTTCACGCAAATAAATCCAACCACAAGCAGTTAAGTGTATGATGATGGCCAATAAATACACGAACATCGTCAGCCGCACTGCGTTAGCAGCGCGCAGTAATTGGTGACGCCACTGACCTACAAACACGGCTAAATGTACTACTCTGAGAAAAACCACCAACTCCAACCAATCGCCCCTTTGCAAAATAACAAAGGGCAGGGCGCAAATAATGTCGATTGGCAACAGGAAGGTGGTGTAGTTGCGGCGAGCTTCAGGCCCGCGGGCATTGGCAAAGTAGTACGACACGAACGGACCCAACAAAAACGTGCATGTCAGTATTAGGTTCAAAAACCACGTTAACCGACTGGTATCGGGCGACAACAAAATGTCGTGCGGGACCCTATATGCTGCAAAGAGGATTACGGCTGCCAAAAGCAGCTCCCAAGCAACTTCGGCAGGCGTAAATATGTTTCTTCTGTAAGTTCGTACCGCGCTCACTAAAGTTCAATGTAATTTTTGTGGGTGTTTTTAATAGCGGTAAAGGTAAAAAAAGAAAACTCATGGACGAAATGACAGAACAAAATGTAATCTGGGACCTAACAGATTTGTACCCCTCGGATTTGATCAAATTTAACGCGGATTTGAACGGCATTGTTGACCGTTGCATGACGTTGCAGTCCAATTGGAAGGGCAAACTAGAAACCATCAACGAAGCTCAATGGTCGCAACTTATGCGGGAATTCGAGTCGGTAGTTGAAGTGCTTACCCGCCTTGGCTCATACGTGCAACTTTCTTGGACGGTGAATTCCACCGACTACGAGATTGGACGCCGCATGCAAAACGTGCGCGAGATAAGCGCAATGGCATCGCAGTATTTGATGTTCATGTCGCTAGAGGTAGGGGGCTTATCAGAGCCTGCAATGAACACGCTAAAGACAACCGACCTATATCGCGCAAAGAGCCAATGGTTCGATAGTGTTCGAGAGGCACATAAATTCTCACTCAACGAGCAAGCAGAATATGTAATGGCAACCAAGCAACTCACGGCCCGCAGTGCCTGGGTAAGAATGAGCGATCAAACCTCAGCTGCACAACTTTTCGAATTCCGAGGCGAGACGCTTACGTCATCCGAATTAATAAAGCAGCAACAAAATTCCGATAGAGAGATTCGTAAAGAGGCAGCTAAAGTTTTCACAAGGGGTTTAGTTTTAGGAGTGCAACAACAGGCCTTCGTATTTAATACGGTGTTGGCTGACCATGCTGCAAACGACCGCCTTCGTGGGTACACAAACTGGGTGGCTTCGCGTAATCAATCTAATCACGTTTCCGACGAGGCCGTGCAGGCATTGGTCGATGCTGTGGTAGGACGCTACGATGTAGTTACAAGATTCTATGAATTGAAAAAGCGTTTGCTTGGATATGATACGCTTTACACCTACGATAGGTCTGCTCCAATCTCCGGCGATAAAGAACAATTCACTTGGGAAGAATCTAAACAACTAGTGTTGGATTCGTACAACGGATTCGATACTCGCATGGGTACCATCGTCAGTCGGTTTTTCGATGACAACTGGATACACGCTCCCGTAGCAAAAGGCAAGAATAGCGGCGCATACAGCGCCGGTACCTCATCCGATGTTCACCCGTACATCTTCTTGAACTTTGCCGGCTCGGCTCGTGATGTGCGCACGTTGGCTCATGAACTCGGTCACGGCGTTCACCAATTCTTATCACGTCAACATGGCCCCCTACTCAGTCACACACCATTAACTGTAGCCGAAACGGCTTCGGTATTTGGCGAAATGATTACGTTCAATAACATCTTCACTGCTACAACTTCAGTGAAGGGTCAGTTGGCATTAGTAATGCAAAAGCTCGACGACATGTTGGCCACCGTATATCGTCAAATTTCTTTCAACCGCTTCGAAGATGCCATTCACACACACCGCCGCACAAAAGGTGAATTGAGTATCGAGCATTTCAACGAACATTGGATGAAGAGCCAGCGAGATCTGTACGGCACCAGTGTAGAACTCAGTGATGACTACAGCACGTGGTGGAGTTACATTTCGCACTTCATTCACACGCCCGGCTACGTATATGCGTATGCGTTTGGCGAGTTGTTGGTGTTGGCGTTGTACGACGTGTACAAGCAAGACCCCGATGGCTTCAAAGAAAAATACATCACCTTGCTATCATCCGGTGGATCGAAAAAACCTGAGGATTTACTCGCACCCTTCGGTCTAGATATTCTGGATCCCAATTTTTGGCACATCGGAATTTCTGTTATCGAACGGTACCTAGATAAGGCCGAAGAGTTAGCAGATCTATTAGTCGCAGAAACGGCGTAGCATATTTTTCTAAACATGCTACGTAAGTGGTAGACACTTCATCTGTGTCTGTTTCAACCATAGTTGTTTGGGCTGTTCTACCTGCGCCTTCGCATTGAGGACTTCTTTACAGATTTTCGAGAAGCTTTTTTCTTGGACTTCTTCACTGTCTTTTTGGTAGGGGGCTGTTCGGTTATTTTTTTAGCAAGCCGCAATACGCAATCAACATAGGCATCGCTGTTATTATAGTGATGTACGGAGGCCTTCTTCTGCGCTTGCTTGGTGCCCCAACCATTTACTTTTAGGTAGTTACCAATGCTATGCGCAGCATCGGCCATATTATAAAGGTCGATGGTTCCATCGGCATCACCATCAACGGCCCACCTGTGGTAGCTTGAGGGCAAAAACTGCGGAAAACCAAACGCACCGGCCCAACTTCCATGCAAGGTTGCAACGTTCATTACGCCGCGTTTTTCTATTTCTTGCATAGCTTTCAATTCGCCTAACGCCCACGTCGACTTTTTGTTGGCGCGTTTTTCAACCAACCCGCGCAAGCTATCGCGCTCGGATTCATCGTAATGATTGTTATACATTACTAAGTCCAGACTCTGCTGTACATAGTCAGGTTCCGATGCCAACAACACACTCATGTACACACTGGCTACGTGGTATTTGCCTGTCACCTTCCCACACTTTGATTCCACCCAAAGTATCGAGGCTATAACCTCCAACGGCACCGTGTATTTATTCTCAGCCGCTTGTAACATCTTCGTATTCTCTGCAACAAACTCTTTCACTTTTGCAACACTTGCTGTGTTATAATTGTGCGAATAGTCGGGCTTGCCGGAAAAATTTGCCACATTAATCTTGACAGCTTTCTCTTGAAAGGCAGCTCCTGGTGCATCAATCATCCGCGCTAAAAACGCACTGTCAACCCCACGCTTGCGCGCCTGTATAGCGCTTCGTTGAAGCTCCGTAGAGCCCCCTGAAAAAACAAGTTGCGGTGTGCAAAGAACAAGTATTGTTAGAACAAAAAATAAAACTGAGTTTTGTGCTTTTATGGTTGCTGATTGAGTGATGGTGCTTACTTTCTTCTGGCAATTACGAATAATTCTTGACTGGTTATATCGGCGCCGAGGCGGCGAAGGCTGGGGATGAAGCCGGTGGCGGACTCATCAAGCACGTCTCGAAATACACGATTAGCAAGTCCGTATGAACGGCGCGTGATAAACGAGTTGGACATACGTCGTTGCGCTAGTTCAATTGTAAAACCCAGAGACTGCAGCATGGTTGTTAACGACTGCAGGTTGTAATGAATAGGGTGGAGGAAGGGCAAAAACCAAATCCAATTGTCCTTAAGTAATTTGCGCGACAGGCAATCGAAATCTGGAACTCTAATGCACAACACTCCGTTGGTTTCAAGCATTCCGTGAAGGTTTTGCAAAAACTCAATTGGGCTGGGAATATGTTCAAGTACATGCCACATAGAAATCACATCAAACTTGCCTTGTACCAAGTTAATGTCCTCAGCCACCTGAAGGCCAATGCTACGAGCATAGTTACGTGCTCGTTCTCCTGGTTCAATTCCAGATACGGCGTACCCCAGACGTCTTGCATCATCTATAAAGAAGCCATGGTCACATCCTACGTCCAACCAACTTGCCGGGGGTGGCATGTACTTTCGCACTTCCATAATTAGTTGTTTGTATTCAGGATACCTAAAGTATCGGTGGTGCTCGGTTTTAAAGGGTCTAGGATCAACAAGGAAGTACTTCTTTTGATAATGCTCATTGCGCAAAGCACTTTGTTCATCAGTTGGGGTTACTGTGGTTCCACAATTCCCACACAACCACATGGGAGTGCGTCCAACCTTGTAGCTGGTGAGTGAATTGTGTGTGCAAACTGGGCAGGCAACGATAATCATAGAAGATAGAAAGTTACCGAATTTTAATCTCGTACTTTTTATCAAATAGGTAGGGGGCTTTTCTTAAGTGGTATAGTTCTACATGTTGCGTCTGAATCATTTGGGAAACTAACCGCGGATCGTACGCACATCAGGATGGTTCCAAATTATCCGGCAATTAATGTTAGGTTGCAAACTCAAAATGAATTTCAATGAATATGCTAGTCACCAAACAACAACACGGTATTCGCAGGCGTGACACAACGGGATCGAGAGGAAAGCTTTTGAACTGTTATGTAACGATTCTTACGGCATTTTGCACGCAATTTGGTATCTCGAACTTGAGTGCACAAGATCCAGTCTCATTCGATGGTTCGCGTTCGAAAGAAATGCAGGTAGCATGGACCAGAACGGCACCAACCAGTGGATTTGGTGCTTATGTTCAAAATGTTGCGGACATCCCTGGGAATAATGTTGTAAGAGTTCGAGTCAACGGAGAAGTACGAACGTGGCCAACAACTCCTTTACTAGATACAACTGCCAATGTTGTGGAATGGATCGGTGGCATCGCGTATGATATAGCTGCACCGTTTGATTATGATGGTATCCCACCTATGGAGCTGTTCAGTGGGAAGACGATTTTTCGTCCATCAATTGATGGCAAGGTAATGACGGCAATCGACACTGTAGACTGTTTTGGAGACAACCCAAGTTTTACTCCGTACCGTTACCTTGTGGATGTTGATGGAGATGGTTTACAAGACATTGTTGGTATGGCTAACAATGGATCTGGCTTCTGGTTCTCAGCGCTGTTGAATGGTCCCGGTCGTATTGGAGGAACTAACCAACTATGTCCGAAGTTTGTTTTTTTTTTCCGGACATCTACAAAGATCGTCCACAACCAGAGCGAGAGTCAACCCCGGTACGTTTGATGCGATGCGCCGACGGAAAACTGCGCGTTGTATATGTGGGCTCGTTCCGCCAATACCGCACCGGAATCTATCTGTTGGACGTAAATCTTCAGCAAACCGACTCGGGTTTTGCGGTAACCTACACCATGGCAGACAGCATCCAGTTTACGTACACTCATTTTCTTAGTGAACCAGACCCATGGATAGTTAAACCAGTTGTATGCGTGGATGACGCAAAGACTGGACATCAGTACGCGCTGGTACACTGGCAGGATGGATGGCACCGAAACCATAACACCACCGTGATGTACGAGGTAACGAACGGCAAACTGATTGAGAAAATTTCGACTAATGGGATATTAAGAGCAACAATCAAAACCTTTGACAACCAGTTGGATAATGCAGAGGCAGTCGTCTCATACGGTCAAAATGGTGCGATCCAATATGCTCGAATAACAGATTTGTGTAGACCATTTGCTAACATGAAACCAGATCTTGTTGGAACCGAAACCTCGCTAGCATTTATTGAAGATCAATTTGGCGATGGAACTCGAGATCTGTTGGCGGGTAATCAATTCAACGGTACTATCACGCTCGTAAACTTCGACCTGCGTCTAACAAGTGTTAATGAGGACGAGGCAGAACATCAAACCTGGGCTCGACCTGTGCATGGACAGTTGCACTTGAATCTTGAACATACGTGCACTATTTCTATTGATGCTGTAAATAGCCTTGGTCAAAAGAGAACTGTTGTCAGCGGGTACGGTGCGCAAGCTGGACCATCACTACTTGATATCGCGCCACAATTACAGGCCTTACCACCCGGAGCGTGGTTTATTCGAGTGAGCGATGGAGTTCGTGTTGTGTCACTATCCTACCTGAGGTAGCGTCATGAACAACCGAACTCACGCACTTCTAATTTTTGTTATTGCGTTGATCTCCACTACGCTTTCGGCGCAAAACGTATTGCGTCCGCGCCCATTAAACGAGCAGTTCGATGTGGCGCATGTAACACCAGCACTGTGAAACAGGAGATTGAACATTTGTCTGTTTCAGTCCACGATTTTTTTTTTGTTTCAAAGAGCCAGGACCCAAATAATATGTATACTGTACCCTTGGACTCGAGGGAGCAAGTTTATAAACTACACAGTTGTCTTGCTACAATCAGGTGGAGAAGAATATGCGAATGATGTACAAAGTGATGTTGCTGGGTGCCGTGTTGTTGGGCTCATGCCTGTTTGGTGCGAGCGGTATGAGTGCGCAGCCGCGTTTGGTAATGTTGGATTCGTTCGACTTTGGAACGGTGGTGCCGCCGTACAATAACGAGGCGAAAAATGTTTTGAAGGCCGATATTGACGTATCGAATGTTGGCGATTCGGTTTTGATTGTTACGTCGATACGCGTCCAGTGTGGCTGCACCGTTGCCAGTATGAATGCCGATACAATTCCGCCGGGGGAGACCCGGAAACTACAGTTGGAAGTAACGTTGTTTCAGGGTAATGGAACACTTGAAAAATACGTCACGGTGTTTACGAATGAACCGAATGCTCGGGCGCATGCATTGCACTTTAAGGTGGACATTCAACGTGCGCTGCAACTCGGCTCGGGGTTTCTTGCATTTAATACAACGACGGTTGGAACACCAACTGTTGCGCAGTTGACGGTTTTTGTGAATCAGTTGAAGGGGGCTACGATAAGCGTAACTCCAGTCACGAAGGGTTTATCAGTTATGCCTAAAACTGGAGTGAAGATTGAGGCCAAGGGAAGTGTGGACTTTTTCTTTTCGTATATACCAACAGTTGCTGGGACGTTTTCTGTTAATCTGGAATTGAACTCAGATGTTCCGGGATACGAGAAGATTGAGTTGATGGGGTATGGAACGGCCGACTAAGAAGAACAACTGTTACTAGAATGACCAACGAATTCCTGCAGATGCTAACGTTTCGGCGTACTGACGTCCGGCTCGAAAAGCCCTCTTGCAAATTTATACGAGCCACCAAGTTGTATTGAATGGATTACGGCGATACCAAGTGAGAGTGAGTTTTGCACGTAGGTGGCGCTGGAGCGTAACGTCCACAGACTTGCCATGGGAACTACCGCTCACGAACAAATACCACAAAGCCCCCTTTCTCATATAATTCTGTCAGATAATCAACATTTCGCCACTGGTCAGCCTCATTAACCTTGCAAACGAAATATGTTGGTAGCGTGCTACCCCCCTCCAGCAGCCACTGAGTGCGTTCTTCGCGATCATCGCCCACTATACCGGCACTAACCTGGGGAGTGCGGTTTGTGTAAAAAAGGTGGGCGTAGCTTTTCATGGAAAGGGGCTGAACAATGACGTTGCTGTCGCGCTTTGACTGATAAAAATCCAACGCCGCACCTTGCGTGTAGGGCTCAATTTTTGGCGCGAGGAGCGGCAACATTAACGTAGCGAAGCACAACACCGATCCGTATAAGCCGGCAATTGCCAATTGAGTGCTCGACCTTCGTTTGATGAAAAAGAAGATCACTCCCGTCAAAATTATTCCGCCTACAAAAGGCTCGGCACCAGACCACGGAACGTGTTGCTGAATTGCCGATCGCAAATACACATCCTTGAAGGTTGCGAGCTGTAACATCCAATCTGGATTCATGAACGCAAGTGGAACAGCAACGGCCAGACCCGTTAACACCACGCCAAGAAAAACAAGAAGTGCAGACTGCCACCAACGCCATTCCGAAACATTTTCAATAACACGCATTGCTGCAACCGTCGCCAAAAACGTAAGCGGTAAATATGTCATGGAAGAGTAGTGGATGATCTTGGTTTTCACCACGCTAAACACCACCAGCACCACAAAGTAAAGTACCGTCATCCACACGCGCATAGCACGCCCATCCTGCGTCTCCGTGGCCGAACCGAAAAGCCCCCTAAAAAAGAAAATCGAAGCGGGGAAACACCCAATTAGAACCACAACGGGATGGTAATACCAGGGCTGTTCGTGTCCGGCCTCGCCCGTGGTGAGAAGTCGCCATTGGTAGTTGAGGTTTTCGGTGATGAACTGCGGACCATTCACGGCGTAATCGGCACCAAACCACAGCATGGTAATTCCGGCAGTAAACAGTCCGGTGATGAGTAATAGTTTAGATGGAAAGGGGGCTTGGCGGCGTGTGAAACACCAGCTAATAGTAATGGTCAGAAAAATCAGACCGAAGCCAACCGGACCCTTAGTAAGCACCGCAAGGCCCGCAAAATTTCCAGGAAGGAAGAGTGAGTATTTTGATTTGTGCGCACCCGGAATTGCATAATAAATGCCACAAAAAATGAGCAGGTTAAAAAGCGGATCGATGATGCCAGTATGGAAATAGAAATTTGGCAGTACAGAGCCCGCGTAGGTGAGCACCCACAACAATCCAAACTTGTTAGAGTACAAGTTGGAGCCAATTGTGAAAATGATTACCAGCGTAAGCGCACCAATTAATGCGTTGGGCAGGCGGGCAGCAAACTCATTCACACCAAACACCTTCATACACGCAACCTGTGCCCAAATGAACAGCGGCGGCTTCTCATAGAACGGCTTGAAGTCTATCTGCATGTGCATATAGTCGCCACTCGCCATCATCTCACGCGCACACTCAGCAAAATTTACCTCGTCCCAGTCGAACAACCGAACAGAACCCAAGTACGGCACAAACAGAATTAGCGCAGCAACAACTATCAAGATTTGAAGGTGGAGTTTTTTCATGGGTAACTGCGCACAATTTACGAATGTCTGTACGCGACGCTGTGGAAGCGAGTGATTCGAGGCATTTACCTATTTTCGAGAATAGTTTTGCGACAAGTTATAACTAACAATAGGGGTGCGCTATGTTAAAGATTCCGAAAAAAGTATTAGACAGGCTAAATACTACATTAAAAACGTTTCAAAATGTTGCTGCCATACAGAAACAGCGCGACGTTTCTGAAGCTGACACAGTAACCCTAGTCAAAGATATTCTTGCTGATGCGCTGGGATTTGACAAATACATGGAGCTTACAAGCGAACAACAGATAAGAGGAACCTACTGCGACCTAGCTGTTAAAATTGAGGGGAAAATTAGGTTCCTAATAGAAGTCAAGGCTGCGGGTATAGCATTGAACGATAGCCATTTAAGGCAAGCAATAAATTACGGTGCTAACCAAGGTATCGAATGGGTAGTATTGACTAACGGATTGGATTGGCGATTGTATAGGATTAAATTCCACCAGCCAATTGACGTTGAGGAAGTTTCTGCGTTCAACATTTTGAACATTAATTTAAAGAATGAAGATGACCAACATAAAATATTTCTGTTGTGTCGCGAAGGGCTGACTACGGATGCTATGGACAGTTTCCATCAGCATGCTCAACTGTTGAACAAGTTCACAATAGCGCAAGTGTTGTGTGGTGAGCAAGTGGTTGGAGTGATTCGTAGGGAGTTGCGCAAGCTGTTCCCAGAGTTACGCGTGGAGAATGAGGCCATCCTTGACATTCTGACAACTGATGTTTTAAAACGGGAAGTTGTTGAAGGCGATAAAGTAAAGGAGACTCAAGCGAAGATTAAGAAGGCTGTGGCAAAACTTGCGAAACAGTCAGCTGCAAAAACCGCCTTCGCGAGCGAACTCAACCCAGTTAAGGATATCAAAGACATGTTACCAACTACAACGGATTCCAATACTTCTACTTCTTAAGTAAGGGTTTGTTGGAACCGAATACCAAAACGAGGCAATAGCCGCAGCCATCGATATTATATGCACGGAATTGGACACATGAAGTTAGTATGCTTTGTAATGCTACTTTATTTGACAACTATGGTCTGTTCTGGCCAAGACTCCACCAATGCTCCAACCGAAGTATCTGATGAGCACAATCACCCCGTGACCATTGCAGGTTTTTTTGAATGGGGCGGATGGATGTATTCAATAGTTTCAATAAATGGAGAAGTGCAATATTCAATAGATACCGGTCGAGTTCACAGCAAGATTGGGGCAAGAATTGGATCGGCAATATCTTTCAATTTTAGGTCGATGATCCCAATGATGTTAATCTACACCATTGGTACTAGCCATAGGCTCGAAGCAGGCGGTGGTGTTGTAGCAACCTATCACGTTGCCCCTTGGGTAGAATTTAGCCCAAATGTATATAAGCCGGCTGCACATATTGGATGGCGATATGAACAAACTGGTGGTGGATGGTTGTTTAGAGGTGTAATCACCTCCCTGTACGATGCGGGATACAACCGATTCTACACAATGTTTGGGTTGTCGGCAGGAGTTCAACTCCAGTTTGGGAAGTGAGGTACTGCAACTAAGCGATTTCCCCTAGCGGCTCGTTAGCAATAAACTATACGGACAATTTGTTGGTATCACTACGGATCTGTGTCCAAAAAGTAGGCACTTTAGTAATAATTCGAGTAGAGTAATGCGCAGGTAGTGAACACTGTTGATTAACTTTGGCATATCTAGAATTGATCAACCAAATGAACGAAACACTCCATATCAATGTTAGCAATAAGGTTCTTGTTTGGGCAAGGGAGTCTCTGGCATTCTCTAGAAACCAAGCCGTGGAAAAATCAAAAATTTCCGCTAGAAAATTAGTTCAATTGGAGACCGGGGAGTTACTGCCAACTCTACATGAGTTGAAGATACTTTCGCGCACATACAGTACAACCCTGGCGACACTTTTACTTAATGCACCTCCTGAGGGAAAGCCAATGCCGGTCGACCGGCGCACGGTCGATTCAAAAACGTTGGGACACTTCCATGAAAAAACAATTCTAGCCGTGCGCAAATCAAGAGCAATGGCTCAAGCATTTGTTGAACTACGAGCGGAAATGGGTCAGGAGTTTGCAAAATTTGGACTTACGGCATCTATTAAAGACTTGCCTCAAACCGTGGCAAGAAATGTACGCAGGTCTTTGCACCTGAATGACATTCGTGCTATCAAAAATATCAACTTGGCTCTTGAATCGTACTCTGAAAGAGTAGAATCCTTAGGCGTTGCTGTTTTTCAATTGAGTTTGACCCAAGACAACCTAAGGGGCTTTTCCATAGTGGACGATGTCGTTCCGATCATTGGAATCAAACGCGGTAATGAACAGGCCCACTCAAAGACTTTTACATTGTTTCATGAACTTGGCCACCTCCTATTGAACGAAGGGGGGTTGTGCGACTTGACTTCGAATTCAAAAATTTCTATTGAAAAATGGTGCAATGCCTTCTCAGCAGAAGTCCTTGTGCCAACAGAAGAATTTCTCAGTTTGAGGTCTGTGCTTGACCACAAGCGCGAGGGTCAAGCATCATGGGCAAAAAGAGATTTAGTGGAACTCGCAGATTATTTCCATGTTGGTCCGCTAACCATTCTAAGAAAATTATTGCAGAGCGGGCTTACTTCCGAAGAGTTTTACCGTGAGCGGCATGCTGCTTGGAATAAGCCCCAGTTTGCAAGAGCGAAAACCCCTGAAGGAAGAAACATTGCAAGAGAAGCTCTGAAAGAGAAGGGTCGAACCTATGTTGGATTGGCATTCAAAGCTTATGACCAAAACAAAATTGACGTCAAGGACTTGTCGGATTATTTGGGTGTGAAAAGGACTGACATTGATAAAACGCGACAACTATTGAACGATTGAACGTGGATCTATTCAGTCAAGGAAATACAGTCTACGTGGCCGATACGAGCTGTCTGATAAAGCTTGACGTAAGTTTCAAAAAAAGTAATTTGGTGTATGCCGCTGTGTGGGAAGAAGTTGAGGAGCTTATTATTCAAGATTGTTTCAAGACGTTGGACTTTGTAGAACTTGAAATCAATGACTATGGTGGTAAAGAGGACTTCTTGATTAAGTGGGTTAAAAAATGGCGAAAGCGTCTGATAGTAGATACTGATGTTGCAAGTTTTAGTATAGCACAACAGATCATTAATGCCGAGTATGAAACAGGTTTCTTAAATAAGAGAAAGCTTGCTGAAGGAAGGGAAGAGGCCGATCCGTTTTTGATCGGACACTGTAAAGTCCACGGATGCACGTTGATTACTAATGAGAGTAAATTGAAATCAAATAAGATTCCGGCTGTTGCAAAAAAGTACGGCGTTACTTGTATCGATATTGATGGGTTTTTTGGTGAAAGGTGCTTGAGAATGGAAAGAGGTAAAAACTGACCAAAATCAATCAGGAATTTTAATGACCTCTGCTAGACATACTGTCACTAAAACAACCACTCTTGTAATTGCGCTGTGCGTTCTTTGTACCCCAAACACCAACTCTCAAGAGCTACGTTGGCGAGCTAGTGGTGACATTGCGGACGCGGGCGACCGTTGGGATGGTATAAGTTTTGTGCATCCCGATACGGGTTGGGCGGCCGGCACCATGGCTGGAATTCAGCGCACGTACGATGGTGGCAATACTTGGCAAGACCTTCCAAGTGCGTTTCTAGATGGTGTGCTGCCTTTCTACCGAACCATTGCCTTTGCAAGTAGCAAAATTGGATGGGTGGGTTGCTTGCGCGAACCTATGCTGCGCCGAACCACCGATGGTGGAGATTCGTGGATTGAAATAGCTAACCTCGATACGAATATCAAGGGCGTGTGTGGACTCCAAGCTTTGTCAACCACCACAGTCTATGGCGTTGGTGCATGGTCGGCCGCTATTTTTGGTACGCCACATTTCATAAAATCAACCAATGGCGGCGAGACGTTTTTGTACCAAGCCATAAACGATGTTACGTCAACTCTGGTTGATCTAAATTTCTCGACGGATTCAATAGGTATGGTAGGGGGCTCTGTGGATGGTGGACCGTCAGACGGCAAAGCCATAATTCTGCGGACAACAGATGCGGGTGTAACGTGGCAGACCACGTACCGAGATACTGCATCGGGCACGCAAATCTGGAAGTTCTACAGGTTGAACTCAGATACGGTGTATGCTTCTATTCAATCGTTGTTAACTGACCCAGCGGCAATTGTAGTGTCGGGAGATAACGGCATGTCGTGAAAAAAAATTCTCGTAAAAGATGAACAAGGAGATACACCATATTCTGCAATCCAAGCTGTAGGGTTTGTTAATGGTAAGCATGGTTGGATAGGCGGTAGAGGTTTTAACCTGTTCGAAACGACTAATGGTGGAAACACCTGGCGCAAGCTTACAGACACATCTTCTAGTGTCAATAAATTTCAGTTCTTTTCCGATACCCTTGGATATGCCGGTGGACGCCGAGTGTGGCGATATAAAAAGGTCGACACAACAACCTCGGTAAATGAACCATCAAGTTTAGAAGGTGTCACCAAACTCACGGCTCATGTGGAATCAGAAACTAATGTGGTAGTGCAAATCGAGAATTCAACCACCGTCCGCTCAATTCATCTGTACTCAAGCATAGGCGGAGTGGTTGGGCAGCTGATAGGGCTTCAGGACCACAACTCAACGTTTAGTATTCCTACTAAAAGACTGTCAGCCGGTATGTACATAGTGGTGGTAATGACCGATACTGACATGCATATAGTGAAGTTCATACGTTAGTGTTCAGCAACTTTACGGCTTAAGAAACGCAGTCTAAGCAATCACCGTTACCCGCCGGTTTACACACTGCTGTAGGAGAAGCCAACTACATAAACACAGATGTGAGCATTTGACGATGTGGGCATGCCCAATCTAGCCTCCAAATTTCTAATTCGAGAATTGCCGTTGCCGGCCGGATTACATATTACAGTGTTTGGGCAAACGGCATATTCGCTAATGTGAAAATTTGATGATGTGAGAATGCCAATTCAAATGTGTAGATCTGAGAATAGCAATGTTGTATGCTCTATGCAATTATGTAAACAAGATCGAAAATGTTTGGTAATAACAATGAAAACTGGGTTGTTCTTCGACCGTTTTCAATATGTTGCAATTAACCAATTACTCCGAGGTTACGATGCGCGCTCTTTTTCTAATTGTCGTTTTTTTGTTTGGATGGATCGGCAGTACAGCACAAACGGAATGGAAGCCCGCCATACGGTTTTCTAAGTCGCTTGGTCGTGCCACGTACGTACCAAACCTCGGCCCTGCTGGAGCGGTGCAGTTCGACCACGGACCAGATGGAGTTGCAGATGGTATTTATGATGTGGCTGCGCTCTCGGATACATCAAAAGTTTTAGAGCAACTAGCTGGAATGATTGGTGAATTGGAAGATATAAACTTTGTACATGATGTTGATCAAAATGGGCTTTTTGATGTTTTTACCAATACAGGGCTTTACCTCGATCTGGGACACCCTTCGCAACGTAAAGTAGAGCTGTCTGTCGGCATGGGTTATTCAAAAGGATATGCAGATCTTGATGGGGATGGAGTGGAGGAGACCACAGGTGAGTCTGCGTTTACTGGCTGAGTAGTAACAAAATTCTCTACCGACATCACATCGTATCGTAACTATGGATTGCCTTACATTCCACAATACCTCGGCACTTTATC
>JABMNI010000045.1 GCA_013204605.1 Ignavibacteria bacterium
ACACGCTTTAGCGACACGCTTTAGCGACACGCTTTAGCGACACGCTTTAGCGACACGCATAGCGACCCGCGTAGCGACCCGCACAGCCACACGCGTAGCGACCCGCACAGCCACACGCTTTAGCGAACCGCTTCAGCTTATTTAGTTTTTAGGGCCGACGTCATAGACCCTTCCGAGAAACCGTTGGGAACTTCGCCGGAAGAGGCGAACTTGTAAAGGCCGGCGAGGAAGATTTGGTGTAGTGCGCTATTTATAACTACGACCGATAGAAGTGCAAAAATGGTTAGAAGAATAGCACCGATTAAGAAGAGTGTCGAATCGAGATAGTCTGCTAGATATATAAGCCCCGCGCTTGCAACAATAATTACTGAGCAAGTTGCAAATGTGACGAGGCCGATGGATACGTTTCCGATGAGACCTTCGCCCCAAGATTTCTTTAGCAGAGCAACGGAGCGTTTCACGGAATGAATCGGACCCAACCCTTCGGCTGCTAGCACGGGAACAACAAAGTATGTAGCTATGGTCCAACCAGCACCAATAAGATTGATTACAATCTTTCCAACAAAACCCAGACGCTCTTCAATTGCCGAGAGAATTGTACCAATTCCGGCCGAAAGTAGCGTCCAACCAACAATTTGTTTTAATCTAGAATTCGCCTGACGAATCCCATCCGAAATTGTGGGATCGCCCCCTTCGAAACGAATGAGTGCGCAACTTACCAAGGCTGTATTAAAATAGATTACCACGAAGTATTCAATGGCGTATACTACATACAGCAACGCGAAACTTAAAACGTGGAGCAACGAAAGTGCGTCGCCCTCTGCGCCAAAGGAATCCAGCAAGGCCGACCCCCAACCGTTTAGCACCGGGATAATTATGAAGGCCGAGAATATGGTAACAAGCACGGCTACCAAGGCTATTCCGCTCATTATTGGAAACCAAATAAGCTCGCGGTCGAGTTTCAAAACACTCCAACTTTCCCGCAGGATGTTAACGCTGTTTCTGAATTTCATGATGTACTCTTCTGAATTGAATTGAGACAATTGTTTGCGAATTTACGTCTGCAAGGGAAATTGTGTTGCAGGCACGGTGATTTGGTACACACAATCCACATTAGGTTAAGTGTAACCATGATTGTGTGGGGTTAGTTATGTAGAGTTGCGAGCGCCTTGAAAATGCGTGGCATAGATACTGCTTTGGATGTGTACGAGAAACAATCTAGGATGATTTTATGAAGGTCTTTACGTTAGTAGCAATATCTATTCTGTTTTGTGTACAAGGTGGGAATGGACAAGTAAAAGACGTTGCAGTTTCTGAACTGGGCACTCGGTTTGTGGTGGCGTTTCCGCCGATGTTGCGGGCTCGCAATGAGGGACCTTCTCAACGGCCATTGAGTATTTTGGTGGCAAGTCCTTTTTCTACCACGGTAACTATTTCTTCGTACGGTAACGGCGTTGGATTTGCACCACTTAACAGAACCTATTCCTTAAAACCAAATATCAATTTATTTGTTCCAATATCTGAACTCGCGCTATTCAGCGACGCTCAGAAAATTGAAAAAGTGGCGATAACAATAACCTCTGATCTGCCCGTGAGCGTGCAAACGTACGAAGAGTGGTACGGGAATGGCGAGTTAAACCGGTGCCTTCCGGTGCACACGTGGGGAACAGAATACCACGTTATGAGTTGGCCGACCGATCGATATTTCGACGAAGGCTTTCAGTACCGTCCGGGGTTTGCCCAAATAATTTCACAGGCCGATAGCACCCTAGTAACTATTACACCAACGGTTGCACTAAAGGGCGGTCCGAGCTTAGCGGGAATTGCAGCAGGCGTGAAAACGAGTATAATGTTGAATGCAAATGATGTGTTTGTGCTTCAGAATTTGATCGATACAAATGACTTTCAGTCGAAGACTTCCGATATGTCAGGCACAGTTATCACCGCCACTAAACCAATCGCGGTAGTTGGTGGGCACACTAAGGGCGCTGTAGCATCAATGCCTCACACGTTGCCCCCTACCGGACAATACGCAGCGCCGGCCAAATTTGTACGAAACAATTTTCATGAAACCTTGTTGCCAGATTATTGCGCAGATACAAGTTTTGTTGTAGTGCCAATGAAGTACACGCAAACCAGAACTTTCTACCCTGCTAACCCAGCCATTGGGTTATCGAGTGATAGTGGCGACGTAGTACGAATCATCGCTACCTCGAACGAAACCATCGTATACAAGCGTAGTCGAGTTGCATTACTGGACATAGAAATTGCGCGTTTAAAAAAAGGCGAGTCCTTCATTGATTCAAACGTTATAGAGGGAACTTTTTACAGAAGTTCGAAACCAGTTTTATTAGCACAGTATGGTAAGAGCTTTGCAAAACTCCTACAAACACAAACCGGTAAACCAGATCTCGATGATGTGAATAGCTATCCGTCTGTCGAAGCGGGTATGCCCTGCATGCAATTTGTGCCTCCTATTACTAGGTGGAGTTCGAAGGCAAATTTTCACAGCATTGAAGGAATGGACAATTTCATTCTTATTGCTTGTAAGAGTTCAGATGCATCTGAAATCAGCATAGACAGTCACGGTCCAATTACCAGCAACACTAGCAAGTGCATTCCGAATACTCCATATTGTACATATGCAATGAGCATTGGTGCGGGTAGCCATTTGGTGACTACCTCATCTAAATCTGTTCGGTTTATGGCATGGTCTGTTGGTTCGCTGGATGGATTTTCTCAAGGTAGAGCCTACGCGAGCGCTGTTGGATTGAATTTATTCCGTCAAGGGGCCGACACAATCTCAGTAGCAGTAACCACAGAGCCCCCTACCGATTCAGTTTGCGGTGAAAACAAACTTATTGTCACAGTACGCGGCAACACTGGCCTGTACTCGGTGACCCCTATTGCCAACAACAACTACTCGATAACGATTGCGCCTTTTGAGCAAGGGGCTATGCAGACCGTGTTAGTAATTCGGCCAATCAATAACTCAGCGGCAGCGGACATTCAACTTAGGATAGCGGCGAGAAGTGGCGAATACAAGGACGTGGCTTATGCGTACACGCCATTGCCTAGTACGGTGCAGTTGTCGTTTGCGTCGAGCGTTCTTGAAACGTCGAGATTTTTTCCGCTTCAGGCGCGATTGAAATTGACGAACACCGGGCAGTTGCCGGTGAATGTTTTGAATTTGAATAGGGTTGATTCGACGGTAAACTTTACACACTCGTTTGCGTTTCCAATTACGTTGGCTGCAAATGAAAGTGCGGAGGCTGACTGTTTGATATGGCCAGTAAAGGTTGGTGCAGACACATTTAAGACAGGGAATTATAGTGTCAGACTTTCAGTTGCATCGCGCTGCAACGAAGGCACAAAGTCGTTCCCGTTTACTGTTGAATACGGGAAGATTTGGGTGAATGAAATAAATTTTGGTACTGTGAGCAAGGACACACCGGAGCGGCAATCCTTGGCCATAATTCGAAATCCAGGCACGCTGCCATTGCTTATAACGCGGTTGGATCCAAAGGGAATTTCCGGACCGAACTTTTATCCGTACGATCTTGCGAATGTCCCTACCGTCCCCTTCACCATTGCACCTAACGATTCGGCTACGTTCATTGTGAAATATTTCCCGAACGGCGATACCGGAATACACGTTGCCGAGGTTGAGGTAAAATCAAATGCTGAATTGATAAATCGAATTCGGATTTCCGGATACAGTTCCGTTGCATCTAGCGTCGATGATGAAAATGTTGACCTCGGCATAATGATCACCCCACATCCAATTCCGTTAACAGGCACAAGCACAATCTCAAACCTTCCCAACATTCCTTTGCGCTTAGTGAATATTTCAGGTCAAACCGTTGCGGAGTTTCCGACACCAACCAATGGCCAGTTGCAAATCCGGCCTAATGCGCACGGAATGGCAGCGGGCACGTATTATGTGGTGTCGGGCGAAATGAAAGTGTTAGTGAGATTGGTAGTGGCGCCCTAGACACCACGGCTTAGTAAACAATGTTGTGCTGGCTACATCAGCGAAATTTTACGTTTTCGAACGAAACGCCAATATCCAACAGACGTTGTTTGAAAAGCCTTACGTAAGGTTCGTGAGTATTTAGCGCAGGATTGCAAATAGTTCGTTTCGTCCTTTGCAACCATGACCAAAGTGAAAACTCACTACGATTTGAGCTGGGTTCAGGAAATTTGCCATGAGCATCGATGAAATTATTCAACTCGAGTAATTTATTGTCGAACCGTTTAACCATGGCGTTTTCTTTGTTGAGTAATCGCTGCTTAAGGATTTCCTCCTCCTCTCCGGGTATGATCCAAAGAAAACCAAGTTTATCCATAGCTTCACGTAGCAATTTGTCTTCAACTTTTCTGCGGTACTTGCGGCGCAGCTTCTGTATCAATTTAGTATGATTGGCATCTGGCAATTCAGAAGGCAGATTGGCATGCCCGTGCTGCATTTTGAATTCGGATACTATCCTAATTGTTTCCGCCCTTCCAAGAACCATTGGATTTAGCACAACGCCAATACCTTCCAGTCTTTTTCTTCTGTCTGCAGCAATCCTACCGTCGCTCGCTCTTCTTTGTTGCACTTCTAACCACAATCGCAACTGATGATGGTTATTCGAAATGTTCAGGTGACCAAACTGTTGTTTGAAGTTTACCAGTTGCTGAAAATTGTCTTCCCAACCTGAAATAAATGGTTGCCATTCTATCTGCAATTCATCAAGCAATACCTTCCTATGTTGCCTTAACACGCTTGCATTCAACTCCTGCCTATTCTGACTCAGCCATATACGGAGTGTAAGGGGCATTTCTTCTTCGTAAATCTTTTTTGATTGATTGGGAGGCCTATTATTCCACACTTCTTTAAACTCTTTGTATCTATTGTACCAACGTCGAAATCCTTGATCTATCTCAAAGTCAAATCGTATGCGTTGTAAGTAAGCATGTTCATCTGGCGTTAATAAGCCTTTCTTATACTTTCTCCTAACATAGATTGTCCAAAGGCTCAGTGAACGTTGATGGGAATTCGAAGACATATAGCTATGCCCCTCATCTTCTATGTATTTTTTAATCTCCAACCATCTTGCATAGAATCTATCCCACCGAATCTCTTCTCGAGTTCGTCCCCTTTTTATTACCTTTTTTTTACGCTTGAATGACATAAGGTAGATTCAACACAACCACTATTCAACCACTTTTACCATAGCTACTGCTGCGAAACTCTTTACAACATCGCCAACTAGGAACGGAGCCACACCCATTGCCCACACATTGTTGATGCCCACAAAGGAAATTAGTACCGCTGCCCCAAACAATAAAATCAACGTCTGCGCGGCAAACGATGCGGCCAATGTTCCAACCCACGATTTTGTCATCCCGGTATCGGCCATGTAACCTGCAACAAAGGCGGCCGGAATAAAGCCCAACAAATAACCACTCGTCGGACCCCACAGCGCCGTGATGGATGAGAAGTCTGCAAACACTGGCGCTCCCAACGCCCCAGCACTCAAATATGTTAACACGGCTAGTAAGCCCCTTACCCTGCCCAGTATCAGCGCCACCACTGCCACGCCAAACGTCTGCCCCGTAATTGGCACCGGCGTGAACGGCAGATGAAAGGAAATCTGGGCTGTAAGCGCAATTGCAACCGCACCGGCCACAACCATGGTAAGGCCTGCCACCTGCGCATTGGAAAATTTCGATTCAAGATTTTGTACGAGTGTTGTCATGTAAGGGGGCTTTGTGTTTTTTGTAAATATATGAACGTTGGGTGATTCCTATCTTCGCAAATTGCCTTTGAGGTATAACTGACCTACAGTATACTTTCCGGGCAGCTGATTAGGTTATGCATTGCCAGAAGAGTCCCCAGCCAGGCCAATAGCATCTCTTTGTTCTAACTCCAATTTGAGGGGCGTGCTCTTGATGCGCTTTTCAACCTGACTAATATGCTCGGCGGGTGGAATATTTTCGGGAGGTGTTCCACCAATTCGTTCAATAGCGGCTCTGACTTCCTTTCCAACCTGTTCGTGCGTAGCAATAGCTTGTTTCGGATTTGGTAGTTGTCCCTTGCCTAATTTTTCCCGAGTCTGCGTCATGCGGAATTGATTCGCTGCTAACTCTGTTGTGTCCATTCTGTCCAAAAGTTGTTCTTTCGGTGATATGCCTTTGTGTTTCTTGATTGCGGAATTTCCAAGTCCACCATAAAGCCCCTTATACCCCGCGTCGTGAAAAACTCCAAACATTTTGTCGTACACACCAGATTTGAGCGCCACTTCAGATAAGGCCTTGAATTCCTCTGAAGTTTGTTTTCTCAGCTCCAAACGCTCGATATCTGCGGCATGCGTATCAGATAGCTCTTGACGGCGCGCTTGTACGGCAAAGTATTGCTGAGCCTGGGCAATTTCAGGCTTCCGTGAGTCTCCATTTTGAGCAATAAGGTAGCAAGCAAAACGCGAAAGGTTATAGTCGACGGCCATTTGCACAGCGCCCTTTCCGCCTGTTATCGGTTTGCCAACGTTGGCAAAGTGATTGGTTGGCTGGTTGCCCGATTATTTGCAGGAGATCATGGCTCTACGTATTGCATCTTCGAAACGTCTCCATTGGCCGTATCCTAGCAAAGACTGAAGTTCTCTCGCGCTCCAGTACTCAGCTCTGTGGTTATTAGTCTGACGTAAATCTTCGAAAGAAACTTGTCCTGTTATTGGCAAGGTAGTATCGATTTCTGTTTTCTTTTTAGGCATAATACGCCTCACTTCGATAGTGTATAAAGTGTGCCAACAGCCTCCCAATAACGCGCAGAAGTTCGGCAGCATCTAACTGTATAGAAACCGTGCAGATTTCACCCCAAAGTGTGACATTTGTGAATTAACGGTTTGCCAACGTTGGCAAACCGATCGGTTTTAGCCGCCTCAACCAGACAGAGCAAAATACGTACTTCAGCCCACTAAAAAACCGCTTGAAAGCCTTGTCGCAGATGGGATTTATCGGTTTGCCAACGTTGGCAAACCGATCGGTTTGGGACTCCTCACCCAAAGAGTGTAAATTGTGTTTTTTGTCCTCTAAAAACCACTTCTAAGCCTTGTCACAGCTGGGAATTATCGGTTTGCCAACGTTGGCAAACCGATCGGTTACGACAACGCTTTTTTCAAATTTTGATCCAATGCATCTAAGAACTCCTCCGTGTACAAGTAGTGCTCGCCGTGGTTTACCTTGCTGCCGTGTATACAAACTGCTAGGTCCTTGGTCATCTTGCCCGACTCTACAGTTTGCACGCATACTTCTTCGAGTGTTTTACAGAAGTGTACTAGCTTATCATTCCCATCAAGTTTTCCACGAAACTCTAAGCCCCTTGTCCAAGCAAAAATCGATGCAATAGGATTTGTGGAGGTTGGCTTGCCTTTTTGGTGGTCTCGGTAGTGACGCGTTACCGTGCCGTGGGCGGCCTCGGCTTCCATGGTAGAGCCGTCGGGAGTGACCAAGGTGGACGTCATTAAGCCCAACGAACCAAAGCCCTGTGCAACAGTGTCTGACTGTACATCCCCGTCGTAATTCTTACATGCCCACACAAAGTTTCCGTTCCACTTAAGCGCAGCGGCTACCATGTCATCGATCAATCTGTGTTCGTATGTTAACCCGGCTTCAACCATTGCGCCCTTGAATTCCGTATCGTACACTTCTTGAAAAATGTCCTTGAAACGTCCGTCGTACTTCTTCAAAATCGTGTTCTTCGTACTCAAATACAGCGGCCACTTTTTCATAATCGCCTGGTTAAAACACGCTCTGGCAAAGCCCCTTATAGATTCATCCGTGTTATACATAGCGAGCGCCACACCATCGCCTTTAAAGTTGAACACCTCCCACGACTGTTCATCGCCGCTCTCCGGCGTAAATGTCATTGTTAGTTTACCCTTGCCCTTTATTAGCACATCCGTTGCACGATACTGATCACCATACGCGTGGCGTCCAATGCATATCGGCGCGGTCCAATTCGGCACCAGCCGCGGCACATTCGTACACACAATCGGCTCGCGAAAAACTGTTCCATCCAGAATATTCCGAATAGTCCCGTTCGGCGACTTCCACATCTGCTTCAGTCCAAACTCCTTCACACGGTCTTCATCCGGTGTAATGGTAGCACATTTTATTCCCACGTTGTACTTCTGAATTGCGTGCGCAGCCTCTACGGTCACCTCATCATTGGTTGCATCTCGGTGCTCCATCCCCAGATCATAATATTTAATATCCAACTCTAAGTACGGCAGAATCAGTTTATCCTTAATAAACTTCCAAATAATGCGCGTCATCTCGTCGCCATCCAACTCAACAACCGGGTTCGCAACCTTAATCTTATCCATCTAGTTTCTTCTCTCTGTTTGAAATTTTTTGAAAAGGGGCTTGGGGGAACGCCAAAAGTAACTAATCAATGTGAGAATGTGTAAATGTGCAAATCTGAGAATGGCAATGTGGAAATGACAATGTGGAAATGTGGAAATGTGGAAATGTGAGAATGACAATTTCAATGTGAGAATTTGGTGATGTGGGCATGGCAATGCCAATGTGCAAATGTGTAAATCTGAGAATGCCAATCCTCAATCTTCAATCCATAACCCATAATTCTCAATTTCCAGGTAGGGGGCGACGCATGCGTTGCCCACTCAAAGCAAATCACCCAACTATACGAACCATCTCCAAGAAAGGGGGCGCTGCCCTCGATGCCTTCTGAAGAGTTTCAGGTGTCCAGAACCGGCAGTCTATTTCTGTACACTTAGCATGCGTACGTCACTTATACCTTTGTTTCGGAGCACAAGAATGTAGTTTCCACCAGCAACATCACTTAGATCAAGTTGGGCAGTCTGTAATGTGCCAGCAGGAATGTTGGAATTGATATTGTCTGTAAAATTCCGCACGATCCTTCCTGTCAGATCAATGAGCAAGAGTTCAGTGGAGTTTGGATCTGCTGTGTTGTGTCTGCCAAACCGCAATGTTACCTTCGTTGCAGCAGGGTTTGGATACAGTTGATTGATGTAGTAGTGTATGATGTTCTGGTCGACAGCATCAACACTACTGGCAATGTCTTTTTTGAGTGAGACAGTGTATTGGATGTTGGCCTGGTCAGACGCAACTACAAATGTTGAATCATCAACTACGTGGATGGCAGAAATCCCCACTTCGTTCATACTACTTACTGAGTCGGCAGAAATATTTTGAAGGGGGCTCGCTTGCCCGTTGTTAATAGTTTGGAAACCCTGCTCAGGTCCACGCATTATTCCAATAGAACCGCTAAGGTCAAACAATTTTGGAGGATATGCCTTTGGCAATAGTTCGGTGATAATGAATTCTGACTGCAAGGATTCTGGGTTTACATGATGAATGTATAGCGATTTTACCGGTTTACCCAAATTCAAGCCTGTTTCAACTTCGTAAGTTCCAACCAGTGCAATCTTGCCATCATGTAAGCCCATATAACTTGGCCCATAGACCTGTTTTGTTAAAGGCACCTCAGTTGCTACGGCAGTGTCTGATTTAAGCGGTAGGTCAACATAGTACAAGAAAAAGTTATCTCGAATAAAGAGCCTATTCGATGCAACAACTGCTCCCAAGGCTGAAAACTTTACACCCTTCAGGAAAACTGATCTCCACGATTCTTCATTGTCATCTGTTACGAATGCGGTTCCACCCACAACGAACAAACCCGCTTCGGGTTGATAAATAACAGCACTACTAAATTTGTTTCCAAATGAATAGATGGTGCTCCACTGGTTCGTGGCTTTCGACTTAAACAGTATCTCCTTATCAGTACCAAGTATGGTGTTTCCATTAGGAGTGCTTACAAAGTAGTTCAATGATTTACCAACGGTTGGATATTGTGAGTTTCCCCGACCCAACGGATAGTTGATTGACTCGCCACTAATTATAGTCAATGTAGCCTCCTCTCTATTTTGACTGCCATTAGCGATATAACAAAGCGACGAGAAGGTAGAATCCGTCCATTGCACGCGCCTATTAACTTCATAAAAGTCAGCCGGCATCAACGATGAAGCTTGCGTCACTCCCTTTTCGGTTACACGCGTTACCCTATAGTCTTTATGAGCCGAATAGAACTCCGTTTCGTTTCCATAAAACGATACCAAACTATCCATAAGCGCCTGCAGCTCAACAGGCGCTTGGATAGGTGTAAGAGTAGAATCTAAGTAGTACAGCTCGTACTGTGCTGATCCTAAAACCTTGCGGGTGAAGTACAACCTATTCGTTGCATCGAAGGGCCGACAGATATACAACAAATTCAGGTTCTCACCGGCAATTGCAAGGGCTTTCCAATCGCGGGCTAACTTACCCGACCCAGTAGGTACGTGCAAAAAGTATCCATCAAAAACTCCAATACTATTGTTTGGAAGTACTATAAAACTTGGGGCGCTAGTAAATGTGTAAGCGGATGTGTCTATCAATACACTTCCAGCATAGTATTGGATGGGTGAACCTGGTGCTTTTAACGCAATAAGCACTGTATCGTTCATAATTGCGAAATCTGCAACTTCACTTGAGTAAGGAGCAGAATAAGGCATTTGCCGCACCACCCATTCACCCTGCTCCTTTTCAAGTTTAACAATTCCAACACTCGAGAGTATGAAGGGTTTCCGTTCGCCGTCCAGAAACACTTTACAGTCACCGAAATTGAACCGCTGCCATCCGCCATTTGTCTTTCTAACCAATATTCGGTTATCTATTGTACGAAAAAACAAATCCTCTTTGTGTCTGAAGGCCTCGAGAACTACCATGTTCTTCAGCTCATTCATCGTCCTACTGTAGTTGAGGGCATCATCAAACACTGCAACAGCCCCTCCGTGGTATACAACGAACACAGAATCGGCATGCGGGACCAAGCTAACAACCGGAGCTAGCCGTGCTCCTCGAATCGGAGATACCGATGTAATCTTTTGCGCAATGCCTGCTGATACTGTTACCAGAAGTAGGCCCATAAGTAAGAAAACTTTATTCATGTTTAACACACAGTATTTTTAATGAGGGGTACAGAGGACTAGTTTGTTCAGCTGAGTTTTACTATTCAGCTAAGTTTTACTTTTAACATCTAACTGCCGCAGTGATTAATATTGCAGTCAGTTGGCATATTGGGATCTGGGTTGCAACCAGGACCAGATATACTACAGCCTACTAGTGTAATCATTGGCTCGGCGTTGCAAGGATCAACTTCGCTTACAGACACGCACACCTCACAAGTTCTTTGGCAGACTTGCGTACTGCAACCAACTAACTGCCAAGACTGATACGAACCGGGGCCAGAACCAATAACCACTGCAGCCCACTTGTAACAAGTGGGTCCTACTTGGCCAAAAATGATAGTTGAAGTTTGCGGACACGTCGGTAATGGAGGAGTCATTGTTAGCCAATGATTGTACAGTATCTTTTTCCTAGCCCAATCAAACAATGCACTTGGGTTGATAGGAGGAGGATCATTTGGATCAATGTTCCAGCAGTCCAAGCCGATCAACGTGTAGGTTCCCATAATAACGTCATACATGGTGCCAGTCCCCTTTTCACAAAAGTCAACTTTAACTTGGCAGCAGTTCCCATTGTACTGGTACGGAAATGTAATGGTTTTTGGCGTGTACCCAAATGGGCATTGTGCAAACAGAACGGGCGTTGCCACGAGGGCAACAATCACCCAGACAAGACTAAGCGCGAGAGCGCGAAAATAACATAGACCCTCCAAAAATTATTGGTTAAGTGCAGAGATGTTCTCAACACACGCCTGCAACTTAGTAATAATTTGCTTGTTATCTAACACTTTTTGATGGGCGAATACATACTTCTTGCATGGTGCTACATTCCAGTTATAACAGCTACGGACCCTTCATTTGGCATCCGTAGATCGTGGAGTTATTGTCTACATTAGAATACGTTATCGACAAAAGCTGGTTGTTTGGCTCTATTATAAGCGATGTTAACTTTACGTATAGCTTAGTAACTGATTCGCAATTCATTATCCTTTGTGGGCCATTCTGGAGGGTGATGGAGTATTATTAACGCCTCGTTTATGAAGTCTACCCGGTACGTTATTCCCGGTACATTCTACCTGGTACATTCTACCCGGTACATTCTTCCCGGTAGATCCTTCCTAACTGGTAACTGGTGATTCGTAATTCGTAATTCGTAATTCGTAATTCGTAATTCGTAATTCGTAATTCGTAATTCGTAATTCGTAATTCGTAATTCGTAATTCACCGAGGGGTA
>JABMNI010000046.1 GCA_013204605.1 Ignavibacteria bacterium
AACATGCAGTAGCTAATAAGACAGCCGCTAAAAAAGCAGTAGCTAAAAAGCCAGCCGCTAAAAAAGCAGCAGCTAAAAAGCCCGTTGCTAAAAAAGCAGCAGCTAAGAAGCCAGCTGCTAAAAAAGCTGCAGGAAAAAAAAAAGCCAAGTAAGAGTTCACTCTAACTCGGTTTCGAGCCCAGGAAAAACTTCTACCAAGACTTCATCTGGTGCTTCTAAAACTTCGGTTAAGAAAGCATCGGCGCAGAATAAAAGTTCGGCATTAGTTAATAAAGCCTCATTAAAGTCAGCATTAAGATCGAAAGTGACGGCAAAGTCTACGAAGTCTTCTGGGACAGTATCTAAAGCTGCTCCGGTGGTGAAACGCACTACCGGAGCAGTTTCTGTTTCACAATCACCACAACGGCAGAAAGGCGCAATGACACCCATTTCACCTAAGAAAGGGTTACGATACTCGGATAAGGATTTAGCGATTTTTAGAATGAATGTCGAGAACGCAAAAGCAGAAGCTATTGATGAGCTTCGGATGCTTAAAGAAAGATTAGAAGATTTAACCAGTAGCGAGAACGCTGAAGACAGCTCAATTTATTCCATGCACATGGCCGAGCAGGGTTCCGAAGCTATTGAGAAAGAAAAGACATACGGTCAAATTCAACGTATTCAAGATTATTTGAGAAAGCTTGAAGAATCATTGATGCGTATAACAGATAAAACGTATGGCATTTGCCGTATGTGCGGAATATTGATAGCTAAAGAGCGACTTCTGGCAGTGCCAATAACAACACTTTCTGCTTCGTATAAAATCCATCAAACCTGTCCTACAGATGGTGTGGATCGTATCTTTGCTAAGGGGCCAGCTAGTAAAGCGTCATAGTAAATCCAATCGTTAATTCGAGTTATCAACGGTATACCTAATAGATGTACTTCGCGCTTTATTGGATAGGTTCACATGTCATTTTTCCGTCAATACCGATACTTCATTATTGCAACTCTATTAGTTCTCTCTGACCAGACAACTAAGATGGCAGTAAAAGGATTTGCCCTGTTCGGAGTTGAACATAAGGGTATGTACCTAGGAGAGAGTTTCCCGGTAATTGGCGATGCAATTCGATTCACGTTTGTTGAAAACCCTGGAATGGCATTTGGTATCAGCTGGGGAGATGGTAAACTTTATCTGACGTTGGTTACTATTATAGTGGCGGGATTCCTGTCCTGGTACCTATATAGCTTGCGTAAGGAACACCCCGCAGTGCAAACTTCCGTGATGTTAGTTCTAGCAGGAGCAGTAGGGAATTTGATTGACCGAGTTTTTTATGGCGTATTTTACGGCGAATCAGCATTGTTCCACGGCCGTGTGGTGGACTTTATTCAGGTCGACATTCCAGATGTAGATTGGATGGGTGTCACCTATACTCACTTTCCAGTTTTTAACATTGCCGATTCCTGCGTTTCAGTTGGAATTGTAATGTTGTTGTTGGTGAGTAGCAAAATGCCAAAACCGAAAAATCAAGTTCCTTTAATTAATAACGAGCCCGATGCAAAAGCGACCCAAGCCGACTGAAGGTTCAAATAGTGTTCAGCAAGAAGAACACGTGGAACATGTGTACGACTTTGTCCTACCCGCCAAACAAAAAGGCCTCAGACTCGATGCCTTTATCACTCATAGCATTCAACACGCAACCCGAACTCGCGTTCAACGCTCGATCGACTCCGGAAACGTAACTGTAAACGGCATTACCTCTCGGTCCAACTATAGGATTAAAGGGGGCGATGTGATTCGCGTAGTTGTTATGAAGCCACCGCCATTGCAACTTATTCCACAAGATATTCCGTTGGAAATAGTGTACGAGGATGATGATCTGGTAGTGATTAACAAGAACGCAGGCATGACGGTGCATCCCGGAATTGGAAATCGATCAGGCACATTAGTTAATGCAATGCTATGGCACGTAGGTCAACGCGAACCAATTGAAGTTCTTCGCCGAGCAGCCGAAGTTGAAGCCGAAGAAGAAGGAGATACAAACCCCGATAGCGATTCCGACGACGATGACGAGGCCATCATGATGTCGGAAGCTGATACGTTAGCTTCAGATGCCGTGCGCCCCGGCGTGGTGCACAGACTCGATAAAGACACCAGCGGTCTAATCGTAATGGGCAAGCACTATAAAGCTACCATGTTGCTGTCGAATCAATTTCGCGACCGCACAGTAACTCGCGAATACATTGCGCTATTGTGGGGAGTTGTCAAAAACGACTTCGAAAAAATTGAGGGGAACATTGACAGAAGCCCTCGCGACAGAAAATTGTTTACCGTTGTTGAACGCGGCGGAAAAACGGCGGCTACCGATGTTACTGTTCTAGAACGCTACGACTTTGCAACGTTAGTTAGGTGTAAACTTCATACCGGACGCACCCACCAGATTCGCGTGCACTGTAGTCATTCCAAACACCCAATTCTTGGGGACAGGTTTTATGGCGGTACAGAAGCTGCGCTGAAGGGTGTTCACAGTCTGTTTAAGCCCCTTGCCAAAATCTTTATGGAAAGTATTGGGCGTCAAGCGCTTCATGCCCGAACCCTGGGGTTCAACCATCCCATTACGAACAAACGGATGGAATTTGCATGCGAGCTGCCACCTGATATTATGGCGTCACTCGAAATTGTGCGGCCTACTTCCCTCCCATTCTCCCTCGAATAAACGCCGAACGTTTCTTGGTGTAGTTGCTCGGATTGTCAGCATGAAATCTGCGCGGATTGGGTATTACTGCGGCTAGCCCGGCCGATTCGGTAGCACTTAACGCAGATGCGTTTTTGCCATAGTATTCCTCCGACGCTTGCTGAATTCCGTAAATACCGTCGCCCCATTCTATCATGTTCACGTATACCTCCAGTATGCGCTGCTTGCCCCATATCCCCTCGATTAAATAGGTGAAATAGACCTCAAATGCTTTGCGGACAATACTTCGCCAAGGCACTAAAAAGATGTTCTTGGCAGTTTGCATGGTAATTGTGCTAGCCCCCAATGGAAGTTTGCCACGTTTCACCCTTCCCACATTTGCCTTCTTTGCCCGGTCAACAGCCTTCCAATCTATTCCGTTGTGACGCATAAATCCGCCGTCTTCGCCAGCTATTACTGATCTGAAAACCGACTTCGAGATGTCAGATTTCGACACCCATTCGTGCTTTAACAATAGCGAGTGTCCGGTAAAGGGGGCTTGAACCAGCCGCCAAATCATTAGTGGCGTAACCGCCGGCGGAACCACTCTGTACACGCACACTAACAGCACACTTCCCAATAGAAACGCTACAAAAGTTCTCCACAACCACAAAAATATTGATGTTATCATGTTTTTTAGAATTTTAGAATCGTTAAGTTTGTGTTCAAATAATCTTACGAACGTTAAAAATGCCAGACAATATTCCTGTACCACGTGAAACCGACCGTCAAATCTGCGCCTTGCTTCAAGATGATGCCCGGCTTAGTTTAAGCGAGATAGCAGAGCGAGTTGGCCTAAGCGTTCCCACCGTAAGTGACCACGTAAAAAGAATGGAAACCGAAGGTGTAATTCTTGAATATGTGGCTGTCATAAATCCCATAATGTTTGGCTTCGACGTAACTGCTTTTATTTATGTCGACATGGAATCCAGCTCGCATTACGATGCGTTTCGGCGCCAGTGCCGAATGCGCAAAGAGGTTTTGGAGTGCCACGCAACCACCGGAACAGCCACTCATCTCATCAAGGTACGCGTCAAAAATACACAACTGCTCGAGCAACTTCTTAGCGCCATCCAACAATGGAAGGGCGTTACTCGCACAACTACGAGCGTTGTGCTTTCAACACACAAAGAAACCTTCTCAATTCAATTATGAATTACGAATTACGAATTACGAATTGCCTATCCAAGTGTCAGCATCTCGTAATTATCAATTCGCAATTCGTAATTGGAAATTGCGCGTGGCATGAAATCCGAAAGAAAAAAAATTCAAAAATTCTTAATTCATAATTCGTAATTCATAATTGACTAACTATGCAGCATGACTTCGACGTTCTCTCAGCCGCCAGAAATTGGCGTTTCGACGGTGTAGTTCCTCCCACGCCTTCCGATGTTATCTCGGAGGTGTTCGCCTCTGATGTGCTTACGCTTGAAGAGTTGCGTCAGCGGCTCAGTAAGCCCGTCTGGCGGTCTCTCAGTGCCACTATTGAGCGAGGAGCGGCAATCGACTCGACTATTGCCGATACGGTGGCCTTGGCTATGAAAACGTGGGCAATGGAGAAGGGCGCCGGACACTACACGCATTGGTTTCAGCCCCTTACTGGACTGACAGCTGAAAAACACGAATCTTTTGTGATGCCCACGAGCGACGGTTCGGCAATTTCGCAGTTCTCGGGCAAGGAGCTGATTCAGGGTGAACCGGATGCCTCGTCGTTTCCGTCGGGCGGACTTCGCGCAACGTTCGAGGCGCGTGGTTACACCGCGTGGGATCCAACATCGCCGGCATTTATTATGCGCCATGGTAACGGTGCTACGTTGTGTATTCCAACGGCGTTTGCATCGTGGAATGGCGAAGCGCTCGACCACAAGACGCCGCTACTTCGCTCGATGGAAGTTATTGGCTCGGCCGCAAAAAGAGGTCTCAAACTTTTCGCAAACGAAGCTGCCAGTGTGTATCCGACCGTCGGTGCCGAGCAAGAATATTTTCTCATAGATGAGGAATTTTATTTCCGCCGTCCAGATCTCGTTATGAGTGGCCGCACGCTGATTGGCACAAAACCACCTCGGGGTCAGGAACTTGAAGACCACTACTTCGGCTCGATTCCCGACAGAATTTTAACGTTCATGACGGAAGCGGAGCATCAGTTGTATGCGTTGGGTATTCCTGTAAAAACCCGACACAACGAAGTTGCACCCGGACAGTATGAAATTGCTCCAATGTTCGAGCAGGCAAACGTAGCGGCCGACCACCAGCAACTTGTAATGCAGATCCTAAAAAACACGGCCCGTCGGTACGGTCTGGTGTGCCTAATGCACGAAAAACCATTCGCCGGTGTTAACGGTTCCGGTAAACACGTTAACTGGGCATTGGCCACTAGCGATGGCGACAACCTTCTCGAGCCCGGCGAAACCCCGCATGAAAACATGCAATTCCTGTTCTTCTGCGCAGCCGTAATTCGGGCAGTTCACGTTCACCAAGACCTTTTGCGAACGTGCGTTGCCTCGGCCTCGAACGATCACCGCCTTGGCGCCAACGAAGCCCCTCCTGCCGTAATGTCGATCTTTCTTGGCGAGGAGCTAACCGAGGTGTACGAACGCATTATGAGTGGGAAAGGGGGCTCTACCAAGCGCAGCGGATTGCTTGGATTGGGAACGCAGGTGTTGCCGTCGTTGCCACGCCACACGGGTGACAGAAATCGGACGTCGCCGTTTGCGTTCACGGGGAACAAGTTTGAATTTCGCGCCGTGGGATCATCTCAATCTGTTTCACTTCCAATTACTGTGTTGAATACCATCGTAGCTGAGTCGATCAACGCAATGTCAGATGCAATCGAAGCGCGAATGAAGAAGAAGCAGACCTTCGAAGCCTCGTTGTTAGAAGTTCTAAAAGACACATACAAGCAGCACCAAAACATTGTTTTCAATGGTGATGGATATGCTGAAGATTGGCAAACAGAGGCTGAGAAAAGGGGCTTGTTAAATCTTAAAGGATCTGTCGATGCAATAAATGTATTCAACAGTAAAAAGAATATCAGTTTGTTTTCGAAAGCAGGTGTATTGAATGAACGCGAACTTGAATCTCGACAAGAAGTAATGTTCGATCAGTATTTCAAGACCGTGAATATCGAAGGTGAGACCACCGAGTGGATTGTACAAACCCAAATTCTACCCGGCGCACTGCGCTACCTTCGCGAACTGACTTCGATGCAAAACGTTGAATGCAATGCTATCCAAAAAATAGCCAGCCGCCTGTCCGAGGGGATCGATGCAGCCTCAGACGCACTGGAACTATTACGAATTCAGAATATGGATCTAGGTGGCAATACCGTTCATTCAAAATCAGTACACATGTACAACAATGTACTACCTGCCATGATGGCCGTCAGAAGAGCCGCCGATTCACTCGAAAGAATTTGTGCCATGGAGCATTGGCCACTACCATCTTACAGAGAAATGCTGTTCGTAAAATAGATTAGTTGGAGTACAAACCAACGCCTACAAGGTCATCTTTAGCGTCATGAAAGTACATGATATGGGGTCTTCCAAGTTGAAGGTTAAGACCATTTGAATAATCGGAATACGGAACTGAACGTACAAATCTGCCGTCGAGAGTAAATATCTTGACGGCAGAAATTGTTTTTGACGAGAACAACACTAAGCGTCCAGGTAAAAAACAACCACTTCCCGTGACGGATCCATTCTCTGTATTCACGGCTATTTCGGCATTCGCATTTCCAGACAAATTCAAGAATCGTACTGGAGTGTTAAAGGGTGGAGTGAGTAATACTCTTCCAATCAAACTAGGTACTAAAGTTGGGGAGCTCGCATAATCAATTACCAATTGCACAGTACGGTATCCATTTAGCGTGGCATCCGATACAATGGTTGCGTTAGTTATTGCATCAACGCGAAACACGTTGTTGTTCCATTCAACCGACATTACGACCGACTGTAAAAGTCCAAGTTTATCCGAAACACTTAGAAGAATTGGGAGGCTTAGTTCGGAACCCACAGACAACGTTGTATCGGCAATTCGTGCATCGATAAAAATGTTTCGGGGCATAGGTTTTACAAAGCCCCTTATAAGTGATGTGATAGTGTCTGTGCAAGCACCATTCGACACAACTATTTCAACTGTTGCACTCATGTCACCTTCGTTGAGTGGTACCCATGTAAGCGAAAAATCGACGTATGAATTTGCTGGTATGGGTATGGGCGGTAGGGGAGTTGCTGTGATATCTGTTCGGCCGTGGTTGAAGGAAGTGACAATGATATCGAAGTTG
Source organism: Ignavibacteria bacterium (assembly GCA_013204605.1). Lineage (GTDB taxonomy): Bacteria > Bacteroidota > Ignavibacteria > Kapaibacteriales > Kapaibacteriaceae > JABMNI01. The sequence continues at coordinate 6,997 of JABMNI010000046.1, forward strand.
TTCAGGTTTTGTACTCGCATGAGTTTGGTAACGGGCTGGGCAATTGGTACTGTGCCGAAGTCTACTGCTGTGGCGGTAGCACCGATGTTCGTAATGGGCGTGACGATGATAGACGTTGTATCCATGCAACCATCTAACGTCCAACCGATTACGCTATACGTTCCAAATGCACTTGTTTGAATTGATCTTGTTTTGGCGCCGGTATTCCATTCCCAAAATACAACGTCGTCGTTCTCAGCTTCGGCGACTAACGTTATGGTGTTGGTGCCGCAAAATCCCGTCGGTCCTTTTATTGAAAGATTAGGTTTTGGCCACACGCGAACTCGTAACGTATCGCTTGCACCGGAACATCCGGAGCCGTCTGTAACTGTTACCCAATATGAACCGGGTTTTGTAACAACGATTGATTTTCCGCTTACGCCCGTGTTCCAGAGATACGACGCAAAACCATCGGCCGCTTGAAGTGTTAAACTACCTCCATCGCAAAAGCTGTTTTTTCGTGTGAGTAGCTCGGGTTGCAGTTTATCACCAACTCGAACGAATAATGATTGGAGCGAATCGCACGTTCCGCCGTCGGGACGATTTACTGAAATGCGAAGGTCAATCCTACCAGTGCGCTGCCATGACACCGTAATGGTGCTAGTGCCCTGACCCGAAACAACGGTGCCGCCATCTACAAACCACGTATACGTTTCTCCCGAGCGGTTGCTTGCGTTGTAAACAACCAAAGCGTCACGGCAAGCTGCATTTACACCATTGATTTGCGGTGAAGGCTTTTGTATCACCACAATGTTGGTCACATCGGAAGTTCCAACACATCCACTGCTATCTTCAACGCTAACTGAAAATGCGCCACCAGATGAGACTTTTATCTCGTTTGTGGTCTCGCCTGTGTTCCATAAATACCTGGCAAAGTTGCTTTGAGCTCGCAGTACTACGATATCGCCCGAGCAGATGTATTCGTATGAGTTTCCAATGTAGGGTTTAGGAGGTGAGCCAATACCTACATCTACAAATCCGCTGTCGGTAACGCCGAAGGCATCGAGCACAATTACCGAGTAACGTCCGGGCATCGTTATGTCGATCGATCTGGTATTCGCCCCCGTGTTCCACCAATACGCCGAATACGTTTGCGTGGTAAAAATGCTTTTTGTCACCCCGGCACAAATCAGTCTTGGTGCTGTAATCTCAACTCTTGCATGGCACATTATTGAGCTAACAACAACAACCAAAAAAATCAATACGTATGTGCTTGCAGATCTCACGTTAGTGGGAAACAGTCAAGAATCATTCCGATTTCTCGACGTCTTTTTTCACCGTTTTCTTTACAGCTTTCTTAGTAGCCTTCTTGGTTGCTTTTTTGGTCGCCTTTTTCACGGCCTTTTTGGCTGGTTTGCCTGCAGCATCGGTCTCGGCTGCTGCTTTAGACCCACGTTTAGGCTTTGGCGGGGGAGCCTGCTGAGCGGCAAGTTCCATGCAGTTTTCCAGCGTTAACGTTGCAGGATCAGTACCCTTTGGAATCTTAACATTTTGTTTTCCAACGGAAATGAACGGACCCCATCGCCCCTTTAAAATTTTTACTGGCGGATCAGACTCGAAATCTTTGATAGTGCGTTCTAAAAGAACCTTGCGTCGTTCTATAACAAGTACCAATGCGCGCTCGGTGTCGACAGTTAGTGGGTCTTCTTCCTTGGGGATGGACGCAAAGGTGCCATCGTGCTCCACGTACGGACCGAACCTTCCAACTTTTACAACCATAGGTTTGCCTTCTAAGTCGCCCAGCACGCGTGGAAACTTGAACAATTCCATGGCATCTTCGAGAGTGATCGTCTCGATAGACTGCGTGGGCATTAGGCCCTTTTGTTTTTTCTCTTCATCATTTGCATCGCCAATCTGAGCAATGGGTCCGTAACGCGCCAAGCGCACGTAGACGTTTTTCCCGCTTTTCGGATCTGTTCCCAACAAACGTTCACCACTTTGCCTCTCGGCAGTTTCGGCCGTGAGCTTAACGGTTTTTTGAAACGGAAAGTAGAAGTCGCCAATCATCTTGGTCCACTGCACTTTTCCTTCGGCAATTTCATCGAACTGTTTTTCTACTGTAGCAGTAAAATTATAGTCCATGATTTGCGTAAAGTGCTCGGTCAAAAAGTCAGTAACAACGCTTCCAATATCTGTCGGAAAAAGTTTCGATTTTTCCACCCCGGTGGTTTCAATATCAACGTTTCTGTTTATCACTTTGTTCACCATGATCAACGAGATCACCTCGCGCTGACGTCCGCCGCGGTCTTCCTTCACAACGTAATTTCTTGCCTGGATAGTTGAAATTGTAGGCGCATACGTTGAAGGACGTCCAATACCAAGTTCCTCAAGTTTCTTCACCAACGAAGCCTCGGTAAACCTACTAGGAGGCCTGCTAAATCTCTCTAAAGCCTTCATTAAATTCAGAGGCAAATTCATGCCGATGGTCAATGGAGGTAAAATCTTAGAATCTTCGGCATCGGAATCTTCATCGGTTGATTCCATATACACTTTTAGAAAACCATCAAACAGCAACACTTCGCCCGTTGCCGTCAACGTTTCCGACGTGGTTGAAATAGAAATTGTAGCAATCGTCCGCTCCAACTGTGCATCGCTCATCTGGCTTGCAATGGCGCGTTTCCAAATCAGGTCGTATAGCCGCTTGTGCGTCTCAGACTCTCCCGCCGTCTTCGTACCGAACTCTGTAGGCCTTATAGCCTCGTGGGCTTCCTGCGCACTAGCAACCTTGGTGGTATAATTTCTGGGCGACGAATATTCGGCACCGTACTGCGACGTAACTTCAGCCTGGGCAGCATCGATAGCCAGCGTAGAAAGGTTCACCGAATCTGTACGCATGTACGTAATGAGTCCTTGCTCGTACAAATCCTGAGCAATCTTCATGGTGCGGCTCAGCGAAAATCCGAGCTTCCTCGACGCTTCCTGCTGCAGTGTTGAAGTGGTGAAGGGGGCTGAACTGGTTTTCTTACTTGGTTTGGTTTCAAGATTAATTACTGCAAACTCGGCTCCAATACATCTCTCCAAAAATGCTTGCGCCTCGGGTTCGGTATCGAAACGGTGGGGGAGTTCTGCGGTAACAGTTTTTTCGCCTACGCTGAATTCGGCCGTGATTTTATATTGGCTAGACTGTTCGTGATTTTGAATATCGCGCTCACGTTCAACAACTAAACGAACAGCAACTGATTGCACTCTGCCCGCCGAAAGATTGCGTGAGATTTTACGCCACAAAACCGGCGAGAGTCCAAAACCCACCAGACGGTCAAGCACCCGGCGCGCTTGCTGGGCGTCTACAAGGCTGATGTCGATATTCCGAGGATTCTTAATGGCATTCAGAATTGCCGACTTTGTGATTTCGTGAAACACAATGCGCTGTGTTTTAGCCGGATCGAGTTTTAGCGCCTCGGATAAATGCCACGCGATGGCTTCGCCCTCGCGGTCTTCATCGGAAGCAAGCCAGACCATATCGGACTTATCAGCCAGCTTTTTCAGCTCCGAAACAATCTTTCGCTTGTCATCAGAAACCTCATACACCGGGGTGAAATTGTTGGCCACATCGATGGCTTGGTCGTTACTGGGAAGGTCACGAATATGACCCATGCACGACGTTACAACAAAGTCGTCACCCAAAAATTTTTGAATTGTTTTCGCCTTAGAAGGCGACTCAACTATCACTAAGTTTTTCATCATTATACTGCAATATCACAAAAAGAAATGGAAAGCCCCTTACAGGTCGACTAATCTTGTGTATTGTGTTCACACGAAGTCGGATCGTGACAAACAGCAAAAACCTGTAAAGAATGGCGGATTCTTTTGAACCCAAACTCCTTACTAACTGACACAGAAATGGCATCGATCGACTTTTCCCGAAACTCCACAATGCGACCACATTCTACGCATATGAGATGATCATGGTTAGGCATTCGGCTAGCAAGTTCGAAATGCGCACTTTCCCCCTGAAATCGGTGTTTCATGAGAATATGGCACTGGGTTAAAAGGTCGAGCGTGGAATAAATAGTAGCCCTCGATACTTTGTCGCCCTTCGCATTCATATATAGGTACAATTCATCGGCATTAAAATGCTCGTCCAACTCGGCAATTCGCTCAATCACCTTGTTGCGTTCCTGAGTGTTCCGATACTTCTTTTTCTTGAGGAATTCAGCGAATTGATGTGCCAATTGTTCCACGTCTGCGTTATTAGCCATAACCGCAAATATAGTCTTCGTAGTTTTGCTGCCTGATTATTCTACTTCAAACAAGGACAACTACATGCGCAAATGGCGCGTTGAAGATTCGATTGAGTTATACAATGTACCGGGCTGGGGCATCGGGTACTTCGGCATCAACGCCAAGGGCAACGTGGTTGTTATGCCACGTAAGGCCAGTGGACCTCAGATTGACCTCAAGGAGTTGATCGAGGAAATAGGGCTTCGGGACGTGAGTTTGCCCGTTTTGCTGCGTTTCCCAGACATTCTTGATGATCGAATTGAGAAGATTGCCGGCTGTTTTGAAAAAGCAGGTGCCGAATACGGTTATCGAGGTAAGTACTACAGCGTGTACCCTATAAAGGTTAATCAGCAGCGTCCGGTAGTAGAAGAACTCGTCCGCCATGGAAAAAAATTCAATATAGGTCTCGAGGCCGGTTCGAAACCCGAGCTGCATGCCGTACTGGCCATTATGGATAACCCTGAGGCGCTTATTATCTGCAATGGGTACAAGGATGAGGAATTCATCGAACTTGCCCTGCTGGCGCAGAAAATGGGTAAACGGATCTACATTGTGGTGGAAAAGTTAGTTGAATTGAAGTTGATTAATGAGGTCGCATCGAGGTTAAAGGTCCGTCCCAACGTGGGCATTCGAGTAAAGCTGAGCGCGGCCGGAAGTGGAAAATGGGAAGAATCCGGCGGTGACCACTCTAAATTCGGGTTGAATGCCTCGGAACTTCTTGAAGCTGTGGAATATGCAAGAGAACAGGAAATGTTGGACTGCGTTCGGCTAGTCCATTTTCATTTAGGTTCTCAAATCACCAACATCCGGAAAATTAAAGCTGGCCTCCGTGAGGTCTCACAGTTCTACGTGCAAATGATGAAGCTGGGTTGCAATATTGATTTCGTGGATATTGGAGGGGGCTTGGGGGTAGATTACGATGGCTCTCGGAGTGCAGTTTCGAGCAGTATAAACTATTCAATTCAAGAATACGCTAACGATGCAATTGCAACTATTGTTGATGCAGCCGAAAAAAATGAACTGCCTCATCCTCATGTAATTACAGAGTCCGGCCGGGCACTCACGGCACACCACTCGGTGTTGGTGTTTGATGTATTGGAAACAACGTCGGTGCCGCAGTGGACGTCGAAAGACACTGTAAATAAAAAGGACCATGAGTTGGTGCGAGAACTGCACCAGATTAGTCGTAATGTCGACGAAAAGAAAATGCTCGAGTCATGGCACGACGCTCAGCAAATCCGTGAAGAGGCTCTCGATAGATTCTCTCTGGGTATGATTGATTTGAAAACTCGTGCTCAAGTTGAAAAACTGTATTGGACTATTGCTCGGGCTGTGAATGAAATGGCCCAAACGCAGCGTCAAATTCCAGACGAACTTCGAGCTTTGCCTAAACTATTGGCCGACAAATACTTCTGCAATTTTTCGTTGTTCCAGTCATTGCCGGATTCATGGGCAATAGATCAACTTTTTCCAATAATGCCAATTCATAGGCTAGCTGATCGTCCAACGCGTGTTGCTACCATACAGGATATCACCTGCGACTCTGATGGAAAGATTGATCACTTTATTGGAATTCGAGAGTCAAGGCAGTCATTACCTGTACATGAGTTCTCCCTCGATAATCCTTATTACTTGGCTGTATTTTTAGTTGGCGCGTACCAAGAAATTCTTGGTGACTTGCACAATCTATTTGGTGATACGAACGCCGTACACGTTTGCGTTACCAAAACAGGTTATGAAATCGAACAAATAATAGATGGAGAGTCAGTAGCTGACGTGTTGGAGTATGTGCAGTTCGACGCAAAACAATTAGTGCGTACCATGGAAAAGTGGGTAAGTACGAGTATCAAAACAAAGAAAATTACACATCAAGAAGGCAAAGAGTTTTTAGCGAATTATAGATCAGGTCTGTATGGCTATACGTATCTCGAAGATTAACGCAAATGAAGTTTATTACATCAATATTGAGTTCAGTTTTAGTTTTGTTCAGTTCTCGCGCCGCATTTGTAGCGGGAGTATTTTTGTTTTTGCGTGTATGTGCTTATGCCGATTGGCCAACTACATTCCGTGAGGATTTTAACGACAATTCTCGGCACTGGAACGTGGGTACGTTTCAAGGTGGAGCCGCAACCATCCAAGATGGCGTGTACACGGTTAAAAAAATGGACCGGTTTGGATCGTGGTTTCTTACCCAAGTTCCTTTTATTGATTTCAGTTTAGATTATGAAATCGAAGTAAAGGTGAGATGGTTAGCTGGCACCGTTACAAATGGTTTTGGAATCAACTGGGCTTCTCGAGGTCAGACAAATATGAATGGCTTTTTAGTTGCCGCCAACAAGTCATACAAGGTGTATCAGAATTCGTTCGGACGCTATAATGATCTTGTATCGTGGACGCCTTCAGAGGCTATTGTTGGCGCAAAGGAATGGAATACTTTGACCATTCAAAAACGCGGTTCAGCTGTCAACCTACTCATCAACGGTTCAACTCTCACATCGCTGCCAGAGGTTCCAGTGTTTGGTCGCGAAATTTCTATTGTGCTGAACGATGAGATGATGATTGAGATTGATTACCTAGAAGTTCGGCAGGACCTACCTCCAATTAAGGTTGCCCCAGATGCACCCAAGGATGTTTCGCGCGTAAATCTGGGTAGTCAGGTTAATTGTGAAGGGGGCGATCTGGCTCCTGTTATAACTGCAGATGGTAAAAGAATTTATTTTGGACGCTACCCTTTCGAAGGAAATACGGGATCGCCGGAAGCTCAGGATGTGTATTACACTGACCTGCAAAAGAACGGAACGTGGGGTCCGGCAATTAATGCCGGTCTACCATGGAACAACGAAAGCGCGAACTACCTGATTAGTATTACACCCGATGGAAACACGGCGGTGTTAGGTAACACCTATTTTCCTAACGGCCAGCCCAAGGGTCCAGGAGCAAGTGTTAGTCATCGCACTGCCGATGGTTGGACTGTACCGGAAGATGTGTACATCGACAACTATTACAACCGAAATAAATACGCTGAAATGTGTTTAGATCCAAGTGGCCGGGTGATGATAATGACCATCGAGCGCGATGATACCTATGGCGAAAAGGATCTCTACGTAAGCATCAAGGATAAGCGCGGAATTTTCAGTTCGCCAAGAAATTGCGGTCAGGTGGTTAACACCTGGGGCAACGAAGTATCGCCCTTCATGGCGGCCGACGGAATCACGCTGTACTTTGCCACTGATGGACGTCGCGGTTATGGTTCGATGGACATTTGGATGACAAAACGTTTAGATGAAACGTGGGTAAAATGGAGCGAACCGTTAAACCTTGGCCCATTCATTAATACTGAAGGCTGGGATGCCTATTTCACCGTACCTGCCAAGGGTGACTATGCGTACCTAAGCACGTCGAACCCTGAAAACAACAGTGCTGATTTATACAGCGTAAAACTTACCAAGGGCGTTCGCCCAAATCCTGTTTTTCTTGTATCGGGCCGAGTACTCGATTCAAAAACCAAAAAGCCCGTTGCCGCCTCGGTTGAATATGAAGATCTAACAACAAACCGTCCAGCCGGATCTGCACGTTCGGCCCCGAAAGATGGTGCCTACAAGGTGAGTTTGCCGGCAGGTACGCTGTACGGTTTTCGCGCCGAAGCGGAAGGTTATTACCCGATTAGTGATCAGCTGGATGCTCGCGATTTGAAGGAGTATAAGGAGTTGAATAGAGACCTGTTCTTGGTTCCGCTCAAGAAGGATCAGACGGTGACGCTTACAAATGTTTTCTTTGATTTTTCCAGTACCGACGTAAGAAAAGAGTCGTACCCTGAGTTAAATAGGCTGGTGGAATTTTTAGAAAAAAATTCTACGGTGTCAATTGAGATTTATGGTCACACAGATAATGTGGGAACGGATTCCGATAATCTGAAACTCTCGCAAGAGCGAGTAAATGCTGTGAAGTCGTATCTAGTTTCAAAATCTATTTCAGAAAAACGTATGAAGGCAATTGGTTTTGGGGAGTCAAAGCCTTTGTCATCCAATAACACCGAAGAGGGGCGTCAAAAGAATCGCCGCGTTGAATTCAAGATTGTAAACATTTGATATGCGTAGCCATGCAAGTTGTCTGAAACGCTTGCCTTCTATTGGGGTTGTTGCTGCATTCATTCAGTTCGCCTTTGGCGTTACGCTTTTACTAGCGCAACCAGTCGAGCAACCGGTCGAGCAACCAGTCGAGCAACCAGTCGAGCAACAAATTGCGGAACTAGTTGCTCAACAAATAAAACAACCATTTGCAGAACAATTTGAGAGCGAAAATTTACATTCAAACGCGCAACACGTCAACTCTGATTGGTTTCGTGAAATATCTGTTGCCGCTCCAAGTGTACATGTGGTACTCGCCGGACTCATAGCCGATTCTTCGCTACGAAATGGCGAGAGCGTAGAGAGTAAAAAAGCCCGACTATGGCTACGGAAAAATTGGTTCAACCGTGATGCCTCAGGACATATTATTCAAGTCACGGAACTCTCTAACAATTCGGTACTCTCTAACAATTCGGAACGCAAAAGTTCTTCAGACCTCCGCAACTACCTAGGTAACTGGCACGCAAGTCATAGCCGTAAGGCTAGTGATGTGCAAGGAGGGGCAGATTGGAAGGCCATTGGGCCTTTTGCTTGGGACACCACAGCGGTGTCTGCAACGGGCTCCATGGGCATAGGCGTAATACGCACCCTAGCGTGTGCGTCACAAAGCCCCCTAACCATATTTGCGGGAACAATTTCTGCAGGAATTTGGAAGTCAACAAATGGTGGTTCGAGTTGGAGCAATGTGTCGCAAAATTTGTTGTGCAGATTTGTGGGCGGTATTTGCATTGCCCCAAACAACCAAAACATAGTGTATGCGGCAACGGATGTTGGAGTTGTAAAATCGACTGATGGTGGAAACACATTTGCGTACACGGCGCAAAACACAGCCGCGCTTTTCCCGAACTCTACGGCATTTCAGTTCATCAATGTTTCCGTTACCAACGCGGCAGTTGTGGTGGCGGGAAATGGCAAAACGTTGTACCGAACCGAGAATGGGGGAGTGACATGGAATTCTGTGTACGAAACCGACGGAGAAATATTCGATGTAGAATGGCATCCGAAAAGTGGCAGCATTGCATACGCGTTAGTGAATGCGAATGGATGGCCCGTTGTGTTGAAGTCATTGGATGAGGGTCGAACTTTTCAAGGTATTGGAAAGGGGCTTCCCGGCGCACTACCTAATCATCGAATTTATCGGGGTCTGCTGGCCGTTACTGCGGCAGCACCCGAATCTGTGTACACGTTGTGGGGTGGCTCCGATGGTGCAGTGGGTGGTACGTATGGTTTGTACACATCGCGCGATGGTGGGTTCAACTTTTCGCACGAGTGTTGTGGAGCTACGAACCGGGTTGATTCGGCGGATAAATTATTGAATCCAAATTTGTTTGACTACTCGATTGATGGTAATGGACTTGGCCAGATAACTTGGGACATGGGCTTCGGCGTTTCGAATATTGATCCGAAGTTGATTGTGGCCGCCGGCGTGTTTCCGTATGTCTCAACAAATGGCGGAAAAAATTGGCGTGGAACGCAAGCCATTCACTATGATGTGCAACACGCAATGTTTGTTGATAGTACACTTTGGGTTGCTACGGATGGTGGTGTGAAGATGTCGGACAATCTGGGTCTTACGATGCAGGAAAAAAGCTTCGGACTCAACTCCCTCGAAATTTGGGGCTTTGGTCAGTCGCACCGAAAAAATGTTCTTACGTTGGGCGCCTACCACATGCCGGTGTTTGTTCGAGATGACGAAGTGTACAACAACATGAAACACAATGGTGGGTGGTATGCATGGTCGGGAGCCGATGCCATGAATGCCGATGTAAATCCGGCCGATGACTCTTGGCTGTATGCCAAACCTTGGGGAAGTGTACGCGCAAAACGTACTATAGATAAAGCCGTGCCACCTAGCGCATGGGAATTGGGAATCGACCTCGGATATATTCCAATGTCGAATATTTGTTTTCATCCAAATGAAATGTATACGTTGGTTGCCGCTGATCATGCAACCAAATCAATAAAACGAAGCACAAATAACGCTCGGTCGTGGACCACACTGCGTCAGTTTAATGCGTCGGCGTGGAAGGTAAAACGCAGCGTTGCCAAGCCCGAACAAATGGTGGCCATCGCCGACGAACAACTCTGGTTAACTGCCAATGATGGTGAGAACTGGCAAAACATAACGCCATCGCAAGATTTGTTAAAAGGTTTTGCATTATCCGACGTAGAATTTTCACCTATAACAAACACACTTTGGCTTACCGTGGGCGGATTGCAAAACACCGTAAAGGTTTTGCTTTCAACCAACATTGGCGGCTCGTGGAAAAACCATTCGTACAACGCTCCGCCATTTGGAATACGGTGCATTGCAATTCAACCAAATGCCGACGAGACAGTTTTCATAGGAACGCAGCTTGGCGTGTTTTACGCATCAGCATCCGACACTGTTTGGACAGAATTTGGCACCCAACTTCCGTCTACCACGGTGAATTTTTTGAAAGTCGATCACACCTCAAACGTGTTGCGCGCGGCAACCGACCGAGGCTTGTACGAAATTCAACTCACCTCCAACAGCAAGCTCAAAGCAATAATTAACCGCGACCTCGATACCGTTGCTTGCCAGCGGCAAACTGTAAGGTTTGTCGACATGTCCGTTATTCAAAACACCATTTACGCCACAAGGTTATGGTCTTTCGAAGGGGGCTCTCCCAGCACGTCCACTGCTGCCGAAGTTGACGTTTCGTATTCACAACCCGGCACGTATGCAGCAAAATTATTGGTTGCAAATAGCACTGAAAAAGATTCGGTGGTGTTGAATAACGCCGTGGTTGTGTTGCCTAGTCAGTGTACGATGTTCGACAGCAAGGTGGGTAATTGTGTCGACCTTTCCGAACCATCAGATTTTGCAAGACTAGGAAGAATGTCTGGCACGGTTTCGAATTTTACATTTATGTGTTGGGTAAAACCGAATGGCTGGCAAGCCCCTTTCAGTACAATACTGTGTACCGATGCAGATGATGGAGTGGCGCAGGAAATTGGGGTGCAATTCGCCGACGATAGCAACCGCATTGGGTACCTGTGGAAGGATGGTAGGTGGTGGTGGAATAGCGGACTGCAACTTGTGCCGAATAGGTGGAGTCATGTTGCGTTGGTGATTAGTGCGCGTGGTGCAGAGTTGTACGTGAACGGAATTCGCGCCGAAGATGTGTACCCACTTCCGCCGCAGGATTTGAACAAACTTGTTTTTACACTTGGCACATATCACTATTGGTCGAGCAGAAATTTCAACGGTCAGATAGATGAAGTATCAATGTTCGGCCGATCTTTCGACTCAACTGAAGTGCGCAAGAGTATGCACCATTTTCGATACGTTACTGATGAAGCCTTGCTTGCATATTATCAGTTTAACGAAACGCAAGCCGGAGTGTTTTACGAAAAGGTTCACGGGGCCGATGGTGCACCGGAGCAAGGTGCAACAACTACGCGTTCAACGATACCTGTGGGCGCGGGCGTTACGGAATTGCAGACATCGGTTTCGTCCGGTTGGCTTCCGCATACGCAAACAGCTTCAAAAGTTTTTGTACGCCAAACTGCAAACGAACCGCGTTTAACCTCGATTACGTGGTTAAAGAGCAGCCCCGATTCATTACCAACAGATAAACAACCGATACCAAATGCATACTGGATTTATCACGACTACACCGTTAACTCGCCGTCAACCATCGAAGCAGTAAAAGTGGATCTGCGCGAGTTGGTGTTACCGTCCGACGTTATTGGCAGAACATTTTCGCTGCGAATCAGATCAGGCTTGGATCACAACAACACATGGTCGAACAAAAATTCAAATGCCGACGGTTACTACGATGCTGTCAACCACGATGTAGCTTTCACCGTTTCGGACGTGCCGGAAAAAATTGCTCAGTGGTACGTGGCTGCAACTGGCGGCGCAATAACAACTGTTGATGAAAACACAGCCTCAGTTACCGTGTATCCACAACCTGCAAGTACATGGGTGGGTGTGCGGGGAATTTCACCGTTGTGTACATCTGTTGCGGTACTCGACATTTGCGGTAGAAAGGTAATAGAAGTGGCTACCAATAACCAAGGCGAAGTATTCATTTCGCTGCAAAGTCTACTAACCGGAGCGTACCGCCTGGCAGTGGGCGCCCAAATACTACCGCTGATTGTTGTAAACTAATGTGGAATCGTTGCTCTCGTTGATCACGTATTCCCAGGAGTTCCTTCCGTTTCCGGCAGCATTGGCGGCACCATAACCACGGTTTCGCGCTCCAGTGTAACTGCGCCCACGTTAGCCCCTTTAAACTTGCGGACGTGTTTTTTTTGCGTGTAGGCAACTGGAACATACTTTGCATTCCGCGCACCCGAGTAGTAGGCAGCTATGGATGCTGCGGCTTCTAAAATCTTTTTAGGGGGCTTTTCCATTCCCTCTGGACACCGCAATATGGTGTGCGAGCCGCTCACGCCGCGTGCATGGAACCAAAGGTCGTTTGCCTTGGCGTACCTCATAGTCAGCTCATCGTTGTTACTTGCATTGCGTCCAACGTACACCACAAATCCACCTTCAAGTGGGAACTCTCTGAATTTGGTAGCAGGCGAGAGATTTTTTTGTTCAGTCTTCTGCATAAGTTTTTCTAACTCTTTCAAGTTGTTGTTTTCTTCAATAAACTGAATCTCTTCTGTAACGCGCTCAAGCTGTTTTTGCAACGAAGGTAATTTAGCTTTTGAAATCTGCAATGCCTTTTCTGATTTCTTAGCTTTCTGATAATAATTGTTAGCATTCTCTACAACGGTCTTTTCCTTGTCGAGAGGGACCGAAATTGCATGATCGGCAAAGCCTTCAATTTCAACGTGGGTCAGGCCCGTTGCATTGGGTTCGGAGTAGGTGAGCAACATGTCACCAAAGCCACGATACGTTGCAATTCTGCCTGCCGCAATGTCTTCCTTTTCAATTCCATTTATTGAACGTTGTAATCTAATCTTGTCTTGGCTTCGCTGCGCTAACAATTGCTTTTTACTAGCCGCTAATAGTTGTCGGTTACGCCGTGAAGATATTACCCATCGTATTGCCTCGAAAATATCGGTAGTTCGATTTTCAATATCCCAACCCGTAATTGGAATTAGTGAAAATAGTACGTCGTTTGGTCGTTTCAAAACAAAGTATTCGCGGGTTGCTTTGCACTGCGCTTCAACGTCCGGATTGTGTTGTAGTTCAGCCTGATACCACTTACCCAGTTGCGCAACATGCTCTGATGGTTCGATGGTAGTCCCAACCACAGTGGCCTTATCACTCAATGCATCTACAATTACTCCGTTCTGGGTTACCACAACGTTGCCCGAACCGCCGGAAAACAGATACACGTTTATCATGCAGTCTGCCATCCAAAACGAAATTATCCGATCGTCGATGACTTTCTTAACTGCTGTACATTTCTGACCCAACCTACTTCTAAACACATCGATGGTGTTTTTTCTAGCACGATTAGCATTGCCCGTAATCGAAACCGTGCCGTACGCATGTTCCACGGAAATGAGCACATGCATTGTCTCGGCACCCTTTATGAAGATCAGCACACAGGTGTCTTTTTCCTGTGTGTAGGCTTCCACTAAGGTGGCATCGCGCAAACGTTCATCAAGTACGTGCGCAAGGTGTTCCAACGTAAAATGATGCCGTATCACCGTTTCTTCTTTTTGCTTTTTGGTGGGGCAGGGTAGGTAGTTACATAGGGGGCTATGAGCGCCGTCAGTTCCGTCGAGTCTTCATTGCGCGCTAACAAGTATGCGTTTCGTTGCCAAAACACATCGGCCGACGCCAATAGTCTGTACATGTTTTGCCTGGCATAAAATGGTGCCGTCTTTATGTACTGTACCAGACCCTCCAAATTTTTATCTGTAGTATCGGCACAAAACAAGAGTCGGTGGGCCGAGTACACATGAGGGACCGTGGTAATGGTTTGCCAGATACTAACAAGCTCTGAAATGTTGCGTTTAACACCGCGGTTCAGACCCTCAATTGCACCATATCGAACTACCTGATCTTCTTCATCAAGGGTTTGCCGTAGCGATGCGAGGGCTGGAAAGCCCCCTACCTGACCCAATGCAAATGCTGCTCTGCTGCGCACCAGTGGATGTGGGTCATCAAGTAGGTACTCCAACGTGGGGAGTACAAGCGTGTCCTTGATTTCGCTCATGGTTTGCGCGGCTGTTCTGCGCACCTTCCACGACGTGTCGCGACTGAGCGAAATGAAATACGGAGTGAGTGTGGAGTCTTTCACCTTGCCGGCAACTGTACACATCAACGCAATCTCGGCCAAGTTCTCAGATTGCAGACCCTCAATCATCACGAGGCGTGTGGTGTCTGGAAATGCTGCGTGAATTTTTGGAAGCACATCTTCCAGAGTCAGACGTTCGCGCGGCATTGCCGTCTGAAAATAACTCGATAATAAAGGCAGCGCCTCCTTACCCATGCCCGCAATTTTTTCGCGCGCTGGTTTTACGTTGTTCTGGTATTTCAGTGGAGCAGCCGACGCTTGAATAAAAAGACTGTCTATGTCGTCGGCAAGTGGCATGTACACATAGGTAGGGGACGGGCTCGGGGAGGGGAGCAGGGGGGGGCCCGTTACGTCAGAAAATACACCGTACGAAGATTTTATACTTGTTGTGTTGTTCCGTATGGTTTCCGAATAAAAATCTTCACCTCCGCCATCTACGAATACACCAATCATTCCGTACGACCGGCGAAAGTCTGAAAAGCCCATGGTGTTGGAAGTGTTTTGTGCGATGTATGAATCCGAGCCGGAAACATCTACGAATAAACTGACGGCGTTTGCATTGCCACCACCGAGTGACAGACTTTCGCACACATACACATCGTTGCCAGACTCATCTATCAACGCTCCAAGCGCTACATCGTGTCCGCAGCCCTGGCTTACACCATGCGACACGTACACGTCGGCACCCTCATAGTCACGCACTAGCCCCGTGGCAAAATGTACTCCCGCACCTTGTGCGTACTGGTACGCTTGATACCGGTCTTCACCAGCCAAATCGGCAATGGCTCCCAAGCCAAACCAATAACCCGTTCCTTGACCATAGATATCCGTCACATAATTATCGTTACCCGAATACTCCAGAAGGAGGCCAACGCCACCGGAAGCGATAGGACGGTAGCCCAAGGCTGCGCCTTGCGTAAATGTGGTGTAATGTGATTCGTACCGAAGCGCATCCACAAACGGACTTGCTCCAATGTACTGATCGTTACCAGCAAGATCTGCCAACACACCAACGCCACGAGTTCCACCA
>JABMNI010000047.1 GCA_013204605.1 Ignavibacteria bacterium
CCACTTACACCAACTCCACTTACACCAACTCCATTTACACCAACTCCGACTCCAACTCCAACTCCAACTCCAACTACGTCTGCATACCCAAGACCCTTTGCGCTTAAACTAGCAGCCCAAGCCTTGTTACCTCGAATGCCCGCAATAATTACAGGCTTTTGTGAAAGGGGCTTAACGGAACGTATATCGCAGGCTATATCAGTTGTTACCGTTGTGTTCATACCGTCAACCTTACACTTATTCAACAATTCACGTTTAGCGCAGGTGAACGCCATGTATTTGCTGCCAAATACTACAATGTTTTGAGGAAGTTCATCAACAATTGCATACGCATTCTTGTCCAGCGGACTTAGCAATCCAAGTTCAAAAGCAGCACGGGAATTTACATCCTCAGATTCTGAAATTGGAAATCTGTGGAACAAGAAATTATTTGAATGGAGAATAACACGTACTTCATCGCATTTCGCAAAATAATTTTTCAATTCGTCGGTAAAAATGTTGTCGACTTCTGCAACATCAACAGAATCAAAATCCGCGTAGTCAGCAATACAGGGCGCAGCTGAGGATAAATCCCAAATGGCCGCTACCGTACGTTTTGAATGTAAATACATCGTTCCAAGCATGTGCAAACTTACGGCGCATTGATGTATGGACGCATCTTTTCTAACTTTTTGGGTCCAATTCCCTTTACGTCCAACAAATCATCCGTGTGTTGGAACTTTCTATTGCGTCGCATTTCGATGATTTTCCGTGCGGTTGAGGGTCCAATGCCTGGTATCCGTTCCAGTTGCGATGCCGATGCATTGTTTATGTTCACACGCATTACAACACTCTTTGACTTCGGCCCGGAGTTAGGGGATTGGCCACGGCTTTCGGTTGAACTCGAGTATTTTTCGTTTGAACTCGAGTATTTTGAGTCCGCACCAACACGATTGGGATTATCATTCGGAATTGAATCGGACGTGAAATCCAATTCGTGGTGTGTATCCATTGCAGCAATGGAATCGAGCAATTGGATAATACGGTCGGCACTCACAACTTCGTGGGTGGCCGGTTGTGAAAAAAGGAATTTGCCAACTGTTCCTCCAAGCATACTGCCGGAGAGGATCAGGATTACAATTCCTTCATTCTTGGTGATACCAAGTTTGCGTTGAGCAAGTTGTAGGAAACGCTTCATATAGCCTCTTGAAGCGCTTCCTATTTTATCAAGACAACGCTTCTTTTACTTTATCAAAAAACTGCCGCGCTCCACGCTTAGGTGGGGTTGGCTTGAAATGTTCAGATTCGGCCAGGTTCTTCATTATCGTTTTCTCTTTAGCAGAAAGACTCTTTGGTACATACACGTTAAACCTGATGTATTGGTCACCTTTACCACGAGAATTCAAATGAGGAATACCTTTACCCTTCATCCGAATCAGTGATCCGGGCTGGGTTCCTGCTTCGATGTCCACCTTCTCAGTGCCGTAGAGTGTTTGCACTTCAATCTCAGATCCAATTGCGGCAGTAGGGAAGTCGACCAGCATGTTCATGTACACATCGTCATTATCACGCTCGAAAACCTCGTGCGGGCGTTCTTCCATGACCACCTGAGCATCTCCAGCTGAACCACCTCGGCGTCCGGCATGCCCCTTTCCAGTAATCGTGAGATAATTACCCGTGTTAACTCCGGCAGGAACTGTGACTTTTACTGAACTTTCTCCATTTACCCGACCTTCGCCACGGCAGTCCGGACAGTGGTTTTTAAGCATTTCGCCAGTACCGCTGCAGGCTGCGCAGGGGGCAATGTTCACGAATTGACCGAATACTGATCTGGAAATTTGACGGATCTCACCGGCTCCGTTGCAGGCTGTGCATTGTGTATAATCTGAAGCTGATGGGGCTCCGGCGCCATTACAAGTACCACACGTTTTATAGTGCTTGATTTTCAGCGTTTTTTCAACGCCGGTGGCAATTTCTTCTAATGTTACAGGTAGCTTAACACGCAGGTCAGCGCCTTCTTCGCCGCGTTGGCGGCGTCCTCTTTGACCACCAAACACATCCCCAAACCCACCGCCAAAAATATCGCCAAACGCGCTGAATATATCGTTGATGTTTGTAGCATTTCCAAAATCATGTGCTCCGCCACCCGTACCTTGTTGCCCAAACCTGTCGTACCGCGCCCGCTTATCAGGATCAGAAAGAACGTCATACGCAACCGCCGCCTCTTTAAACTTTTCCTCGGCTTCTGCATTGCCCGGATTTCTATCCGGATGATATTCCATAGCCAACCTTCGGTACGAAGATTTTATCTCATCACCGGTAGATGTTTTTGTAACGCTAAGAATTTCGTAATAGTCTCGTTGTGTCATATTCGATTGATTGTTTTCTTTGTAATCAGTTGGTCTTAAAGTCCTCTTCCAACATTCTTAATTCTTAATTCTTAATTCTCACTAGGTCCCGCCGACGTAATCACCTTCGCATGCCTCAACACTTTCTCGTGAAGCATATAGCCCCTTTGAATAGTTTGCAATAAATGACCTTCGGGCAAATCACTAGGCATGTGCATCATGGCTTCGTGAATGTCAACTGAAAACGGAGTACCTTTTTCGCCTTCGATGACTTTCACGCCGGAATCTTCGAAAATTTTCACGGTCTTAGAATAGATCATCTCAAGACCCGTTTTCAATGCTGACACGTCGTTCGAATCTTGCGAGGCTAATACAGCCGCATGAAGGTCATCAAGCACCGGCAACATTTTCAATAGCGTGTGTTCGGCAGCATGAATCAGCAGTTGCTGTTTTTCGGCGTGTGTGCGCCTACGCATGTTTTCTAGCTCCGCCGTTTTACGCTGCGCAAAATCCTTCCACTCTTCTACTTCGGCGTTCAATCGTTCCATAGGTGTCAGCCCATCTTGTTCAGATTGCACGTCGCCTTGGTTTGCGTTTTCTTCAGTTTCCATTGCTGTAATTATATCCATGTTAAAGTCGTTAGTAATTCTGATCGGCTGTTGACGAAATACACCGACATTTAGTACCTGTTACTTGTCTGCCAAATTCTTGCTAAGCGCAACCGATACCATTTGCACCAGATTCATCATCCTGCTGTATTGCATGCGTTTCGGTCCGATTAGTCCCACCGAGCCCACAGCCGATCCCACGCGATACGTAGTGGATACCATGCTGTAATCCAGCATGTTGCTGTTGTCGAGCTCATTTCCAATACGCACCGAAACCACATTGTCTTCAACCGAAGTTCCCAGCACGTGAATAATCACATCTTCATTTTCCACCAATTCGATTACGCTGCGAAGTCGTTCAGGGTCGACAAACTCCGGATGCGCAAGTAAATTATTCCGTCCGGCAACATGCACCATAGATGGATTCGAAACGGTTAGGTTGCCCACATGACTTACAAAAAGCCGCACCAACATTGGCAGCGGTTCCTTCGAATCGCTCATCACTTCCGGAAACATCAAATGAATTTGGCTAAGGGGCTTATCCAGTATTCGCTCATTAATCAGACGCGAAACATCCTCTAAAGAACGCTGGTTGGTATTTAGCTGTGTTTCAATTGTCAACGTCTGCACAATATCCGATTCCAATGCCAACACCACCAAAATCTTTTCGGCCGTTACCAAAAACATTTCCACTTTTTTCACTAGGACATTGGTGAACTGGGGCAGTTGGACCAAGGCAAGATTTTGAGAGAGCGATCCCAACAACCGCGAAGCATCTCGCAATACATTTTCGCGCAGACTCAACGACAGGTCCGATACCACCAGATTCGTTTCCTCAACCGTAGGATGTTCTTGCTCCATCAATGCATCCACATACAACCTGTACCCTTTATCGGTAGGAATCCTCCCGGCCGATGTATGCGGGTGCGTTATGTAGTCGCGCTCCTCAAGGTCCGACATTACATTTCGGATAGTTGCTGGTGAAAGGGGGCTTTCCCGCTCTAAATATTTCGAAAGTACTCTCGAGCCCACCGGAATTGCATGAAGGACATACAAATGCACAATGGCGCGAAGTATAATCAACTCGCGTTCATTGAGACCATGTGACTGCAATATGCTGTGTGAAAAACCCATGCTATTTTTTACGAAGCAACAACGGTTTGGTAGTACTGAAGGAAATCTAATCCATTATACTGAGCCATAAATACAACGGCAATTGCCGAGACAAGTACAATGATACAAATGGCACCAACCGTATAAACCTTTAAAGCCGATACATCAAATACTACCGAGGTAGCGCGGAATACCCGGAACAAACTCCAAACTCCAATTACCAGGATGAAGAACGGTATCCAAACGGTCATTGCATCGGCGTTCAATACTTGGTACAGTGCAACACCTAATGGCAACAGCACCACTAACGGAAGTGCGCTCCAAATCACAATCGTAAATGTATCGCGGAAAAATATTCGTGTCCTAACAAAGGTTGCAGCAATTCTAAAAATCACGCTCAACGAAAAGAAAATGAGCATCATTAACGAGGACATTGCAACTACAGCAAACGTAGGTTTCCAAGCAACAAATCGGATTGCCTCGTACCAACTTTTAGAAGGTATCAAAACGTGCATTAAATATTCCATTTCAATGCTCGACCTTAGATAGTAGAACAAGCTTGCCAGAACCAACCCTGAGCAGGATGCGATTACCAGACCCAATAAGGTTGTTTGAATAGACGAAAGAATTCTCTGGTCTCTGATGTCGGCGTAAAAATTATATGGCCTAATAAGTGCCCGCAAAAAATATTCTCTGAATCGTCGAGACCTATTCAACAAAAACGCCAAAATGAGCGCTAACACTAAGCCCGTTACAATAAAAATGAGCGGGGTATCGGCGTTGTATTCGCGCGCTTGGAGGAGTGGTTCTTTTTCGTCGTTGATTAAGCTTTTATACATGGCGAACGAAACACGCTGCTGACGCCATACATCTACCAATCCGGAGGTACATACGTATGGATCGTCGTGCTTTACAAGCATGGTAGGCAATTCAAGTGAA
The DNA here is from genome assembly GCA_013204605.1 of Ignavibacteria bacterium. Lineage (GTDB taxonomy): Bacteria > Bacteroidota > Ignavibacteria > Kapaibacteriales > Kapaibacteriaceae > JABMNI01. The sequence goes on from JABMNI010000047.1 coordinate 4,988, forward strand.
TAGTCGTTGAATGACCATACCATGGCACCCGCCATTCCACTAGTCACACTGGATTGATAGGCATCGCGAATAGTAACAGCTTGTGCCTCGTTTGAAAGGGGATCGCTGAATCCATTCATATTGTTTGGGGAAACCAACGCTCCAAAACTTGGAACAATTGCGGCCGTTCGGATTACTCGTGCTGCTTCTGCCATCATGGCATTCGTTTCTTCGCGATCGGCAATGTTCGGAATTCTAATTAGCAGGATGTCGAAGCCGCCCTCGCTCGTAACATCTAAATTATTTGCCGAAACCGTTTTGTAAATCAACGCTGAAGTTCGTGATCGAAAGATTTTTACTAGATCAGCATAAAATGCAGTTGTCTGTTCAGCCCCTTCTTGCAACATATCGGCAACGCCAATTGCAATTACTGAAGGATGACTGTTTAAGAACGTTATCAGTCGCTCCGATGCGTTTTTCATTCGCGCTACTATGTCTTGCTCGAGCAATAGTCCTTTTGGAATTCCCGCTGCAGGAAGTTCCGCCATAACCATAATACCGTACATGTCACACAATTGCAACATGTACGGGTGCGGACTTCCGTGACGGAATTTCACCACATTCACTCCAAGAGTTTTCATTAACGATACATCTAGTTCCATGTGGCGGAATGACATACTAGGGCCCAGAATTGGGTAGTCTTCTATGTACTCCACGCCATTAATAAATATTGCGGAGTCATTCAAGAATATCTTTCTTCCGTTCTCTACACTAGCAACCCTAAGCGTTCTGAATCCAATGGAAGTAAATGTTTCATCGAGTAACGATCCAGAACGAGTGAGTTTAATTCTGAGAGTATACAAATTAGGATTGCCGGGCGTCCACAAGCTTGGATTTGGAACGTACAAACTGTACGGCACATTTTGCTGTCGGGCACGTTCAATTGAAATGCTCATGACGTTCGATCTTGCCACTACTGAACCATCGGAATTTCTGATCAACAGTACCTCTACACCAATTTCAACCGTGGTCTGTCGCATGGCATCTTCGGAAGTGCTTTCCCGGGCTAAGCGTACCACATTGCCCCCTACCACGGTGACAAAGCCAGTCACCGAGCCGGACGAATTGCGATTGCTAAGGGTAACGCTCGACTTAATATCTTGGGCCCAAACATGGGGAGTACCAATAAGAAATACCTCACGCAACACCCCCATGTGAATTTGCTCGGCCGAGGGACTAAATGTGTTAATGAGGTTTGTTAGCTCGCTGGCGGGAGTTACTAACAATTCGATGGTATTGGAACCCGGCACCAGTGATTTGTCTGGGACGCGTGCTATAAATGGTACCATACTACCTGGATACCTCATTACAAATCTGCCATTTATGCGGAGTTCAACCTCTTCAGATGCACCTAAAAACTGTAGTTGCCATTCTTTAGAGTGCAGTGCCGCAGATTCGATTCGCACAGACTTACGAATCACAAAAGGCTGTCGGCTGGTTTCAGAAGCCGGTATGTTTACCGTCCCCTGAGTTTCACCGTCTATTATCCGTTGCCAAGGACCACTGAGATCAATCACCGTGCGGGTATCCGTAGGTATGATAGACATTATCTGCGCCGCACCCATCCGAGTGTATTCGTTGAAGTCGGCCCGAGACTGACTAACCAAAATAAATAGGGAAATGGTGATTATCTGAAAAGCGTATATATGAGTTCGCATTTACACTATGAAAATTAATGGAACGTGGTTTGCCGCTTATTCCTTCCCGATAACTCGGGTGAAAAGTAGCTGTTGGCAAGTTTAGAAGTGACAAAACTACGGCTAGCCATATCTTTGCCCTTCATTGAGAATAAAAAATGGAGAAACGCTATACTCCCGGTTTGATACATTTTACAATTCGTGGCGTCCTTTTTGGATGTTAACTCATTTCATTGTGGCCTAATATAGCGTGTCATTTCGTTTAGCTTGGGCGTTTGCAACAGTATTGATGTGTGCAGCAGCAATGTTGCCCTGCCATGCAGCAAACCACCATACGATCATACACCTCCAAGGAGGGGCAGGGCATGCGGCTGGCATTCAGCTAGCGTATGCACTATTTGCGTCTGCAGTACCCGTTTCGTACCGTCCGGAGGACGACTCCACACGACTAGACTTCGGAGACTCAACCAACCTCGACATCCCCTCGTACGTTCCGTACTCCACCACAAACCGTAAAACCAGCTCCCGATACCAACGCACTAATCGGTATTTGCCCACTCCTAATGGGCTAAGTCTGTACGGATCAATAGATTCCACGTTAAAGAGCGTCAGACTCTCAGAAGGCCTAGATGGCTACGATGTTGGTACCAGCTACTCCCTGAGCATGGACGACTACCTTTTTAGCAGGCGGGACGCTTTAGCCGACAAGGTGCGCGATTCCTCCCTGTGGTTGTACGAAATGAAAAAGCCGCTCACCGGAACCGAACTCTCGAAATTACTAGACCAAGCTACCAACCTTACTATTCCGCTGCCACAAAGCCCCTTATTCGGAATATTTGGTAAACCGGAAATCTCCATAAACGTAAACGGCGAGGTGAATGTAAGGGCTGGTTGGCGGTGGGACACACAGAGGCTTGGAACTGCCTCGGTGCTGGGTCAGACCCAATCTTCGCCGATATTCAACCAAAACATTCAAGTAAACGTGGGCGCCCGAATTGGGGACAAATTCCGGCTAAATGTGGATTGGAACACGTTAAATCAGTTCGAGTTCAATAATAGGTTCAAGGTTGGCTTTGAAGGGTATGATGACGATATCATAAAGAAAGTGGAGTTTGGAAACGTAAATCTTGAAACGCAGAGTTCACTAATTGGTGGTGGACAAACACTTTTTGGAATCCGCGCTGATTTCCAATTTGGTCCGCTGATGTTAAAAACTATCGCATCGCAACGCCGCGGTGACCGTAAGTTTATTAATGCTAAAGGGGGCTCGGCAACGCAATTCTTTACAGTTCGCGCATACGATTATGCAAGGAATCACTTCTTTGTTGACACTTCATATTTCGCCGTTTGGCGTGACTATTTTGCCAGCGTAACGCCGGCGCTTCCGCCAAGTTCGGCGCAGTTGGTAATAAAAGAAATTGAAGTGTGGGAGTCTACCAACGACTTGAAAGATGTAACTGCTAACGAGGCCATTGCCTATGCTGAACTGGACCCGGTCTTATACGAGCGGGGTCAGACGTATCCGGATGCAATGCGAGCGGGCGAGATTAAGGCGGGGTTGGTGGAAAGAGGACGCTTTATAAAGCTGGATTCGAAACGGTACGATGTTGATTTGAATTTGGGAACTGTATCGGTGTTGAGTTTGAGGAACGATAGGTACTACGCCGTCTCGTACAGAACCGAGGGCGCAACCACGGTGAAGGAAAACAAGGATGATCTATACTATGGAACGCTAACGGGGAATGCTGCAATAAAGGACACGTTGATTTTGAAGTTGATATCGCGTCCGGCAATGCAGCCCGGTTTCAAAGTACTATGGTCGAGGATGATGAAAAATCGGTACAACATTGGCATCAGTAACGTAAGTGCAGCCGACGCAAAAATTGGAATGTGGTACTACCGAGGCACCAATGACTCTGCCGATGTTTTGCAGGGGGCTCCGGATAAAATTGTGACGATTTTCAGGGTGGATCAGGTGAATAATGGAACTGGTGCCATTCCTCCAGATGGTGCATTCGATGCACGTCCTCCGGTGTTTAATTCTGTTCGGGGCGAGATTACATTTCCAAATCTAGAACCGTTTAGGGCTGGTTTGAGAGAATATTTTGCTGCCAAGGGTAATCCGCAATTGGCAGAACAATATGTATTTAACGAAGTGTACGACACTACAGATTGGGTAGCAAAACAAAACAGTGCCAAGGATAGGTTCTTAATTGTTGGTGAGGCTGCAGGCACGGCATCGGGAAATAGAATTCCACTTGAATATAATTTGGCTCCGGGATCTGTACGCGTTACACTCGACGGACAACAGCTTCGCGAAGGAACCGACTACACGGTAGATTACTACACCGGATCACTTTTGTTAATGAATCCGCGAGCCACGTTACCGAATGCAAATCTGAATGTAGAATATGAGAAGAACGACATATTCAATTTGACCACTCGAACCCTAGTGGGTATGAGGGCGGATTTACAGTTGTTTAAGCGCAGGAATATTACCGGTGTGATAGGTATGACGCTCATGAACTACGACCAAGCGGCAGTGGTGGATAGGGTGCAACCCGGGCAGGAACCCAATGCGAACTTTATGATGGGTTTCGACACTAAAATTACTGCGGATTTGCCTTGGTTAACTAGGGCGTTAGACGATCTCCCATTTCTTGATACCAAAGCAAAATCATCGTTCACAATGAATGGTGAGTGGGCCATGACCAGTCCTAACCCCAACAAGCGAACTTCTTCTGTGGTTTCGGATAACGGTAGAGCCGTAGCCTATGTAGATGATTTTGAAAGCGCAAGAAGGTTCATGAATTTTGGTTTGACACCAGGCGTTTGGACCCACTCATCAGCCTCGCAAGACAAGGTATTGTGGCAATCCGATACCATGGCAGCCAATTATAGAGGAAGGTCGTTTTGGTATCAAAAATTCGTTCCTGACGTACCACAAATAGATGTGTATCCGAACCGGGCATTGGTTCAGGGACGGCAATACATCAATCCAATACGTGTAGTTTTCAATCCGTACGAACGCGGTATATATAACAAAAACCCTGAGTTTATCGACCCCGATAATCCGCGGTGGGTAGATGATGACTCCTTAGATGTTCGGGCCGGCAAGGACAGGTTTATGGCTGAAAATGTGCCAAAAATCTGGGGTGGAATGATGCGCCTTCTTTCGCCATTCAACACAAATTTTGATAACGACAACATCGATTACATCGAAATCATGATGCGTATCGATGCTCACGAGCCAGGTTCGAGAATGTTTATCGATCTGGGTCAAATTAGTGAGGATGTTATTCCAGACCAGCGATTGAACACCGAGGATAAGCCCCCTGCAAATAATCTTATCGACATCGGTGAGGATGTTGGACTTGATACAATTCCGAATGCCATAGAAAAAGAAACCTATCCATTTCCTTTGAACTTGGAAGCCGATCCTGCGCGAGATGACTATAACTTCAACTTTAATGCGAATAGGCAGGATCAGTCGGAAGGCGACTTTGTGAAATACAACAATTATGAGAATAATTCCACGCAGTCGGAGCTGGGCCAGTTTCCTGACACAGAGATTTTGAATAGGAACAACGGACAAACTATTTCGCTCGACAATTCCTTTTTCAGATATGAAATAAAGTTGAATCCAAATCCAAATTCCAATCCACAAATTGTTGGTGGAAATCCGGATAAAGGATGGTTCCTTTTTAGAATTCCTATTCGCCGGCCAGATACGATAGTTGGAAATCCGCTTTTCACTAATATTCAATATGTGCGAGCAACTTTTCAAGGCGGAGTTGTAAAACTTACTGTTGCAGATTGGGGAGTGGTAGGAAGTTATTGGTTGAGAAATCACAACTATCAGGCGGGTATTCCTATAACCGATTCGGTGTTGCAGATAGCATACGTGAACAGGGAAGAACATGCCTTTGCACCTGATTTTTACACCATGCCTCCTGGGGTAGTTCCACCGCGACAATTGCAGAACCCCGATCCGTACCAATCCATCTATTACAACGAGCAATCTATTTCCGTCAAGGTAACCAACCTTCGTTACGGTGAAGAACGTATGGCGGCGCGGATTTATCGTCCGTGGGATTTGTTCTACTACAAAGAAGTAGCCTTCTTCATACATGGCGACAACACCATGCCCGACCGTGTTTCCACTGGTGCCACACAACCCGCGTACACCTTTATCCGGTTTGGTGTAGACTCTGCTAATTATTACGAGTATCGCAGACCGCTACTTCGTGGCTGGCAGGATTTACGCGTAATCGTAAAAGATCTTACGGCTGTAAAAGAACTGCGCGATCATACACGGACCAACGACCGTCAGGAATTTCCCGCACCCGGCGATCCCGATGGTACTTACGCTATAAAGGGAAATCCGATTTTAACTCGTGTGTCGTTTTTTGCATTCGGCGTTGCCAATCCGGTTGAACGATATCCCAATGAGCTCACAACAACTATTTGGGTGGATGAACTTCGAGTTGTTGAACCGCAGGCTGATAATGATTGGGCCGCCGTTGGTGGAGCAACACTAAAACTTGCCGACCTGGCTGATGTGACTGCGTCCATAAATCATTCTACTCCTAACTACCACCGTCTTGAAGAGCGTTTTGGTAATCGACTGAATGCCACAACGTGGAATTTTACTGTCACTTCTTCTCTGGATAAATTTTTACCCAAAGACCTAGCTCAAACCCGAATTCCGGTTTCGTATTCACACAGCGAGTACGCTGAAACACCTCAGTACCAAGCACAGAATGATGTACAGTTGGAAACGGCAGCATTGGCAGCACAGCAGGATACTATTGATAAGGGGGCTAACCAGACGCAAGCGCAACAAACCTATTCGAATGTTTTGCGCCGCTCGCAAAGAGTTGTGGTTGAAGATCAGTGGGCTGTTACGGGAATGAAATTGGGTTTACCATCAAAGGATTGGTTCATAGATGATACGTTTAACAAACTCACGTTTAGTTTTGCGTACGCACAAATGTTTGAACGAAGTCAGGTTGTACAAGACAGATTTAAGTGGCACTGGAATTTGAAAATTGACTACGCAGTTACCCTTCCAAATAAATATGATGTAAGCCCACTGAAATTCTTTAAAGATGTATGGGGATTGAAGGCGTACAAAGACTATAAGATAAATTTCTTGCCTCAGAATATTACGGCAAACCTTGGATTGAATAGGGGACGCACCACTGAGCAATCTAGATATTTAGATTTTCCGAGTCCAATTATTCGTGAATTTATTGCTGATAAATCTTTCGGATTCAATTGGAGATTGTCAGAGAACGGACTTCTAAGTCCGGTGCTTGACTACCGGGTGCAATCTGCATCAACGTTAGTTCCGTTGGAGTTGGACAAGAATGGGAATCAACGAACAGCCGGCGCAATTGCCGATGAGATGTTCTTTAACAATGGCCGGTTTATAAACTTGGGACAGGACAATAATTACAACCAGACTATTACCGTAGCATTTCGTCCGAAGTTGCCCGACGTTTTCGGAATCAACAGACTTTTGGAAACCAACGGTTCTTACAATGTTTCGTTCAACTTGATGGATCCATTGCAACCAAATCCGGCACTGCGTGACATTGTGCGCAGTGCAAAGTGGACATCACAATTACGCATCAGCCCAATATTCCGCTGGAAGCAATTTGGAACGGAAATATTTGGTGCGCCTGTAAAATCGCCTATTGGATTTTTCCCAGTTCTTGGCGAAGTACTGCAAGATGTGTTTTTCGGATTCGACAATCTTACGTTGACGTTTACTCAGAACAACACGTCAAGTAACACTGGTGTGATGGGTGGAACGGGCTTCTCCAATTTATGGGCACGAACACTTACGTTTCGCGGCAACGATCCTATGTGGGGTCCGAGTACTCCGTATCAGCTCGGTTTGATTGGTGATCCTCACGGAGCCATCACACTCCATTCAAGTTCTGCATTTCCCTTTTTCCGATTCGAATCTTCAACGGGGTTGCGTCCGGCAAATGGAATAATGACGGATGATTATTCTCAACGTTCATCGTTTGTTTTTCAAACTAACCGTCCGTTGTGGCCCGGTGCAACGCTCGACCTTAACATGAAGACTGATGTTGGTTACTCGTTAAATCAAAGGGTAGTTACAGATGCCTTTGGTGTTCCTGAGTTTACCAATGTGAATAAGCGGCTAACATTGGAACGTTCGTTCATTAGTTTCCCGGACTGGTTTCCGTTTACTGCTTTCAATGATAACATCGAGAATGTTATTCAGCTGTACCGAGAGCGCAAGGCCGTTATAGAAACCATTGCAGACACCACGTTCAAGAATCAGAAACTTCTCGACGCTTTGAACACTTCGTTTCGAGAAGGCTTTGAATCTTTGCAATTGTTTAGCGGAGAGTTGGCTAGAATAATGCCGGCGTTAAACTGGACCTTACGTTGGGATGGCATAGAAAAGTTCCCGCTCTTTAGTGGATTAGCTCAAAGAATATTTTTGGAGCACGGTTATATTTCGTCGTACTCGGAGAATGCAAAGATCACAGACAACGGTAGGGTTGTGGAGATACAACAGGTCCGTAGTGGATTTCAACCTTTGATTAGTTTGAATTTGCAATTCGATGAAAAGAAATTAGATGGAATGTTAACTGCTACACTGCGTTATAATACTACAACAGCACACACCCTAAGTGGCTCAGCTCGCAGCGCAATTCAACTTGAAAACACTCATGAATTGCAAATTCAAGCAACGTATTTGAAACGTGGATTTTCATTGAAGTTTTTAGGCCTCGATTTGAAAAATGATTTGGAACTAACGTTTCTTACGCAACTCAGAAAAAACACATCTTCTCGGTACGATGTAGACACGTACGACAGTAACGAGCCTAGTATTGTAAATGGAACTACACAGATTGTAATTGAGCCTAGGGCAAGGTATACGATAAGTAATAGGGTAACGGCATCGGCTTTTGTTAGGTACGAGGGCAACTTCACCGAGGGCGCTTCTACACCCGGATTCTCTACCACCCAAGTGGGTGTAGATATCCGGCTTTCCATATCCGGCGGTAGATAGCGTGAAACGTTTGTGAAACAAGCGAAGGCGCTTTGTCTGGTCCTTCGTATTTTGCACCATTCCGCAACCCCCAAACCCGTCGCAACACAATGTCAGATCCATCCTTATGGGAAACTATCGCCGAGGGCCAGCCCGACAATTGGAAGGTTATGAACGTGCGAACGGTAAAACGGAGGCATCCGGTTGATGGTAGAACATCTGACTTTACCGTATGCGATGCTCCGAGTTGGGTAAACATAATGCCCCTTACAAAAAGAGGCACTATAATACTTGTGGAGCAGTACCGGCATGGAACGAATTCTATTACACTTGAAATTCCGGGTGGTGTTGCAAATAGGGGCGAGGACTTGCGATTAGCGGCACAAAGAGAGTGCGCAGAGGAGACTGGATTTTCCTCCAACGCGCCTGCGCAACTGCTTGGAGTAATTCAACCGAATCCTGCGTTTATGAGTAATGTGTGCAACGTGTATGTTTGGGATGATTGCGAATTGAATGGGTTACAAGAATTAGATCCAATGGAAGACATCGTTGTTCGAGAAATTGAAATCAAGGATTTCTTTGCAAAGATTCGGAATGGTGAGATACAACATTCACTAGTTGTGAGCGCTGCGGCGCTTTTACTTTTGAAAAGAAAATTTAACGACGCTTTTTACAGAGAGGAATTAGTAGCATGACAAGGATTATCGCCGTTGCAAATCAAAAAGGCGGCGTTGGTAAAACAACAACAGCAGTGAATCTTGCAGCATCGCTGGCTGTGGCTGAGCAACGCACGTTGCTTGTGGACTTAGATCCGCAGGCGAATGCCTCGCACGGGTATGGAATTGAAACTCACGGATTACATAAAACGGTTTACGAAGTTTTAATAAATCAGCTTCCCATGAAGGAATCTGTTGTAGTAACCATGATGCCATTTCTGGATCTGGTGCCATCATCCATTAATCTGGTTGGTGCCGAAATTGAATTGGTTGAGGTGCGCGGTCGAGAGTATTTAATGAAGACCATGCTTCAGTCTGTTAAAGATGATTACGATTTTATAATCATCGACTGTCCACCTTCGTTGGGTCTGCTTACGCTTAACGCATTAACTGCCGCCGATTCGGTTTTGATTCCCGTACAGTGCGAGTTCTACGCGCTGGAAGGTTTGGGGCAGTTGTTAAATACAATAGCAATTGTCAGACGCAGCACTAATCCAACGCTAGAAATTGAAGGCGTTTTGTTGACAATGTATGATTCTCGACTTCGGTTATCGAACCAGGTTGTAGATGAGGTACGTAGGCACTTCGAAGACAAGGCCTTCAAAACTGTTATCTCGCGTAACGTCCGATTATCTGAAGCGCCTAGTCACGGCAAACCTGCAATTCTGTACGAGGCTTCCAGTATTGGTGCCCAAAATTATCTGGAACTGGCAACTGAAATCTTAACTCGCGTTGGTATTATCCAACCCGAAGCTGCGGCGTAAGGGAACACGAAATGAAACAATCTTATGGTCTGGGTAAGGGGCTTGAGGCTCTCATTCCCAAGAGTGCAATTCGAGTTGATAGAACATCGCAACCTTCGCTATCTGATGGGATAGATGTGGGCAGCATTGCGTTAATTGATATCGACACAATAATTAGTGCAAACCCAGTTCAACCCCGCAGACACTTTGATGAAATTGCCTTACAGGAGCTTTCCAATTCAATAATCGAACACGGGGTAATTACTCCCATTACAGTGAGAAAGCATTTTTCCGGCTACGAGTTGATTAGCGGTGAGCGCAGGCTACGTGCATCAAGAATGGCCGGACTTACAACAATTCCGGCGTACGTAATTGAAGTCAGCTCGAACGCCCACATGCTGGAAATAGCGTTAGTGGAAAATGTTCAACGTGAAGATTTGAATCCGCTAGAGATAGCGCACGGGTATGAACGCTTGATTGAAGAGTGTGGACTTAGGCAAGAAGATGTGGCTGTGAAGGTTGGTAAGGATAGATCTACGGTTTCGAATGCTCTTCGACTGTTACGTTTGCCGCCGGATCTTCAGGCCTCACTCAGGAACCGTCAGATTTCCATGGGCCATGCGCGTGCCATGTTGGCACTCTCAAATGAAAGAACGCAACTCGCTGTTTTACGCGAGGTAGTAACCAAAGATCTTTCAGTGCGAAAAACTGAAGCCTTGGTAAAAGACATTGAACTCGGCAGACGCTCCATTTCAAAGTCGGGCGAGATAGTGGGGCACAAGAATGGGTCGCCTTCGCTGTCGCCCCAGTTGCCCGTTATTAGCGGCCAACTTCAAAACACACTGGCTGATATCGAGAACACTTTACGACACACATTCAGCACGCAGGTTCGACTAAAAATGAAATCGGATGAAGAAGGTCAGATTGAAATTGAATTTTATTCCTTGGAAGAACTCGAGCGTTTGTTAGACATTATGGGCAAGATGCACAGTGCGGAGCACGGTACGTGAGCAATGCTATTACACATCAGTTTGAAATCAGGGTCAGATACGTTCATACAGACAAAATGGGAGTGGTATACAATGGGAACTACCTCACGTTTTTTGAAATTGGGCGGACGGAGTTATTGAGATCGATTGGACTTCCATATACGGATCTAGAAAAGAACGGTTTTATGCTGCCAGTTTTGGAAGCGCATATTGAGTACAAGAGTCCGGCGTTCTATGATGACATGATAGTAATTGAGACAACCATTATCCCGGAACGGGCAGCCTTGCTAACAATATCGTATGATGTTACACGGAATGGAACGCTGCTGTCAACCGGGTATACCAAGCATAGCTTTGTCGAATCCGATTCATGGCGACCAATTAAACCGCCAAAAATGTTTACCGAGGCGATTACCAACGCAATCCCTAAAGTGGAGTTATGAGAATGCAGTTTAGAACAGTCGTAGGAATTGTCTTATTTGCCTTGGTTGGGGTATCTGTTTCGGCACAGCAGGCCACCATATTCCCCTTTATGCGTGGCACCATAAGTGCGCGTATGGCAGGGCTGGGTGGGGCCACCGTTGCAATGACGAATGATGTGGCAACCGTTGTTATGAATCCTGCTTCGTTAGTTACCATTGATAGTGCCGTAATGTCGGCTACGTTTAGCAAAAACGTCCTCGACCTAAACAGCGGTTATGCTGTGTATGGCGACCAGTGGGAGGGTGTAGGCGCATACGCGTTTACGGCAAGTTTTAATTCAAACGGTGTGTTTGAAAGACGCTCTCGGACCGGCGAGCTCACCGGCGATTTCACGGTTTCTGATGTTGTACTTGCTGCCTCGTTTGCTCGGGAAATTGACTCTCTTATTTCCTACGGAGCCACCATAAAATTCATGCACAGCTCTGCAGAAAGTCAGCAGTCAACGGCAATAGCTGCAGACATTGGACTCATGATCCGCATCCCTCAATCTCGAACCAATCTGGGCTTCAGTTTGCTCAACGCCGGAACCCAGCTTACCACGTACGACGGAGTAAAAGATAAACTCCCACTAGAACTGCGCTTGGGTATTAATCACAGGTTAAGGGGCTTGCCATTACTGGTAAATTTCTCGCTCAATCATCTTACTGATGAAGTGAATTCTTTCACGGACAGATTCCTAAACTTTTCACTAGGTGGCGAATTGTACGTTGGAAAATACGTACAAGTTCGCTTGGGATATGACAATGCAACCCGTAACTTGAGTGGTGTGAATGTTGCAACTCAGTTAACTGGTTTAAGTGGAGGTATCGGCGTGCATCTGCGTTCAGTAAATATCGACTACGCAATGAGTTCGTTAGGCTCTGCGGCTTTAGTGCATCGCATTAGTGTGGGTTTGGGGTTGTAACATGACAAACCGGACCAAATTGGAGTTTCAGATGTTGCTAGACAAGGCCTTTGGTAGCCTGCGGTCCGATCCAATGGCGGCGCTAATAATAGTGCAAGATCTACTCGCAATTGATGCGTTCACACAGAGCCCGGAATTAAAAATCGAAGCTTTGTTGATTGTTTCCCGGGCTTATATAAACATGGGACGGTACAGCGAGGCAGAGACCGTTGCACATGAGTCGAATCGTTTGGCAGTTGAAGGTGCCTTTCCAATTCTAGAAGCACGCGCATTAAATGAGCTTGGCATTCTACGATTCGTAGATAAGAACTACGCGAATGCCGTTCAACATTATGATGTTGCCGAACACATACTAGTTAGTATCCCCGATAAACACGTCTTGCGAAATGTCAAGTTGAACAAGGCCAACGCTCTTTCACGACTTCATCATTTCAATCAAGCAGCTACGAATTACGAAGAGGCACTAAAGCTTGCTGAAGAATTTAATGATGAACTGACCCAAGGAAAGATATTAATGGGTCTGGTTGAGTTAAATAGCGGTGCGTACAGAAATCCTTTAACATGTTACGAACTATCTAAAAAAGCTGTTCGAATATTTGAAAATTTGAATGATGAGATTGGGATGCAGAAGAGTAATCAAAACCTTGGTTACTATGGTACTCAATGTGGCAAGTTCGACGAAGCGATTGATGCCTATCAAATCTCTATAAACCTTGCTTCGAAGTTTAATGAGCCGAGTGCTTTGTACGGAAGTCATTATGGGTTGATTCATGTGCTCATTGAAATTGATGAGTTGGAAGCAGCTTCGGTAGTGTTTGAAAAAATGATGGCCAATGGCGATACGCGCGATTCATCCGACAGGCGGTTGTACACGATATTGTCGAAAACAGAATTACTGAGCGCTCAGGGTAATCACAACCTGGCTGCCGACGAACTACGTCAGTTTAGACGCGACGCCGATCGTGAAAAAAGCGAATTATTTACCCTCCAGCATCTAGAAATGCTTGCAAAGTCATTGTATGCTGCCCATAGGTACGCCGAAGCAGCTACTTCGTACAAAGAACTATTTGCCAGTGTTAAAGCCAGTGACGACGTGTATGCAGATGATGCTATTCAGAATCTTCAGGAAAGGCTACGAACGGTCGAGAGCAAGGCTACTTCAGAGATTCATCGTATAAAAGATGTTGAGTTAAAGGATGCCGTTGATAAGAAGAATACGTTATTGCGAGAGAACCAAACGTTTGTGAGCCTGCTTGCACACGAACTGAAAAGCCCCCTTCAAACAATTCGAGCTATTGCCGGTTTGATGAATTTAGAAGAGTCGTTGAAAAAAGAAGAAATTGCAGAGTATGCCGAGGATCTGAAAGTAATTTCAAACAAAATGTTCGACCTTGTTACGCGAGTGTTAGATAGTGTGAGGGGAACTTCGAGTTTGATTGAGAAGACAATTAATGCGCGCACGGTTTGGGACTACGTAATACAGCAATCAAAATATAAGGCTGAGTACAAGGGAATTTTACTTCAAACCACATTCGATGCCGAGGAATATCCTGTACAAGCTTCAGAGCAATCACTGATTACTATTCTCGATAACGTTCTCTCGAACGCTATAAAGTACTCGCCCGAGAATACGCAAATACTTGTCACCGTTTCTACCATTGAGGCGAAAGAGCAGAGGTTGGTACGGATTGTTGTTTCAGACCAAGGACCCGGCATACCGCACATTCATCGTGAGAAATTGTTCCGTCCGTTCACAACCTTGGTAGCCCATGCCGAGCTGCGAGATGATAGTACGGGCTTAGGATTGCATTTGGCAAAACGCGATGTTGAGGCATTGAATGGAAAGATTGAATGCAATGAATCTGACGATCCCGGCGCATCTTTTGTGATTGAACTTCCACTCTGGATACCATCAGAGTCATGTAACACCATAGTGGCTTCGAAGTTTTCTTCGGTCTCATAACAGTAATAGGCTGATCTAATAGTGGAACATATCTCGCTTTATTTATCGATCGCAACATGGTGGTGGTTTGCACTAGCGGTTGCCGTACTTGGCGCAATAACTACCATATCCTATGGGCGAACTACGCCGGTCATTAGCTCGGCTTCTAAGTTGGTTTTGATTTTACTTCGAACAACCGGTATGGCGTTGCTATTGTTAGCGCTGTTCGGACCTCTGCTGCATACAATTTTGTCTACCACCAAACAACCAGCTGTAGTCATAGCCATTGATGCCTCGACATCTATGACGTTGATCGATGGTGCCGGTGACCGACAGGCCACAGTAAGATCAGTCTTGGCTGAGGTTCGCAGTCTGCTTACCGAGAATGGTATCTACTACAGTTTTGGCGATGGCGCTCGTCGGGTAGAAGATTTTGCAAACGATTCACTGCAGTTTACCGACTACCGCACCAACATTTCCGACGCGCTTCAAACTATTAGCAACCAAGCCGAGCAGACGTCGGCTAAAACCGTTCTCCTTATTTCAGATGGAAATCATAACACCGGTGAGAGTCCGATATATTTTGCGGAAAAAGGGGGCATGCCAGTATACACTATTGGAATTGGCGATACCGTTCAACCTTCGGATGTTAGTGCCGATGTAATAGTTGCACCTAATATTGGATACGTAGGTCAACCACTCTCAATCACCGTTGATGCATCATGGCAATCGATTCCGGAAACCGAAACCGATGTTATACTTACCGACAACGGACTTGAAGTAGCGCGCGAGAAACTGTACATTAGGAATAATCGCAGCAGTCAAACGGTACAATTCAATGTAAAACCCCAACAGGCTGGTACCCGAAAATTTTCCGTTATGGTAAAGCCCGTTAACGGAGAATTCACAACAAAGAATAACAGGGTCGAACAATTCATTGACATTCGCACAGACAAGCGAACAGTAATTGTGTATGCAGGAGCCCCCAGCTCCGATGTGTCGTTTATCACAGGTATCTTGGCCGCTAACCCTGCACTTCAAGTAAAGACCTTTATACAAAAGCAAGGTGCGGAATTCTACCCACCTGCGCCCGATGCCGCTACGCTGCAAAAAGCAGAACTGTGTGTGCTAATCGGATTTCCTATTTCTAGTACACCACAAAGTCTTATCGAGCAGATAGGCCGTGAATGTGGTAAAGGGCTTCCCCTGTTGTTCATAGCTGGAATAAACACAGACTATACCAGACTAAAACCACTGAACTCGGTGCTGCCGTTTATGGTTGCAGCAAGCCGTCCAAACGAGTTTCAAATAACTGCCGATGTCCCGGCCGCTAGTACAACAAATCCAATTTTACGTTTGCTGGGTTCAGATACCGATGCTGAAACGTGGAATAATTTGCCACCGGTTTTTCGTACGGAAACGTTTGTTACGCGAGCCAACGGCGGACGCACCCTAGCAACCATTAGAGTAAACAATAGTCCCCTCGATGAGCCTTTGTTTATGTATACCGAAAGCGGATCTGTAAAGTGTTTTGCAATTCTAGCACACGGAATTTATAGGTGGAAGCTGTTAGAAGACGCGCCGAAGCAAGTGCGGGGTCAGGAAAAAAGCAATGTCTTGGACCGTCTCGTGCTGAATTCAGTACAATGGCTCGGTGTAAAAAACTCCGATAAACGAGTGGTTATCAAACCCAGTCATAAGTTTTACGCGGCAACTGAACCTGTACGGTTTACGGCTAACGTAGCCGATGCGGCACTTCGGCCGTCGAATAACGCCGAAGTAAATGTGATCATACAGGGAGGTGGAAAGGAATTCACGTTCATACTTTCACCTCAGGACAATGGGCGCTACTACGCCAACATAGGCAACCTTCCGCCAGCCGATTACACCTATAAGGGCACAGCAGTCGAGAATGGAACAGAGTTGGGGACCGATGCCGGCCGATTCTCTGTGACCGACGTCTCAGTAGAAGACGCTGCCACCTGGTGCAACACCCGGCTACTTTCCGAAATAGCAATTCATAGTGGGGGAGAATTTGGTCATTCTACCAAGGCCAAAGCCATAGTAGAAGCCCTCCTACAAAACCCTGCCATGCGTGAAATTGTGGAAACCCGCGAACGTGAACGCCTCCTTTGGCACCTGCCCTGGATGCTTGTAGCCGCCATTACCTGCTTTGGAGCCGAGTGGTTCCTTAGGAAACGCCGAGGACTGTTGTAGGAAACATCGGTATAGGTTCGCTCATGCCACCACTCCCGCACCAACTCCCTCCGCAATTCCGCAGCATTTTAGCAAGTAAACAGGCTGAAATAACACGCAGTCTGGCCGAATTCGCAGCCGTACCGCCCGAGCAATGGTTCTACGAGCTGTGTTACTGCATCCTTACCCCACAAAGCCGTGCCGTGCATGCCGATGCCGTTGTGCAACAGCTAACTCAGCTGGATTTCCAACACGCCCCTCAAGACGTTCTGGCCTTGTTACGGAACCCCGACCATTACATACGCTTCCATAACGTAAAACACGCCCGCCTGCATGCTGTTCAGGCACAGTGGACGTTCCTGAGCGCTCTTATTGAAAACGGACTGCAAAGCCCCTTACAGATTAGAAAAGACCTGGTTGAGGCGGTTAATGGGTTTGGATTCAAGGAAGCTTCGCATTTTTTGCGGAATATTGGGGTAGGGGGCTTAACCATACTTGACCGGCATATTCTGAAATGCTTGGCAGAATGTGGGGTAATTGATGCCGAAGATAGGTGTGGGAGCACAAAACAGTATCTGGAAATCGAGAAAAAAATGATGGGGTATGCTGACCAATTGGGGATATCGGTCGATGATTTGGACCTGGTTTTTTGGTCCAGTAAGACAGGGGAAGTGCGGAAATAGGGTCGAATGTTGGACGCTGATGCGGCTCTAAGAAATTTATTTTTTACCGCTACTCATATCAGGGCCAAGCGCTAAGTGGTTGTAAACAAAAGGGATCGCTCATGGTACTGTCTAGTGTCTGATACTACTACGTAATAATACCAAAAAAAAGACTTGACAACGTAGTCTTACGTACGTAGGTTTGTACTAGTTCTAAAAACAACTACGTATTACTACGCAATTGGAGATGACGAGATGAATAATAATTACTTCATGAAAATTAACCAAGTACTCGCACTTACAACGGTTTGTGCGATTGTGTTAATCTCAGGTAGCATGTGGGCCGCAAACGGTCCTAATTTGAACACCGTACCTAACCTTGTTTCCGTTCGAAACCTAGTTAGTACAGGGCAGGCAAAGTTCCAGGTAGTTGATAAGCAGATATTCACGGAAAAGACAGTTATTGAATTGGTGTTAGTTGATGCCGAAGGAAAGTCAATTGGCGGTTACGCTCCCCCATACCTTTCTTCGCAGGCGGAAGCCCGTAATCTTTGGAAGGACTTTGTTTCAGCTAATCTTTCAGTTCCGGCTATGCCCGACCAAATGAACTTTACAGAAGAAAGCAAATCTGAGAATGAATCGTTTGCCGTAGGCTTCGTGTTAGACCATTCTCCTTCCATGACAATGCCGCGTGCCATCAGGATGCAGAAGGCTGTTCAGAATGCATTGAAGACTTTTGACCCCTTGGACTATGCTTCGGTAGTAAAATTCACAAGTAACGTTACCAACGAAGTTTGAATTACTAAAGACAAAAACGAATACCTTTCAAATTTCAAAGTAAATGGTATAAATTTTCGGAACGACGGTACGGCTATTTATGATGCGGCTATGAAGGGTATAGGAGAGTTGGCCGGAGTTGCTGATGTGTCTCACCGCATTATGATTCTTATTTACTGATGGCGAGGACAATTCATCGACGGCTACACTGGCAGATGTAATCGGTGCCGCCAAAGTATGGAAAGTTAAAGTATTTGGTGTGACGTTTGGCTTGGCCAACGAGGCACCGATTGAGGAACTTGCGCAGGCTACTTCGGGCAAGTTATACAGATTACATGACATTTATGACTTCGATAAGGTGTTCCTTGGCATTTACAATGCCCTGCGTCATACGTACACAGTGTCAGTAACCACGAAGCGCGACTTTGTTGACGAGCATATTGATGCCGCTACTATGACGGCAACGGGTTCTTCGATGTCGTCGGTTGCCACCCCTCAATTACTGGCAATGCTTCCGCACGAAAACGTAGATATTGCAGCAACTGGCTCCGACAATAACATTGTAATGAACGTTGGCCTAAACTTCTTAACTGAAGAATTCGATATCAGTGCGGCCGATGTGCCTCTATTAGATTCAGTTGCAACCATGCTTATTCAAAGGGGCGATGTAGCTCTTGAAATCATGAGCAATGTTGAAAGCACTTCTGAGATGGCGAATGACGCATCAAACCTAGCCCAACGCCGCGCTCAATCTGTGCGCGACATGTCAATCCGTAGAGGAGTTCCTCCTTCACGTGTTCAGAGTTATGCTGGAAAAGGGTCACCAACCATCCCACTTCCTAAAATCGACCAAAAGAAAACTACCTTCGTATTTACAAAACTCTAGTGCAATGACAATCCGGTGTGTCTCAAATTGAGCTCTTGAGAGCGCCGGATTAGCAGATTTACAACCTCAATTCGCAGGCCCACCTGAATAAAAAGACCCTTTGACCTCGGGTCTTTTTGTACAGGTGTGGAAAACTCACGAACACTCAAATAAATAAGGAGTTTATTTTGTTTTTCCGGCTTAAAAGTTTAAATTGTGATGCACTCGACTGGCATCGTAACACTTCGATACACTTTATATGGGGCATTAAGTGAAATCTAGTAAGCCGTTAGTATGTAATCAGTTGCTCTTTCTGTGCATACTGACGATATTTTTGATTCTTTCAAATCAGAGACTGAACGCCGCATTGGCTTTGCCTGGGGAGGGTGAGTTACCTACTGTGCGTGAGTTGGTGAACAGTGGCGCGGCAAATTTCTTTGTTTTAGACAAACGGTTTTTTGTTGAGAAAACCGTGATTGATCTGGTCCTTGTGGATTTGTTCGGAAAGTCGGTTGGGGGCTATGCTCCTCCGTTTCTTCAAACAATGAAAGAATCAAGGCGACTTTGGAGAGATTTTGTTTCGTTCGATCTTTCTACTCCTAGCACGGAAGATCAGATTACAATATCGGAAGAACGCAGTGGCGAGAATGAGTCGTTTGCTGTGTGCTTTGTGCTGGATTACAGTCCCTCCATGACCAAGCCCCTAGCAATTAGAATGCAAAAAGCGGTAAGGCATGTCCTTTCAAATTTTGATTCGTTAGATTACGCCTCGGTTGTGATATTTACTGGTAGCGTACATAATGAAGTTCCTATTACAAACGACAAAGAAGAAGCCCTTTCAGGCTTTAAGGTGAACGGAATCAATCTTAGGCACAATGGATCTGCTGTTTATGACGCGGTGATGAAGGGCATATCAGAGTTGGCGAAGATTGAAGATGTGTCAAGAAGAGTTCTTATACTATTTACTGACGGCGAGGACAATTCGTCCGCGGCGACTGTTAACGAGGTGATGGCCGCCGCCATAGCATCAAACGTAACTGTTTACGGAGTAACGTACGGCATGGCTAACGATGTACCTATTGAAATGATAGCCTCAGCCTCGAACGGAAAGGTTTATCGATTACACGAGATCTACGATTTCGACCGTGCGTTCTTGGGAATTTATAACGCGTTAAGACACCAATACACTATATCGGTGAAATTGAAAAACGACTTTGTTGATGAGAGTTCACAAAACGCTACAATGACAGCCATGGGTGCTTCTATGTCGAGCATAGGAACTCCATACCTGTTGTCAATGCTTCCAAAGAGAAACTCCCAAGTAGCCCCCTCCGGAAAAGACAGTAACATTGTGTTGAGCGTTGGGATGAATTTTGCAGCTGAGGATTTTACGGTTAGTTCAATCGATGAGCCGATGATTGATTCTATTGCTACGATGTTAATTCAGCACGCCGACATTGGCGTAGAGATTTTGAACAGTTCTGAGCAATCACAGACTAGTGCAGACGGTGCGAATTTGGCGTTGCGCCGGGCGCAGGCAATTCGCGACTTACTGATACGCAGGGGTGTTCCGCCTTCGAGAGTTCAGAGCTATTCTGGTAAAGGATCGCCTAATATGAAAACCGTAGTGTCGGATCAAAGACGCACGACGTTTGTTTTCACAAAACTCTAGTTTTATCTGACATTCTACGTTTGGATTTCGCTGTAGGCGTCTCGAATCATTTCTTGGATCTTTCCGAGAGTCACCACTACCTGCACCTGGGTTCCACGAGCAATGAGTTTGGGTGGTTGCATCTGCCACACTTCAAACTCGCACGTTATACGCCGTCCGGTAACATTAACTACCGCAGCTTTAAGATGTATCTGCGCTCCCACCGGTGCCATGGCCAAATGCTGAATTGATAACTCGCTTCCAACAGCATCTTCGTTCTCATCAAAAAACAATTCGATTGCTTTTCTAGCAGCCGTTTCTGCATGCTTTGCTATCCAGAATGTTGAATATAACGGATGGATTTCCGTTCCATCTAATTCTGCCGTCATTTGTTTGGTTACTATAATCGATAGTTCTCCAACACCGTGCTTTACTTCGTTCTTCATGTAGGTAAGTAGTTAAGTTTGTACGTCATGCAAGAAACAACAACCGTATCGTTCCATACCTTGGGCTGCAAATTAAACTATGCAGAATCGGCACAATTACAACAGCAGTTTACTGCCGATGGCTGTAGCATTGTGGAATTCGATTCACCCGCCGATGTGGTGGTTGTAAACACATGCACGGTTACCGAGCAGGCAAACACTGAGTGCAGAAAAATTGTCCGCCGCGCCCTTCGCACCTCTCCAAACGCCAAAGTAATTGTCACCGGGTGCTACGCACAACTTAAGCCGGAAGAGATTCTTGAAATTCCAGGTGTAAGTGCCGTTGTAGGTACCGCAGATAAAATGCGAATAAGTGAGCTACTATTTGCAGCCACGCCGGGGTCCATAAACAGCTCACAATTGGAATTGAATGGTGGGAATGCTGTAAAGCCCCTTTCAACATCAACACGTTTTACGGGTGCAACTTCGGCGGATGCGGAAACGCGGACGCGGACATTTTTTAAGCTACAGGATGGCTGCGATTATACCTGCACGTTTTGCACTATCCCGCAAGCGCGCGGTCCGGCACGTGCAATACTGTTTGCAGATATTGCACCGGCCATGGAAAAACTAGCACTGCAGGGAGTGCCTGAAGTTGTGCTGACCGGAGTAAATGTGGGTGAGTACCTGGGCGAGAATGGTGAACGTTTTGTGGATGTTGTTCGACTGATTAACTCAATGCAGTTGCCATTTAGGGTCCGCATTTCATCTATCGAGCCTAACACGCTTACTAAGGAAGTTATAGATGAAGTGGCTGCCTCGGATGTTTTTGTCCCGCACGTTCATGTGCCGCTCCAGAGTGGCTCGGCGGAAATCTTGAAAAACATGCGCAGGAGATACAATCCGCAGATGTACCGAAACACCGTTGATATGGTTCACGCGGCCATGCCCCAAGCCGGATTTGGGATAGATGTTATTGTTGGCTTTCCAGGTGAGACCGATGCGTTGTTCGAAGAGACGGTGCAGTTTTTGAATTCAATTCAGTTTTCGTATTTACATGTGTTTACGTATTCCGAGCGCGACAATACACCGGCTGCCGCGATGAGTGATGTGGTGCCCGTGCATGTTCGTCGCGAACGCACCCGACGTTTGCGTGCCATTAGCGATGTTGCGCGAAATAGATTTGCGTTGAGTAACCTTGGCACAATTCGAAATGTGATTCCTGAACAGTTTATTGCACGCTACAATGCGTGGAGCGGATACACGGAGAATTATGTTAAAGTTCTTGTTCCGCTTCCGGAAAATTCGACGTTGAAGAATGTTGACGTGGAGTTGTTGAGCATAGAGGGCGAATATGTATTGTGTAGAGTAGTTGAGTAGTAGAGTAGTAGAGTAGTTCAAATGTCTATAACAGCAAGGCCAACGTGAAAGTTTTTATAATTGTCGATATGGAGGGCGCCACCGGTGTTGTCCACCCGGATCAGTTAATGCCCGATGCAAGGGGCTATGCAGAAGCGCAAAAACTTCTCACGGCTGACGTGAACGCAGCAATTGAAGGTGTGCTTGAAGTTGATGGAGGCGCGACGTTTTTGGTGGCGGACGGACACGGACCGATGCGCAATGTCTTACTGAAGGACCTTAACAATGCTGCCGAATTAGTAATTGGTGGTGCGAATGCATTTAACAAACCACTTTGTCAAGTTGAAGGTATTGATGATTCGTTTGACATTGCGTTTATGATCGGGTTCCATTCGAAGGCCGGCACACCATCGGGGGTATTGGCGCATACCTATGTTGGCAGTTTGATTAGAAATCTCCGGTTGAATTCTCGGACTGTGGGCGAAGCGGAAATGAATGCTGCCGTACTTGCCGATTTTAATGTTCCCGTTGCATTGATTGTTGGAAACTCAGATCTCGAACCCGAGGTGCGCGAGTGGAATACGACGTGCGAATTTGTTTCTACAAAATCAACGTTGGGTCCAACAGCCGCCATTTGCAAAACACCTGGCACCACCCAAGCACTAATTCGCAACGCCGCAAAAACCGCAGCCGAAAAATTTATTGCAGAACCGAAAGCTTCAGCGCCTAACACTGCTAGCATATACAGCGTGTACAGACTAACGTCGCCGGTGGTTATCGAGGTGGATACCTACCGTCGTGAACAGGCACAGCGCCTGGCTCAACGTGAATCTGTTACGCTAGTGTCCGACTCTACCATAACCATAACGGCTGCAACATCAACCGAAGCGTTTAAAACCATGTGGTCGAGCATTGCACAGGCTCTGCAAGAAATACCGAACTGGCTTACGTAGATAGAAGCCCAGCCCCCTGATTCAGTTTAGACATTGAACAATTAAAAAGTTCGCTTATACGTGGTGTATTCCCTTGTGCGCAATTGTGCCTCGGTAGGTGGGGGAATGTTTGCACTTTTCAGACGTTCCGTTGTTGCTTTTATACGGTCTTCAGGTAGCGGATGCGACGACAAAAGCCGTTCGATACTTGAACCACCTCGCCCCTTTACCTTTTCAAAAAAGAATTGAATTGCTCCGGGAAAGTAAACGGTGCTTCGAAGGTAATTAAAGGAATAGTCATCGGCCTCTTCTTCATCGCTACGACTGTTTTTTAGCAGACCCAATCCGGCAAACGCGTTTGCTGCTAACGCCACGGTGTTGTTAGGGTTTCTACCAAGTGCAATATCCATCATGGTTTGCAAACCGTAGGCCTTTGTCATACGCGAGGTTGAATGGCGTCGTTCGGCGTGCGCAATTTCATGACCCAACACCCCGGCTATCGATGCCTCGTTATCGAGCATTTTAATCAATCCCGTGTACACATAAATATATCCGCCAGGAGTGCAGAATGCATTCACAATTTTATCGTCGTTAATTATTTCCACTCGGTACGGAAACACACCTCTGTATTTTACCTCTGGCGCATTGAGCACGGTGTTAATAATGGTTTGCAAATATCTATTAGCGGTGGCGTTGTTTAGCAACGGATATTCGGCTTGGTCGGCGCGAATTTCTTGGTCAAACTGTGCTCCTAACTTTTGATCTTCCGACACGGGAAACATGTTAATACTGCTACAGTAAACTAACGTGAGCGATGCCACAGCGGCGGTAATTGCAAAAGCGGAACGACGTAGGATTTGCTTAAATAAATGGAGGGAGGGTTGCTGATTCATCTACAAAAATATCACTGTGATACGTAACGCCCTGTAAAAACAGCGCATGGTAGGGGGCTAGGGGCAGGCGCTCAGTTCGTTCACCTGCATTTAGCAGTTCCGCAAACTCGGCAATCGACACCCGGTTTTGCGCTACAGCTACCATTGCGCCTACAATTGCCCGGCACATCGAGTACACAAATCTGTTGGAAATAATGGTAATACAAATTCCGAACTCTGTTTCGTCGACGGTGCATTGAGTTAGGTTGCACACATAACTCTCCGTGGTGGCATTGAATTTCGACAGCACGGTAAAATCGCGTTTTCCAATTATCAGTTTCCCTACTTCGCGCATTACATCCACATCAAACGCATGCCGAACAAACCAAGAATAGCGTTGCCCAAACACAGTTTCGTGCTTAGAAATGTAATACCGGTACTCTCGGCGAATTGCTTGAAACCTGCAATGGAAATCCGACTTCACCAGTGCGGCCTGCCGAATTCGAATGTCGGGCATGAGTAAAGAATTCGACGCCAACGGAATATTCGCAATGGGTACCGGCAATGCATCCGCCGGCAGGTCAAAGTGCGCAACTTGTCCAATGGCATGAACTCCCGTATCTGTCCGCCCACTTCCGTGAATAGTTATAGGCACCGCAAACACACGCGAAAGCACGGTCTGAACACTTTCTTGGATAGTATTACCATTGGGCTGAAGTTGCCACCCATTGTAACCTGTGCCGTCGTACTCGATTAAGATAGCTATGCGCTGCATGATACAAAGATAGGGAGGCCCAATGTGGAAATGTGGAAATGTGAGAATGCCAATGCCAATGAAACTAGAGTTGATTCTGTTTATTCTTAGTTGTGTGGCTGCCGTGCACATGCAAGCGCAGTGTGATTCCTCAGCACAGATTGTTAATGACACTCTTTATGCAGTCGATAATGGATCGATGTTAGATTCATCAATCTTCGTTCCACCTAACGAACTCGCATCATATTATTCGTTCGACCACCAGCAAGATTCCATTCGTTTTCTTTACATAGTGGGTGAGTTTGCTAAGAATTCACAGTGGGTGTATTTAAATCATTGGTGTCTAGACAAGGTCTATAATTTTGATGTAGTGGCAGATTCAGCCAAGTGGGAGTACTCGAATGCTGCGCTTTCTGCAATTTCTAGAACTAAAACGATTCCTGTGATTGCCGGGGATACGTTGAGTTTTTTCAGAGAGTTCTACTGGCTTGACAAAACCAACGGTGGAATTATCAACGCAAGCAAACTGGTTTCTGATGACGCAATAAGTATGTCGGTGGAGCTGATCGATGAAATTAGCGGCGAGAGAATAATGTTGATAGATACGGTTCATATTTCAACAACAACACAAAGCAAGAAACCTTGCATCTATGCTTGGAAGCCTGCAATGGCTCGAATTGGCTTCTTGGTTCCGAATTCGGTTACTGAAACCACAAGTGTTTTCCTGAGAGCGAACGTTTTTTCCGGTGGTTCTAGCGGAAGTTCATTTATGCGAAGTGATATGATGCAGGTGCAATTAAGTAAGCAGCAATTGGAAAGTTCCGGCTGGCAGAATTTCTCCAACTCAGTGGTGAGCGAAAATGATTGTACAGCCAGTTGCTATTTTTCAATGTCTGCATTGTCGAGTCCACGCAGAATAGAGATAAACGTGGACAACGGTCAAACTGCAATAAATAAAATCATGACCTACGACTTCTATGGAAATTTGTTTAATACTACTACATTGCCCTCTCTGCCAATGAATTGATGGACAAATTGACTACTTTTAATTAGTCTACAA
>JABMNI010000048.1 GCA_013204605.1 Ignavibacteria bacterium
GCACACTAGGAACGGAACTGAGTGGTCCCAACTGTAATCAATACACATATCCAGCACCCTGTCTAAGTTGGCCGTACACAGGCATGTTGGGCTCATCTATGTAGTATGGGTAGTATCCGCGTAGTGAGTCAAGTTGAGCACCGGTTGCTGCATTAGTGAATTTGAATGCCGTTTTATCGTACCAGTATGCAATTGATCCATCACCTAAAAATCCATATGGTAATCCATACGTCCCGTCCTGATATCTCGAGAATCTTGCAACCTAGGCGGAGCTGACGTTGTACAAAAAAATAGTTCCTGGGCCAGACAGACCCGGTGGATTGAAATTTTTTGTAAACATCATCCAATCCCCTGAATCGGAAATCTCCCCTGCATCAGCATCGCCGCTGTATGTCTTATTTGGGCCTAGAGTTTCCCACCAAGTGGTATCGCGCATTAACCTCGTTTTAGTAGCAATATCCCAAGCTTCAATAACTAATCTTCTTTCATTTTTTTCTACATCACGAGTGACATAGCTCAACGATACTTTTGAGCCATCGTTGCTGAAATTCAATTTCAGAAACGAATCGTGCGTCGTGGCTGTGGGAATAGTAAACGCGGTGTCTCCAGCATCTGTGGCGATAACAAAACCAGAACTCCCCAACTTTGCGAAGTACCGGCCGTGCGATGCATGGCGGATATACCCCGCGTATAGCCCACTATCCACGCGAAACGTAGCTGTTTCTTTATAGGATGGATAATCTATGAATTTTATCACTTTGCAAGTACTAAGTATAATGCGGTTGAGCTGGTCAATAACTTGGATGTTGTTCTGGTAGGAACTGCATTTCTCGGCATACGTTAAAAGCGATAAAGTCGTTACGGTGTCACCACCACTGGCACGACGAATCACAATATCTGGGCTACAGTCACAACTCAAAAAATGCGTCGTTGCCATAGTCCCTACCAACAAAGAATGTTGATCCGGAGACAACGCAAAGTCTTCAGATTCGGTCTCGTTTAATTCAGTAAACACCTGTGGCCTAATCCACACTTCACGTGAATCTAGCATTGCCTGGTATCAACTGGTTGTGATGCATCCAGAACTCCCCGTAGGCACATCAACATAAAACTCATACTGAGCAACGTGAATAAGTTGACGCGGGAAGGTCTGGAGGGAACACCAAAACAATGGGCGTGTATGGATTTAGAATCCACTGATAATCTATCTGCTACAGAAATCTCGGTAGAGATGAAAGGCATGGGAAGTACTCTTAATTTTTGGATTTTTTGCGCAACGACACCGTCAAGGTAAACAAAAAGTAACGGAATGGGAGTTTGAAAGGCATCCCACCAAAAAAACGTTGGCACGGTTGGATCGTGAAAAACGACAATGGGTGGCAGGTTTGTGCTCCGCTGCGTAGATTATAGTTGTTGTGTTAGATATTCCTACGCCGGCTTTGAATAAGGTTCCACCTGGCCAAGTCTACGCGAAATCCGTTAGTATTCAGATTGATACGCCGCTTCGGACGTATTTTTGTGGATGAAAATAGGACACGTGGAAGTAGATAAGGGGATTTTACTGGCCCCAATGGAGGATGTGACAAATTTGCCGTTTAGGTTGATTTGCCATAGGTACGGTGCCGACATTGTATACACGGAGTTCGTTTCGAGCGACGGGTTGGTCAGAGACGCTCGAAGATCTATTGAAAAAATTAAACTGGCGGAAGAAGAACGCCCCGTGGCAATCCAAATATTTGGTGGCGAAGAAGACATTATGGTAGGCGCCGCCTTGCGTGCCGAAGAGTCTAATCCCGACTTTATTGACATTAATTTTGGTTGCTGGGTGAAGAACGTGGTAGTTCGAAATGCCGGTGCTGCGTTACTTAAAGACCCCGAAAAGATGGCGTCGCTAACGGCGTCAATTGTTAAGGCCGTGAAAAAGCCCGTTACCGTAAAAACCCGACTTGGTTGGGCGAAAGACTCCATAGTAATTGTTGAAGTTGCCCAAATGATTGAAGATGCCGGAGCTGCAGCACTAACGGTGCACTGCCGCACGCGAGACATGGGTCATGATGGCGATGCCGATTGGTCTTGGATTCCGAAGATCAAAAAAGTGGTGAATATCCCGGTAATTGTGAACGGCGATATTAAGACGCCAGAAGATGTGAAGAGAGCCTTCGATGAGACCGGCGCCGATGCGGTAATGATTGGACGCGCTGCCATTGGGCATCCGTTTTTGTTTAAACGGGCTAGGCAGTACATGAATACCGGCATCATTCCCCCACCCATTCACCACCGTGAACGTATTGAAGTTTGTTTGGAGCATCTTCAGCTGGAGATCGACAACAAACCACTTAAACGCGCCGTACATGAGTTCCGCAAACACTACGGTGGGTACTTGAAGGGTCTGCCTAACAATTCGTTGGCTCGCCAGGATGTTGTGCGAATGGAGGAGTTCGCCGACATCTCACATCGACTTTTAGATTTTTCAGTTGAGTTGGATACTATAGAACACAACTCGATTTTGTTGGGCACGTAAAAAGCGAATGTTAGATTTTTTTTCTCACGTAGCAAACCTGTTGCACACGCATAACCCGCACAACCGAAAAGTCGTGGTTGGGGTTAGTGGTGGTATCGACAGCATGGTGTTACTCAAGTTGATTGGCCAATGCAAGGCGCAGAACAATCTCGAGGTTGTTGTTGCTCATGTAAATCATAACCTGCGTGGAGTAGAATCGGACGATGACGAGAGATTTGTTGTCAGTATTTGTGAATCGATGGGTATCTCCTGCCGAACAACATCGGTAAATGTAATGGAGCTAAATCAAGAAAAAGGAATGGGCATCGAAGCTGCTGCAAGAGTTTTACGATATCAGTTTTTTACGCAGGTCGTTATTGAAGAAGAGGCTCAACTTCTTTTACTCGCACACAACGCTGATGACGTGGCCGAAACGATGTTGATGAATCTTGCTCGAGGAAGTGGAGTAAGGGGCTTGGCGGCTTTCCCGGAAGTGAAAAACTTACATGGAACGCATGCTAAATTGTTGCGACCGTTGCGTTCTTTTTCTCGTTCAGATATTTTGAAGTATGCTGAGAGCAATAATGTTTTTTGGCGTGAAGACTCTTCAAATACCAACCTAAGCTATCTACGAAATGCAGTGCGAAGTAACCTGTTGCCAATGTTCAAAAACGTTTTCGCGCAATCTGCACCTACTAATATGTTGCAGAGTGCTGAACTGCTTGCCGATGCTTTGCAGATTGTTACGGACGTAACGAAGGACGCTGCTCGCGCTGTGTTGAGCCATTCAGATGAGGGAGTACACATCCACCTAGCCCCCTTTCAAGAGTATTCAAAACCACTTCAGCGAGAGTTGATTAGAGTGGCGTTGCACGGGTTGTATCGCGCGGAATTGGCTGAGAGTAATCCGCCGAGTTACGTTGATACTCAACGCGCTTTTTCGCTTGTCGAGGCTACGGTGGGTAGCAGAGCAACACTGCATGACAAAGTAATTGCCGTGCGCGAACGGACGTCAATAACCTTGCGATTCGATCAGGGTGAAGTAGATTTTTTTGAAGTGGCTTACGAATTTGGAGAGACAATTGTGCGGGGTTCACGAACTTTGCAGTCTACGGTTTTGGATAGAACGAGCGTAAATGTTACCACCGATGCTCAGGTTGCGTATTTGGATGCCGATACAATTACCTACCCACTGCGATGGCGGACGTGGGAAAATGGCGACAGAATAGTTCCGCTAGGCATGAGTGGTTCTGTACTTGTTAGTGATTTGTTAACCAACGCAAAAGTTCCAAATAGTAAACGGCGAAGTGTGACCGTTATAGAAGATGCGCACGGATTAATTTGGGTGTGCGGTCTGCGAATAGCTGACCGTGTTAGAGTTACGCACTCAACAAAAAGTATTGCAGTAATAAGGATATCGTAAAAATGACGGAAAGCAGAATTCGGATTCTCGATAAATCGTTCAAGCCATACATTTCAGCTGAAAAAATTGAAGAAGCTGTCGTGCGAATTGCATCGGAGATAAATAAACATCACGCCGGAAACGAGATTACTGTACTTGTAATTTTGAAGGGGGCTATGATGTTTGCTTCGGACCTGTTGCGGAAATTGAATATGCCTTGCACGGTTGAGTTTTTACGTGCGTCTAGTTATCGGAATTCTATCAGTTCAAGTGGTCTTGTGAACATCGAAGATTGGATTCCGGATGTTACCGATAGGAATGTGATAATAATCGAGGATATTGTTGACACAGGAACGACAATCAGAGAATTAATCAAACACTTATCTTCATACCACCCTGCCAGTGTCTCGGTAGCAGCAATACTCTCCAAGCCCGAAGTTCATGAAGATCAGATAGCAATCGAGTATGTTGGAATTAATATCCCGGCCGACTTTGTAGTTGGATATGGGATGGACTATGCGGGGCAAGGAAGGCATTTGAATTCTATTTGGGTGGTCGACGACACACCGGATACATTATGAAGACATTAAATACGTCAAGGCGCGTCGCAGCAAACGCTATAGATTGGAAACAGGAGAATCAATGAATCAAAGACCAACTCAATCACCGAAAAAAAAGCCTCAACAAGAGCCGGATGGCGAAAACGATATGACCGTGTCGAAGGTTCTCCGGAATGCATTGATATGGGTGGGCATTTTAGTTGGATTAGTAATTGTGGCACTTATGATGTCTGGCGTCCAAAAACAGGAATGGCCACTCACCTACAATGAATACTACGAAGTTGTCACGCAAGGTAAGATTCAATACGCCACGGTGACAAAAACTCAATTGAACGACTATGAATTCCATGGCACGCTTCGAGAACCTATCACCATTCAACGCGATGGTCGGGCACAGGAAGTAAAGCATTTCAAGACCAAGCTAGGCGTGGTAGAATCTAGTACTGAAGCTTTTTGGAGACAACATGGCATCTCATGGACGTACGAAGATGGCGATTCCTCATTTTGGATAACTATCATACAAGTCCTGCCGTGGATACTGGCGTTAATGGCTTTGATTTTCATTTCAAGAAGAATGCAGATGGGTGGGGGCGGCTCTAAGAACATCTTCTCCTTCGGCAAAAGCAAGGCAAAGTTGGTTGGCGAAGGCAACATGCAAATCAATTTTGGCGATGTAGCGGGCGCTGATGAAGCTAAAGAAGAATTGAAAGAGATAATCGACTTTTTGAAGGACCCGAATAGATTCACCCGTTTGGGAGGAAAAATTCCCCGCGGTGTTCTTTTGCTCGGCCCTCCGGGAACTGGTAAAACCTTGCTTGCAAGAGCCGTTGCCGGCGAAGCTGGTGTGCCGTTCTTTTCTAATTCGGGAGCAGATTTCGTAGAAATGTTTGTTGGAGTTGGCGCAAGCAGGGTTAGAGATTTGTTTGAGCAGGCCAAAAAGAACTCGCCATGTATTGTGTTTATCGATGAGATAGATGCAGTTGGTAGGCATAGAGGTGCCGGTGTTGGTGGCGGGCACGACGAAAGAGAACAGACGCTTAACCAGTTGTTGGTTGAGATGGACGGCTTCGAGCAAAACTCAGGTGCAATTATCATTGCTGCTACAAACCGTCCGGATGTGTTAGATCCGGCATTGCTCCGTCCAGGCAGATTTGACCGCCAAGTTGTGGTGGACCGTCCCGACGTTACAGGCCGCTTAGGGATTCTTAAAGTACACACGCGCAAGGTTCCAATTGCCGCTGATGTGAATTTGGAGATAATTGCAAAAGGCACTCCGGGCATGAGTGGAGCTGATTTGGCAAACCTTGTAAATGAGTCTGCATTGTTAGCCGCGCGCCGGAACAGTCTTAACGTGACTATGTTCGACTTTGAAAATGCTAAAGACAAGGTGCTGATGGGAGTTGAACGCAAGAGTATGGTAATGAGTGAAAAAGAGAAAGAAACAACCTCGTATCATGAGATTGGTCATGCATTAGCAGGCAAACTGCTTTTGAACAGTGACGAAGTTCACAAGGTAACCATCATTCCTAGAGGACGCGCCTTGGGCGTTACCTCGTATTTGCCGAACGAAGAAATGCACACTGTTAGCCGAGACCAGTTGGAAACCAGACTTGTGACATTATTGGCCGGACGAGCGGCTGAGAAAGTAGTGTTTGGTCAGGTAAATACTGGCGCCAGTAACGATTTAGAACGCGCTACTACAATAGCGCGCAGAATGGTTTGTGAGTTTGGAATGAGTGACATTGTGGGTCCCGTGCGATATGCAGCGCATCAGGATGAAGTGTTCTTGGGTAGAGAAATTTCCCAGCCAAGAGATCATTCGGAGCATACTGCCCAGTCTATAGATGCCGAGGTTCGCAAATTCGTACTGGATGCCGAGCATACGGCGATATCGTTAATGCGCGACAATATTGAACTTCTTCACAGCTGCGCAAAGGCATTACTAGAGCGTGAGATCCTTGATGGGGCTGAATTGGACATTCTAATTTCTGGCAATGTCCTGCAACCAATTGTTAAGGATGTTGCAGGTTTAAGGCAGCGAATCAAGAATGCTAACACGGAATCGGCTGAAAAGGAACAGGAGACAGATACAGATTCTGAAGGCCTTGCACTGTCTCCGTCTTGAACATAGTCCAGGTATCAATCAACCGCCGAATTATTGCTTGAATTGTGCCGTACGGTCATTATATTGCGCTCAAGACAAATTTTTGTGGGAACTTTCACTATGAATAAACGTCGACAGCTTATTACGCTCGGCTTATTGCTAGGCGTTACACTCTCTTCATTGTCCTTTTTAGGATGCGATGCTATTAATGCCGCGGCAACGTTCAAGATTCCTATTACAGTTACGGTGCGTCCAACAGGCGTAAATCCAACCTTGCCTACAACAAATATTAGTTGCGAAGATTTGTCAACTAATACTGATTTCAGTGATAATAAAGACAAAATAAAATCAGGAAATGTCAAGGAGGCGTTCTTCCAAATCGAACGATTGGACGATCCTATTTTCACCAGCGGTGTCATAGCCGACCAAGTATTTACCGTATGTACGTTTGTCATGGTTTTTGATCCTATATATGGAGATATGAAAGAATATCAACTAGGAACTTTCACTAACATCTCAATGCAAGATCTTATTACCAGCCGTATGCCAATAACACTAAACAGCGATATTGTGGCGGCAATCGGACTTATTCCTTCGCGACCAAAATTCTGCTTCAAAGCTACGTACGGACCACTTGTTTCAGGTCCTGCATCTGCTTCGTTTATCGGTGGGAAACTTGATGTAGTTTTAGACTTCACAGCAAGCGCTTTGTAATTTAGAGATTATTTAGAAAAAGCCTTCGAGCATTTGCTTGAAGGCTTTTTTTTTGGGGCTATTGCTATAATCAGAAGTTGGTCTTCATAAAGATCTTCTCGGGAATCATTTTCACAACAAGCATAATCCAACGCCAATACCACGGTGTGTACAGGATGTTTTTCTTAGCGTCGATTGCTCTAATTATATCAATCGAAACTTTCTCGACCTTAGCTTTGAAAGGGGCTTTTTTTGAAGCTGTCATTGGAGTGTCAACTACTCCCGGTTTAATTGTCAATACGTGCACCCCGCTTGGTTTTAATTCAGCTCGGAGTCCGGAACTGTATGCAGTTATTGCGGCCTTTGAAGCGCCGTATACGTAGTTGCTCTTTCTGCCACGTTCCCCAGCCACGGACGAGAACAAAGCCAATACGCCCGATTTGTTTGCCTTCATAACAATGGCTAATCTTTGGGATAGACTTAGAACACTTAAACCATTGGTTATGAACGAATCTATCAGCAGATCCGGGTTAGCACTCAGTTCATCTTGATCCGCCATTTTGCCATGGGCAATCATAGCAACGTCCAAGCCCCCTAACTTCTCTACCCCAATTCGAACAATCTCATCATGTGACGATTTGTCTCTTAGATCCGCCACAAAAACAGCAACACTTGCCGCACCTGCTTTTAACAACTCAGCACTAATCTCAGTCAATTGTGCTTGGTTTCTGCCTACTAGGAACAGTCTGGAATTTCTCGCAGCATACAGCAGCGCAACTCCTTTGGCAATGGCCGAAGTCGCCCCAATTATGAAAACGCGTTGTGGAACGCTTTGGCCTTGATTGTCTGTCATATTCCGCTCAATTACATTGTTGCTCGAAAATTTTTCGAACTATTTGTATACCTTCTAGTCCTACATGTTGCCTGGCTTACTGTTCCTTGTTGTCCGACTAATACCTAACGCGCTACTCGACGCCAAAATGAACTGGAGAACTGGGGGTCGATTAACGTACAGAATTCTTCGAGTCTGGGATACATTTTTCTATAAACACTACCACGCATTCTTGAATCCTTAGCCGCATAGATCCTCCCGCCAACTTCGGCAATCATTTCATCGCAAAAGTCTAGGGTTGGTAGTAATCCCGCTATGCCAGCAGGAATATCCAAGGATAGAGTCACGCCAGGCATAGGGAATGACATCATTCCAGGTGACCCAATATCGCCGAATACTTTTAACACGGACAAGAATGAAGAAGCTCGAATCGATCTTAACTTTTTCAAAACAGATTGAACAATAAACTTACCATCATGCATAGGTACTACAAATTGGTACTGTAACATTCCAGTTGCCCCATAAATTCTGTTCCATTTCGGGATCTTGTCTAATGGATAAAAGAAACTATCAATCGATGCCAAATAGGATTTATCTGACGTAGAATTGTACTGGAAATACGCGGAGTTAAACATAAAAATTGTTTTCGCGTTCAAAAAGTATTGTCCAAACTTTGGAACGACAGAAAAAATACTATTTGCCTGATTAGCACTATACTGACTATCCATGAACTGCGTGTTTTCATCCTCCCCCACTTCCGCTTTCGTAGCATGAATTCCCTTAAACATAACGCCGCGACCCAATTTATTATCACCCGATGTTGTATCAATCCAACCCACGGTGTATTGAGCCTTCTCATCGGCGTGGATTAAGGCTGATATCATTTCATTTATCGACGATACCTGTTTGCGGTCCATCAATATCTTGGCCGACCCAATGGCTATCAACTGAATTTCAATCCATGTGATTAAACCAGTAAGCCCCATTCCACCAATTGTAGCTGAAAATAAACTTGAATTACTTCCGGGCGAACACACCAATCGTTCTCCGCTGCTGCGGATCAACTCAAAACTGCGCACGTGGCAACCAAACGAACCGGCTATGTGATGATTTTTTCCATGCACATCATTTGCCAGGGCACCCCCAAGAGTGACAAACTTCGTTCCTGGCGTAACAGGTACAAACCAACCGTGTTGGACCACAAGACTCAGAATATCAGCAATTGAAACGCCAGACTGGGCTCGGATAATTCCCTTTTTAGCATCGAAGTTCACTATGCTGTTCATCTGGCTTGTAAGCAGGATGGTTCCGCCGTTATTCAAACAACTGTCGCCATAACTTCTACCCAGTCCGTGCGCTAAGTAGGGGGCTTTGGGTTCCGTAGTTACTGGATTCCAATTGGCATTCACAAGTTGAACATCAGCTGGCGTAGAAGTTGTGTACCTACCCCATGATTCAATGTTCCACTTCATATCGATGCCACAATAACGATAAGTGCTGCCAATCCGCCAACCAAGTAACTGGGCCCATCGGTGAAGGTGAACAGTATAGGGTCTTGATTTACCCTACCACGGTGCGCCAACAACCAAAGTCTGCTAATCCAATATATCATGCAGGGTACAAGTAGCCAAAGCACGTCGGCGTGCTTGTATAATGCTCGAACTTCGAAACTATTCAGGTAGAATGTGAACACTAATACCGAAATGAAACCAAGCGCAGGGCCAGCAACAAAAATGAAACCGGAGTCGCCCGAAACATAACCTCTGCCAGGAAGAACGTGTACATCTCGATCGATAGTTTCCAACAGTTCACTATACCGCTTCAGAAATGCAAGACTAGTAAACAGGAACAAACTGAAACCCAGCAACCACGTACTGACTTGAACATTGGCCGCCGCCCCACCCGCCGCGAGGCGAATTACATATAAACCCGATAACAGCAGCACGTCGGCAATTACCAGTCTCTTTACGTATACCGCATACAAGATTGACATGACACTGTACGCCACAAGAGTTAAAGCAAACTCAGTGTTCAAGAAAAACACGCACAATAATGTTGCTATGAATACTAACGATAGAAAAACCACCACAATAGCGTTGGTTGATATCAAACCTGCCGCTAACGGGCGGAATTTTTTAATGGGATGAATTCGGTCGTGTTTAAGGTCGAGAAAATCATTTAATATATACACAGCACTGGCCACGCAGCTAAAAGCTACGAATGAAATCACTACACTAACTATAAGGTTTGTTTCGGTTATCCGATGTGCCAACAGCAGTGGTAAGAATATCAAAATGTTTTTAACCCACTGATACACTCTCAATTGCTTGTATAGAATTTTGACCTTACGTATCATTCAGTGGATTCTCCGACGTTTTTCACCAAGGCGTCAAGTTCCGCGTTGAATACATCATCGCGCGCTTCGCATTCTGTCAAAAAAGTCTCGTCGGCAACATCCAATTTCTCACTTCTAAAATGCTTTTCCGCCATTGCTAGCAACGTATTAGCATCGGCATGATGATTATGAAAGCGCATTTCCGCGTACTCTTTTGCCGAAAAAGTAGAAATCAAAAACTGCCAATCTGAAGCCTGCGCCAACAACATTTCGCGCACGAGATTTCTTAAAATACGTTTGGCTGTTTTATCCCTGGTAGCACTAGGATGACCCTCGAGTAGTTTAAAAACCTTGGCCTCCAACACGTACTCCTTTTCCCAGGTCCACTCTGTTTCCTTACTCATCCATACGTCATGGTTGCCGTTTCTACCCCATGATGATTCCGGCAACTGCAATACGCAATGCGTATCCGTTGCAGCAACTGCCTGGTACGCTGTGGTTGCAGCGACCAATGCCGAGGCATGAATTCCGCGCAACACTCTATCAAGGAACATTGGACCTTCAAACCACCAATGTCCAAACAACTCGGTATCGAATGGCAAGCAAACCACACATTGCCCGTTCGTTGATGAGATTCTATGCTTGACCAACGTCTCCAAAACCGACACAAAGTGAGCTGCGTGTTCGGCTGTCTTATTTGCCGCCCATTCCGGATTATACGTGGTTTTGTACTGCATATCCGCATTGTTATCCGTAACTCGCCAATACCTCAACGCAGAGCTGTGGTACTTTTTATGAAAGTCCAGATAATCCGGATCACCGGGATAACCGCTCTTGCCACTCCAAACCTGCATAGCTACCGTCATCGCGCGGGTAAGAATTCTTACAGGGGGCTTCCCAGGTGTTGTTTCCAATTCAAACACATCTAGCGGACTTCTCTCTTCAAGCTGATTCCGAACGTCACCTACAGTTTCTTCAAACGGGACCACGTCACCCAAATCCGTCCGGTACCCTATGGGTTTTGCGTTCTGTAAAGCCCCTTGATCAGTAATGAAATATCCGAGGGACGATTCCTGTAAAACTTCTTCAACGCCCCATCTGGCGTGGGCTAGGGAGTACTGCGAGACGGGTAGGAGCGTTCGCCATTGATACGCTGGACGATACGAGCATTCCGGCAGCCAAATGCCTGTGGGCTTCCTATCGAAATGTCGGATGTAATTACTCACGGCCAACTCCACTTGCATTTTCACACTTCTATCATCAGCAAGAAGTGGCAAATATCCGTGTGTGGCACCGCAGGTCATTACTTCAATGGAACCGTTTTTCTGCAGGCGCTTAAGTGCGCCAACAATATCGCCGGCGTAGTCATCCTCGAATTCCCGAAGCCTATCTGTATACCACTGCGACCAAAACTTCGTAACTGGAATCCGATCATCTGACGGATTGATGGCCGTAAACTCTGATTCGTCGGAAAGCGCCAGCGCGGAGTGCTCCTTACAATACCCAACAAACAAATCCCTAAAGTCTGGGTGCGCCAGCTGTTCGCAAAGAATTGGAGAAATATCGAAAGTAATGTTGGGGGGTATTCCGTCGGCAACCAATCCATCGCAGACCTTCAACATTGGCAGGTAGCATTCGGCAACTGCTTCGCACAGCCAATCACTTCCGTGTGGCCAGGTGCCATGGTGCAAGACGTAAGGTAAGTGTGTGTGAAAGACAAAGGTTATCATTAGTTGAGGACTATGAAGGAGAGACCTAAAATAACAAACGCCATAACGTTAGTACGTTATGGCGCAACTTGGGCGAGTGACGGGACTCGAACCCGCGACAACCAGAGTCACAATCTGGGGCTCTACCAACTGAGCTACACCCGCCGTGAAGGATGCAAATTTACCTTTTTTTCGACTGAGTTTGATGCCCATTATTCAATTTGTCTTTAAAATCTGCATTCGCTAGCCGAAAAACCATTAGTGATTTAAGGCTAGTTAATTGTTTTACGGGCAGCGTTTCCAGGAAATTTCCTCGTACATCAAAAAATGCTAAGGCCACACATCCGCCAATACCTTCGGGTAAGGTGGTTAATTGATTTCCCACCAAGGAGAGTCGTTCCAAAGATTTCAGATTTCCAATCGACTCCGGAATCTCGGCTATCAGGTTTGAATCTAACTCCAGAGCAGACACCGTTGACATTCTCAGCGAGTCTGGAATACGTTTGATTTTATTGTGATTAAGTAACAACTTTCCAAAACCAGAAACTGACAAAAAGCAACTTGGAAAACTCTCAATTTCATTGTGCGAAGCATCAACTACCCTTATCTGGCTGAGGCTGCAGAGTGCACCCGGCAAGCTTTTCAACTTGTTTCCCGATACATTTAGCGATGTAATTTGACGTAGATAACCCAAGGAGTTAGAAATAGCTTTCAACTCATTCTCTGAAACATCCAATTCTTTCAGGTTCAAACACGAGGCCAATCCAGAAGGTAACGCACTAATACCGCAGCCCCTTAACGAAATGTAACGTAGGCTTAAACAGCCCTCAAATACATGGTCGTCCACAGCCGTTATGCGGTTACCTGCCAAGTTTAATGTACGTAACTGTTTCAGGCCATTGATAGTTGCCGAAACTTTAGAGATTTTATTAAAGGGCAAATCGAGCACTTCTAAAGCCACGCAATGGGCAATACTTGCTGGAATCGTACTCACCTTTGTGCCACGAATTATAATCTCTTTAACCTTAGTCAGTGAACTAAGGTCGAGTGGGATTTCTTCAAATTTTGGGTCGAAAATCTCAATTTTAAAGGTTTCTTCCGGGTGCTCCAACGCTTCCTTGAAGGATGAGGCTGTGCCCATGGATGTAACTCTGTTCCCACCAGTAACTTGCAAGCTGCTTGTTGGGGTCTGAGCCAAGGTTTGAGCCGTTGGCACAACCAGGAACACTACGATCATCAAGGACAAAATTTTCATTAAAACACCGAAATTCCACCGATTAAACAACTCAGACCTTTTGGCTAAAATAAAAAAGGCCGTAGCCAATGCCACGACCTCCCTTTCATCTCCTCATATGCTGGTAAACCAGCACATGTGTATCCTTTGGGAATCCAGCAAAAAGC
The DNA here is from genome assembly GCA_013204605.1 of Ignavibacteria bacterium. Classification (GTDB taxonomy): domain Bacteria; phylum Bacteroidota; class Ignavibacteria; order Kapaibacteriales; family Kapaibacteriaceae; genus JABMNI01. The sequence continues at coordinate 13,537 of JABMNI010000048.1, forward strand.
GAGCCATTGTATAAGAATTACTTTTGGATAACAACACGCCTCGCGAAAATCAATCCGCTTATCGTGGGAATATTTGGAATTTGGCCTCCTTGATCCTGTAATTGCAGAAGGTAGCTTCCGGACGCCAAATTCGTGTTTGATGTAACAATTGAAATTTGCCTGTTGGCAGAAATTGGTGCATAAAAGCCCCTTTCAAAGACTTTCACACCATTCAAGGTGTAAAGTTTTAACATCACAAAATCGGAAAGCTCTCTCGGCAATTTGATGGTTAACAGTTCGGAGGCTGGGTTTGGGAAAACCTCAATTTGAAAGGTTGTATCGGCCAAATTTGATTCTGGCCAATTTGATGACAGGACAGGAGCCAAATGTGGCATCCCTAAGCGTAATACCGTAACTTGGTTTGAATTGACGGTGGCAAGGGGCTGCCCAATGGCAAATGCAGCTTTATTGCCTCGGACAGTCAAGGACGTTGCTCCTCCAGCAACTGCGCCGACAGCAAAAACGTGTTGCGCCTGAAAAATAGAGGGTAAAAAAAACCAAAATAATAGAACAGTGTAAATCATTGTGTTATGTCTCATATTCGTTGTTCAGTAACGTGTTTCAGCAATTCAAAAACGTGACAATTTTTGTCTTTACGGACGTTGCGTTTGGTTTTTAGTGAAAACTAACCGACATTTGTATCAATGGTTATGGGCTTCCCCCGCCCACACGCTGATCATATAACAGCGAAAAGCTCCCTTTTCCCTTACTAATTTCATTATCCTTCACCATCTGAGTGTATGGCCTTATGGCTCAACGTCAAACTGAAAAATCGGACGGACTAATAGATATTCCCGCCCTTAAACTGAAAAAAATAGCCGAATTAATTGAGGTAGCTGCCACGCTTGGCATTGAACACGCCGGCGACCTGCGAAAACAGGATCTCATATACAAAATCGTGGAAGCCGAAAATGCTCGGCAAATGAAGGACTCCCATCGTGAGGGTGTTACAATGTCCATGGGCGTTGTAGAAGTACTCCCCGATGGCTACGCGTTTATGAGGTCGGCCGACTACAACTATCTCCCTTCCCCCGACGACATCTATGTATCACCTTCGCAGGTAAAGCGTTTCGGATTGAGAACCGGCGACACGGTAAAGGGGTACATCCGCCAACCAAAAGATGGCGAACGTTTCTTCGCGCTTTTAAAAGTTGAAATGATCAACTATATCCCTTTCGAATCGCAACGCGAAAGGTCATTGTTCGAAAATTTAACGCCACTTTATCCCGATAAGCGTTACCGATTAGAGACAGCGCCTACGGAATTTAGCACGAGAATCATTGATTTGGTAGCGCCAATTGGCAAAGGGCAAAGGGGCTTGATTGTTTCGCCACCTAAGGCTGGAAAAACTGTTTTGTTGCAAAAAATTGCAAATGCAATTGCTCGCAATCATCCCGAAGTGAAGCTTATAGTTTTGTTAATTGATGAGCGCCCAGAGGAAGTAACTGATATGCAACGCAGTGTAAACGCTGAGGTTATTGCTTCGACTTTTGACGAGCCACCGGAGCGTCACGTACAAGTAAGCGACATGGTAATGGAAAAAGCTAAGCGATTAGTCGAGGCCGGCCAGGACGTTGTGGTGTTGCTAGACTCTATCACTCGTCTTGCTCGAGCCCACAATACCGTTGTCCCCCACTCTGGCAAGCTCTTGTCTGGTGGTGTAGATGCCAACGCCCTACACAAACCAAAACGCTTTTTCGGTGCCGCAAGAAATATTGAAGAAGGGGGCTCCCTGACGATTATTGCTACGGCCTTGGTAGATACCAACTCAAGGATGGATGAGGTGATTTTTGAGGAGTTTAAGGGCACGGGTAATATGGAGCTAGTTCTAGACAGGAAACTGGCTGACCGTCGCACATACCCCGCAATTGATGTAAACAGATCCGGAACCAGACGTGAGGAACTTTTACTCACCCCAGAAGAGTTAAATAAGGTGTGGATTCTGCGAAAAGTGTTGGGCGATGATCCACCCATCGAGGCAATGGAGACCCTCCTAGAACGCATGCGTGCAACCAAATCAAATCTAGAATTTTTAAAGAGTTTGAATACCTAACAATTGATCGGGTATGAACCGCTCATCATATTTCAAATTCACTAGCAATCCATCCGAAACAGCAATGAATATTTCATTGTGCATCGGGTTAGTAATGCTGGGTGTTAAGTGGTGGGCGTATCTGATTACAGGTTCGGTAGTGATTTTCAGCGACGCACTAGAAAGCGTGGTGCATATTTTGGCTGTCGCGTTTGCATGGTTTGCCCTACGAGTCTCTCAGCGTCCGCCTGACAAAGACCACCATTTTGGTCACGATAAAATTAGCTTCGTTAGTGCCGGTGTAGAGGGGGCACTAATAGCTATTGCTGCTATAGCTATCGTAGTTACTGCTGTACAAAGACTAATTTCAGAACCGATAATACAAAACCTTTCAACTGGTATTTTCATTACGGCAGGCGCCGGAATGGTAAATGCGGCTCTGGGTTTTTATCTGTTAAGAGTAGGTAGAAAACAACGTCAAATATTGATTGAAGCAAACGGAAAACACGTGCTTACTGACGCGTGGACGAGTGCCGGCGCCGTGTTGGGATTAACTATTGCGTGGTGGTCAGGGCTACATTGGTTAGACCCGCTGATCGCCATTGTCTTTGCCGCTAATATTATTCGCGAAGGGGTTTCATTAGTCTCCACTTCCGTAAATGGCTTGATGGATAAGTCGAACGAAATTTTGGAGTTGCAAGCTCGTACCTTACTGAATGAATTTTGTGCCCGCAACAATTGCAATTTTCACCGCCTACGTCTTCGGGAATCTGCGGCGCGAGTCCACATTGATTTTCACATTACCATGTCGGATGACACCCCGATTGTTCATGCACACAGCATTGCCACACTAGCAGAAGATTTCCTCAAAAAGAACATGGATCCTACAATTGAAGTGTTTAGCCATATCGAGCCCAACAGCCTACCGGACGATCATGCCTAATTGTATCTGCTTCATTTTTAACAGTATTTGCCGCCTTCTCGAATTGTAAGGGGGCTTAACCTATCGCGATACAATTCAATAAAATCCCTAACCGCAACTGGATTCGATTTTGAGTATTCGCGTAAAGCCCACCCAGCCCCTTTTCGAATAAAAAACTCTTTCGACTCCGATCGTTTCAAGATCAGGCTGAACAACAGATCTGAATTTGTTTTTTGTTTATTGTGGAGTTGCGCGATTATTGCCGAGCGTTGCAGCCAAATGTTATCGGAACCAATCCATGTGTTTGCTGTCCTCGTCAGCTTGTCTGTACTGATTAGAAGTTTGCCCGCTACGCGTGGTGCAAGTCTATCTACGGTGTCCCACCAAGACTTGGTAGTAATCAAATTTTCACCTGCGGTAATTGTTGCACGATCGTACAGTAATGGATTTTTCTTTCTTGACACAGCCGTCGTGAGCAGCTCAACCGCTGTTAACTGGTACTCTCTCTCGTGGAGATTCCAAAGAGCGTTGGCAACGTCAATCACGTTATCCGGAAAACCACAGTGCTCTAATGCGAGTTTAACAGAGGCTTTGCGAATTGGAGAAGGAATTCCGAAAAAAAGGAATGTATTTCGCATATACGCCGACATTTGAGACGCCCGAACACTATCGGCCAGTAGCGGAAAGTTGATTTTTACCTGATCAACAAACTCCATTTGACTCACATTATTTTCGCTTCTTCATTGCTACGGAAATTCTCCGCAATGCTTCTTGAATATTTTCAATACTGTTAGCGTACGAGAATCTGATAAAGCCCTCACCATGAGCACCAAAGGCTGTGCCGCTCAAACAGGCTACTCCGGCATCGTATAGCAAGTAGTCAGCAATTTCCTGGCTTGTCATACCTGTACCAGTAATATTTGGGAATACGTAAAACGCACCGTGTGGCCGAAGACAGTGAAAACCCTCTATTTCATTCAGACCATCTACTATTAAATCTCTTCGATTTTTGAACCGTTCTAAGAATTCCGCAACAAACGGCAATGTTCTATCATCCAACGCCTCAACACCGGCTATTTGCGAAAACGAGCTAGTGCAGGATGTGCAGTTCGTTTGAAGTTTGGCAACAATTTTAGCAATATGTTTTGGGAATAATCCGTAACCAAGTCTCCACCCAGTCATTGCAAACGTTTTAGAGAATCCATCAAGAATGATAGTTCGCTCCGGCATTCCCTCGAATTCTGTTATAGACGTGTGCTGAAAGTCGCCATACGTAACCTGCGAATAAATTTCGTCACTCAGCACTATCAAATCATGTTTAACAGCTAGCTCTGCAATTCTTTTCAGGTCATCACTTGTAAGAATTCCACCGGTAGGATTTTGTGGGGTGTTAATTATCACCATCCTGGTTTTCGGTGTTATTCTATCCTCTAAATCCTTGACGTCGAACCTGAATTCTTTTTCTTCCAAGAGAGGCAGTGGCACCGGTATAGCACCTAAGAAATTTATCACGGATTCGTATATCGGAAAGCCGGGATTGGGATATATAACTTCGTCGCCCTCATCGATGCAGGCCATCATACCGTAAAACATTATGGGCTTAGCGCCAGGCGTAATAACTACGTTATCGGCATCATATAAATCATAGCCACGAGTTTTGTTGATATAGTTCGCAATCGCGGTTCTAGCTTCAGGTAAACCAGCGGCCGGACCATAATGTGTAAACCCGTTATCGAGTGCGTCTTTCGCTGCCTGAATTACGTTTGGCGGGGTATCAAAATCTGGCTCACCAATCTCCAAGTGAATCACGCTTTTACCTTCGGCTTCAAGGGCACGCGCCTTTATTAAAACTTCAAAAGCTGTCTCGGTACCAAGGCGTGAGATACGATTTGCAATGTGCATAGTAAAATGTATTTGATCTGTGGAAATTAAAATGTATTTGATCTGTGGAAACTAAACTGTTTTTGGTCTGTGAATGTTTATTGTTCTTGATTCTTCATCTAAGGGATCGGTGGTAATGAGAACATCCCAATGAGACTCCGGTAGCAAATGATGAGCTTTTTCACTCCACTCCACCAGCTTAATTGCATCGTGTGCAAATACACAATCATCAAAACCTACCTCATTTAGCTGATCTGGTGTTTCAATTCTGTACAGATCTAAATGATAAATTTTTATTGAATCCCCGTCGGGAGTAATACCTGTGTATTGATTGATGATAGTGAACGTTGGACTCGTAACGAGGTCGCTAACGGCAAAATAATCACAGACACCCTTTACAAACTCTGTCTTTCCGGCACCCAGCTCACCACGTATAGCAACAACATCTCCCAAGCGCAGTTCGGTTGCGAATTGCTCTCCCAACATTATTGTTTGTGCTTCGCTGTTAGACCGGAGGATCTGCTCCTCCATACTTTACCGTCTCAATAAATTAGAAATCCCCCATACCAGAATTCAATTGAATTCTACGAACGGGACTCCAAAATTACGACGGGAAGCACCATTTCCTCTAATGAAATGCCTCCGTGCTGGAAACTGTCCCGATATTTCGTTACATAGTGGTTGAAATCAGTGGGATACACGAAATAGCGGTCGTCTTTGGAAATGACACAAGTGGTTGTTATCCCTGGTGCAGGAATCTTCATTTTCTCAGGATCGTGAATAATCATCGCCTCTCTTGGGTCGACCTTGAGATTTCGACCAATTTTATACCTCAAATTGGTGGTGGTATCTCTGTCCCCTACCACTCTTGAACTTCGCAAACATCGAACACTTCCATGATCCGTAGTCACAACAATTTGCACGTCAGGTACGGTAGCTAGTGCTTTTAAAATGCCGTAAAAAGATGAATGCTGAAACCAAGATTTTGTTAGTGTGCGATAAGCTGATTCATCGGGTGCAATTTCTTTTAGGATAGGATAATCAGATCTTGAATGAGCAATCATATCAACTGCATTAATAACAATGGCCGTCAAATGGTTTTTCGCATATCTCATTATGTCAGCTTCGATGCGTTTGCCAAAATCAGTGTCGATAATCTTGATATACTGAAGGTCGGTCTTCAATTTTATCCGACGCCGTTCCAAAAGCAAATTCAACAATTCCTTTTCGTGTTTGTTTAGTGAATGCTCCTCTGAGCCCCTTTCATCAATTGCGTATTGTGGGTAATGTTTGTTTATATCAGTCGGATACAACCCAGAAAAAATACTGTTTCGGGCGTATGGTGTTGCCGTAGGAAGTATTCCACAATAGTATTCTTTTTGAATGTTGAACAACGGCCGAATGGCTTCTTCCATTACCATCCATTGGTCCAAACGCATACAGTCCACAACAATGAAAAACGTTGGCCTGCCGCTTTTTAACCTCGGCAGAACGAATGTGTCGGCGATGTGCGGGGACAACAGCGGCATCCCATCTTGGCGCTTGTCCCTGTCAACCAACCAATTAGGATATTCATTTTCGATGAACTTTGAAAAATGCGCATTGCATTCCTTCCATTGATCTCGCAACGACTGCTCCAATCCAACATCGGGATGCTTGTCTAGTTCAATGCTTCTCTGTACTAATTTGACGTAGATGTCTAACCACTCTGACCATTCCAATCTATCCAGGAGTTTTCTTGTAACGTCGGAATACTCTTGATGGAAATCATGAGTTATTCGCTGTTCAGTAATTCGCTGTGTTTCTAGAAATTTTTTGCAGGCCGCTAGGATTTGAGTTGGGTTAACGGGCTTTGTGAGATAGTCATCGATTTTTTTCCCAATTGCCTCTTCCATCAAGGCTTCCTGTTCATTCTTGGTTACCATAACTACAGGTAGAGAAACATCAATGTCTTTCAGAACGGCAAGTGTTTCGAGTCCTGAAATACCCACCATAGATTCATCAAGAAAAACCAAATCATATCGATTTTCTTGAACTAACTCTATTGCATCTTCTCCATTGGTAGCCGTGCTAACGTCATACCCCCTTTGCTCCAATAGTATAATGTGTGGCCTAAGCAGCTCAATTTCATCGTCGACCCAAAGTATTTTTGCCATGTTCTTCTGTTAGTATTAAAATTTTCCGAGTGCGCAAACTGCGTTCCCAAGACGGCTCATAAACCTATTATTGTCTGGGTGTAATGACAGCTATGGTGGTTGTTGCTCTAGCTATCAGTGTTTCTGTATCTCCGTGTAAATTGAAAACATCGGCTTCGCAGAACATGAAGGACCGCCCTGCTTTTACAACTCTACCAATTGCTTTGAGACGGCCTCCAAATCCTTTGTTTAGATACGACACTTTAATTTCAGCTGTAACCGTGTGTTCATTTAGTCCAACCAAGGTAAATCCGGCAAAACCGGCAGCAACATCAGCTATACTGGCGGTAACTCCTCCATGAATCAAACCAATTTGCTGTTCGTGCTCTTTTCCAATATCCATTTCTGCTATAACCAAACCGGGTTCGATCTTGGTGAGCTTACAACCTATAAGTTGCATGAAGTGTTGCTTGAACAAATGATTGAGAATTGTCTCTCGATAATTATCATTTTTTACTTTGAACGGCGGAGGCGTTTGGGTCTTCATTTGTTAAAATTACGGCTAACAAAAGTGTGTATTTACGTTTTCGAGCAAAACTTAGGTTTTGGGTCTATTTTTCGCCCTTAAACGAAAACGGAGTGGTATGGTATTTACGACCGAAAAGTGGGACGAATTTCGGCGCATAACGGATCCAGATGGCGATGCGGCTATAATGGATGTGTTTGCCAATGTGCAGGGAAACCCAATGCGCTTTCTGCTTGATCTAGACAAAATGGATGAAGATGGATCGATTGCACTTTATGAGCTCCCCGCATCTGTTCAAAATCTGATTACAAAAAATCCGATCCCTGACTGGCTTACAGAAATTGTAAACGTTCAAAAAGGAATTGAAGTCTCTGACAAAGTTTTTGATGATAACATGGTGGAACTTGTCCTGTCGTTGTTGTGCAAGTCACTACCAGAGTGTTATGCGGGTTGGCGAGGTGGAACGGTTCTTGCGTATACCGGAAAACTGGGTGGGCATAGCCAGGATACTTTTTTGAAGGACGATAGTTTGCTGGTGCGCCGAGTGGTGGAAACGGCAATGTTTGTCGATCATGTTTTGCAGGCCGAACATTGGGTTGGCGAGGTTCCAGTTGCGATACGGACGATAACTAAGATCAGACTTTTTCATGCTGGGGTTCGCCGCATGATTGCTCGGAAGGGGATGCCCGATGGAAGCCCGTGGAACACAGAAGTATTGGGTTTACCCATCAACCAAGAAGATTTGTTGGCTACGTTGCTAGCCTTTTCGCATCAATGCATGGTGGGCGCCAAGAAAATGGGCGCTAGTGTAACGGAAGAGCAGTACAAACTGATGTTAGGGCATTGGGCTGTTGTTGGATTTTATCTAGGAATTTGTCGCGAACTTTTAGAAGAATTTGTCCGCCGTCCTGACGAACTTTGGGCCGACATTGAACAGCGCCAATTTGATGCTATTCCCGATCACCCAGGCATCCCGCTTACTCAGGACCTGGCATTGTTTATGGAGAGACACCTATTTCCGTCCTTTATTCACAATCATGTTCCGGAAATGATTATGGATAAACTTACTTCATTGAAGGCAAAAGAATGTGTTTTACTCTTTGCACACTCGCGTGAAAAACTTTCGTGGCTTGTAAGAACATTGGGCTTGATATTGGCATTTGTTCATAGAACAATTGACAGGATACCAGTTATTGGACGATTGTTGATGAGGTACATAGGATGATACATTGAGCAAACAGCAATTAAACAATGGTCTGGCAAAAAGCGTGTAGAGATCACATTGAGCACCGAACTTCAAGATTCGTAGTAAGTCACTTTAAAGTAATCTGAGGATTATAATATGCTAGCTAGTTACCCAACGAAAGCAATTCCATTTGATGGAGCGATTAATTTTGAACTGTATTCGCTTACAGACATTATTCTGTTTGGTGGCGAGTGTTGGTTATGGGTGATAGCCTACATGATTGTCGTCCACAACTTGATTAAATATAAGAAGTTGGAAATGCCAACGGTGGTTGGTACTGGTAACTTTGCATGGGAATTTTATTGGGCGTGGATTGGCCGCACCAATGACCTGCCCCTGTTTGTTGATCCACTTGCAATGTTAGTCGTTATGCAGCGAACTTAAAAATTGTTGGTTGAATAGATTCGGGTGCCGGCGGTCTGTACCCGAGACTGCTATGTGGACGTTTGGTGTTGTAAAAGCGTCTCCATTGTTCGATGAGAATCTTGGCTTCCAGCAGCGTATGAAAAATCTCGCCATTGAGAAACTCGTCTCTCATTCTACCGTTGAACGATTCTACAAACCCGTTCTCCCATGGGCTGCCTGGCGTGATGAACGATGCTTTGACATTCAACCTATCGAGCCAGTACACTAGGTGCTTGGCAACGAACTCCGGACCATTGTCACTGCGAATGTGCTCTGGAGTGCCATGTTGGGTGAAAAGATTTGCCAGGATATCAAGAACGTCTGAGGCTCTGATTTTACGAGCTACATGGCACGCCAAGGCTTCGTGTGTGTACGCATCGATGATGTTGAGCGTCCGGAACTTTCGTCCGTCATTGGTTTGATCAGTGACGAAGTCATAACTCCAGACATGGTTCTTGTGCTCAGCACGTAGACGCACAACTGAACCGTCCGACAGGAAGAGCCGAGCACGCTTCGGTTGCTTTGATGGTACTTTGAGCCCTTCTTCGCGCCACACACGGTAGACGTACTTGTGGTTTACCTTCCAGTCTTCCATCCGCATCATGGCACAGATCATGCGATAGCCATAACGCCCATATTCCTTCGCCAAGGCAATGATGCGCATACGAGCCGCATCTTCTTCATTGCGCTTACGTGACTCATGCCGCTGTGATGAACGTACCTGCCCCAGTGTCTTGCACGCCCGGCGCTGGCTTACCGCTAAGGCGCCCATCACATGATGGACTGCCTCACGGCGCCTGGCCGGGCTCAGAAGTTTCCCCGGGCTACTTCTTTCAGTATCTGATTGTCTACCGTCAAATCTGAAACGGCCCTTCTCAATCGGCGGTTCTCTGCCTCAAGATCCTTCAGTTTCTTTATCTGTTCAAGACCTACGCCGCCGTAGATCTTTCGCCATCGATAGTACGTGGCTTCCGTGATCTTTTGATCTCTGCAGAAGGCCTCTACTGTGCCTCCCTTAGATACGACGACTTCCGCACCTCGCAAGATGCCGATAATCTGCTCTTCCGTGTGATGTTTCCTGCCCATATTGCTCTCCTTTTGACTACCAAACTATCATTTCTGTTGGTAGTATATTTGGGGTGCAGGTCA
>JABMNI010000049.1 GCA_013204605.1 Ignavibacteria bacterium
AGAGGTGCGAGAGTGGTTGAATCGGGCGGTCTCGAAAACCGCTATAAGAGCAATCTTATCGAGGGTTCGAATCCCTCCCTCTCCTCAGATAAGCAAGCGAAGCTTGCGATAAGCGATGCGGATCGCAATGCGGGTGGCGATGCGATAAGCCATGCGGGTGGCAATGCGGGTGGCGATGCGGGTGGCAATGCGGGTGGCGATGCGGTAGGCAAAAAAAGGGCGAGTGCTGAAATTGGCAGACAGGCTGGTCTCAGAAGCCAGTGTTCGCAAGGACGTGTGGGTTCAAGTCCCACCTCGCCCACGAGGGAATGGAGGGGGCTCCAATTTGTAGAATTGTGTTACCACATAAAATTAGACAGTACAAAAATCTTGAACAACGTATCTGTCTGCTATTCTTTCGCATTGGCGAAGTATAGTCTGATAAAGCTGATCTTCTATTCCAAATCGTGCCGGTACAATGCAGTCGCACCGTGTTTGGGCAGACATTTTCTCCAGTCGCTTTCGCACCACATCCTTGGGTTTACCTTCATCATAAACCACAATGCCAAAACCTCCTCGATCACGCACGACGGATAATGCTGGAATGTCTGTCGGTCCATCCCCAACATATATGATATTCTGAAATGGGCACCATAGATCTTCCGATGCAACTCTGTCGTTAACGTGAAATTCAGAATCTGGGAGCCAAACGCCTTTTGCTATCTCAAAAATTGCCCTGGTCTTCATTGTCTCGTCCATGCAAAAAATAGGAACACTCATCCCGAGACCTTCCTTGCCAGGTTGCGCGTTACCTTGAAAAACACCCCTATACTTACAGCCCCATATCCTACTGGCATCCACTCCGTTAAAGTCTAGAATTTCACTAATTAGTTCTGCAAGCCCAGCCGTAACAATAAAATTGTGGACCGTAAGATTGAGTTTCTTAAACGTGGCAGACTCGCTCAATTTCTCAATCGATCGCAGAAATGTCGCGGCCTTTGCAAAGAGTTGAAAATCGTCACGGTGAGCTATTGACTTGAAGTAGCTTTTTGTCAGGACAACTCCTTGAGCTTGGGCAATTCTACCCAATGACCACATCCAAGCAGGGGCATCTGAAGCGAGCAACCTATCTCAATCCTCACCTGAATTCCCGGCTTTGCCGTTGATTCTGTGAATAGCATCCCAGAAGGCGTGGTCGTCTCTTCCCAAAATGTTCACAACAGCTGATGTAGAATCCCCAGAAGCTAGCGTCCCATCGAAGTCCCAAACGATAGCGATGTTTCTGCCAATTTCCTTCCTTCTTGACACTTCCACCAGCTACATTTTTGATTTAAAAACATCTTTAACTTTGGGTGCCCCATTCCTGTCGGCTTTTGTTAAAGCAGGGACAACAACATGCTCCCCGGCAATGAATCCATTTCCACCACCACTAGCCCTTTTCAAAGCGGGAAGGATTACGTGCTCACCTGGTATGTAACCTTCGTGAACCCTTTGCCGGCCCGGCTCTTCTACCACAGTCGCCTTGCCTTTTTTTGTTGCCATTTCAACTCTCCTTTTTTCAATTATTCCGTGAAGCAATTTAAGATTTATTCTGAACAAATTTGAACATCAATGCTATTGTGTCTGACGTAGGTAGTTTTGTGACACTTAACGCGAAAATATTTTTCCTATGCTCGAACTAAAAACCACCCATCGTCCCATAAAGGACTACTTCATCGAACTGGAACAGTTCGCCCGGCATGGTCATGACAACGAGATGACGGTGCGCCAGGGGCGTTAAAAATGAATGCATTCCAACTTCTAAAATTGTGATATCAGATTTGTTCGTAAGGTGACTCAACAATATCTCATAGTCGCCTGTACAACGTATCAAAAAAATGAAGTAACGGAATGACCTTCATTCAAAAAAAAGGCGATGTATTTTTGTGGCCCAAACAGTTCTTAATCTAACCATCAAGTAAAAGCAATTACAAGTGATCTTGGAAGTGTTTTAAAGAAATGTCGTGCCCTGCATTCAGCAACTCTAGAGCGGTTGTTATGGGCATCCAACTATATGACAATCGAATTCCCTTATCGAGGGTTCCTGAATCAACGATGTGCGAAAAGTTTTGGAGGGTAGGGTCGGAATGCGGACTCGGTGAGCCGAGGTTCAAGATAAAGGAGGTACGATAATGCACAGCGTCATCCCACGACGGATAGTATCCGTACTCGTGAACAAACGCATCCTGTAGTGAATACGTATGACCGCTTTCTTCTTCCAGCTCTCTTACGGCCGCATCGATAGGTGATTCATTTGGCTCTACACTGCCGCCTGGTACTTGGAGGCCAGCCGCGGGATGATCAATATGGTAGCTGACCAATACAAGGTCGCCACGAATCAGATAAACTAAAAACTTGTGCTTGATCTTCATCATAAATCATAATGAATTTGATTTGTGATAAATATGCAAAAGCCCATTAGCCCCTTACAGATTTTTGAGTTCAATCTGTATGGATGTAAGATTCCAATTGAGCTAATCTGCGGAATCTGCGGTTAATGTGTGATATGTGTAACTAATACCAAACGTTGTGTAGCGTTTCAGATAAGTACTTCTGGCATTTTTGTAGACAAGGGGATTCCTCGATCAGTAAAGCATTCTTATGCTGAGGAAAACTTGCCAATGCCTTTTTATAGGGAGTGATTATTAAAACGTTACGTGTCTTTTTATTGATACTGTTTATTGGACTTTCGAGTCAGTATTCAGTACAGGTTCAAAGTGAGGGCGGACGCCTGGCCCTTGGTTTCCACGGGGGAATGAATAAATATTGGGGTACGTTCACCGACAATCAGTTATGGTTTTCAGGGGATGTATTTGCCCGCTATAACATTCTGAATTTCTTGTCGATACATGGGGGCAGTTGGTATTGGTCAGTTGCGCTATAAGAACTCGCCGGAAATGATTGCGAGATATCCGACATATTATACTCCGGCAAATTTTCCGGGTGGAATTCCAACGGCAAGTTTAGTTCGGACAACAACGTACGATGCCTTCGTGTCCTGGAACATATTTCCGAACGAGGCAATGGTGCCATACATTTTTGGTGGCGTTGGCTATGTGAACTTTAATCCTGTTGAAAATGTTGATAATAAGGCACTGCCAAACAATGCCAACAACGTCTACAAAAAGGATGTCATTACATTTCCTTTCGGTGCGGGTTTTGAATTGTATGCAACAGACAACCTAGTTTTCAACGGAAAAGTAACGATGCGCGTTGGAGTATCGGAGTGGCTTGATGATTTAGATTTAACGCAGGCTACTTCGGCAAAAGATGATTTTGCGACGTTTTCTGTCGGTTTCTCATACTACGTTTTTGGCGACGCCGATCTTGACAAAGATGGTCTTAGTAACTCACGAGAAAAAGTGTTAGGTACTGATCCGCTGAACCCAGATACAGATGGAGACGGATTGCAGGACGGACCGGAAGTGCATAAATACCACTCCAATCCGTTGTTAGTTGATACTGATGCCGACGGATTGCCGGATGGTGCTGAAGTAAATACATATAATACCGATCCAACTCGCGAAGATTCAGATAGTGATGGGTTGAAAGACGGAGAAGAAGTTGCCAGAAAAACCGACCCGGCAAAAGCAGATACAGATGGAGATGGTTTGCTTGATGGCGATGAAGTGCTTCGTTACAAAACTGACCCATTGAATACTGACACTGATAGAGACGGTCTAAGTGATGGCGATGAAGTGCAAACGTATAGCACGGATCCTATTAAAATAGACACCGATGCTGATGGTTTGAATGACGGCGATGAAGTAAACAGGTACAAAACAAGTCCAACAAAGGCCGACACTGATGGTGATGGTTTAGCTGATGGTGTTGAGATTAACCAACACAAAACCGATCCTAACAAGGTTGACACCGATGATTACGGACTTGGTGATGGCGATGAAGTGACCAAGTTTCTTACAAATCCGTCTAAGCCAGATACCGATGGCGACGGATTGAAAGATGGCGAAGAGGTGAAAACTTACAACACTAATCCAAGTAAAGCAGACAGCGATGCTGATGCACTTAATGATGGTGACGAAGTAAACAAGTATAAAACCGATCCTGCAAAATTGGATACGGATGCTGTTGGATTGAATGATGGTGAAGAAGTGAATTTACATAAGACTAATCCGCTACGAGCTGATTCCGACGGAGATGGATTGTCTGATGGAGATGAGATTCATGGTAAGCACCCACTGGCACCAGGTCAGAGAACCAATCCGTTGAATAAAGACACCGACAACGATGCGGTAGTTGACATAGAAGACTTCTGTCCAAATATTGCTGGAAGTAAAACCGGATCTACAACCGTCAGTGCCAAAGGAGAACGTATGGGATGTCCAGAGGGTCCTAAAATTGGTACCAAGGTTGACTTCCCCGACATTCTATATGTCGTGAATACCGATGAATTCAATTACAATGAACCACTTACTGCACCAAGTTTGGCTAAGCTGCTCGCGTACGTTAATCAATGTGACAATCTTGTAGTTACGATTGAAGGGCATGCTTCTTCTGAAGGTCCCGCAAAACGGAACCAGGAACTTAGTGAGATGCGTGCTAAAAAAGTAAACCAATGGCTAGTTCAGCAGGGTATGAAGCCAAGCAAGGTTCAAGGCGCGATTGGTTATGGAACAAGTAATCCAAAAGTGAAAGAACCAACCGGCAAGAATGTAACTGCGGAGGAGCTTGAAGCTGCCCGTAAACAGAACAGAAGAATTACTGTAGAGGTTGTCAAGAACTGCGACAGTAAGTAACGCGTAGCACCTATATAAGCGGGCTGCTAAGAAATTGGTGGTCCGTTTTTTTTGTTTGTACAACAACGTGGTAGAAAAATTCTGATGGATTCAACGTTGTAGTTTTGCAAGGTCGCGAATCAATAATCCGAACATTCAATTGTAAATGAGTCTGAGAAATAACACATGAAGCACGTAACAAAGCGACATATCCTTCTGCTCGCAATCGTAGTAGCGGTTTGGCAAGTGTCAAAAGTGCAGGCGCAAGTTGCTGCCGTGCCGCCGCAAGGAACTACCGTAACACCGCCTAAGGTTGATAAAAGATCGCTGCGTGAGAAGGCCGAAGAGATGATTGCTAAAAAAGGGAACGACTCTACTGTGGCCGAGTTACTTGAGCAATGGATGCTGGCGGTTCCGGCAGATCCCGAATCGGCATATACGCTAGCGCAGGTGTATGGTAGGTTGGGCCGCAAACTCGATTCAGCTGCGGCAATGGACGTTGCGTGGCAAAACGGCTACACTGCCGACCCAAGAATACAAACGTTTTTTGCCACTCAAAAACGCTACGGACGATACAAGGTTTTGATGCCGGCAAGGATGAAGCCCAAGTTGACCTACCCCATGGTACTGCTACTGCAGGGCAATGGGAACAGTTCAGATATGATGATTCAGCTTGCACGCAGCATGCAGTTAGACAGCGTGATTTTTGTGTGCCCCGAAGCCCCCTACCTTAAATTGAAAGAGAGCTTTTCATCCATGAGGGAGCGGTTTACGGCGTCGGGCGACGGCTACGGTGTTGCTGACAAACTTTTGCCGCAGGTGGTGGATTATTCTGCGGAGTGGTATTATAATGCGTTGACGGACGCCCGTGAAAAGCTGCCGGTATCGAATGTTAAAACCACTGTAGTTGGATTTAGTCAAGGCGGTTTCTACTCGCTTGCACTTGCTACTCGTTACACGGAGGTTGTGGGGAGTGTTGTTACGATTTGCGCCAGCATGTACGAGTATGGAAAGGTGATACAAAATTTGAAGGTGTTGCACACGTACGGAGTTCCCGTACTGGTTACACATGCCCTAAACGACCCTGTAGTTCCGTTTCAGACCTCGAAGTTGATTGTAGGGGGCTTGGTGGAAGCCGGGGTAGACCACAAATTTTTCGCGTTCGAGGGTGGACATTGGCCTACTGCCGAAGCTATGGCAGTAATGAAGCAGTGGATTTTGAATTATGCGAGGTAACTAAATGCGCGTTACCTAAGGGCTTCTTGGATACGTAGTGCCAACGATTTCCGATATTTGTAGTAGAACAAAAAAACAGGAATAAGGATGTCGATACAAATTTCTAATAGTGCAACTCTAGACCGCGTGGAAAAACTGCGTCAGACGAAGATTCTCCGCGAGGTTATGGATAAGGATACTGTTGCAATGTTCGAGGATCCGTTGGAGAACGATATGATTCTCAACATGGGTCCGCAGCACCCCGCCACCCACGGCGTTTTACGAGTTTTACTCAGACTTGATGGCGAAACCGTTGTAAAGTGTGTGCCGGAGTTGGGGTACTTGCACCGTGGATATGAAAAAATTGCTGAAAATTCTACGTATCACGAGTTTATTCCGCACACTGATAGACTAGACTATTTAGCCCCCTTATCGAATAATGTTGGTATTGCAATGGCCATTGAAAAAGCTGCTGCAGTAACGGTGCCGGAGCGAGCCGTGTACGTTAGAATGTTAGTGTCGGAACTGGCGCGCATTTCATCGCATTTACTTGCCATGGGTGCTACCGCGATGGATGTTGGAGCTATGACATTGTTCCTGTGGACGTTTACAGAACGCGAAAAACAGTATGACTTGTTTGAGCGCATTTGTGGAGCAAGATTTACCACTAGCTACACTAGAATTGGTGGCGTTGCAAATGATATTGCGCCCGATGTATTGCGCGACATTCGTATATGGTTGAATCAGATGCCAGACAGAATGGTAGAGTTTCAAAAGCTCGTTAACCGCAACAGAATATTTGTAGATAGAATGGCCGGGGTTGGATACATGCCTCCGGAGAAAGCCATTGCGCTGGGTTTAACGGGTCCTACGTTAAGGGGCTCAGGGGTTAACCGTGACTTGCGTAAGGATCAGCCTTACATGTATTATGATAAGATGGACTTCGACGTGATTGTTGGTAATGATTGCGATTGCTATTCGCGGTATCAATGCCGAGCATCGGAAGTATGGGAATCAATGAAAATTTGTCACCAGGTTTTAGATAAGCTTGATTCGATGCCGAGGAGCGCAATCCTCGCCGATGATCCACAAAACGTTGTGGCGAGTAAGGCCAACGTGTACACCAAGATGGAAGAACTGATAAACGATTTCATGATTATCAACTTTGGGGTTATGCCACCAAAGGGCGAGACGTATTCCAAGATTGAGTCGCCAAAGGGTGAACTAGGATTCTTTATCGTGAGCGATGGTACCGGTCACCCGTGGAAATTGAAAATCAGATCGCCTTCATCGAGCAATTTGCAAGCCCTGAAGTTTATGGCCGAAGGTTCGATGGTTAGTGACGTTGTTGCAATTATTGGATCGATCGATCCGGTGATGGGCGAAGCAGATAAGTGATAGTAAATCGAAAATAGTTTTATACTTGAGCTCCTCGTTGATAGATTCATTCGGGGAGCTGTTGTTTTGAGACTACTTTTGTGCTAACTGACAAGCAGTATTACTGAGGAATATGGCAATTACTGAAGAACGTATAGAGAAGATTCGCAGCGTATTGAGCGTCAGACAGCCCACGCTAACAGTGGTTTTTGAAAATGTGCATGACCCGCACAACGTTAGCGCCGTAATTCGCAGCTGCGATGCCGTAGGCATTGTAAAAGCGCACGGAGTTTATTCGGGGTACGAAAGATTTCCTGAACTTGGTTCGAAAACCTCGGGCAGTGCATGGAAGTGGGTTGATGTTGTTCTGCATCATACAATAGAGGAGTGCTACAGCGTGCTTCGCAGCGAAGGCAAACGCATTTATACTACTCATATGGAGAGCAATTCTTCGTCTTTGTTTGAGTTAGATTTAACACAGCCAGTTGCACTCGTTTTTGGCAGTGAACACGATGGAGTTTCGGAACAAGCGGTTCGATTGGCCGACGGAAATTTTACCATTCCTCAAGTGGGCATGGTGCAATCGTTAAACATTAGTGTTGCATGCGCAGTTAGTTTGTACGAGGCGTACCGGCAAAGATCGGTTGCCGGATTGTATGATGAACCCCAGATTCCCAACAATGAGTTGCAAGAAAGATTAGCCGACTGGATTAAGCGATAACATTTCCGAGATCAAATCGATAACAAAATTTGTAGGATGTATCATGAGAACGCCATCTGAAATTGTTGATTTAGAAAAAGTGATTGCGCAAGAGCTAGAGTACATTGCACTGCGCCGAGATAGGTGGTACGCAGATTCAGGTTTGAGGGACGGCAAGGGCAACGAGACGTGGGGTCTGGCGTTTTCAGGCGGCGGCATTCGAAGCGCAACATTTTGCCTTGGCGTAATGCAGTCATTAGCCGGCTCGCACCCAAATCATCCAGGCGGAGTGCTAGGCAGATTCGACTATCTCAGCACAGTTTCGGGAGGGGGCTATATAGGAAGTGCACTCACCACGTTGCTTACTGTCACCGAAAATTCTACCAAACAAATGACAAAGGTCGACTGCTCATGCCTGGCAGATAAATTTCCGTTCACAAGTTTGAACGTCGAAGAAAAAGATAGTGAAACCCTGTTAAGCGTCAAAAATCAAATGCATCACCTGCGAAGGGCTGGGAACTATTTGTCGGAAGAGCGAAAATTGACATCAAGGTACCTTCAAAGATTCATAGGTGCAGCAACTGGCGGCACATTGTACAATGTTATTGTGCTATCAGTTTTGTACGCAGCCTTCGTAGTAGTCGTTCACAGTATTCTATTCCTGATGTTAACCGGTGTTGGTAGCCAACATACAGCGCCGGACGTTGCGTTTGCAAACGTTGGGTATGCAGCAACGGCAACTGCCGTTCCGTCGACAGATGTAATGCACTATTTGGGGGAGATTTCCGATTCGGCTTACTCTGCAATCGTTTCAAAGGGTCCATGGGGTACTGTAAACAACGTCCAATCTTCGAGCTCCTACTTCATTCTGACTCCTCCGTTTCGAAACTCCATAATTGGCGGACTCTTTGTTGGTTTGATAGGATGTGTTTTTGGAGTGTGGCGATTTTCTAAAAAGGACGCACCTAAAAGAATCAATGAAGAACAGCAGTCTAATGTGGTGGAAGCCGACGGTTCACTGTACGTAGGAGAATCGAAACGATCGCGTACGGAGAAGAGACTTCTCAAACTATTCAACGCTATGATGGTTGGTGGGATGGCTGTATCAGTTGGGTATGAGGTGTTTATAACAAATTTGAGTGGCATGTTAACTAACACCGCATACCATGGTAACTACGTGCTGTGGCTGCCAATGTTTGTCTCTTTGGGTGCACTGATAACAACATTCGTTTGCTCATTGGTGTTTGAATCTAGTCTCGGTGCAACCTCTAATGATAGGGTTTCACGTTCCTACCTTAGTACGATTCGTGGAAACTCAATTTCAATTTTCATTGCTTCGACAATTTCCCCGATACTAATAATCCTCTTGTTCTCGTTTAGCTCGGCACCTTTAGGACCCTTTATAGTCAGCGTGTTTGCGGCACTTTTCGGAATATGGGCGACAAAAAAACTCAATCCCGCCGATGGAGTTTTAACATCAGTCGGAAAATATTTAAAAAAGCATCCAAAATTTACTATTGGGTTAGCAGCGCTAGTGGCATTGTTGATACCCTTTGCCACGATGAGCAGACTTGTAATTACACTTTACAATGGGACACTATTGAATGAGATGCAGTACGCAGGAGCCTTGTGGCTAATTCTTGGCGTGTTACTGTTGGTATTGGTGTTTGTAACAACCATAGTCGACTCCAACAACATTTCGCCGTTTAAATTCTACCGCGATAGATTGTCTGAATCATATTTGAAAACGGCAATGGTTGCTGGCACAACTGATGGCTGGTCGAAAACTATTCGCGATGACGAAGACATGAGATTAAATCAACTCGGTGATGTAGTTCGCGGCGAGAGACCCAAAGCCCCCTACCACCTTATTACGGCGTGTTTGAATTTAGCTACGTTGAAGAGTCTGCTTAGGGCCGACACAAAGAGCACCCACTTTCTTTTTTCGCGAAATTTTATTGGTAGCCTTGAAACAGGATATGTACGTACGCCGGACGAGACTACAGTTGCCGAAGCGATTGCAATTAGTGGTGCGGCGGCAAGCAGTATGGCTGGTTATCATAGCTCGTTTGGACAACGGTTTTTTGCAACGCTCTTCAATATTCGGCTTGGCCAGTGGATTCCGAATCCGAAAAGATTGGCAAGTATTGGCACACAATGGAAGTTAAAACCCATTTGGATTATTTACCTTATGAAGGAAGTTCTGGGTTTAACTTCGCACACAAGTACATTGATAAATGTATCGGACGGAGGGCACACCGGTGACAACTTAGGCTTACTGCCGTTGTTGAAAAGAAGGTTGGATACCATTGTGGTGGTTGATGCTGAGTGCGACCCTGAATACATTTTCGGTTCGCTCAACAATGCTATTAGGTTGGCCAACATAGAAGATAATATTGAAGTAGACATCGATCTGTCGAAAATCAAACCAACGCTCAATACATCGGGCGTTGAAATTAGTACAGCCAGCGTTGCCGAAGGAAAAATTATCTACCCCTCAAAGTTTGGAGTTCAAGGCAAGGTGGGCAGGATAATTTATTGCAAAGCTTCAGTGAGTGAAACTGTTGAGTCTGGGAAAATTCCCGCCCATGTTGAGAACTACAATAGAATGTGCTCGGAATTTCCTCACCAGTCAACGGGCGACCAGTTCTTTGATCCAGAACAATTTGAGGCGTACCGTGCGCTTGGTGCACATGTTGGAGCCGAAGCTGCAAGTAGAATGTAACGTTGCACTACTTTCCGTAAAACACTGCCCTTTTTAGTGCCGATTGTTCGTTGGTTGGGTTTGACATTTCGCCTAACACGTTGTACTCACTTATCTCGGAAGTGACCGGCTTTCCGACAAGTGTTACCTCGGCGCCTCGTCGTAAAACCACCACAGTAATCTCATTCGCATCTACAGGCTTTGAAATATTTCTCCAAATGGATTGACCCAGATTATCGGCAGACATTCCATTTACGGTAATCAATTTATCGCCGGGTTCAACAAATAATGGATTATCGTGAATTGGGTTAACATAAAGTCCGGGCTCCGTATCATCGGAACCTTCGTTATACGAAAACTTCATCCCGTAACTCAACCCCGTGGTTGTTAGTGAATCTTGAAAGCTCCAGCCGATTTTGTTGACGATGCTCATCGGGATTTTCTTTTTACCACTCAGATACGTATCGCAATACTCCCTAACGCTTTGACCGGCAATTTCTTCAATGTCGTCGAACAAATCTGAATCATCGAATGGCTTACTAGCACCGTATTTCTTTTTTAGCTGATACACCACATCAAGCAAACCAAGTTTGCCATCGCTGGATTCTCGAATTGTGATGTCAAGCAGAAGCCCGTTTAACGCACCATACGTGTACACCATTGGATACAGCTTTTGATTTTCATCTGTTAGCACGTTCTTTGAAAAATCTGTAAAGCAAAATCGTTTGGGGATTTGCGACAGACTTCGAGTTTTGTTCTTCATTTCCCGTAAAAATCCCGCCTCGGTAGATGTGGAATCATGTACGCTTGATAAATGCGCGAAATACTCGGTTACGCCTTCGTACAACCAGAGATGCTCCGACATTGCCGGCTTCCGAAAATTGAATTCGTGAATTTCCTTACTGTGAACATTTAACGGAACTAGAATGTGTAAAAACTCATGAGCCGCTATATCCGCCAGACCATACGGTTTTCTAGAATATCCCCAAAAGTAGAACGAGCTGTAATTGTGCTCTAAGGCCCCAAACTTAGCACCAGCACCTTTTACGTTCACCGTGTCTCGGTTCCACAAGTACATCAGAAATGCATAATTCTTTACTGGCATTTCCACCAAAAAGTTAGCAATCGAATTGCAGGCCTTTTTTAATGTTTTGGCGTATTCGGGTGCGAGTTTGAGGTTGGTTTTGTGTGCTAGCGAAACCAAAACGGAAACGCCTGCAATCTGAAAAGTTGCAGTGTCTGGAATCGAATACAACACCGGCGAATCTACCAATTCATCGTAGGTGTTTGCAAAGTACTCGTCGGTTAGTTCATTTATGTGGCTCACCTTTAATGCAGTAGAACCGTATAGGTGAGTAGGTTTTAGCACCGTTAATTTAAACGGCAATTTCTGGTAGCCTTCTATGTAGCCCACAATTCCGCCATGGTTCAACACGAAAACTGAATCGGCCTCGAAACCCGTACCCGCAGGTGGAAAAATATCAACCTTATCATCCACATCATCGAACGAGTCATCCAAGGTGTACTCTACTCTTGTCATACTAGTCGCATTTGATATCACGAATTGCGAATCGGCACTGCGATCTATTGAAAGGGGCTTACCAGTAGCATCGAACGCCCGAAAGTCATGTACAAGTCTGTACCAATAATGAATTTCATACGTGCCGGGAACACTTACGGGAAATACGAAGGTCACTTCAGATTGCGCGACGGGAGGTGTATGAATAACCACCTTTATTTTGTCGTTTACAACGTTGATCAAATCTAATTCTACTCGATATAGTTCGCCAGAAAAAGCTGTAACAAAGCAACAAAAACTGAGCGCAAGTGTTGATACAATTCTATTAATCATGTATAGGTTAGAAGGTTAGTTCGCGGGTTGAAAGTTAGTCTAAAGGTTGAGCGCCAATGAGATTAGAGAGGAAAGGTGAAACTCCCCAAAACTCCTTCATTGTATTGAATTCTCGAAAATGCCGAGCATTGTGTCGGTCACCAATTTTTTCTGCTTTTATCAAAATATTTTTCTGTGTGTGCTCCAAGGAGATAAACTCAATCAGATGCGCATCATAACCTCGAGAGCGCACGAGATCCCGACGCATGACATCGGTAATGATGTCTCCGAGTCTTTCCTTTGTGATGCCGTCTTCTAAAATTGGCGAAACAAAGGCAGCCGACTCAGATTTCACCATTTGCTGTTGGACGTGATGGTGGCAACATGGCGCAACGAGAATTGCATTGGCATTTGTTCTAATTCCAAGGTGGAGAGCATGGTCTGTAGCAGTGTCGCATGCATGCAAGGCAATCAACAACGTGCACGGCTGAGAGTCTGGCACATCTGTAATATTACAATTATGGAACACAGCGTGCTGAAATTCAAGAGTTCTAACTACTGCATTGGCATGTTCAATTACGTGCGGATTTGTATCAATTCCTAGTAATGAACATTGTATTCCACGACTATTAAGAACGTAGTAGAGCGCGATGCTTAGATAAGCTTTTCCGCAACCTGCATCAATAATGTGGACTGGAGAGCCCCTTTCAATATGATCACTAATGGTTTTCAGGGTCATATCAATTAGGTGGTTCAGCTGTCTGAACTTGTCGGCCATGGGGGCAAGCACAATTCCGTTGGCAGTGGTAAGATCCAGGGCATACAGCAAGGCCGCATCGTTCTCGGGGTGAAGCATGGTGGACTTGGGCTTATCGGCTGCCAAATGATCCCAATCGAGTTTCGAAGCCAACCTCGACTTCATGGTGTACCGATCGTCGTGGGTTGTACGAAGAATATGAAAGTCGCGGTCGGGCAGCTGTACCAGGATTTGTCTAAATCCAAACTGCCAAACTTCCTGCAAAAACTGATGAAATTCTTCCTCGAACTGATCAACAATGTGAAAGGACTTAGTAAAACTTTGCCTGTCGGTAAAGGTTTCTATTTTCAATCTGAGGTTTTGTTGTCCATCCATTTTAAGAACTATTTTCTTCGGCATGGTTGGCGAACCGTATTTGGCGGCGTTTTGCGCGGTCCAATCTACCCGTCTTTTACTCGGGTTACTAAAGGTGATTACTGCTGCGGGTGCTCTAAGAATAGCTGCCGAAACGTCTTTGGGGGCATTCGTCATAATCTTGCAATCTACGGGCGTTGACTGGTTCTGCCTAGTCGCCGTAACTTGCGAATTAAATTTACGCCATCATATCCCCTCTATGACGTCATCAGAAATACGATCTAGTTTTTTAGAATTTTTCGAAAAACGAGGCCACCGCGTAGTGCCATCGGCGCCGGTAATTCCGCATGGCGACCCTACGTTGTTGTTCACCAATGCCGGTATGAACCAGTTTAAGGATGTGTTCCTTGGCCAAGGGGAGCGCCCATATACACGTGCCGTTGACACGCAAAAATGCATCCGGGTTTCCGGTAAACACAATGATTTGGAAGAAGTTGGCTACGACACGTACCACCACACTTTTTTTGAGATGTTGGGTAACTGGAGTTTTGGGGATTACTTCAAAGAGGAAGCGATTGCGTGGAGTTGGGAATTGTTAACTGAGGTTTGGAAGCTTCCGGCCAACAGGTTACACGCAACCGTTTTTAGAACCGATGATGAAGCCTACGATATATGGCGCAAGTACCTCCCTGAAGGACAGATTCACCGGTTTGATGAAAAAGACAATTTTTGGGAAATGGGCGAAACTGGCCCGTGTGGTCCGTGCTCGGAAATCCACTTCGATAATACCCCCAATCTTTCGGGCGCCACTCTGGTTAACAAGGGCGTACCTGAAGTAATTGAAATTTGGAACAATGTATTTATCCAGTACAACCGCCTAGCCGATGGGTCTCTGGAGGATCTGCCGTCGAAACACGTCGATACCGGAATGGGCTTCGAACGTATTACGGCCGTAATGCAGAACAAAACGTCTAATTACGACACTGATGTTTTTCAACCGATAATCAATCTCACCGAGGAATTGTCGGGCAGAAAATACCAAACCAGTTTGACCAACCCCGATGGCATAGCCATGCGCGTGATTGCGGATCACGTTAGAACCCTATGCTTTGCAATTGCCGATGGCGCTATTCCCGGCAACGAAGGCCGTGGGTATGTGCTGCGCAGAATTCTTCGCCGAGCAGCTCGGTACGCCAAGAACCTTGGTCTTCATGAGGCCGTCCTGTACAAGCACGTAGCCGTTGTTGTCAAAACCATGGGTGGCGTATTTCCGGAACTCATCGAACACCAGCAGCTCATTGAACGCGTAATTCGCGCCGAAGAAGATTCTTTCTTGGCAACGCTTGAAAGGGGCTTAGCACGATTTGAACAGTTGACCGGTGAAGTAATCTCGGGAGACGTAGCGTTTGAACTGTACGATACATTTGGATTCCCTTTGGATCTGACGCAATTGCTGGCAAAAGAACGGGGGATGTCGGTTGATGATGCGCGATTTGACGTGTGTTTGGCTGAGCAACGTGCAAGATCGAGGGCAGCCCGGAAATCTAATAATGTAAGCGTTGAAGCAAATAATATTTCTGTTTTGTCACACTTTGATGGGTATAACAACACTAGTACAATATCAGAAATACTTTATTTATCGGAGAATGAAATAGTGTTGGCGGAGACTCCATTTTACGTTGAAATGGGTGGACAGGTATCCGATACCGGTGTGATTACCATTGCCGGGATGGAATACGCTGTCGAGGGCATGCGCAAGGCCGGGCAGGCCATAGTGCACGTGTTAGACTCAAGTCCCGACGCCTCAATTGGCGATTCTGTTGTTGCAAAAGTTGATGTTGCAAGACGAAGAGAAATTAACCGCGAACATTCGGCAACGCATTTGTTGCACGAAGCGTTGCGTGAAGTGTTGGGTACGCATGTTCAACAGTCGGGTAGTTTAGTTGCTCCAAATCACTTGAGGTTCGATTTCTCACATTTTGAAAAAATTTCGGATTCAGAAATCGACGCCATTGAAAATATCGTAAACGAAAAAATATTTCAATCTATTGATGTCCGAACCGAGGAGCTATCGATCGACGTTGCGCGAACTATTCCCAAAGTCAAAATGTTTTTTGGCGACAAATATTCTGATATGGTCAGAGTTGTCTTTATAGATGAAAAGTTTTCGGTTGAATTATGTGGCGGAACCCACGTACGGAACACGTCTGAAATAGGATTGTTTAAAATCATTTCAGAATCCAGTATCGCTAGTGGAGTACGGCGGATTGAGGCGATAGCCGGACGCAACATTGATGGATATATAAAGCAGCTTGGCGCCCGAATAATTCAAGGTGAGTCCGAGTTGGAGGCCATGACCGATAGGTTACGTGGTCTGGAAAAGCAAATCGCCGCATCTCAAACAACCGAATTGAAATCAGCTATACCCGAAATGATCAAGAATGCAACCAAGTATGAAGATTATTTGCTTGCTTCTGCTAGGATGTCGGTCCCCAGCCTTGACCAACTCAAGGAACTCGGCGACGATCTACGTTTACAGTTAAAGTCGGGCGGTATTGGAGTATTAGCAGCGGTAATTGAGGACAAGGCTCAGTTGGTCTGTGTGGTAACAGACGACCTAGTTTCAAAATATCCGGCTGGAAAAATTGTAGGTGCCTTGGCCAAGTTGATGGGTGGCGGTGGTGGCGGAAAGCCTCACTTGGCCACGGCAGGTGGGAAGGATGTTTCAAAACTTGATCAAGTATTGGCATCCATAAATGATGTAATAAGTGAAATTTCTTAATTATTGTTTCAGGAGTTAATGTAATGGCAAATTCGTACGAAGCAGTTGGCAGACTTCACGCTGTGATGGATGTACAACAGGTAACTGACACGTTTAAAAAACGAGAGTTTGTGCTCGAAGTTCAAGACGGCAATTACCCACAACAGATCAAGTTTCAAGTTACTCAAGACCGGTGTGCGTTGATCGACAACTACAAGGTTGGACAGGAAGTGAAAGTGATGTTTAATCTTCGAGGTCGTGAATTCACGAACAAAGAAGGTCAAGTAATGTACTTCACTAATCTCGAAGCGTGGCGCTTAGAGGCGGCTCAAAGCTCGCCATCTGCTAACACAGATTACTCGCAGATCAAACCTGCCGTGGCTGAGGGAAATGGTACTGATTTCGATGACATTCCGTTTTAAATGAAAGAACGAATCTTACTTATCGGATCCGGCGGACGCGAACATGCGATTGCAAGGGCGTTGGTACAGTCTGAATCATGCGGTGAACTTTTTTGTGTACCTGGAAATCCTGGGATTGCGGCGTTGTGTCAAATTGTACAGGTTGACACTTCGAATCACGCTGAGTTATGCGCTTGGTGCAGACGCAATGGAATCACGCTGGTAGTGGTGGGTCCGGAGCAGCCCCTTGCCGAAGGAATTGCAGATTCATTGCGTTCTGAAGGGATCGCAACATTTGGTCCATCGCAACGAGCCGCTCGCATAGAATCGTCAAAAGAGTTTTCGAAGAATTTGATGCGCAAGTATGGAATTCCAACGGCAGATTATTGCGTTTTTGCCCAGGCAGAAATCGAGGCAGCGTTGCGTTATGTTGAAGCGCATTCGTATCCCGTTGTAATAAAGGCGAGTGGGTTAGCCGCCGGCAAGGGAGTAGTTATTGCAGAAAATATTACCGAGGCACAACTTGCAATTCGCTCAATATTTGACGGAGAGTTTGGAAGTTCAGGGTCGACAATTGTCGTAGAAGAGTATTTGCAAGGAATAGAAGCCAGTTTGTTTGCGATTACCGACGGAACATCATTCACCGTTCTGGCTCCGGCGCAAGATCACAAACGAATTGGTGACAATGATCAGGGAAAAAATACTGGAGGCATGGGCGCATATGCACCCGCTCCGGTGGTTACTCCCCAGGGAAAACTTTGGATTGAGGAGCACATTATTGCACCAGTTCTTTCTGCACTTAGAATGGAAGACAGTGAGTTTAACGGTTGCCTGTTTGTGGGATTAATGATTGCGGCCGATGGAACAAGCAAGGTGATTGAGTTTAACTGCCGATTCGGCGACCCAGAAACGCAGGCGGTGTTATCGGTTCTTCGAGGTGATCTAGCTGGTTTGTTTGCATCAGTTGCGCACGGGAAAATCGATCCAAGTTATGTGCAAAAAATAGCCGAAGGTTTTGCCTGTGGCGTGGTGATGGCATCAGGTGGCTATCCTGATACGTATGCGGTTGGCAAAGAAATATCAGGTTTGGATGAAGTTGAAAAACTTCCCAATGTTTTTGCGTACCACGCTGGGACGGCTCTTCGAAACGAAAAGTTAGTAACATCAGGCGGAAGAGTTCTGGGAATCGTGGGTACCGGTGAGACGTTACCTGATGCCGTGAAAGTGGCATATCAAGGCGTAAGCCTAGTGAAATTTGAAAACAATTATTTCAGAAAAGATATAGCGAGTAGGGGGCTTACCGGTAAATGAAGATACTTGTGACAGGCGGAGCGGGTTTTATAGGATCGCATATTTCAGAAGCATATGCTGCGCAAGGCCACGAAGTGGTTTCTGTGGATAACTTGTCGACGGGTAAGATCGAGAACGTTCCTAGCGGAGTTCGACTGGAGAAAATCGATATTACAAGTTCTGATTTCGATGATTTTATGCAGAAGGAAAAATTTGAAGTTGTGAATCACCACGCGGCTCATATGGAACTACGAGTGAGCGTTGAAAGACCGGTGCATGACGCGCAATCCAATATTCTTGGAAGTTTGCGGGTGCTCCAAAACGCCTATAAGTTTGGAGTACGACATACCGTTCTTGCAAGTTCATGTGCGGTACTTGGTGAGCTACATACTTTTCCCGCAACTGAAGAGCATACTACTGTTCCGATATCGCCGTATGGATGCTCCAAACTTGCTATGGAAATCTATGCTCAATACTTCAGAATCGTCCACGGTCTATCCGTCTCCACACTCCGATATACCAACGTTTACGGACCCAAACAAAACCCAAATGGTGAGTCGGGAGTTATTGCAATTTTCCTTCAGAAATTCTTGGACGGCAAGGTTGCCACAATCCACGGTGAGGGAAATCAAATTCGCGATTATATTCACGTGAAGGATGTTGCATCTGCTAACATTTTGGCCACTGAGAAAATGCTGCAAGGAACATACTTTGTTTGTTCAGGTGAAGAGACCTCTGTTAATAGAGTTGTTGAGTTGTTGATTGCAAGTGTAGAAGTTAATGCAGAAGTTGAAAGGGGGCCTGCCATGCCAGGAGATCCACCCAGAATTGTGTGCTCGCCGTCGAAGTTTCAAACTTTGACCGGATGGTCAAATAAAACCACTTTAGATATCGGAATTCGTGAAACAACCGAGTGGTTTCAAAAATAATTTGAGTTATTGCCTTATTCATTCAGATAATTAGTTGGTCAGATTCATCCCGTCTCGTATTTTTGACTGCTTCAGTTAGAAGCACTAAA
Source organism: Ignavibacteria bacterium (assembly GCA_013204605.1). Classification (GTDB taxonomy): domain Bacteria; phylum Bacteroidota; class Ignavibacteria; order Kapaibacteriales; family Kapaibacteriaceae; genus JABMNI01. The sequence continues at coordinate 19,163 of JABMNI010000049.1, forward strand.
GTATTTCATCTGTGGAACAAGGACATTAATACATGCACTCATTGCTTAATCGCTTTCTTGTTCTTTCTCTCGTGGCCTTTGTTGGGTTAACTATTACTAGCTGTAATATTGAAGGCCTTTTTACTAAAATCGGTGACGATCCCGTATTTGTGGATCCCGATGCTCCTGTAGCAACAGCTGGAACTGCTGAGGCTGGTGGTGTAGGCAAGACCGTTTATGGCAGGATTTGTGCCGCATGCCATTTAGGTAGTGGAAAAGGCGTCCCTGGCAACAACATCCCACCCCTGGCCGGTTCGCCGTTGGTAGTATCCGACCCATCTATTCCAATACGAATTGTATTGCATGGCTTTAAAGGCCCTATTGAGCGTAACGGCGTTACGATTAATGGTCAAATGGCAGCGTGGAAAGACCAATTGTCAGATCAAGACGTCGCTGACGTATTAACGTATGTGAGATCGGCATTTGGTAACAGCGCTTCTGCTATTACCCCAGACGAAGTCTCTACCGTGCGTGGCGAAACAAGTAGCAGATTAGCCCCCTTCACAGAATCAGAATTGAAATAAAATAAGTCAGAACCGATTTAACCTGGAGTATTAGCAGATGGGTGACATCTTTAAAGTTTTTAATATGATGGCTTGGTTCCCAGAGAATGTTTCGACATTCGGGGCCGAGTTGGATAACCTGTTCGGCGTGATTTATTACTTAAGCGTAGTAATATTCTTCCTAACGTTTGGAATAATGGGGTATTTCCTAATTAAATACCGGCACAAAGAGGGGCGAAAAGGATATAACTACCACGGGAACAACATTGTTGAACTTACCTGGACCATCCTACCCACGATACTGTTTGCTGGATTAGGCCTCTATACAGATAGCGCTTGGGCAGAAACCAAATATTCTCATAAAGTACCAGTGGCAGATGTTGAGATTTTAGTGTTGGGAAAACAATTTGGTTGGTATGCTATGTACCCTGGCGCCGATGGCAAGTTTGGACGCAATGCGTATACGGACAGATCGGCGCGCCATTTAATGAGCACAACAAATCCTTTCGGAATAGATTCTACAGACGAAGCGGGAATGGATGACTTTGTAACGGAAAACCAATTCAAAATTCCGGTAAACTCCAATGTTGTTGTTAGAGGATCTTCGATTGATGTTCTGCACAGTTTTTTCCTTCCTCATATGCGTGTTAAGCAAGACGTTATACCGGGTTTGTGGATGAAGATTTGGTTTAATGCGTTCAAAACCGGCAATTACGAACTCGCCTGCGCGGAGCTTTGTGGCGGTGGACATTATTCCATGCGAGCTGAGTATGAAATACTTTCGAAGTCAGGATATGATAAGTGGTTAGATCAAAAGAATTCCGATGTTAAGCAACTGCGAATGATGAGTGCGGGAACAACCGAGCCTGCTCCCATAGTTGAAGAGTCTCATCCGGCATCACATTAAAACGAAAAGTAGAAGGTACAGGAGTATTAATAATGAGTGAAACTTCAGTTGTAACGCCCGATTCTGGTACAATGGATGTTGGTCATCATGACCATCATGAGTTACCATGGTATAGAAAGTATCTGTTTTCTACCGACCACAAGGTAATTGCAAAACAGTTCATGATAGCTGCATTGTTCTTCATGTTTGTAGGTGGAGCATTCGCGTTGTTTATCCGTTGGCAGTTAGCCTATCCGGGAAAACCAATTCCGGTGATTGGATCAATTCTGCCGGCATCATGGGTTACCGAACCTATGAGTGGAGTTATTACGCCTGAATTTTTCACACAGTTGCTGACCATGCATGGCTCGGTAATGATTTTTCTCGTGATCATTCCGCTTGCTGCGGGTATGTTCGGAAATTTCTGTATTCCGTTAATGATTGGTACCGACGACATGGCGCTCCCGCGGCTGAATATGTGGTCGTTTTGGCTGGTGCCTCCCGCCGGTTTAATAATGATGGCCGGCTTTTACACAGAAACGGGGTATGCCGCGGCAGGGTGGACGTCGTATCCGCCCCTTAGTGCGCTTACCGGACTGCCCGTTTTCACGATTAGCGGTCAGACCCTTTGGTTGATAGCATTGTTTATGATTGGTTTCTCTTCTATAATGGGAGCCGTAAACTATGTGACGACCATTATGAACAAGCGCGCAAAAGGCATGAAGCTTTTTGATATGCCGCTAACAGTTTGGGCGTTGTTTATTACCGCTATTATTATCACGCTTGGAACTCCCGTTCTAGCTGCCGCATTAACGATGTTGTTCATGGACAACTTCTTGCACACAAGTTTTTTCCTACCGGACAGTTTAGTTACTTCATCGCATTATGCGGGTGGTGGACAGCCGGTACTTTGGCAACATATTTTCTGGTTCTATTCTCACCCCGCGGTGTATATCATGATTCTACCTCTAATGGGAGTAGTTAGTGATGTACTGGCAACGTTTTCGCGTAAGCCTATTTATGGCTACAAAGCAATGGTGTTTGCGTTAAGCGGAATAGCATTCTTAGGCTTCATTGTTTGGGGCCACCACATGTTCCAATCCGGCATGAACCCGCTCTTAGGCACCACCTTTGTACTATCTACCATTGTGATTGCCGTGCCTTCATCTATAAAAGTATTTAACTGGCTGGGTACTCTGTGGAGAGGGGATATTCGATTTACCTCCGCAATGTTGAGTGGACTTGCCTTTGTGTCGATGTTTATCATTGGCGGATTATCCGGTGTCTTCATGGCTTCTGCAGCCGTTGACATCTTTATTCACGACACGTACTTTATTGTAGCGCATATCCACTACGTACTTTTTGGTGGTTCACTTTTTGGAATTTTTGCCGGTATCTACTATTGGTTCCCTAAAATGTACGGCAGAATGCTAAACGAAACGTGGGGACGCAGGCACCTTTTCTGGACCTTTATTGCATTCAATTGCACATTTTTCCCGATGCACGTTCTTGGTTTGGCTGGACACATGCGCCGTATTTACGACCCAAATGTGTACGACTTTCTTAAGGGGCTAAGTGGTCTAAACGAGTTCATTACGATCTCTGCAATCGTGTTGGGCTTTGCACAATTAATATTAGTTGCAAATATTTTCCACTCGCTAATCTGGGGTAAAAAAGCCGGACGTAATCCGTGGAATGCAAACACATTAGAATGGGCAGCTCCGGAACATCCTGGTCATGGAAACTTCGACACCGACATCACAGTTTATCGCGGTCCGTACGAATTTTGCGTTGAAGGTAGAGAGCTTGATTACTGGCCTCAATGGGAACCTGGAGAGTCGATTTCAGTCCATCACCACACTATTGCGGTTAGCAAGGAAGAATCAGAGAATAAAGTTTTTGGCGCCCACTAAATCCATATTCTATACCGCACTGATCCTATCAGTGTTGACATTCTGCCTTATCGTATGGGGTGGACACGTTAATACAACACGGTCAGGAATGGCGTTTTCAGATTGGCCAACATCGAACGGTGTGGCTATGGTTACGTATGCGCCGTCGGAGTGGTTTTTACAGGGCGCAAAATTTTGGGAACACGGACATAGATTGCTTGCCACAATTGTTGGGATGGTTTCTTCTTTGCTGTTGATTTTAGTTTTCACCAAGACTAAAAAGGAACAACGTCCTAGCAAAACCATTGTTGGAATTCTGACGGCGGTATTACTGATTGTGGGAACAGGGATAATTGGACTTCATTCAATGCCTGCAGGTTTTTTAGAGGCATTTATGATTTCATTGGGAGTACTACTGGCCTTCAGTGTAATGCAAGCAGTTAGAAGCTCTCGCATGTTAAGACTACTGTGGCTTAGCATTGGTGCCTTTATTACGGTTTGCCTTCAGGGTACGTTTGGTGGATACACCGTACTACATAACCTTCCTGATTGGACGTCCACTACACATGCTGTTTTAGCGGAATTATTTTTATCGCTAGTAATTGGTATCGCAGCTTTAAGTTCACCGAGTTGGAAAAAATTACCGAGAAACGCCGGACTGAAAAAATCCGCACGCACATTGTTGATTGTCACGTGGTCTGCGGTAGCTGTGCAATTTGTTCTTGGTGCTTTGACCCGCCATACTGACGCCTGGGGTGCCAGCGTAACTTTCCCTGAGTGGAGTGCGGCAGGATTCTTTCCGTCGGCAGAATTACTTGGTAATATGCAGGTAACTATTCACTTTTTGCATCGCACGCTCGCGTACGGAATATTTGCATTGGCAATTGGATCGTTCCTTTCAATTCGTAACAGTACAAGCAAAGGCTCAGCCTTACGCAAACTCTCTGCTAGTGTTGTTGTTATGGTGTTGGTACAAGCAACGCTTGGTGCTATGGTGTTATTCTCATACCGTGGTGAAATGCAAACTACTCTTCATGTAATGGGTGGTGTGATTATACTTGGGCTTTCAACATTGCAGTTGATATTTGCAATGAAGGGCAGTTCCCCTCAGCCTGACTATAGTTTCATTCATGAGACGAACCTCACAACGCATGAGGGGGTTCGTTGATGCAATCCACAAGTAATACACAGACTGCATCGCCCCTTTCCAATCAAATGGTTGGCGATACGATAATTCCTGATTTGAATTCTGGGATATTGCGTCAGTACTATGAGTTAACCAAACCTGGTATTACACAAATGGTGGCGTTGAGCACGCTCACTGCATACTATTTAGCGCTCCAAGTTGATGTTGTTGCGTATGCTTCGTCAGTGGTGAATTGGCTGCACTTTTTTGAAACCATGTTAGGAACAATTGCAATTAGTGCGGGAAGTTGCGTGTTCAATCACGTGATGGAGCGAAAAAATGATGGTCGAATGAAACGCACAGCTTTGCGACCAATTCCATCGGGTGCGATTTCTGTAAAAAATGCAATTGTTTTTGGCGTCGTGCTTACAGTAATTGGTGCTGCGTTGATTGCTCCGATTAATATGTTAACATTGGCCCTTGCAGCAATTACTTGGGTACTTTATGTAGCGGTGTATACTCCTTTAAAACAACGTACAAAATGGGCGCTGATAGTAGGAAGTATTCCGGGAGCATTACCCTTTGTTGGCGGATGGACGGCGGTTCGCGGCACAATTGATGCCCCTGCGTTAGTGTTGTTTGCAATTCTATTTGCTTGGCAAATACCGCATTTTCTTGCGCTTTCGTGGATGTACCGGTCTGATTATAGAGAAGGGGGCTTTGTGCTTCGCTCATTAACAGACGAATCGGGAACTATAGTGGCTTGGCAGACCTTGCTTTCAACCATCGTTACTGCGTTGCTTTGCATGTTACCTTGGATTATTGGCGTAACGGGCACGATGTATATAGTTGGTGCTGTTGGACTGTGTGGGTGGATGACGTATGAAGCTATTCGGTTTGTAGGTGAACGCAGTCATTCAAGAGCTCGTAAGGTTTTACTTACGTCGTATGCGGTACTAATGGGCGTGTACATTCTAGTTTTGGTGGACAAGGTTTAAATATGAAAATTCAATTACGATATCAATTTTACTTGGTGAGTGTATGTCCTCAGCATTAAATCTTTCCCACGAGCCAGTCACCAAAATCCCTCATGGGAAGTTGGTTATGTGGGCCTTCCTTGCATCTGAATTGATGTTCTTTTCGGGTTTCTTCGGGGCCTTTATTGTGCTTCGAAACGCGAATTACGACACTTTCGGTCAAGGGTCGGCACTTCTTAGTTGGCCCCTTGCATTGGTAAATACTTTCATTCTAATTGGAAGTTCCCTTACGATGGCAATGTGCATTTACCATTTGGAGCGGAAAAACAACAGATTTTTCCAACTCTTTTTGGGACTCACCATATTAGGGGGCTTTGGCTTCTTAATTGTGAAGTTCATAGAGTATAGTTCGAAATTCGAGCACGGATTGTTTCCGGGTCAAGAGCATCACACACTCTTTTTCTCATTCTACTTCATGATGACCGGATTCCACGCAATTCACGTTATTGCTGGAATGATCCCGATGAGCTTTATGTGGTTCAAATCCTTTACGAAAAAGGGATACCCATATCCGGTGAAAGTTGAAACGTTAGGACTGTATTGGCACTTTGTTGATTTGATGTGGATTTTCATTTTCCCTGCGCTGTATTTGATGATACCGTATCATGGCGCAATTGGCGGACATTAAAACTGAGTGTACATTAATACTGAATTGAAACAAGGACAAGATTTATGGGACATGATCACGGTAATGTAATCCCTTCATATATGAAGGTCTTTTACACCTTATGCACTCTAACCGTTTTAACAGTGGTTGCAGCTAAGAGTCTGCATTTCCCAGCCAGCTGGGGAACTCCGGGAGACATATTGCACGTCTCTATTGGTGTGATAATAGCTGTGATAAAGGTAATAGCGGTAATGTACATATTTATGCACCTCAAGTTTGATCATCCATTCTTGCGATTCCTAGTATATGTTCCGGCGTTTCTTTTTGTTGTGTTAACATTTGCGCTCAATTTTCTTGAGTCGTGGGATTACATACATTGAAATTCGATTCACCATATGGAAATTGGTTTTCAGGGTTGAAGATTCTGACGCGTAATGGTGTTTACGGATCGCTATTTGTTTTGGCGATGACATCGACCATATTCCTTGGCTGTTCAGCTAATGAACAAGCCGATTCCGTTACTGAAGGAATGAACCGAACAATTGCCACAGTTAGTATTCCGGCTCCGGTGTTTTCTGGAATTGATCAGAGTGGAAGTGAATTCACATCAACTTCATTGCGCGGCAGCAAATGGATTGCGTCATTTTTCTTTACGGCTTGTCAGACAGTTTGTCCAAGACTGAATGCAAAACAGAAAGATCTGATTCGGGAATTTAACGGCAAGGTGAAATTGGTTTCGATAAGTACGGACCCGGTTAATGATAATGGCGAAGTGTTAGCTGAGTATGCGCGTTCGTACAACGCAATGCCAGGATCTTGGTGGATGATTACAATGCCAGAGGAGTCGATGCACGAGGTATCTAAGGTTGGATTTGCCGTTATTGATCCTAAAGAACCTTCCATGCACACAACGCGACTAGTGGCGGTAGATGAAAACATGACGATTAAAGGTTACTACGATAGCGAAGAACCTTCAGACATTGAGTTATTGAAAAAATGGATAGCCTCCCACTAGTCAACGCAACATTGAATGCTTTGAGTGCGCTACTTTTGGTAGTGGGCTTTTCGTTTATTAAGAAGAAGAAAATAGATTGGCACCGAAGGTGCATGAAGTTGGCATTTGTTGTTTCGATGTTATTCTTAGTTGGATACCTTTTGCACAAAGTGCATTTACATGATACAACTGGAAGTTATACTACCCAGTTCACAGGCGAAGGTGCCATACGTCCGGTGTATTATTCGCTGTTGATTAGTCACGTGTTCTTGGCAATGATGGTGCCATTTCTTGCTTCGATAACGTTGTTTCGCGGATTGAAACTGCAAGTCGAAAAGCACAGAAAAATTGCAAGAGTTACGTTTCCGATTTGGCTTTATGTTTCTATTACTGGTGTATTGGTGTATTTCATGTTGTATCAATGGTATCCGGTATCATGAAAATGAAATTCTACATCAAAAAGAGTTTCTACATCTTAGTTGTAACGGCTTCGATGTTGTTGTTCGCGGTTAACTCCGTGCTTGCGTGTCCAAATTGCAAAGATGGATTTGGAGCAGGTACAGAGGGAGCCAGTTTAGGTGACTCCTATTCTATTTCAGTTTTGTTTATGCTTGCTGTTCCAACAACCATTGTGACAATATTCACATTGGTATTGGCCAGAAAGATTAGACGGAATAATAATGCTTGAAGACAAAAGTTTTGTCTTCATTGAATAGGTCGGTCTTTTTCAAGATATTTGCGCGTCTTTTAACAAAGGGTGGAGAATGTTTTCACGGCAATTCGATAAGGCTGTAAAGGTGGGCGGTGCAGTGGCAGGAGCTACTGGTGCTGCTATCTTTCTTATAGTGTACTTCAGCATGTGGAATGACAATGCCGATGTTGGGTATAGACCCCAGCAGCCAGTTCCGTTTTCTCACAAGATGCATGTGGGAACGTTGCAGATTAGCTGCCAGTATTGTCATGCAGGAGTTGAATCATCAGCGCATTCACCAATTCCCTCTACTCAAACCTGTATGAATTGTCATACGCTGGTTAAGGCTGAGAGTCCAAAACTCAAGGTGGTTCGCGAGAGCTTCGAGTCTGGACAACCAATTGAGTGGGTTCGTATTCACAAGTTGCCGGATTATGCACATTTCAATCACTCTAGGCACATTCGTGCGCAGATTGATTGTAAGTCATGCCATGGTCCTATTGAAGAAATGGGTGTCGTGTCGCAATTCAAACCATTGTCTATGGGTTGGTGTATCGATTGCCATCGCAAACCTGAGAGTGGCATTATTGGAGCTCGTCCGATTTCTGGAGTGTTCACGGGAAGAATGCACAACGTGAAGAACCTAAAAGATAGTGCGTACATCTTTACATCCATTGAAGCTCAGATTGGCAAATCAACGCCAATGATATCTCCGTCATACGGCCAAATGATTAGTCCTTTACCTGCGCACGTTGTTGCAGGTATTCCACATCCAAAGAGTGCCGGAATCGGCCCAGAAACGTGTTCAACCTGTCATTATTGACAGTGTGAAAATCAGTTATGAATAATATTGAAATCTCCAAACAAGGTTCATCTATGTCAGATCGTAAGCTCAATTCTTCAAGCACAAAGCAATGGAAGAGCATCGAGCATTTAGCAGGATCGGTGCAGGATTCTGAACAAGAATTTTCTTCAGTACAACAGACAGCCCCCTTGATAGATTCGCCGGTAAGTCGCCGCGGATTTATGACGGTAATGTCGGCCTCGATGGCGCTCACAGCAGTGGCATGCAGAAGACCGGAGCAGAAATTAATTTCTTCGGTAAAGTCTCATCAAACGGCGATTCCTGGAACATCTATTGATTACGCTACGGTGTATTCGCACAGGAATGTGGCGTATGGTGCGTTGGTGAAGAGCCGCGAGGGTAGGCCAATCAAGGTAAAGGGTAACGAGCAGCATTCAACGAACGTGGGTACTACCTCGGCTGAAATGCAGGCATCCCTTTTGTCATTGTACGATCCCGATCGGATACGTCGCCCGAGAGTTAACAGAGGCGCAACCTCAACTGATAATGCCACGCAGAAAATTGCTGATGGAATTGCAGAAGCGCAAGCGAACGGCAAGAAGGCAATTGTATTTGTTAGTGAGCATTGTTCGCCATCATATTCAAAATTGATGGGGGAGATTTCCACACAGAATTCGACGATAGAGTTTGTTACTCTTCCGTCCATTATATGTGATAATGCTGCGGTTGCAAATAAGGCGATGTTTGGATTGGATGGTGAATTCGCGTTGGATCTTAGTCAGGCTAAGGTTGTTGTATCTGTTGATTCAGACGTGTTGGGAACAGACAAGCTTGCATTGTTGTACACTCGCCAATGGGCAACGCAACGATCACCGACGGGCACTAGTGCAGAAATTTCTAAATGGATTATGGTTGAGTCGCAGTACTCACTTACAGGAGCGAACGCGGATGAGAGAGTGAAGCTTCACCCTTCGCAATTGGAGCCATTCTTAGCGGTAATTGAGCAAGAGATTGTTGGTTCGAATGCGGTTGGTGGGAGTATTGTTGGCGCGGCGACAGCGGAGACTACTTCACAGGCTAAACGTGCAGCTGGCGAATTGAAGGCACAAAGCGGTGAGGCTGTTGTTTTGGCTGGACGTCACCTTTCTCCTCTAGCAAATGCTATTTCACTTTCCATAAACAATACGCTTGGATGCGTTGGTGCTGGCAGGATTGTCGACCCACAGAATGAGATTCCAAACAGCGGTCAAAAATCAACGGCGGTTTCTGCTGCTATTGAAATGATGAAGAGCGGCAATGTACACGTAGTACTTTTTGCAGATGTTAATCCAGAGTACTCAGCTTCGAAGGAGTTTCGGAATGCCGTAGCAAAGGTGCCGGTAAGAGCGGCGGTTAATCTTTATGAAGATGAAACGGCCGACGCATCGATTTGTAGTGTGAGCATTCCGTCGGCGCATTGGTTGGAGAGCTGGGGAGACGCAATAAGTGTGCACGGCGAGTATAGTATACAACAGCCGCTGATTGCTCCGTTAAACGAGGGTGTTCCTTCGCTTCAGGATACACTGATTTCAATTGCAAAGAAATTATCGCCGGAATTCTTGGCTGATACAGAAAATTATTACTCGTATGTGATGAAGAATGCCGTTGAGTATGCTGCAGGTTTGGATACGGACGCCGCCAAGGCTTGGTCGAAACTATTAACGAACGGCGTGGTTAAATCAGCGCCGCGCGGATCGTACGTTTTCAACGCAGCAGGCACTTCTGCTTTGGAAGGATCGAAAACGAGTAACTCAATGCAATTACAGATCAATCCTTCGATCGCGTTGTATGATGGAAAGTATGCTAACAACAGTTGGTTGCAGGAACTGCCGGATCCCGTGACGAAGATTACGTGGGACAACGTAGCGTTGATGAGTGCAAACACTGCGGTATCGATTGGTGTTGCTGCTACAAAATCAGCTAAGGACCTTGCTAAGGCAAATGAAAAAGTTGTTACCATTTCAACAAAGAATGGTGAAATTAATCTGCCCGTATACGTACAGGTGGGTATGGCTGATAATGTAATTGCTACTGCAGTTGGTTACGGTAGAACAGCGGGTGGAAGAGTGCTCATGGGAGTCGGATCGAACTGTTTTGGAGTTGCTCAATCTAGCAATTCATTAGCGTTCGTTGCTATTTCATCTGTTAAGGTAGTTGAAGGTGCTCTTCATAAAATTGCAACAACGCAAAATCATCACACGCTGGATGATGGCAACGGTGAGAGGCCAATAGCCAAATGGCTGTCGGCTGCTGACTTTAAGAATAAAAAGTTTGTGGGTCTGGAAGAAGAGTTTCCTAACACCGGTAATGATGGTAAATATTTAAAGCCCCTTTCAGTGAATCCGGGCTATGAATATAAAGGTCACCGGTGGGGAATGACCATCGATATGAGTTCTTGCACAGGATGTTCATCATGCATAATTGCATGCCAGAGCGAAAACAATATTCCTACTGTTGGAAAAGAGCAGGTGATTCTTGGTAGGGAAATGCATTGGATTCGGTTGGATAGATATTACGTTGGAGATATGGAAAATCCAGCGTCGATTATGGAGCCGATGTTATGCCAACACTGCGAAAATGCTTCTTGCGAGAATGTTTGTCCAGTGGCGGCAACTACTCACTCGCCTGAAGGGTTGAATGAGATGACGTACAATCGATGCGTGGGAACGAGATACTGCTTGAACAACTGCGCGTATAAAGTTAGACGATTTAACTTTTTGAACTATGACACTGACAAGCGTGCGCCTTTGGATATGGTTTTCAATCCGGATGTTACTGTTCGGATGCGTGGTATCATGGAGAAGTGTACGTTTTGCGTACAACGACTTCACGAAGCTAAATGGCATGCACAAGATGACGGGCGAGCTCGAATCAATGACGGTGAGGCAATTACGGCTTGCCAAGAAGCGTGCCCCGCAGGTGCCATTATTTTCGGTGACATGAATGACAAAGACAGTAGAGTAAGTAAGGCAAGAATGGGCGATCGCGGTTTCAGAGTGCTTTCAGAGCTGAATGTACGTCCGTCAATTACATACTTGGCAAAAGTCAGGAACGCAAACATCACATCGTCGGGTGTGACTGAAGAGCATGCTTCATCGGATCATCACTCGTAATTAGTAAATAAAGTATTACCTCCAGGAATTATCAATGACGGAAGTTCAGGAGCAACAAAAGCTTCACGCAGATCCTCACGACGAACCGGTTCGTGAAGCTCTAGTACTCGGCAGCCCAACTTTACGCGACGTAACAGCGCGTATAGCGAGCATTGTTGAGTCTAAAATCACAGCCAAATACCTTTTAACCCTGATGGTAACGGCGTCGATGGCCGGATGGGGATTGGTCGCCTTAGGGTACACAATTTTCGTGGGTATTGGTGTTTGGGGTTTGAATAATCCAGTAGGTTGGGGCTGGGATATTACCAACTTCGTATTCTGGATTGGTATTGGACACGCTGGAACCTTGATTTCAGCCATCCTGTATTTGTTCAGACAGAAGTGGCGCACGGCAATTAATCGATCGGCCGAGGCCATGACGATTTTTGCGGTGCTGTGTGCCATGACCATGGTGCTGAGCCATACGGGACGTCCATGGTTGTTCTATTGGCTTCTGCCGTACCCGAATCAAATGCAGATGTGGGTGAACTTCAGGTCGCCACTAATGTGGGATGTATTTGCTGTAAACACATACTTCACTGTGTCGCTGATGTTCTGGTTTATCGGTCTGATTCCAGATTTAGCCACGCTACGTAACTACGTGAAAAGTAAGATTGCTAAAACTGTGTATGGAATCCTTTCGTTGGGTTGGACCGGTTCAAACCGATCATGGCACCACTATGAAATTGCCTACATGATTTTGGCTGGTATTTCAACGCCGCTTGTGTTGTCTGTACACTCAGTGGTTTCTATGGACTTTACCGTGGGAATCATGCCCGGTTGGCACACAACAATTTTCCCACCGTACTTCGTTGCCGGCGCTATTTTCTCGGGCTTTGCAATGGTAATGACGTTACTGTTAATAGTCAGAGAGGTTCTGGATCTAAAGCAGTTTATTACACTTAAGCACCTCGACAACATGAACCGAATAATGCTAGCTACCGGTATGATGGTGGGCTACGCATATTCGATGGAGATGTTCATCGCTTGGTACAGCGGCAATCCATGGGAAAAATGGGTGTTCATAAACCGCGCCTTCGGAGACTATGCGTGGGCATATTGGACCATGGTAACGTGCAATGTGGTTTCGCCACAGGTATTTTGGTTCAAGAAAATTCGCAGAAGTATTCCCGTAATGTTTGTGATCTCGATCTTCATTAACATTGGTATGTGGTTTGAACGATTCACCATTATCGCAACTTCATTGCACCACGACTTTTTACCCGCTTCTTGGGGTTATTACTCGCCAACCTGGGTGGAAATCTCCATCTTCGTTGGAACATTTGGAATTTTCTTGACGTTGTTTTTGTTGTTTGCAAAGTTTGTTCCCGTTATCGCTATCTCAGAAGTCAAGGGAATTTTACCAGGCTCGCAACCAAAACACGGATCACACACTGAAGGACATGCATAATGGCAAGTTCAAATTTAGCCGGAGCTATTGCAGAGTTTACTGATGTGAACGCTTTAGTACACGCAGCAGAAAAATTACGCGACGCAGGGTTCAGAAAATGGGATGTTCACACTCCTTATCCTGTGCACGGGTTAGATAAAGCTATGGGCATCAAACGCTCCATCATTAGTTACTTCTCATTCGTAGGAATGGTAGGGGGCTTAACCACAGCGCTCGGGTTACAGTGGTGGACTGGTGCGGATAGTTATAAACTTAATATCGGCGGTAAGGGTTTCTTTGATTGGCAGTTTTCAATGCCCATCGATTTTGAACTCACCGTATTAGGTACGGCAATTTTTACTGCGTTGGGACTCTTCCACTTGTGTAAGCTTCCAACATGGTATAATAAGTACCAAGAAGATGAAAGCTTCAAGAAAGCAACCGATGACACATTTGTTGTAACAATTGATGCTAATGATGATAGATTTTCGGCCGAAGGAACACAATCGCTGCTGGTCAGCCTTGGTGGATCAAATGTACACGTTGTAGAATCAGCATTGAAGTGAAAGAAACTGTATAATGAGCATGAAAATGAATAGAAAATCTTTATACGCACTTGGTATAGTTGGACTAGCACTTGTTGCCGGTATAGTATCGGTGCTTTCAAGCCGGACTACCTGGTTTTCCGAATCACCTCCTATTGAAGTGTTGCCGAATCTTGACCTTCAGTTTAAAGATATTCCGCAGTCAGGGAATACTTTTTTTGCTGATCGTAAGAGCTTAAGAGATCCCGTAGAAGGGACAGTTGCTCGAGGCGCCACAACCTATTTGTTAGGTCAGGGCGATATTGAGTTGGCTGAAACTAATAATGTTGACCCAGAAATTGAAAAGTCAGCGTTTGTGTTGTCTAGGGGCCAAAATCGCTTCAATGTGTTCTGCTCTCCTTGCCATAATTACGATGCAAAAGGTGAATCAATTGTAGCCGTCCGTGGTGAATGGGCAGGTATCCCAAATCTTACTCGTCCCGAAACTTCTGCATTGTCGAATTCGAGGATTTTCCACATCATTAGTGCAGGTCAAAACTTGATGCCTTCTTATGCAGATAAGATTTCTCCTATCGATCGGTGGACAATAATTTATTATTTGCGTTCACTTCAAAATAATAATGCACAGTAACTATCAGTTATAACAGAGAATTAAATGACATCGGTTAATCTCGGATCAACACCACTAATTGCGAAAATGCAAAAGGTTGGCTTTGCCCTGATAGTTCTTGGAGCTTTAGGTTTAGCGGCTGTATTTATCACCGGCGGACAAGAGAGATTTTTTGCAGACTATTTGCTTGGATTCTGGTTCTTTACCGGTATTTCAGTTACAATGCTGTTTTTTAGTGCGCTGCAGTATCTCACACGTGCGGGATGGAGTGTTAGCGTTCGCCGCACGGCTGAGAATTTCACCGGAATGGTGCCGTACGTTGCATTGTTTGCTGCCCCAATTATTTACAACTTGTTCTCGCACCATTCAATCTATGAATGGTCTCATGAGTCCGCAGCAACTGATCATTTGCTTGTGGCTAAATCTGGGTATTTGAATACGACGTTCTTTATAGTTAGAATCGGCATTTATTGCTTGCTTTGGTTTGGAATGCTACGATTTCTTGTTGGTAATTCCGTAAAACAAGATTCTAATGCTTCGGATATTACTCCAACAAGAAAAAATTGGAAGCGCGCTGCGCCTTGGGTAATAGTATACGCTCTATCTATCACGTTTTGTTCATTTGACTTGTTAATGAGTCTTGAGCCACATTGGTTTTCAACCATGTGGGGCGTATACACGTTTGCGGGACACTTTGTGGCGAGTATATCTGTACTGGCACTTATGACGATATGGCTGTACAAGGCGGGCTTATTGCGTCAGTACATTACTTCTGAACAGTTTCATGACCTAGGTAAATTAATGTTTGCCTTCAGTTCGTTCTGGGCATACATTGCCTTCTCGCAGTATTTCATTATTTGGTATGCGAACCTACCCGAAGAGACCATTTATTTCGAGTTTAGAATGCATAACCAATGGGAGATCTGGGGATATATTTTGATAGTCTCGCACTTTGTGGCGCCATTTATAGTGTTGTTACGTCAAGACGTGAAACGGAAAATGAACTTTTTGATAGCCGGTGCAGTAATCGTGTTGTTCTCACACTTTGTTGACCTTGCCTGGATAATCATTCCGGCCGTTAGCAAGGTAGCTGCTGCAAATTCAGGCGAACAATTCACCATGGGTTGGCAGGAGCTGACGGGTTGGTTGTTCTTCGCTGGTGTATTCTTGCTTTTGGCTGTTCAGAATTACAAAAAGAGAAGTGCGGTGCCAATCGGCGATCCTTTACTTCAAGAATCTGTCCACTACAATAGCTAAACGCGGGTCATCGTAGCAAGATCGTAACGGATCATAGCAAGATCGTAACGGATCCTAACAGTTCGTTATAACTCGTAACTGGATGTAGCCGGCTGTGGCTGATACCCGTTAGTAACGTTTACAAATTCAAACAAAAAAGGCCTCAATTGAGAGGCCTTTTTGCTTTTCAAAAATACTGCAGTTTTCGCGCGTTATGCCTTAGACAGCTTGTTATGTACAAATGCCATCACGTAGCCTCCAATGGCACCTAAAACTGCTGAATACACCACATTAATCACCTCGCCTTTGATCGGCCAATTGGCCATCATCACGATAAAGAAGAACGAGAACATTACAGATACAAGTGCATACACAGTAGCACAGGCTATAGCGGCAGACTTAGCATCTATTGGACGGCTAGGATTACGCCCAATAACAACCCAAAACAAAATGGCCACAATGAACGCATTAATAATAAGCCAAACGGCCGGGTTCGGTTGCTCTGGTTTCATTGCCGCCTTAAACGCATCGGGCATCGACGTCATCATTCCCGACATGATTACTTCGTAATACAAACCGTCAAGAATAAATAAAACAATAACAGTTGCGATAATCGCGACAATCGTAGCTCTTTGCATCATTCCTCCAAAAAGTGGTTGTTTTGTTGGGAATCCATAATTGATACCCTTGGATTGAGCACTAACGTAAAGAGAAAAGCAATTCAAATCATAACAAAGAATGAATGGTTATCAAAAAAAACAACTGTATTTTTGAGGCCATGCCAATTTGAACTAATTGGGTCATGAATTCAGACACAACTTTTCCCCTTTATTGTTATTATGAAGCAACACTCTTTCGACTTAGTAGTTATTGGATCAGGACCAGGCGGATATGTAGCCGCCATTAGGGCAGCACAACTTGGTCTATCGGTGGCATGCATTGAACGTGATCGCCTTGGTGGAGTTTGTTTGAATTGGGGTTGCATTCCTTCCAAGTCACTATTGAAGAATGCCGAGTACATGAATTTTCTGAATCATTCCTCGGATTTTGGATTTGGGATTGACAAAGTAAATGTTGACTTTCCAAAAGTTATTGCTCGATCTCGTGGGGTAGCCGACAAAATGAGTGGCGGTGTGAATTTTCTATTTAAGAAAAATAAAATCGCAAACATTAAAGGTTGGGGATTCATTGTTTCTCCAACTCAAATTGAAGTGAGTGACGAATCTGGAACTACAACCGATGTTGTGACATGCAAAAACATGATTATTGCCACTGGTGCTCGGCCGCGAGTAATTCCCGGGATAGAAGTAGATAAAGAGTTTATTTTAACCTCTACGGAAGCAATGCTTCAGCAAAAAATCCCCAAAACTCTTATTGTTATGGGGGCAGGTGCGATAGGGATTGAGTTCGCATACTTCTATCAGTCTTTCGGCACCGAGGTCACCGTGATTGAAATGCTGGATAGAATTTTACCTGTTGAAGATGCGGATGTATCGAAAGAATTGAGAAAGACGTTTGAACGTGATGGGATGAAGATCATTACCGACGCGAAGGTGTTGAGTGCAAAGAAAAAGGGGAAAGGCGTTGAAGTAGTCATTGAAAAGAAAGACGGAACAAAAGAAACTCTGAAATCGGATTTGGCATTAAATGCAATTGGGGTTCAAGGTAATATTGAGGACATAGGTCTAGAAAAAGTAGGCGTGTTGGTTGAACGCGGTTGGATAAAAATTGACAAGTATTGCAAGACAAATGTTCCCGGTATATATGCCATTGGTGACATTGCTGGTGCACCATGGTTGGCGCACAAAGCCTCTGCAGAGGGAATTGTTGTTGCTGAATATATTGCCGGACACCACACCGATGGAGTTGATTACAACAACATACCCGGGTGTACATACTGTCAGCCGCAGGTTGCCAGTGTAGGACTAACAGAAGCCAAAGCAAAAGAAGCCGGTTTCAAAATTAAGGTCGGCAAGTTTCCTTATACTGCAAACGGTAAGGCTCATGGTATAGGCAAAACGCAAGGCTTTGTTAAATTAATTTTTGACGAAAAGTATGGTGAGTTGCTAGGAGCGCATATGATTGGACCAGATGTTACTGAACAAATTGGTGAATTGTGTTTGGGTAGAGCTCTCGGAGCAACTGGTCCAACAATTTTCAAAACTGTTCATGCACATCCAACTCTTAGCGAAGCAATCATGGAGTCGGCCGCGCTAGCATACGATGAGTGTGTAAATCTGTAGATGAGTGTGTAAATCTGTAATTGGACCTAGATAAACCGTGGATGAAAAAATAGCAGTCGAAAATTGGGGTCTGATTGACTTCGAGGAAGCTTGGGAACGACAAAAGCAGATTGCCGAATCAGTACGACAACAAAAAACCATTGGAACGCTAGTTTTTTGCGAGCACCCGTCCGTCATTACACTCGGGAGGAATACACAGTCTGAAAGCGTATTGGCAAGCCCCTTTCAATTGTCTGAGCAACATATCAAAGTTATTCCGATAAATCGGGGAGGCGAAGCCACTGTTCACAACCCGGGGCAGATTGTAGGTTATCCAATATTTAATCTCTCGTTGCTAAGGCCGGACTTGCATTGGTTTTTGCGTACGATTGAGCAATCCGTAATTGAAGTATTGTCTGGGTTTAACATTGCGGCAGAAACTGTTAAGGGGCTTACCGGAGTTTGGGTTGCGGAAAAGAAGATTTGTGCCATTGGAATTCACTGTTCGCGGTGGATAACCCAACACGGTTTCGCCCTGAACGTGAATAACGATCTACTTGAGTTTGAGAATATTATTCCTTGTGGAATTGAAGACAAAGGAATTACTTCAATGAAATGGGAAATTGGGCATACAGTGACAATTGCCTCGGTTGTGGAGCATTTGTCACAAAAAATTACTGAGAATTTTCTGAGCGTAACAAAATCCTAGCAATAATCAGCTAACCACTAGTTTATTAAAGGCATTAAGTGCAATCACTTGATTTCGAAAAACGCCTAGTAGTGTGCACCAATTGATGATCTGACCCAATTTGGAAGTAGTAGCTGGGGTGTGGATAACTATGTGGATATCTCTAATTCCTGTATTTCTAGGTCTTTGCCGTAATTGAAAAAAATACTCGTTGTTCCATTCGATTTCCGCGTGTATGTTTGTAGCGTACTCTTTGATGCGGGAATAGCTCAGTTGGTAGAGCACAACCTTGCCAAGGTTGGGGTCGCG